>NZ_VMOA01000014.1 GCF_020662345.1 Methylobacterium sp. W2 | reverse complement strand
CCCCAGGCCGGCATGGCTGCCGACCAGCCTTCGCCTAGGGCCGTCTGGTAGGCTTCGATGGCCCAGGCGTTGGGGGTGAGCCAACCGGCCTGCTGCAGCCAGGGGGGCATCAGGAAGCGCGGGACCATGCTGCCGCCCACCGCCGAGAGCAGAAGCACCCCGAAGGTGGAGGCGAGATGCGCCTGCTGGCGAGTGTTGGCCGCCGCGCAGGCGGCGAGGGCCAGACCCGCCGCCATGGCCGAGACCAGAAGCGAGGTGACGATCCAGGCCGGCCAGTGCGGGCCGATCTCGACCCCGTAGACCAGGGCGGCGGCGGCGAAGATCAGGCCCGCCTGGACCATCCCCTGGATCACCAGGAACAGGAACTTGCCCAGCACCACCACGGCCAAGCCCCCCGGCCCGGCCATGAGCCGGTCGGCGAGGCCCGATTGCCGTTCCTCCACCAGGGACATCGCCCCCTGCATGGCGGCGAACAGCAGGAACACGGCGGTGATGGCGCCGGCATAGTAGCTCACCCGCTCGTTGGTGCGGCCCGAGGCCGTGCTCCGGCGCTCCACCAGGGAGGCGAAGGAGAACGGCTCCTTGCGGGCGCGCTGCTCGGCGAAGGCCTGATTGAGGAAGGCGCGCTCGTCCGGTCCGATCTTGCCGGATCGCTCCACGTCGGCGACGATCCGGGCGAGGACCACGTCGGGCAGCGACTCGTTGAGGACGCGCTGCAACTGGCCGAGCGCGATCGGCGTGGCGAGTGCCCTGGCGGGGTTCTCGATCAGCACCACCGGCTGGGCGGCCTCCGGCGGGGCTCCCGTCGCCGGCGCGTCGAGGTCGCCGCGCAGGACCAGGGCGGCGTCGACCTCCCCGCGCCGTACCGCGCTCATCGCCTCGGCGAGGGTCGTGGCCCTCAGCCGCTCGATCCGCAGGGAGGTGTCGGCTTCGAGGGCCGTCATCAGCCGGCCGGTGGTCGCCGTGCCGGCGAGGTCGACGAGGCCGAGATGGATGCGGATGCGGTCGCCGATGGCGCCCGAGAAGATCGCGGCGAAGATCATGAAGATCACGGTCGGCAGGACGAAGGCCATGACCAGGGCGGCCCGGTCCCGCCGCAGGCTGATCAGCATCACCCGGAAGGCGGCGGCGATCATGCGTGACTTCCCGTCCGGCGTAGGGAGATGGGCCGGTTCGGTTCGGCGCGGTCCAAAGCCTCGCGATAGACCGCCTCCAGACCCGGCGCACGAATGCGGATCTCGGCCACCGGCACGCCCTCCGCCCGCAAGGTGCCGAGGAGGGCGGTCCCGTCGAGCCCGGCCCGGTGGCTGGCCCGCCAGGTCAGGCCGGTATCGACGGGAGCGAACCCCACCCGGCGCAGGGCCGCCTCGGCGGCGGGATCGGCGGGGCTCGCCAGTGCCACTTCGTGCTCGGGCACCTCCGCGCGGATGCGCTCCAGCAGGAGCGCGAGGCGGCCCTCGTGGACGAGTCTTCCGTCCGCCAGGATGGCGATCCGGTCGGCGAGGCGTTCGGCCTCGGCGAAATCGTGGGTGGCGATGAGGATGGCAGCCCCTTGCGCACGGAGGCGCGCGAGCACCGCATGGATCGCCGCGCGGGCGTGCAGGTCCACCCCCTGGGTCGGCTCGTCGAGGAGGACGAGGCTCGGCCGCGCCATCAGGCTCGCGGCGATGTTGGCCCGACGCTGGTAGCCGCCGGACAGGTGGCCCACCGGACGTCGCGCCACCTCGCCGAGATCGGCGAGCTCCAGGGCGGACTGGACCGCCGCCTTGCGCTCGCGCCGGCCGATCCCCGAGAGTTGGGCGAAGACCGAAAGATTCTCGGCCACGGTGAGGCGGGGATAGAGGGCGATCTCCTGGGGCACCCAGCCGATGACGCGCCGCGCCTCGCGTTCGCGGAACGGGTCGGCCCCGGCGATCCGCACGGTGCCGCTCTCAGGAGGCAAGCGTCCGGCCACGAGGCGCATGAGAGAGCTCTTGCCGGCGCCGTTGGGGCCGAGCAGCGCCAGGGTCTCGCCCGCCTCGATCCGGCAATCGACGCCGCGCAGAACGAGATTCCCACGATAGGCGAGGGTGGCACCCTGGACTACGACCAGGGGCTCCTGTCCCGGATTCATGAGCGGCGGGTCAGCGGGGGGGCAGGGCGCGGACGAGGCGCACCCGCACCGCGATCCCGGGCTCGCGCAGGGTGAAACGTGCGCGGCTGAAATCCGGCCGGGCACGGCCCATCTCGCCGGAGAATCCATAGGGTTCGAGCGGCAGGCCGAGGCCGGTACGGTCGAGGCGGCGGTTGCCGTTGAGATCCTGGTAGGCGGCGACCGCGTAGGTGCCGGGCTCGATCCCGGTGAGGACCACCCGCCGGGTCCGGCCGTCCGCCGGGACGTCCTGCCCGTTGCGGCATTCGGCCTCCGACAGGCCGCCCTGGCACAGGGCGACATAAACCGTGCCGGCGCCGGGCTCGATCCCCTCCACCTGCACCTCCAAAGTGGCCGCCCGCGCGCCGCCGCAGGCCAGGGCGGCGGTGAGGGCCATCGCGAATACGCCCCTCACGAGGTCTCGCCCGAGGTGGCAAGCGGCGAGGTGGTGGGGATGCCGGCGGCCTCCGCGCCCACGCGCCCGGCGGAGAGTTCTTCGATGAGGAGGCGGGCGGTGATGCGGGCCCCCTCGTAGATCACCGGCAGGCCCGAACCCGGATGGGTACCGCCGCCGACGAGGTAGAGGCCCGGCCCGAAGCGGTTGTGGGGGCGGAAATACAGCATCTGCATCAGGTCGTGGGCGAGGTTGAAGGTAGCGCCCTCATGCACGAAGAAATCGTCCCGCCATTGCGACGGGTCGACGATGCGCTCGTAGCGGATGCGCTCCTCGATATCGGTCAGGCCCAGCAGCTTCAGCCGGTCGAGGACGAGGCGGCGGTAGCTCTCGCGGGTGGCTGGCCAGTCGATTCCTGCCTTCAGGTTCGGCACCGGAACGAGGACGTAGAGGCTGGTATGGCCGGCCGGCGCCATGCCGCCGTCGGTGTAGCCCGCATGCTGGACGTAGAGCGAGGGCTGCATCGGCAGGGTGCCCTCGGTGATCTCGCGGATGTTGCGGGCGTACTCCTCCGACAGGAAGATGGTATGGTGGCCGAGGGCCGCCGGCACTTGTCCCTCGATCCCGAGATACATCATGAAGGTCGAGCAGGAGAGGCGGGCCTTGTCGATCTTGGCGTCGCGCCAGCGCGGGCGGTGCGTCTGAGGTACCAGATCCTTGATCACCTTGGCGAAATCGCCGTTGATGACCACCGCGTCGGCCTTCAGCGTCTCGGCTCCGCAGACCACGCCAATCGCTTTCTTGCCTTCGAAGAGCACCCTGTCCACCGAGGTACCGAGGCGAATGTCGACGCCCATGCGGCGGGCGAGGCCTGCCATCGCCTCCGACACCGCGCCGCAGCCTCCGACCGGATGGTAGACCCCGTGCTCGTATTCGAGGAACGACAGGATGGTGAATAGGCTCGGGCAGCGGAATGGCGACATGCCGAGGTACTTGGTCTGGAACGCGAAGGCGAGGCGGACGCGCGGGTCCTTGAAGTAGCGCTGCAGGTCCTTGTCGACGCTGCGGCCGGGATGGAGATGGGGCAGGGCGGCGATCATGGCCGGGGAGGCCATGCTGCGCAGGGTGTGGAAGGCCTGTTCCAGCACCGGCTTGAAGAACTTCAGCTTCACCCGGTTGTCGGCGAAGAATTTTCGGACGTTCTTGGCGTCGTCCGGGGCGATGCGGGCGACCTCGGCCTCCAGCCGTTCCATGTCGTTGGTGGCGCGGATCTCGCCGCCCGCCTCGAAGACGAGGTGGTATTGCGGATCGAGCCGTTCGAGCTTGACGTGATCCTCGAGCCGCTCGCCGCAGGTCTCGAAGATGTCCGCGAGAATCTGTGGATAGAGGAAGAAGGTCGGGCCGATGTCGAACCGGTAGCCGCCAGGGGCCTCCACGGTCTTCGTTCGGCCTCCCACGGCCGGGTCCTTCTCGACCAGGGTGACGTGAACGCCGGCGCGGGCGAGGAGAAGCGCCGTCGCCAATCCCCCTGGACCGGCGCCGACGACGATGACGCGGCGTCCTGACAGGGTCCGCAGGCCATCCCGTGACTGAAGCAACGCAATCAACTCCCTCGTCGACGACCTCCGATGGGAAACCTCCCATGCGCCAGGCGTATCGGCATCCGTGCCAAGCTCAAAGCCCGGAGTCGGGGATGCCACCCGTACCGGTCTAGCTTGCCACCTAATCTCGACCGGCTGCAGGGGCGGGACAATTGCCACGGATTGTCGCGTGCCCGCATGAAAGATTCCGCATGGCCAGGTGGTGGAGCGCCAGCGCCCCGGCGGTGGCGACGTTCAGGGAATCGAAGCCGGGGGCCATGGGGATCCGCACGGTGCGGGTCCGCGCCATCAGGCCGCGCGACAGGCCCGGCCCCTCGGTGCCGAGGAGTAGGAGCGTGCGGGGCAGTGGCGGCAGCTCGGCGAGCACGTCGTCTCCCCGCGGGCTGAAGGAAAGGGGAACGAGGGCGTTGGCTTGCGCAAAGTCCAGCATCGCCTCCGCGTCGAGGCGGGCGAAGGGCACGATCAGCGCCGCGCCGGCCGAGACCCGGATGGCCTTGCGGTAGAGTGGGTCGCAGGTGGCGGGGGCGAGGAGCACCCCGTCGGCCCCGAAGGCCGCGGCGTTGCGGAACAGGCCGCCGACATTGTCGTGGTTGGTCAGCCCGACGAGCCCTACGACGAGAGCGGGGTCCGGAGGTCGCGGAAGGGCGAGGGGCGCCTCCGCTCCGCGCAACCCCACCGCCATCACGCCCCGGTGGATCGGGAAGCCGGCGATGGTGCTCATCACCGCCTTCGAGGCCGTATAGACCGGCACCGAACCGCGCAGGGCGGCGAGCGCATCGGAGAGGGGCGCCACCCGCTCATGGCTCAGCAGCAACGATTCGGGCGCGAAGCGCGAGGCCCCCGAGAGCAGCACCCGCAGAGTCACCTCCCCCTCGACGATGAACCGGCCCTCGCGCCCGACGAGGTCGCGCTCGCGCATGGCGGCATAGGCGGCGATGCGCGGATCGCCGGGGTCGTCGATGGGGATGGGTGTCACCGGTGGCCGCATCCTGTGCCCTGGCGGATGATGCGCATGGCCCGAGAGCCCCTTCTCCCCGCAATCGGGGAGAAGGGGGGATGCGCGCTACGCGCTTGCGGGACGTCCGCCCATGCGGATGGCGAGCGGGTCCGCCTCCTCCCTGGTGGGCACCTTCACCAGGGCCTCGCCGTCGAGCACGACCTCGCCGGCGACGGAGCAGGTGCATTTGAGCCGGGCGCGGCGGCGCTCGGGAACGAGTTCGGCCACTTCGACGGTGACCTGGACCGTATCGCCGATGCGGACCGGCGCGCGAAAGTTCAGGGTCTGGCTGATGTAGATGGCGCCGGGGCCGGGCAGGCGGGTGCCGAGCACCGCCGAGATCAGGCCGGCGGTGTAGAGGCCGTGGGCGATACGGGTGCCGAAGGGCGTGCGCGCCGCGAAATGCTCGGAGAGGTGGATCGGGTTGCGGTCGCCGGTGATCTCGGCGAAGCCCACCACGTCGGAGGAGGAGATCTCCTTGTTCAAGGTTTCGGACAGGCCGACTTCGAGATCCTCGAAATACAGCACGCGCAGCTCTGGCATCATCGGTCGGTCTCCCCCGCCTCACGTCGTTGTCGCGGGCATGATCCCGCGTCTGACGTGTCGCGTCGCACAGGCGCTTCGGCAAATCCAGCGCGAGAACGATGAAAATCTTGCCTCGACAGCCGCCTCACCGCCGGTCCAAGAGGCGCAACATTGCGAAAAGCCCGTTCTTGAGAGCCGATGACCGACGCTCCCTCGCCCGCCCCCGTGGTCCCGCCGTCCCTGCGCCCGGTCGTCCTGCGCGTGGCGGGGCTGAACCTGGCCTATTTCGGCGTCGAGATCGCGGTGGCCCTGGCGATCGGCTCCCTCGCCCTCATCGCCGACAGCCTGGATTTTCTGGAGGACGCAGCCCTCAACCTGCTGATCTTCGCCGGGATCGGCTGGAGCCTGCGCAACCGCGCCCGCCTCGGCATGGTCCTGGCCGGCATCCTGCTGCTGCCGGCTCTCGCCACCGCCTACGCGGCCTGGGAGAAGGTGGCCGACATGGCGCCTCCCGCTCCCCTGCCGCTGACGCTCGCCGGTCTTGGGGCGCTCGCCGTGAACCTCACCTGCGCCGTGATGCTGGCCCGCCATCGGGACGGGGGAGGAAGCCTGACGCGGGCGGCCTATCTCTCCGCCCGCAACGACGCCTATGCCAATCTCGCCATCATCGGCGCCGGCCTCGTCACGGCGCTGACGCTCTCGCCCTGGCCCGATCTCGTAGTGGCCGCCGGCATCGCCGTGCTCAACGCCGATTCGGCGATGGACATCCTCAAGGCCGCCCGCGCCGAGTGGCGCGCGGCCCATCCCGTGGCGTGATGCCGTCACCCGGACCCTGCTCTCCTTCTTGGAGCGCAGGCGCGTCGGATCGGACCATGTCCCAAGCCCAATGAGGTCTCCCTTGCGCCTGTTCCCGATCTCCGACCTGCATCTCGAGCGCCGTCGTCCGGAGACGATCGCGCGGCCGGGCGAACCGTTCGACGTTCTGGTCTGTCCGGGCGACCTCTACGAGGGCCGGCCCGAGGCCGGACTCGCGGCGCTCCGCGAGATCGCGCAGGGACGGCCCATCGTGCTCGTGCCGGGCAACCACGAGCATTATGCGCCGACCGGCGATTCGCGCACCGCGCCCGAACTGATCGCCGCCTTGAAGGCCGAGGTGGCGCGGATCGACGGTGAAGGGGAGGGCGGTCCGGTCCACCTCCTCAACCACGGGGACAGCGTTGTCCTCGACGGCGTGCGCTTCGTCGGCACCACGCTCTGGAGTGACTGGTCGCTGGCCGGCCGTTGGCTCGACGAGACAGTTACCGACCGCCCGGCCGATCCCGTCGCCTACGCCGCCGCGCGGATGACCGACCCGGTGACGGGCTCACGCGAGTTCCGCGGCTCGATCCGCAAGGGCGACGGCTCGGTCTGGTCGCCGGCCGACGCCATGGCGGCGCATCTGGCGCAGAAGGCCGAACTCACCGCTGCCCTCGCCGTGCCGCATCCCGGCCCCACCGTGGTCGTGACCCACCATCCGGCGAGCCCGCTGGCGGCCGACGCGTTCCGGACCACCCCCGGCGTGCCCTGGTGGGTGCCAGCCTTCTACGCCACCACCGCCCTCGACGACCTGCCCGAGGCGAGCCGCCCCGACCTCTGGGTCTCCGGCCATTTCCATGCCGGCCACGATCTCCGCATCGGCCGCACCCGTTGGATCGCCAACCCGGTGGAGGGGGGGACGTACTCGGCTGAGCGGTTCGTGGAGGTGGGGTGAGGGGCGGGCGCGGCCGGACTCGACTCTCGGATCGTCTCCAAGAGCGCACGTCCCGCGAAACCTCCTCTCCCCGCCCTACGTAGAGGCGTGCAGGGGCGCCCCTGCGCCAGGATCGGAGTCGCCCATGAACACCTTCATCGCCGTCGTGCTCGTCTGCGCCAACGCGATTCCGATCGAATCCTGCTCTGACGACAGGGCGAGCGAGGTGCGCAAGGTCCGCGTCTCGAACGAACTCGGCTGCACCAACGGCTGGCAGGAGATCATCTCCCGCACCGACCTCGGCAAGGAGATCGGCAAGACCGCCTACCTCAAGACCGAGTGCCGCCGGGTGAAGGAGCCGCAGTGATCCCTATTTGTCGTACTTGATGTAGGCGAAGCGCGCGTCGGTGGGCGTGCCTTCGAGCCCTTGGCCCTCGGTGCCCGGCTGCCAGCCCACCACCTCCTCGATCTTCCTCGCCAGGGCGAAGTCCTTGTCGGTGATGCCCTTGGCGGCGTGGTTCATCAGCCGCACCTCGACCCAGGCATAGGAGGCGGTGAGGTCCGGGTGGTGCCAGGCGGCTTCCGCGAGATGGCCCACCGTGTTGATGACCATGAGCGTGCTCTTCCAGCCCGCCGTCTTGTAGGTCCGCCGGATCCAGCCGTCCTCGTAGGTCCAGGCCGGCAATTCAGCGGCCAGACGCTCCGAGATGGTGGCGTCGTCGATGACGTCTTCGCGCGATCCGGCCATGGCTGCACGTCCTTTGAATGTCGGGGTGGTGGTCGAGGGACTCTGCGACGCGCCGCGTGTCCGGGCAAGGTCGGCGGCAAAGATCCGGGTCCGCGAATGCCGCGGTCGCCTGCGACGTGGTGGCCCTGCCCCCTCGGACGGCCGATCGGATCTGTGGACGCCGGGGGGGCGAGACCCTATTAAGAAAGAATAATAGTTCGTCGGCCCCGACTGCCGGGGCCGGATGCGGGCCGGTTCCAGGGAGACGACGTTCATGCTGTCACGGCGCGGAGTGCTCGCGACGGCTGCGCTGTGGCCCCTGGCCGGGTCGGTGACGGCCGTCGCCGCCGGTCCCGCCGTCCGTGTCGGAAGCCTGCCCTTCGGTACCGTGGCCTGGGAGGCGGCGGTGATCAAGGCGCGCGGGCTCGATGCCGCCAACGGCTTCACCCTCGACGTGGTCAAGCTCGCCGGCAACGATGCCGCCCGCATCGCCTTCCTCGGCGGACAGGTCGATACCATCATCGGCGATCTGCTCTGGGCCGGGCGTCTCGGCAACGAGGGCAGGGCGATGCGTTTCATCCCCTATTCCACCACCGAGGGATCGCTGATGGTGCCGGCGGGCAGCGCCATCGCCGGCCTCAAAGACCTCGTCGGCAAGCGGCTCGGGGTGGCGGGTGGACCGCTGGATAAGAACTGGCTCCTGCTCAAGGCCCAGGCCAAGGACGCCGCCGGCATCGATCTCGAATCGCAGGCGCAGGTCGCCTACGGCGCGCCACCGCTCCTCGCTCTCAAGCTCGAACAGGGCGAGCTCGACGCGGCCTTGCTCTACTGGACCTATTGCGCCCGCCTCGAGCCGAAGGGCTTCACCCGCCTCATCGGGTCGGACGACATCATGCGCGCGTTCGGCGCCACCGGCTCCATCGCCCTCATCGGCTACCTGTTCGAGGGCGCCACCGTGGCGGACAAGGCGGAGGCCATCGCCGGCTTTGCCCGCGCCTCCCGCACCGCCAAGGAGATGCTGGCCAACGATCCCGCCACCTGGGACGTGGTGCGGCCGCTGATGTCGGCCGAGGACGAGCCGACCTTCGAGGCGCTGAAGCGCGATTTCCTCGCCGGCATCCCCCGCCGGCCGCTCGCCACCGAGCGCGCCGACGGCGAGCGCCTGTTCGGCGTGCTGGCGAGGCTTGGCGGCGAGCGGCTGGTAGGGGCGGGCAAGACCCTGCCTGCCGGCCTGTATTTCGACGGGGCCGGAAACGGTTGAGCCGCGTCACGCCCTCCCCCGCGGTACGCTGAATCGTGGCCCGGCCCGGCGCGAACGTCATGGGAGAGGCGACTCGGGGACTGGCGACCCGGCTCGTCTCCGTGCTGGTGCTGCTCGCGGCCTGGCAGGTGGCGGCGACGCTGGCGGAATCGCGGCTCCTGCCCGCGCCCCTGGCCATCCTCGATTTCATCGTGAAGGAATCCGCCACTGGCGACCTGTGGCGCAACGTCGGTATCACCCTGACGCGGGTGGGCATATCGTTCTTCTTCGCCATGGGACTCGGGGTGTTGCTCGGCATCGCGCTTGGCCGCTGGAAGGCGCTCAACCTCGTCCTCGACACGCCGCTCCTCATCCTCCTCAACACGCCCGCCCTGGTGATCACGGTGCTGGCCTACATCTGGGTCGGCCTCAACGAGGGCGCGGCGGTGCTGGCGGTGGTGCTCAACAAGCTGCCCAACGTGGCGGTGATCGTGCGCGAGGGCGCGCGCGGCCTCGATCCGGGGCTGGAGGAGATGGCGCGGAGCTACCGTTTCGACCGCCGCACCTGGATCGCCCATGTCCTGGTGCCCCAGCTGCAGCCCTTCGTGGTGGCCGCCGCCCGCTCCGGTCTGTCCCTCGCCTGGAAGATCGTGCTGGTGATCGAGCTGCTTGGGCGTCCGAACGGGGTGGGCTTCGCCATCAACTTCTACTTCGTCCAGAGCCTGAACGTGGCGGCCATCATCGGCTATAGCGTCGTCTTCATGAGCGTGATGATCGCCATCGATATCCTCATCCTCCAGCGCCTCGAAGCTCATGTCCGACGCTGGCGCTGAGAGGGCGGACGCGCTCTCCGTCTCCATCCGCAGCAAGGTCTACGGAGCCGGCGGGCCGGAGCCGGTGGAGGCGGTGCGCGATCTCTCCTTCGTCATTCGCCAGTCGGAGATCGCCTGTCTCATCGGCCCCTCGGGCGCCGGCAAGACCACGACCCTGCGCATCCTGCTCGGGCTCGACGACGCCTATGACGGCGCGGTGACCCCGGATCCGCGCGAGGCCGGCATCGCCATGGTCTTCCAGGAGCCGCGCCTTCTCCCCTGGCGCAGCGTCGAACAGAATGTCCGCCTTGGCCTGCCCCGGCCCGAGCGGGGGCGCGATCTCGACGCCCTGTTCGAGTCCCTCGGGCTGACACCATGGCGTGGTCGCTATCCCGGGAAGCTCTCCCTCGGGATGGCACGCCGCGTCGCGCTCGCCCGTGCCCTGGCCCTCCGTCCCCGCATCCTGGTGCTCGACGAACCCTTCGTGTCCCTGGACGACCGGGCCGCGGCGTCCCTGCGGGAGATCGTGGTGGCGACCGTGGCGCGCGAGGGAATGAGCGTGCTTATGGTCACGCATAACGTGGCCGAGGCCATCGAGATCGCGGACCGGCTCCTGCTCGTCTCGGCGCGCCCGGCGAGCCTGCTCGCCGCAGTCGCCCTCGACCGGCCCCGAAGCGAGCGCGACCGGGCCTGGGCAGAGGCGATGCGGGAGGATCTCGCGAATCGCTTTCCGGGTGTCATCGCCGCCTGAAAGCTCGTTCCCGGTCGCGGGAGAGCGGCACGATATCGCCGACGCGGCATTATGCACATGTGCTCAGCGCTTAGGCCCGCCTCAAGGACGGCTACGCAGTCATGCGGCGAGACAACGCAGCGCTCGATCGAATGGTGCCCAACCGATCCCGCGGCGTGAACTGTCGATGCAAGATCCATTACGCGAAGCTGCATGATAATTCATCTCGGCGCAGTTTTGATTTGTTCGGGCATCGAACGAAGCGACCGTTTTATCGAACATTACCTGCCGGTCCGAGGGAGGACTGGCATACCAGGGCGCCTGCATGCGCGTGACGCATAAGAAGCGTATGGGTGTTCTAAATGCTTTTGTCTTGGAAGATATCGATTTTGCAATGCAACATTTTAGGGTGCGACCGCTCAGATTACGGTTAATGAAGACGTTCGTTCACCAGGTCTTGATGCAGCCTGAGCTCAAGCTTGCTCAATCGAGTTGACGCCGCCGCGATTTTTCTTAGAGTTCATTCAAGCTTCGGTTCGAAGGGGCGCCGCAAAGGGGTAGCGGCGACCGGGAGAGCAGGCGGTGGTTGAGGCGAAAATCTCGCGGAAACAGCCGCTTAGGAGACTCTATCGAAGTGAACTATCCCTGTCGCAAATAACAGGTCGCACAAATGGGGGCAGTTTTTGCTGATCTCCAGGCGTGTCAAAGACTTGTCGGAGGAATGCATGAGAGCGGTCCATCTTCTCGCACTCGGCGCTGGTCTGGTGGCTTCGGCCCCCGCCTTCGCCAATGACGACGTCCTGAAGCGCTCGGCCGATCCGGCCCAGCAGGTTCTGCAGACGGTCGATTACGCCAACACGCGCTATTCGAAGCTCGACCAGATCAACGCCAGCAACGTGAAGCAGCTGCAGGTGGCCTGGACGTTCTCGACGGGCGTCCTGCGCGGTCACGAGGGTTCGCCTCTCGTCATCGGCAACATGATGTACGTCCACACCCCCTTCCCGAACATCGTCTACGCCCTCGACCTCGACAAGGACGGCGTGATCGTTTGGAAGTACGAGCCCAAGCAGGACCCGTCGGTCATCCCGGTGATGTGCTGTGACACGGTCAACCGTGGTCTGGCCTATGCCGACGGCGCCATCATCCTGCACCAGGCCGACACCACCGTCGTCTCGCTCGACGCCAAGTCCGGCAAGGTGAACTGGTCCGTCGTCAACGGCGACCCCAAGAAGGGCGAGACCAACACCGCCACCGTTCTTCCCGTGAAGGACAAGATCATCGTCGGCATCTCCGGCGGCGAGTTCGGCGTGAACTGCCACGTCACCGCCTACGATTCCAAGTCGGGCAAGAAGGTGTGGCGCGGCTACTCCCAGGGCCCCGATGCCGACATGATCATGGACCCGGAGAAGACGACGTCTCTCGGCAAGCCGGTCGGCAAGGATTCCTCGCTGAAGACCTGGGAAGGCGATCAGTGGAAGACGGGCGGCGGCTGCACCTGGGGCTGGTTCTCCTACGATCCCAAGCTCGACCTGATGTATTACGGCTCGGGCAACCCCTCGACCTGGAACCCCAAGCAGCGTCCGGGCGACAACAAGTGGTCGATGACCATCTGGGCACGTAACCCCGACACGGGTGCGGCCAAGTGGGTCTACCAGATGACCCCGCACGACGAGTGGGACTACGACGGCATCAACGAGATGATCCTCACGGATCAGAAGGTTGACGGCAAGGATCGTCCGCTCCTCACCCACTTCGATCGTAACGGCTTCGGCTACACCCTCGATCGCGCCACTGGCGAGCTCCTGGTCGCCGAGAAGTTCGATCCGGTGGTGAACTGGGCCTCCAAGGTCGACATGGACAAGGGTTCGAAGACCTACGGTCGTCCGCTCGTCCAGGCCAAGTACTCCACCGAGCAGAACGGTGAAGATACCAACTCCAAGGGTATCTGCCCCGCGGCCCTCGGCACCAAGGATCAGCAGCCTGCTGCGTTCTCGCCGAAGACCAACTTGTTCTACGTGCCCACCAACCACGTCTGCATGGACTACGAGCCGTTCCGGGTGTCCTACACCCCCGGTCAACCCTATGTCGGTGCGACCCTGGCCATGTACCCGGCCCCCAACAGCCACGGCGGCATGGGTAACTTCATCGCCTGGGACGGCGTCGCTGGTAAGATCAAGTGGTCGAACCAGGAGCAGTTCTCGGTGTGGTCCGGTGCTCTCGCCACCGCCGGTGACGTGGTGTTCTACGGCACCCTCGAAGGCTACCTGAAGGCCGTCGACTCGAAGACCGGTAAGGAACTCTACAAGTTCAAGACCCCGTCGGGCATCATCGGCAACGTGATGACCTACCAGCACAAGGGCAAGCAGTTCGTCGGCATCCTGTCGGGTGTCGGTGGCTGGGCTGGCATCGGCCTCGCGGCCGGCCTGACCGACCCGAATGCCGGTCTCGGCGCGGTGGGTGGCTATGCCGCTCTCTCGAACTACACCAACCTCGGTGGTCAGCTGACCGTCTTCGCGCTCCCGAACTAATCGGTCGCACGAAGTCTGAGACGATAGGGTGCCGGCGCGGGTTTCCGCGCCGGCACCTTTATGATTAGATCGTTATTAAGAACACTTTGAACGTCGGCCGAACGGGTCGACGGTTGCTCCTGGGAGAAACGTCGTTGCAGTACCAAAGCAAAGCCGCCATCCGTCCGCTCGTGGCCGCCCTCGTTTTCGCATTCGCCTCCGCCGGCGCCGTTCAGGCCCAGGATGCCAAGCCCGCCGCCGATCCTGCCGTGGCCAATCAGCTCGATCCCAATTCGTCTGAGAAGGATGCAAAGCTGATCGACAAGTATCAGGCCGTAAAGGTCGAAGACGGCAAGTACACGGATGGTGACGGCGCCCCGACCTATCACATCACCAACGATGGCAAGAAGTTCGACTGGTATGCCTATTCCGGCTACCGCCGCTATCATGCCGAGTGCCACGTGTGTCACGGCCCCGACGCCATGGGCTCGACCTACGCGCCCGCCCTCAAGGATTCGCTCAAGCGCCTGTCCTACGAGGAGTTCGTCGGCATCATCGCTGGCGGCAAGCAGGACATCAGCTCGAGCGGCACCAACGTGATGCCTGCCTTCGGCGATAACAAGAACGTGATGTGCTACGCTGACGACCTCTACGTCTACCTGAAGGCCCGTGCCTCCGGCGCCATGCCGCGCGTGCGTCCAGGCGACAAGGAAGACAAGCCGGAATCGGCCAAGAAGGCCGAGAAGGAGTGCCTGGGCGGCTGATGGCTCGCTTTGGCTCCCTGACCACGACGGTTTGCGCGCTCCTGCTGATTTCGGCAGGGGCGTACCCCGCTTCGGCTCAGTCGCTTCCCGATCTCGTCACGACCGACGTCCTGCGCGTCTGCGGAGACCCCGGCAATATGCCGTTCTCCCAGCGTAAGGAGGACGGGTTCGAGAACAAGATCGCGGCGATCCTCGCCGACGAACTGAAGGTCAAGCTCCGCTATTACTGGCTGACGCAAGGGCCCGGATTCGTCCGCAATACGCTGGGGACCGGCCTGTGCGACCTGATCATCGGTTCGGCCGCCGGTGGAGAACTCGTCCAGCACACCAACCCTTATTATCGCTCGAGTTACGCCCTGGTCACCCGCAGCGGTGAGTTTGAGGGTGTGACCAAGCTCGACGACCCGAAGCTCAAGGGCAAGGCCATCGGCGTCATCGGCGGCACCCCGCCCGTGAACCGGATGGGCGAGGTCGGCCTCATCGCGTCGATGAAGGCTTACGCACCCTACCAGCTCGATCCCTCGCGCAAGTACCAGACGGTCTCCGCCGAGGTCATCGGCGATCTTGCCGAGAAGAGGATCGACGCGGCAATCCTGTGGGGGCCGGCCGCCGGCTGGCTCGCCAAGCAGAGCGGCGTCGCCATGAAGGTCGTGCCACTCCTCCAAGAGCCGGATCGTCCCGCTCTGACCTTCCGTATCGCCATGGGCGTGCGGATGGAGGAGAACGACTGGAAGCGTAGCCTCAATACGATCCTGCGCAAACGCCGCGCCGATATCGAGAAGGTCCTGCGCGAATACGACGTTCCGTTGCTGGAAGACGAAGGCAACAAGCTCCTCGAGCCGGCAGCGCCCTGAGACAGGGCCTTGCCGGTCGTCACGATCGGCGGGGTTTGGTATGAGCCTCCCGGATAAACGGGGGAGGGCGGCGATGGGACGAATGCGGATCGGTCTTGCGGTCGGGGCTCTCGTCGCCGTCGTCGCGGTGAGCATCGTCGCAGTCGATCGCGCGCAGATCGGCCGTGTCGCTCCGGATCTCGTCGCCGAGACCGAGCGCGCCGACCGCGTCCTCGTGGAGAAATCCGCCCGTCGACTGACCCTGTTTCGAGAAGGGCGTGTGCTCGCGACCTATCCCGTCTCCCTTGGCTTCTCCCCCATCGGCCACAAGCAGAGGGAAGGTGACGGGCGCACGCCGGAGGGGCTCTATTCCATCGCCTATCGCAACCCGCTCAGCGTCGCCCATCTCTCCCTGAAAGTGTCCTATCCGAACGAGGCCGATACGCGGGCTGCCCATGACGGCGGCTACGAGCCGGGTGGCGACATCATGATCCACGGGATCATGAACGGCTTCTCCTGGCTCGGCCGGCTGCACCGGCTCACGGACTGGACCAGCGGCTGCGTCGGCGTGGCCAATGACGAGATGGCAGCCATCTATGCACGGGTGGATGTGGGCACGCCGGTGGAGCTTCGACCCTAAGCGACGGGCTTTGGGTCCCGCACGATGCCGGCGGTGTCGAGTTTCGACAGGGCTTGGCTCACGGTTTCGGGGCCGATCACCAAGTCCGGCGCGATCTCGGCGAGGGGAACGAGGACGAAGGCGCGCTCGCGCACGAAACGATGCGGCAGGACAAGACGCTCGTCGGAGATCGCCGCCCCTTCATAGGACAGCACATCGATGTCGATGACGCGCGGCCCCCAGCGCCGCTCGCGCACCCGGCCCATGGCGGTCTCGATGGCGAGGCCCGTCTCCAGCAGGTCGTGCGGCGTCAGGTCGGTCTCGACGGCGACCGCGGCGTTGAGGAACCAGTCCTGGTCCGTATCGCCCCAGGGAGGCGTGCGGTAGTCGCTGGAACGGGCCATGACGCGGATGCCTGGGCTGGCTTCCAGCCGCCGGATCGCCTCGGCGATCGTCGCGGCCTTGTCGCCGATATTGCTGCCGAGACCGAGATAGGCGGCCGTCATCGCGCGAGTCCCGTGCGGCTGCGCAGGATCGAGATGGCGACGCCGTCAATCACCGCCGGGACCGGCGCGCTCGGCTTGTCGACGCGCACGATGATGCTGTCCACGCCCTCGAACCGGTCGAGGATCTCGTCGGCAATGGCCTCGGCCAGCGCCTCAATGAGGGCGAAGCGCCGGGTGGTGGCGATGCGCACGACGATCTCGGTGAGGTCGGCATAGCTCACTGTCTTCGCCATGTCGTCCGACAGGCCGGCCGGCCGGAGGTCCATCCGGCAGTCGAGGGAGATGTAGAAGCGCTGGCCGATCCGCGCTTCCTCTTCGAGGAGGCCGTGATAGGCGAAGACGGCGATGCGTTCGACGAGGATGCGGTCGGTCATGAGGCTGTCCGCATCACGGCGTCGACCACGCGAAGGGCGTCGACATGGGGCGCCACGTCGTGGACGCGGACGATGTCGGCTCCCAAGGTCGCGGCGAGGACATGGCTCGACAGCGAGCCGATTAGGCGGTCCACGGGCTTCGTCTCGGCATCGTGCAGGCGTCCGAGCATCGATTTGCGTGAGACGCCGACGAGGATCGGAAAGCCCAGCGCCTTGAGTTCGGGCAGGCGCCGCAGGGCTTCGAGATGTTGAGCCCAGCTCTTGCCGAAACCGATTCCCGGATCGAGCACGATGTCCCTGTCCGGGATTCCGGCGCGGCGGGCGATGTCGAGGGAGCGCTCGAAGAAGCGCAGCATGTCGGCGACGATGTCGATGGCGGGATCGATGCTCTCGCGATTGTGCATCACCATGACCGGCGCACCATGAGCGGCGGCCACGCGGGCGATGTCGGGCTCGCGCTGCAGGCCCCAGACATCGTTGACGATGCGCGCACCCGCGGCCAGTGCCACGTCGGCGGTGGAGGCCTTGTAGGTGTCCACCGAGATCGGGACGGGAAGACGCGGAGCGAGATCGCGGATGACGGGCAGGATGCGGGCCTGCTCCTCCTCGGCCGATACGGGCGTATGGCCCGGCCGCGTCGATTCCCCGCCGATATCGACGAGGGCCGCCCCCTCCGCCACGAGGGTATCGGCCTGTGAGCGCGCCGCCTCGACACCCTCGAAACGGCCCCCGTCCGAGAAGGAATCCGGGGTGACGTTGAGGATGCCCATTACGAGCACGCGCTCTCCGAGACCGGGCAGCAGGGCTTTCAGGGCAGAGGCGGGAGAGGACGTCACGGGAATCTCATCACGGGGTTTATGGCGCATCGATGTATGTGCATCCCCTCGCCCCGCTTGCGGGGAGAGGGACGTGCTCCCCCTCGTCGGGGAGCGCGTCGAGGCGACAGCCGAAGGTGAGGGGACGGTTCCAGAGGAGCCTCGTCCGAAATGGCCCCCTCACCGTTGCTTCGGCTTTGCCTACGCTCATCGCGGCCACGACAAAGTATCTACGATCCTCTCCCCGCAAGCGGGAAGAGGAGGAGCCCTCACCGGCGCTCGAACAAGGCGCCTTCTGTCATCGCCTTATCATAAGGGAGCAGGGAACGCGTCAGATCCGAGACGACGTCGATGTGAGAATTGCGCTGGCTCGCACATCAAGGCCGCCTCGGTCACACCCCACCGCGATAGCAGCGGATCTCGGCCTCGGCCTGGGCGCGGCGGAGATCGGCGACCTTGTCGTCGAACACCTTGGTCGAGCGGAACTCGTTCGAGCGGGCGCCGATGCCCTGGCGCATGGACAGGACGGTGCTCGCCTGGACGTACTTGTCATAGGTGAGGATCGACGCGAGGGCGTCAATGGAGCAGGAGCAGCGCGAGAGTGATTCCCGTGACTGCCCGTTGGCCGCCATGCAGCCGAACACGTAATCCGCCCGCGCCTCGGTGGGGTAGTCGTTCTCGCTGTCGTCCGCACGGGCGGGAGCGCCGGCAAGGCCGAGCATGAGGGCGAGAAGGCCGCCTTTAGCCAGCGTTCGGATCATAGGTCAGGTTCTCCTGGAGAAGTTCGCCGCCATCCGCCGTCTTCGACTGGGCCTCGATGGAGAGCAGCTCGCCGGGCACGGCGGGCGACGTCACGAAGGTGTATTTCAGGTTCTCGAGGCCGCGCATGCGGTCCTTCATCTTGTCGTCGAGGAAGGGTTGCACCTCCACGCGCCAGGCACCCACGGTCTGCCCCTTCACGGTGGCCGTCGTTGCGGTCACCGTCGCATTGTCGCGCAGGGCCTTGCGGATGCCGTTCTTGATGTAGCGAGGATTGGCCGAGAGCACCTTGGCGAGGTCGATGAGGTGATGTTCGAGGAAGAGCGTCATCACCGGGTTGCCGGGCATGTCGTTGAACGGGCCGGCGGGGAAGCGGTTCGCGCCCGAGAACATCTGCACGCGGATCGTCCGGTTCTCCGGCGCCCCACCCGGCTCGATATTCAGCTTGATCTGGTCGTCCATGGTCGGGCCGAACGGACCCTTGGAGATGCCGCTGCGCCGGAGATAGGAATAGGTCAGCGTCGAGCCCGGCGCCACGTTCTTCATCTGCGGCTCTTCGAACAGCAGGTCCGAGGCATTGGGCGGGGTGGCGGTGTTGGCCTTGGTCACGGCGGGGGCATCGGCCGGAGGCGTGCCCTGCGCCAGAGCGGGCAGGCTGGCAAACGACAGGGCGAACGCGACGAGAACGGGCTTCACAGGGGAGCATCCTCTTTCAGGGGCGGCGGCGCAACACGGTCCACGTTGCTGCCGATCGTCCGGTAGACATAGTCGGGCGGCGTCTCGGCCGCCTCTTCCTCGGCGAGTTCCCGCACCTTCGCATGGAGCGGGGAGAGCGAGCAGGCCGGGTCGGTGGCCGCGGCGTCGCCGGCCAGAGCCAGCGCCTGGCAGCGGCAGCCGCCCCAATCCTTCTCGCGCCGGTCGCAGGAGCGGCAGGGCTCCTTCATCCAGTCCGTGCCGCGATAGGCGGTGAAGGCCGGTGAGTTCGCCCAGATGTCGGCGAGCGAATGGTCGGAGACGTACCAGAATTCGAGGTGCTTGATGGTCTCGGCGGCGTGGCAGGGCAGCACCTTGCCGGCCGGCGTGACGTTCATCAGCTTGCGGCCCCAGCCGCCGGCGCAGGCCTTGGGGTATTTCGCGTAGTAATCGGGCACCACGAGATCGATGACGAGCTGGCCCTTCAGCCGCTCGCGCGCCGCCTCGACGATGCGGATCGACTGATCGACCTGAGCCTTGTCCGGCATCAAGGCGGCGCGGTTCACATAGGCCCAGCCGTAATATTGAGTGTGGGCGACTTCCAGCCGCTTGGCGCCGAGCTTCACCGCCAAGTCGATGAAGCCCTCGACCTCGTGGATGTTGCCCCGGTGGATCACGGAATTCAGGGTCAGCGGCAGGCCAAGTTGCGTCACCCGCTCGGCGAAAGCGAGTTTTTGCGGCTGAGCATTCTTTAGCCCGCCGATTTTTTCCGCGTTGGCCGCGTCGACGCCCTGCACCGAGAGCTGCACGTGATCGAGGCCCGCGTCGTAGAGGGCGTCAAGCTTGGCCAGGGCGCCGCCGACGCCCGAGGTGATGAGGTTGGAATACAGGCCCAGCCTGGCGCAGGTCTGGGTGATCTCGACGATGTCGTTGCGGGCGGTGGGCTCGCCGCCGGAGAGGTGGACATGCAGCACGCCGAGGCCCGCCGCCTCCGTCAGCACCCTCTGCCACGTGGCCGTGTCGAGCTCGCCCGAGCGCCGGTCGAGTTCGAGCGGGTTCGAGCAATAGGGACAGCGCAGGGGGCAGCGATGGGTCAGCTCCGCGAGGAGCCCGACCGGCGCCGGCAGGGAAGGGGTGTTCGGCGTGATGGCGTTCATCGCTCCAGAACCCGTTTGGTGGCGAGGTCGTTGAGCATCACCAAGACGTCGGCCTCGATCACGTCTGGGTCGGCCACGAAGGTCTCCGCGAGTTTCACCGCAATGTCGCGCACGCTGCGCTGGCCGTCGACCAGCGACAGGACCGCTACGGCGTTGGCGTCGAGGTCGAAAGTGCGCTCCGGCGCCAGCAGCACATGCTGGCCACGGACCTCGTCGTGGCGCAGGCGCACGCCGCGGGGCAGGCGTGGCACGTCAGACGACCGGACCGTGCCGGTGCCGGCCGCCTGCGCCACCTCAGCCACGAGGCCGGTTCCCGGAACCCAGGCATCCGGCGGGGTCATGCCGGGCGCCACATAGGAGAAATAGAGGGCGTCGAGCTGCGTCCAGAGCACCGTGCACTTGAAGGTCAGCGCGGCCATGGCCTGCCGCTGCAGCTCCGGCGTAGTGGCGTGCTGCTTGACATAGTCGATGGCGAATTCGGCGTCGCGTGGGGCCTGGGTCAGGCGCTTGTCGAAATAGGCGAGCGTGTCCTTGGTGATGAAATCGTAGTTCTTCAGCATCCCGGCCACACGCTCGGAGATGATCGTCGGCGAGAACATCTCGGTGAGCGAGGAGGCGATGGCCTCCAGCAGCGAGCGCTCCTTCACGAAATGCACGTAGGCATCCACCGAGAAGCGGGTCGCCGACAGGATTCCTTGCGTCGATTCCACGTAGTCGCGACGGAAACCGACACCCTCGGCGAGCTTCAGCCAGCGCTCGATGCCGCCGTCTCCGGGGGCGTCGCCGTCATGATCGACGATGCGCTGGCGCCAGACGCGGCGCAGGCTCGCATCCTCCATCCGGGCGAGTACGGCGGCGTCCTTCACTGGGATCATCGCCTGATAATAGTAGCGGTTGAGCGCCCAGGCTCGGACCTGATCCTTGTTCAGCTTGCCGTCGTGCAGCAGGCGGTGGAACGGATGCAGGTTGTGATAGCGCCGGGCGCCGATGTCGCGCAGCGCCGCCTCGAGTTCCTCGGGGCCGAGCAGGCGCTGGGACGCGTCGGTCTTAGGGGTAGGGAAGGGCGCGGTCATGGCGTGGCTCGGCGTTTCGGCGATGGGCAGCGGTCGGAACTTTTCTTACAGATGGCGCCGACAGCCGTGAAAACCACGGACGACAAGCGCGCAATCCCATTGGACGCAATATAAGTCGGCGGCACTAAAATGCCAGCCGGGCATCCGGCTAGAGTGACAGCGTCAACCCGTCATGGGCCACTGTCCAGCCCTCGGCTTCCACGGATATCCGTTCGGCCGAGCCCTCCACCAGCACCGGATTGGTGTTGTTGATATGGACGAAGACCCGACGGCCGATCTCCACGTCGGCCAGCGCCGCGATCGATCCCCCCTCGCCGGTCATCGGAACGTGGCCCATGCGCCATCCGGTCTTCACACCGACCCCGGCGCGAATCATGTCGTCGTCGAGAAGCACCGTTCCATCGAACAGAAGCGCGTCGACGTCCGAGATGCGCTGCTTCAGCCCATCGGTCACGCGGGCGCAGCCGGGGATGTAGGCGAGGCGGCGCCCGCCGGCCTCGATCATCGCTCCCACCGTGGTCTCTGTCTCTGCGCCGATCTCCATGGTCTCGTCCTCGAGCCAGAGCGGCACCTTGCCGGGCACCGCAAACAGCGTGACGGTGAGGCCGGGAACCGGTTCGAAAGCGTGGTCGAGGGCGATCTTCTCGCGCCGAACCACGTCGGCCGCCATCACGTCGAAGACGCGGTTGGCATTGACGGAATCGAGGATGCCGGAGGTGGCGTAGAGCGTGTAGGGCTGGCCCTCACGCAGGGTCAGCAGCCCCGCCACGTGGTCGACATCGCCATTGGTGAGAAGCACGGCATGGATCGGCGAGTGGCGCAGGCCTTCCTGCGGATGCATCGCCGGATTGTCGAAGAGTTGCTGACGGATATCCGGGGAGGCGTTCACCAGGAGCCAGCGCTCGCCATCGGGCGACACGGCGATGCTCGACTGGGTTCGTGGCCGCACCTTCGAGGAATCCTCGCGGGCGAGGGAGCAGATGGGGCAGCGGCAATTCCACTGGGGAAGGCCGCCGCCCGCGGCCGAGCCGAGGATCACGACATGCATGGCTGAACCGGCGCTGCCTCGATCCTCACGCGCGACGCGATATCTCAGTTGAAGGTGTCGATCTCAGCCGACTCGTAGCTGGTGACTTCCATGCCGACACAGATCTCGGAAACGACGGGGGCAGCCCAGGTCATGGTGTTTCTCCTCGGTATGTTTCTTGGACGTCAGCAGCATCCGGATCTCGTATTAAGGAGATCCTAAGACACTGACGGCGCAGTCATTTCTGTCGCGGGAGCTATATCGACAATTCCGCCGGACTCTTCAAGCGATAAATTGCCGGATCGTCCCAGGACGTGCCGAGAATGCGCATCGCACTCAATGGCGGAAATCTTGACCCCGTAGGTCGAGCATGAAGCCCCGGCCCCTCACGGTGACGATGACCGGGCCGCCGAAGCGGACGAAATCCGACAGCTTGGTGCGCAGGTAACCCACGTAGACATCGACGACATTCAGCGACAGGCCGCCCTGGCCGGCCCAGAGCTTGTCGAAGATGTCGCCGCGCGACACCGGCTGGTTGGCCTTGTCCATCAGCAGGGCGAGCAGTTCCGATTCGCGGGGCGTGAGGCGCGCCGTCGCATCCCCCAGGGAGACCTGCCGGATGTTGAGATCGAGGACGAGTTTGCCGGCGGTGACGATGGTGCGCGGCTGGTCGGATTCCTTGCGCCGCAGCAGATGGGTCTGCAGGCGGGCCAGCAGCTCGTCGAAGACGAAGGGCTTCACGATGTAGTCGTCGGCCCCAAGCGCCAGCCCTTCGGCCCGATCGCGGACTTCGTCGCGGGCGGAGAGGAATAGGATCGGGCCGGGATAGCCGCCCTCGCGCAGGGAGCGACAGACGTCGTGGCCGGACCCGTCGGGCAGGGTGATGTCGAGGACGACGGCACCGGGCGCGTCCTCGCGGGCGGAGGTCAGCGCGTCGTCGACGCAGCCGGCCACCCCCACCGAAAATCCTTCCGCTTCGAGGCCCCGGGCCAGCATGGCCTGGATGTCGCTGTCGTCCTCGACGATGAGCACTCGCGTCATGCGACGCCTTCCTTCCGCTTGGTCTCGTCCTGGTCCCCGGAAACGAGGTCGAGGACGGGCAGCACCAGGGTCACGCATGCCCCTTTGCCGTCCGCGCCCGTCCCGAGGCCGATCGTGCCATCATGGCGCTCCGTGACCCAGCGCGCCAGTGCCAGGCCGATGCCGAAGCCGGTTTCACCCGAACCGCCCTCGCGCCGGAACCGCTCGAACAGGTCCCCGGCGGTATCGGGAAAGCCCGGCCCGTCATCGGTGATGGTGATCGTGGCCGACCGCCCGTCGTCGAGGCGAAGGGCGACCACGACCCTGGTCAGCCCCGTGGCGTGCCGCAGGGCGTTGTCGATCAGGCTCTCCACCACCTGCCGCAGCCATTCCCGGTCGGCGAGAAGCGTCGCGTCGCGGGGGGCGGGGGCGAGGGTGAGGCTCACCCGCCGGCGCGCCGCCTCGGAAGCGGCGCTGTCCACGGCGTCGGTGAGGATGGCCACGGCGCTGGCAGCACGCCGGTCGAGCTCGATCTGGCCGGATTCGGAGCGGGCGACCCGCAGCAGATCCTCGACGCGGCGCTGCAGGCGCAGGGCCCGCTTGCGGATGGTGGCGAAGACCGGGGCGTAATCGATTCCCGGCCGCCCGGCCGAGCGGGCGGCGATGTCGCATTCGCCGAGGATCACGGTGAGCGGCGTGCGCAGCTCGTGGCTGACATCGGCGAAGAAGCGACGGCGCGAGCGGTCCACCGCCTCCAGGCGCTCGTTGGCAGCGCGCAGGTCGGTGGTCCTCGCCTCCACCGTGTCCTCGAGGGCGGCGCGGTCGGCGGCGAGCCGTCCTTCGCGCCGGGCGAGGCGGGCGGCCATGCGGTTGAAGTTCGCCACCAGCAGACCGAGCTCGTCCCGCGTCGCCACGGAGAGGCGCGTGTCGAGTTCACCGCGCCCGACGGCACCCGCTGCCCGGCGCACCGCCTCAATCCGCGCCAATGTCGGCCGGGTCACCGCCCGGTACAGGACGAAGACGAGGGCCAGCGCCAGGATAACGGCGGCGAGCGACGCGATCCGCAGGGTCGATGAGAGCTCGCGCGCCTCGTCCGAGCCCGCGATCATCGAGCGGCGCTCCACCTCGATGAGGAAGGAGAGCGGCTGGCCGGTCATGGCGCCGAACCCGTTCAGGGCGCCGCGGATGGTGTTGCGCCGCTGATCCTCTTCGGATTGACGCAGGACCTGGGAGACCTGCCGGTCGAGGATGGCGCGGGCCGAGCGGAGCTGCGCCAGCGGCCGCGTGCGCGCGGCGTAATGCATCCGGTCGAGAGGATTGTCGCTGACGGCGATGCTCTTGCCCAGCGCCTCGTCCACGGCGACGAGCGCCCGGTCGACATTGGTGCGGGCGATGGACAGCCCTTCGGGTTGGGCGTCCGGGTTGCTCACCGTCTCCAGCGCGGCGAGGCCGTACTGGGTCATGCGGCCGGACAGTTCCACCAGGAGTTCGAGCCGCGCCTGCGCCGCGAGCGTCCGGTCGATGGTGCGCTCGGCTGCGCCGATGGAGCCCAGCACCCCGAGCGCCGCCAGGATCACCAGCAACGCGGCGCCGCCGAGCAGCAGCGCGAACCGGACCTTCAGAGAGCGCATCGCGTATGGCCGCCCGTGTCTCGCCGTTCCCTCAACGGCGAGCGATAGCGCAATCCGCCCCGGCGTCCAGGGCCATGACGCTCAACGGTCCTTGTCCCGGCCGCTTGCAGAAGCCGCCGCGCTTGGAGCGCATCCTCTCTCCCCGCGTGCGGGGAGAGAGCCGCGACGACCCCGTCCTCGACGGGCCGACGGATCAGGCCTTCTTGCGTGCGGCCGTCTTTGCCGCCGGCTTCTTCGCCGTGGTGGTCTTGGGAGCGGTCGCCGTGCTCTTCGCCGCCGTCCCGGCTGCCGCCTTGGTCCCCGCCGGCTTCTTGGCGGGAGCCTTCGCCGCCCCCGCCTTGGCGGTCGTCTTCGTCGCGGTCTTGGTAGCCGTCTTGCGGGCCGGGGCCTTCTTCTTGCCGCCGCCCGCCGCCTCTCGCGCGGCGATCAGTTCGAGGGCCTGGGGCAGGGCGATGTCGTCGGCGGCCAGGGTCTTGGGCAACGTCGCGTTGGTGGTGCCGTCGGTGACGTAGGGGCCGTACTTGCCCGACTTCACCACGATGGCCTTGCCGGTCTCGGGATGGTTGCCGAGCGACCGTCCGGGATCGGAGGCCGGGCCGCGGCGCCCGCCCCCCTGCTCCTTGGCGACGATGAGGTCGATGGCGCGGTTGGCGCCGATCTCCAGTACGTCGTCGTCGCGGCCGAGATTGGCGTACATCTTCCCATGCTGCACGTAAGGACCGAACCGGCCGAGATTGGCCAAGATCGGCTCGCCGCTCTCAGGGTGCCTCGCCACCTCGCGGGGGAGGGCGAGGAGACGCAGCGCCTTCTCCAGATCGACGTCGGAGGGGCTCAATCCCTTCGGCAGGGACGAACGCTTGGGCTTGGGGGCCTCCTTGTCGGTGGAGGCCTCGCCGAGCTGGACGAAGGGACCGAAGCGCCCGTCGCGCAGGGTGACGGGCATGCCGGTGACCGGATCGTCGCCGAGCACCCGCGTGCCGGGCTGGCCGCCGCCGGAGGTGCCGTCGCCCTCGCCCTCAACGGCGTTGGCCGCGAGCTGGCGGGTGTACTTGCACTCGGGGTAGTTCGAGCAGCCGACGAAGGCACCGAACTTGCCGAGCTTCAGGGAGAGCTGACCGCTGCCGCAGGTCGGGCAGGTGCGCGGGTTCGAGCCGTCCGCCTTCTCGGGGAAGATGTGCGCCCCGAGGAGGTCGTTCAGGGCATCGAGCACCTCGGTGACGCGGAGCTCCTTGGTGCCGGAGATCGCGGCCGAGAAGTCCTTCCAGAAATCGCGCAACACCTCGCGCCAGTCGATCTCGGCGTTGGAGACCCGGTCGAGCTGGGTCTCGAGATCGGCGGTGAAATCATACTCGACGTAGCGCTTGAAGAAGCTCTCCAGGAATCCGGTGACGAGGCGGCCCTTGTCCTCGGCCACCAGGCGCTTCTTCTCGATCCGCACGTATTCGCGGTCGCGCAGGGTCTGCAACACGGCGGCGTAGGTCGAGGGCCGACCAATGCCGAGTTCCTCCATCCGCTTCACGAGACTGGCCTCGGAGAAGCGCGGCGGCGGCTCGGTGAAATGCTGGGTCGAGACGATGCGCTCGCGCTTGAGCGCGTCGCCCGCCTTCATCGGCGGCAGGCGCTTGCCGTCCTCGTCCTCCTCGTCATCCTTGCCCTCCTGGTAGAGGGTGAGGAAGCCGTCGAACTTCACTACCTGGCCGGTGGCACGCAGCTCGATCCTGCGAGGGCCGACGGAGGCGACGATGTCGACGGTGGTGCGCTCCAGCTCGGCCGATTCCATCTGGCTCGCCACCGTGCGGGTCCAGATCAGATCGTAGAGCTTGGCCTGCTCCGCATCCACATAGCGGGCTACGGATTTCGGTAGTCGGCTCATATCCGTGGGGCGCACCGCCTCGTGGGCCTCCTGCGCGTTCTTGGCCTTGACGCTGTAGCGGCGCGGGACGCTGGGGAGGTAGCGCTCGCCGTATTCATTCCCGATGACGCGGCGTGCATCGGCGATGGCCTCGGGGGCCATGTCGACGCCGTCGGTCCGCATGTAGGTGATCAGGCCCACGGTTTCGCCGCCGATCTCGACGCCCTCGTAGAGTTTCTGCGCCGCCCGCATGGTCTGGGCCGGCGCCATCCCGAGCTTGCGCGAGGCTTCCTGCTGCAGGGTCGAGGTGGTGAAGGGTGGGGCCGGATGACGCTTGGCGGGCTTGGCCTCGACGCTGCCGACCTGGAACGTGGCCAGTTCGAGATCGCGCTTGAACGCGGCGGCATCCTCGCCGTTGCCGACGTCGAGACGCTGGATGCGCTTGCCGTCAGCGCCCACGAGACGCGCCTCGAACACGGCGCCGTCCTGGGTCACCAGGGTCGCCACCAGCGACCAGTACTCGCGAGGCTTGAACGTCTCGATCTCGCGCTCGCGCTCGCAGACCAGACGGAGCGCCACGGACTGGACGCGGCCGGCCGAACGGGCGCCCGGCAGCTTGCGCCACAGGACCGGCGAGAGGTTGAAGCCAACGAGATAATCCAGGGCGCGACGCGCCAGATAGGCGTCCACCAGGGCCTGGTCGATCTGGCGCGGGTTGCGCATGGCGGTGTCCACCGCCGCCTTGGTGATGGCGTTGAAGGTCACGCGCTCGATCGGCATGCCCTTGATCGCCTTGCGGGCGTTGAGGGCCTCGACCACGTGCCAGGAGATGGCCTCGCCCTCGCGATCCGGATCGGTGGCGAGGATCAGGCCGTCGGCGCCCTTGAGCGCCCTGACGATCTCCGAGACGCGCTTCGAGCCGCGGTCGTCGAGCTCCCACAGCATGCGGAAATCCGCCTCCGGGTCGACGGAGCCGTCCTTGGCGGGAAGGTCGCGGATATGGCCGAACGAGGCGAGCACCTCGTAGTCGCGGCCGAGATACTTGTTGATCGTCTTGGCCTTGGCCGGCGACTCGACGACGACGACTTTCATGTGCGGATCAGCCTCTCGTCAGCGCCCGAGCTGCCGCCGGGACTCGCAGCCGGCGGGGATTCTCCCACCGGGACTCACAGATTGTGTGCAAGACTTCGAACGTGGCCTGGCACCATGGCCGGCCCGGCGCTTTGCGGGGGACAAGTGGGTCAAGGGCGCGGGGTTGTCAAATCGCGAGGGGGCCGGGCCTTTGCAAGATGCGGTACCTGTCAGATCCCCGCATACCATTCGTAGCCGCGATCTTCCCAATAGCCGCCCTGGCCGTCGCCGATCCCGGTCAGGCTGTCCACCACCTCGATCCGCATGACGTATTTGGCGTGCTTGTAGCCGAGCTGGCGCTCGACCCGCAGGCGCAAGGGGGCGCCGTTCGAGACGGGCAGGGCCTTGCCGTTCATGTCGTAGGCCAGGATCGTCTGCGGGTGGAAGGCGTCGGTGAGGTCGATGCTCTCGTAGTATCGGATCGGACGGCCGTTCGGACCGCCATCGCCGGCCTCTATCTCCGCCACGTCCCCGCCCTCGAGACCGCCACCCGCCATCTCCATCGTGTCCGCGCAGTGGAACACGACGTAGCGCGCATTCGGCTTCAGCCTCGCCCTGGTCAGGACTTCGCCGAGCGGGACGCCCGTCCATTTGCCGATGGCGCTCCACCCCTCGACGCAATCGTGCCGCGTGATCTGGGTCCGCGAGGGCAGGGCGCGCAGGTCCGCGAGGGACAGGTCCTGCGGCTGTTCGACGAGGCCGTCGATGGTCAGTCTGAAGTCCGCGAATCCGGCCTGGGCCAGGACCTTGTAGCCGTCGTCCGGAGGGTCGATCGTGCCGTTCGGCTTGAACCAGGGCGAGATGTCGCCCTCGTGGAACTCGTGGGCGAGGGAGGTCGGCGTCAGCAGCAGGCGCTGCACGAAGAGGTTGGCGTCCTCGCCGAGCTTCAGCGTGCGCCGGACCCAATCGCTGCCGGCGATGCGGTCGCAGCCGCCGAGGAGGGCGGAACCCAGCAGGCCGCCCGCGCCGGTGAGGATGCCGCGACGGTGGGGAACGCGCGTCATCGGCTCTTCCTCGGATCGGAGGTCTTGCCTGGATAAGATGTCTTGCCTGGATCGGAGGTCTTGCCTGGATCGGAGGTCTTGGTCGTCTCGATCACGAACCAGCCGGTGGCCATGCCGCGCAGGTTGTTCCAGGCGCCCGAGACCAGCACGAGCGCCACATGGACGAGGGTGAACAGCACGAGCAGGTTCGTGACGATGAAATGGACGGTCCGCGCCGATTGCCGCCCGCCGAACAGAGCGGGCAGGGGCAGCACGGCGTTGAAACCCGGCGACATGGCGAGGCCCGTGAGCAGCATCAGCGGCAGGAGAAGGACGATGACAACAAAATAGGTCAGCATCTGCAGCACGTTGTAGCGCCTGGCCTCCTCGCCCTTGGGGAAGGTCAGGGTGAGGTGCTCCCGGATCGAGGCGCCGAGATGCCGGATCTGGTCTCTCCGAGGCACGATCCGGCGGCGCAACTGGCCGCTCTCGATGCCGTAGATGAGATAGATCAGCCCGTTGATGACGAAGGCCCAGGCGAACAGGAAGTGCCAGCGGCGCCCGGTGGCGAGGTCCTGGTTCGCCGGCAGGGTGATCCAGGCGGGGAAGGCCCGGCCCGCGCTCTGGCCCTGCGCGGAGGAGAGGCCGAGCCAGCCGGTGGTGTCGATCGCGTGATCGCCGATCCTGACGATCCCCCGCGCCGTGCCCCCCACCGTCTCGTCGTTCGTAATGGCGAGGAGTGGCGCGTCGAAGGTCGAGGCCGAGCCCCAGTACAGGGCGGGATGGGCGTTGAAGATCTGCAGCCCGCTCATCAGCAATACCGCGAGGCAGACGAGATTGATCCAGTGCGCGGCCCGGATCACCGCGGGGTGACGGAAGATCCAGCGGCGGCGGATCGTCTCGATCCGTTCGTCGGACCGTCTCGTCGTGCTGGCTGCCAAGGGGCGGACTCCGGCCTCGATCACGAATCGCCCCCATCCGGATCCGCCGGAAAGGCGCATTCTATGAGGAGACTACGAGCCAGGCGGCGGAAAGGTTACACGCCCCTGTCGCGCGGCAGCATGCGACCGGTCCCCGGCCCCTGTCTCTCCTCGGCCCATGTCTCCCCCCGGACCATGACTCCTTGCCGCTCCCCGTCCGCCTCCCTATAGCCATGGTCTCAGAATGACCGTCGCACCCGCCTCCTTCCCCCACCGGCACCTTCTCGGCATCGAGGGGCTGTCGCGCCCCGATATCGAGGCCCTCCTCGACCGGGCGGAGGATGCCGTGGCGCTCTCCCGTCAGGTGGAGAAGAAGCGCACCACCCTGCGCGGCCGCACCCAGATCAACCTGTTCTTCGAGCCCTCGACCCGGACCCAGAGCTCGTTCGAGCTCGCGGGCAAGCGTCTGGGCGCCGACGTGATGAACATGTCGGTGGCCTCCTCTTCGGTGAAGAAGGGCGAGACCCTCATCGACACGGCCGCCACCCTCAACGCCATGCGGCCCGACATCATCGTCGTGCGCCACCACGCGGCCGGCGCCGTGCATCTCCTGGCCCGCAAGGTCGATTGTTCGGTGGTCAATGCCGGCGACGGCGCCCACGAGCACCCCACCCAGGCCCTCCTCGATGCGCTCACCATCCGCCGCAACAAGGGCCGGATCGAGGGCTTGAAGGTGGCGATCTGCGGCGACGTCCTGCACAGCCGCGTCGCCCGCTCCAACATCATCCTGCTCCAGGCACTCGGCGCCCGCGTGCGGGTCATCGGCCCGTCGACGCTGCTGCCCACCGGGATCGAGCGTTTCGGCGTCGAGGTCTTCACCGACATGCGCAAGGGGTTGGAGGGCTGCGACATCGTCATGATGCTGCGGCTCCAGCGCGAGCGCATGAACGGCTCCTTCGTGCCCTCCGTGAAGGAATATTTCCGCTATTTCGGCCTCGACGCCGAGAAGCTGGCCCTCGCCGGACCCGACGCCCTGGTGATGCATCCCGGCCCCATGAACCGCGGCGTCGAGATCTCGTCCGAGATCGCCGACGGGGCCCAATCCCTGATCCGCGAGCAGGTGGAGATGGGGGTCGCCGTCCGCATGGCGGTCCTCGAAGCCCTCGCGACGCATCTGCCGAACGCGTGATGGTCATGACCGGACACGTCCTCCTCGCCAACGCCAGCCTCCTCGATCCGGCCACGAGCCGCGAGGGGCCGGGCCATGTCCTCGTCCGCGACGGCCGCATCGCCGACATCGCCTGGGGCGCGTCACCCGCCGCTCCCGAGGGCGCCGAGATCGTCGATTGCGGCGGGCATGTCCTGAGCCCCGGCCTCATGGATCTCCGCGCCTTCGTCGGCGAGCCGGGCGCCGAGCATCGCGAGACCCTGGCCAGCGCCAGCGCGGCGGCGGCGGCCGGCGGGGTCACCACCCTCGTCTGCATGCCCGACACCAACCCGGTCATCGACGGGCCGGCCATCGTCGACTTCGTCCTGCGCCGCGCCCGCGACACGGCCTGCGTCACCGTCCTGCCCGCCGCCGCCATCACCAAGGGACTGGCGGGCCAGGAGATGACGGAGTTCGGCCTGCTGCAGGAGGCGGGTGCTGTCGCCTTCACCGACGGCCTCAAGGCCGTTCGCAACGCCCAGGTGATGCGCCGCGCCCTCACCTATGCCCGCGACTTCGGCGCCCTGCTGATGCAGCACGTGGAGGAGCCCGACCTCGTCGGCGAGGGCGTGATGAACGAGGGCGAGATGGCCTCGCGGCTGGGCCTCGTCGGCATCCCGCGGGAGGCCGAGACGGTGATGCTGGAGCGCGACATCCGCCTCGTGCGCCTCACCGGCGGCCGCTACCACGCCGCCATGATCTCCTGTGCCGATTCGGTGGAGATCGTGCGGCGGGCCAAGCACGACGGCCTGCCCGTCACCTGCGGCGCGTCCGTGAACAACCTCGTCCTCAACGAGGGCGATATCGGTCATTACCGCACCTTCTGCCGGCTCTCGCCGCCGCTGCGGCACGAAACCGACCGCCTCGCCCTGGTGGAAGCGCTCAACGAGGGCGTGATCGACGTCATCGTCTCCGACCACAACCCGCAGGATGTCGAGACCAAGCGCCTGCCCTTCGCCGAGGCCGCCGACGGGGCGCTCGGCATCGAGACCCTGCTCGGCGCGGCGCTCCGCCTCGTCCATACCGGCGACGTGGCGCTGCCGCGCCTGCTGGAGGCCCTCACCGTCACCCCGGCGGCGATCCTGCGACGCGAGGCCGGACGGCTCGCCGTCGGCGCGCCGGCCGATCTCGTGCTGATCGACCCCGACCTGCCCTATGTGCTCGACAAGCGCCGTCTGAAGTCGCGCTCCAAGAACTCGCCCTTCGACGAGGCGCGGCTGCAGGGGGCGGCGATCCTGACCCTGGTCGGCGGGCGCATCGTTTTCCGGGCCGCGCAGGATGCGGAGGCTGCGGCGTGACCTCTCTCCTCCATGACGGCTGGCCGCTCCTGCTCGCGAGTCTGGCCGGCGGCTATCTCGCCGGCTCGATCCCGTTCGGCCTGATCGTCACCCGCCTCGCCGGTCTCGGCGACGTGCGGGCCATCGGCTCGGGCAATATCGGCGCCACCAACGTGCTGCGCACCGGCCGGAAAAGCCTTGCCGCCGCGACCCTGCTCGGCGACGCGCTGAAGGGCACCCTCGCCGTGCTGGTGGCCGCCCGCTTCGGCGAGGGCGCGGCCCTGGCGGCCGGGCTCGGAGCCTTCCTCGGCCATCTCTTCCCGGTCTGGCTCGGGTTCAAGGGCGGCAAAGGGGTCGCCACCTTCCTCGGCGTGCTCCTCGCCTTCAGCCCCATCGGGCTTGCCGCCTTTGCGGCGATCTGGCTCGGCCTCGCCTTCACCCTGAAATACTCGTCCCTGGCGGCGCTTGCCGCTTCGGCCGCTACGCCCATCGTCCTGTGGGCGGCGGGACAGCCTGCGGTTGCACTGCTCTTCCTCGTGCTCGCGATCCTGCTATGGTGGAAGCACGCTCCCAACATCCGCCGACTCCTCGCCGGAACCGAGGGGCGGATCGGGCAGAAGGGCTGACCCGATCGTCCGTCGAGGGAGGTCCGGGGCATGGGCATGCAACTCAACCCCGCCCAGCGCCTTGACTGGCTCCGTCTGATCCGCACCGAGGGCGTCGGCCCACGCACCTTCCGGACCCTGATCAACCGCTTCGGCGGCGCCGGCGCGGCGTTGGACGCCCTTCCGGAACTCGCCAAACGCGGGGCCAAGCGCGTCGTGCCGGTGACGCGGGCTGAGGCGGAAGCCGAATTGGAGGCCGCGGCCAGGATCGGGGCCCGCCTCGTGGCCATGGGCGAGGACGATTACCCGAAGCTGCTGCAGGCCGCCGATGCGGCGCCGCCCCTGATCGCGATCCGGGGACAGGCGGCGATCCTCTCGCGGCCCGCCGTCGCCATCGTCGGCTCGCGCAACGCGTCCGCCGCCGGCCTCGGCTTCACCGAGCGCCTGGCACGGGGCCTCGGCGAGGCCGGCCTCGTCGTGGTCTCGGGGCTGGCGCGCGGCATCGATGCCCGCGCGCACAAGGCGTCCCTGGGCACGGGGACGGTGGCGGTGCTCGCCGGCGGCCAGGACCGGATCTACCCCTCCAACCACGAGGCCCTGGTGGAGGGCATTCTCGATTCCGGCGGCGCGGTGCTCGCCGAGATGCCCATGGGCTGGGAGCCGCGCGGCCGGGACTTTCCCCGCCGCAACCGCATCATCTCCGGCCTCGCCTACGGCACCGTTGTGGTGGAGGCCGCGCGCCGCTCGGGCTCGCTCATTACCGCGCGCTTCGCCCTCGAACAGGGCAGGGAGGTCTTCGCCGTGCCGGGCTCGCCCCTCGACCCGCGCGCCGAGGGGACCAACGACCTCATCCGCCAGGGCGCGACCCTGGTCTCGGACGTAGACCACATCATCTCCGCCATCGCGCCGCTGATCGGGCGGGGCGATTTCGAGCAGGGAACCGGCCAACTCGCCCTCGACCGGCCCGACCTCGCCGACGCGCCGATCTTCTGGGACGAACTCGACGGAATCGGCAGCCCGGCCCCCGAGCCGGAGGAGGAGGAGGAGGAGCCCGAGGAGGCGGAACCCGCCGACGACCGCGCCCGCCTCATCGCCTATCTCAGCCCGACCCCCATCGGCACCGACGATCTCGCCCGCGCGGCGGGTCTCAGCGTCCGCATCGTCCAGACGACGCTGCTGGAACTCGAACTCGACGGCCGGATCGAGCGGCATGGCAGCGGAGCGGTGTCGCTGGTGTCGTAGGGAGGACGAGTGTCCGTCCCTCTTGCCGCCAGCCTCTTGGATTCACATACCTCGCGGGCTGCGCCGCCCTACCCTTCTCACCAGCGGATCTCGGGCCTGCCCGAGATCCGTCGAGCTTGTGGGGAGGAGTTGGAAGGTGGGGGTGGTGGGGTGACCCTCCTGCTGCGGAGGCTGGCGGAGCCACCCCCACTCCTAACCTCTCCCCACAAGGGGGAGAGGGACGCGGTCTGCCTGCAAGAGCAGATGGGGGAATGCCCTAGCGCCGCCAGCGGGGTCGCGCCCTACCGCAAAAAGTCCCCGAACGAGCGCGGGCCGTCCGGCACCGGGATGTCCTTGATCACCTTGAGCGTCGTCGCGTCGATGACGCCCAGGGTGTTGGAGCCCCAGTTCGTCACGTAGAGAAGGCTGCCGTCGCGGGAGGCGGCGATGCCCTCCGGGTGGTCGCCCACATCGATGGCCGCCACGTTGGTGAGGGTCTTCAGGTTGAACACCGTCACGGTGTTCGAATACTGGTCGGTGACGAAGCCGCGCGTCGCGGTGAGCGCCACCACATAGGGCCGCTCGCCGGTGGTGACCCGGCCGAATTCCCGCCGCCCGGCGACGTCGATGACGGAGACGTCGTTCGACATGACGTTGGCGGTGTAGGCGCGGGTGCCGGTCTCATCGAGGGTGATGCCGAACGGGTGCTCGCCGACCGGGATCTTCACCGTCTCGGTGGCGGTGGCGGCATCGACCACGGAGACGGAATTGCCCTCGCGGTTGGCCACCAGGATCGTGGCGCCGTCGGGCGTCACCGCGATGCCCGAGGGCGAGGCGCCCACCTGGATCTCGGTCTCGATCTTCGAACCGTCGGCCGAGACCACGAAGATGCGGCTGCCGTACCAGTCGGCCACGTAGACCGCCCCGGATTTCGGATTGACGGCGACGCCGAGCGGGCCGCCCGGCAGGGCGAGCGTGCCCGTCACCGCGCGGGCGTCGAGATCGACGATGGCGAGGCCGTGGCCCTCGGGGCGGGTGACGTAGGCGGTCTTGCGGTCGGGCGACAGGGCGATGCCGGCCGGCGCGCCGTCCACCGGGATCTGCGCGGTGACGACCTGCGTGTCGAGATCGACCACCGCGAGGATGTTGGCGCCCTGCGCCGTGACCAGGGCCTCGTCGGCGAGGGCGGGGGATGCGAACAGTGCGAGGGCGAGAGCGCCCGCACGCGCCATCCCGGCAATCCCCTCTCCCCGCACGCGGGGAGAGGGCCGCGACGACCCCGTCGTCGGCGCGGCGAGGCGGCAGCCGAGGGTGAGGGGGCGGAGCCGGAACAGCCTCATTCGGATTCGCCCCGTTACCATCGCTTCGCTCACGCTCATCGCCGGCACGACGAGGTGCCAGCGATCCTCTCCCCACGCGCGGGGAGAGGCGATGCGCACCGCCGCCGTGCCTTGGGAAAGGCTCCGATCAGGAGCCCTTCTCGGCCTTGGCCTTCACGTTATCCAGGCCGGCCTTGTAGAGGCCGAGGACCGCCGCCTTGGAGGCGTCGTCGTTCAGGTCCGGCGGCGGATCGTTGTTCATGTAGCCGCGGTAGAACGCGCCGCGCCACGTCACCTTGGACTTGGCGCCGTCGCCCTCGACCTCGATGGTCGAGGAATAGTCGTTCACCGGCAGCGTCTTCACGTCCACCTTGGTGATCCGGTACATGTAGGTCTTCTTCTCGGCGTCGTATTTGGCGAGCTCTTCCTCGACCGTGGCGCCGCCCTTGAGGGTCAGGACGCGGCTGGCCTTGACCTCGTTGCCGCCCTTGCCCTCGGTCTTCTCGACCACGGGAATCCAGCTGGCATCCTGGAAATTGCCGAGCACGGCCCAGACCTTGTCGGCCGGGGCGTTGATCTCGATGGTCTGGGAGACCTTCTGGCGGGTCGGGCCATGGGCCTGCGCCGCGAAGGATACCGTGGCGAGCGCCGCCACGGCGGCCAGCGTCTTGAATCTCATCAACCCTGTCTCCTCGGGAACGCACCTTCTAGGGTGCTTGGGGGGCTCGTGCGAGAACCGGCTCGTCGCGCCCGAGGGCGGCGGCGACCTTGTCCTCGATCCAGTCCCAGGCCTCGCGCTCGGCGGGCCCGGCTGTCTTGGATATCGCGATGGCGTGGTAGCGCATCTCCGTCAGGATCTTGTCCGGCTCCAGCATGTGCAGGCGCGTCGACAGGATCGCCGCCTCCAGCACCGCCCCTTGAGCCCGGTTGTAGCCGAAGAACGGCATATGGCTGGCGCTGTGTACCATGCGGGCGCGGTAGCGCGGGCGCGTCGCATCGTCCTCCACAGCGATCACCTCGAACTCGGCATGGCCGAAGCTCTCGGCGAGGCGCCGGCCCGGGATGCGGTCGCAGGGCAGGGTCGCCCAGTCGCGCCGCCCGGTCACCGCGCCGGCGATCACCCGCACGTCGCTCGGGCTCGACGCGGCAAAGACCGGGTTGGCGTCGAGGTTGAGGATGGTGGGCGAGGGCCGGAACGGGGCGAGCACCCAGTCCTCGCCCTCGCGGATGAGGCCGAAGGGCACGAGATGCAGGTCGCCCGCCGGCGAGGTGGTGGTGACGATGGTCTCGAGGATCAGCGGCACGGGCTCACGCCTCCCCGGCGGGAACGAGCTTGCCGCAGACGATGCGCGCGCCGTTGTCGCCCGTAGCCGCGGTCTCGGTTTCGGTCTCGGGGGAACCGGCCTTGCCGGATTCCACCATCTCGGGCTTGCCGGCATCGGCTTCCACGGGCGTCGCGTCGCGGGTGGCGCGTTCCGTGCCGCCGGGGCCGGAATGCTTCGTGTGTCCGGCCTTCTTGAAGGCGGTGGTGTCCTCGACCTCCTCGTCGGCGGCGACGCCCCAGCGCAGGGGCTCGTCCTGGACGTAGCGCTTGCCGAGGCGCCAGGCGGTCTCGGCCTTGGTCAGCTCGCCGCCGAGATAGAAGGCGTGGGCCCCATCGGCGGCGACATCGAGATCGGGAAAGAACGCCATCGCATCGGTGCCGATCGTGTGGACGTCGCGGTTGAAGGCGTGGATGCCGTCCTCGGCCACCGCGATGCGGTAGTTCGGGTCGCGCACCTCCGCCGCCTGGGCCGCGATCTCCTCCGGGCTCTGCACGAAGGGGCGCTTGTCGTGCAAGGCCAGGAGCTGGCGTCCGTAGCCCTTGGGCAGGGCGGAATCGGCTTTTGCCGCGAACATCACCCGGCGGGCGGCATCGTGCTCCTCCACCGTGCGCCGGGTATGATTGGAGACCTGCACGATCAGGACGTTGCGGATCGACAGTTCCGAGCACATGCCGACGAGGAGGGCGGTGACGCCGAGGCTGTCGGCCTCAGTGAGTTCGGTGAGGTTGCCCGTGCCCATCATCATCTCGATGCCGGGCCAGCGCCTGCGCGTCTCGTGATAGCGCGTGATCGATTCGACGAAGCCGAAATGGATCGGCTCCAGGATCGGATCGGCCATGTAGGGCCGGCCGGCCTTCTCCATGCGCTCGATGGCGCGGTCGAGGGAGGGCAGGTCGTCGGGCCGGATCGGCACCAGGACCGGCACCGCATCGGTCTCGAAGGCGAGGTCCAGGGTCTCCTCGTTGAGGCTGAGGAGAAAGTCGGCCCCGGCCTTCGCCCCGCGGGTCAGTTCGTCGAGGGAGAAGGAATCGACGCTGACCTTCAGTCCCGCCCCCTTCAGCAGGCGCACGCAGTCTTCGAGATGCGGGAAGTCGGTGTCGGGCAGGCCGCCGAGGTCGATCACGTCGGCGCCGCGCCGGGCGAGGTCGAGGCCCTTCGCCAGGATCTGCTCAGGCGTCATCTTCGAGGCATCGACGATCTCGGAGAAGATGCGCAGATCATGCCGCGAGAGATCGACCTTGCGTCCGGCGAGGCCGAGATAAGCCGGCAGGTCCACCACCTCGTCGGGTCCACGCTCCACCGGCACCCCGAAATGTGCGGCGAGCGCCTCCGGATTGGCACGGCAGCGGCCCGGCAGGACGATGCGGGTGGCACCCTCGGGGATCGTCACCCGCCGGCGGATGATCTCCTCGGTCATGAGTGCCGCGACCTTCACCCCGGCATCGGCGATGCTCCAGGCGAAGCGCTCGGTGGGCAGGGTGGCCGCGACCTTCTCCAGGCGCGCCTTCGCCATCCGGCCGGTGATGAAGACGAGATGCTCGGGCGCGCTCACGCGGCAGCCCTTACGATGTCCGCGGCCGGCCCCCGGATCACGATCTCGCCAGCGTAGAACGCGGCGAAGCCAGGAAAGGCCGCATCGACCACGCCCATTCGGGCGAGGTCGGACAGGCTTGCCCCCGCCGGGCGATCGATGGATTTCACCAGGATGCAGCGGGGCGCCTCGAGTTCGGTGGCGAGCCAGAGGGCGAGGCTGTCGGAGGTGACGTCCCAGGATTCGGGGATGGAAGGGTGCCCGTCTTTCAGTGCGACAGGGTCCCAGATGACAGGCGCTTCAGCCGAGCGGGCTTCCATCACGCTGCGCACGATGGCGAGGCGCGGCTCGCACTCCGATAGCACCTCCGCCATCCGGCCCATGGCATCGAGGGCGAGGCGATGGGCGAGGGCGTCCGAGACGTCGAGCTGTTCCTGGGCCTGACGCACCGCGTCGGCGAACGGGCCGCCGCCCGGCACGATGACGCAGCGGCCCTCGCCGCCATCCGCCAGTGCGCCAAGGAGGCGTCCGAGCCGCGCCGCGTCCGAGACGAGGCTGCCGCCGAGCTTCACGATAGTGCGAGGCGCGCCCGTCACGCCGCGTTCCGCCGGTCGAGCCCGCGAAGGGTCTGCGCGGCCAGGGCCACGCGCTCTGGGTCGAGGCCGCGCGTGCGGTCGCTCCCGAAGCAGAGGCCGCCGCGAAAGCCGAGATAATCCGGCCGGTGCGCGGCCAGGACGGCGATGTCGGCGATCGTCAGCGATCCCGCGAGGCCGGAGAGCAGGCCATGGCTGCGGGCGTCGGCGGTGAAGGCCGAGAGGCGAGGGGCGGGCAGGAGGTCGGGGAGGCGCCGGCCGTCCTTGGTCGCGGTGTCGATCATCACCCCGGCAAAGCCCGCCCCTGCGAGGCGGCCGACGAGGTCGTCCGGCATCGGTGCTCCGGCGAAGAGAACCGCGATCAGGCGGCCGGGGGCGGCCTGCGCCGCGGCGGCGAGGGCGTCGTCGTCGAAGGCGGCCCGCACGGCGACCTTGACGTATCCGATGCCGGTCCCGGCCATCGCCGAGACCGATCCGGGCAGGGAAGCGGCATCCTGCGGCTCGCCGGCCACCGCGCTGCTGACGGCCTTATCCGCGATGGCCTCGACGATCGCCCGGATCGTCTCGACGGGGAGGGCCCCGAGCGCGCCCCGAACGGGGTCTTTGGCATCGACGAGGTCGGCGCCCGCCCGCGCCGCCATCACGGCCTCGTCCGCGTCGCGGACGCTGACGAGAAGGCGGGGACGCACGCGCAGATCGGATGACATCGGCTTCGACACGGAATGATGGGGCAAAACGAGACTCAGGATCGGGTGGGCAAGGGTTCGGCCAGGAGACGGTTCTTGACCACCCATCGCATGGCATGGGCCCATGTGTCGTCGGTATCGGCCCGGATCACCACCTGTCCAGCCCGCACGACCTTGCCGGAAGCGGCGTCCGAGATAAGGACGTAGAGATTGAAGATCTGATTGGAGCCCTTCTCCACGAAACCGTTCACGGCGAGATCGGCCCCGAGGCTCTTGGCGATGGTGGCGGCGCAGCCCTCGCATTTGAAGAGAGGCGCCTGCTTGGCGATCTCGGCGGCCTGGGGCGCCACGTCCACGACCTCCACCGCATTGCCGGCGGTGAGCGCCTTGCGGAGTTCCTCCGTGACCAGGGCGAGGCGTCGGGCCTCGTCCGGCCGGGCCTTGCGACCGCCGACCACGCCCGGATCGTTGAGCTCGATCCCGAAGATCGCGGCCTTGTCGGGGCCGGCGAGGGCCGGTCCTGCCAGGACCGATCCGGCCAGGATCCCGGCCAAAGCGAGTGCGGCGGGCCGCGTCACCGCGCGTCCGAGGCCGGTTGGCGGCAATGACTTCGTACGCTCGGACATCATGGGCTTGGCGCGACGAGACCTGACGAATGGGGACATGGCGAACCTGTGTCACGATCGATGCGGCCTGCGGCGGACACCGCGCCCGTGCCTTCAAAGTCGAGCAGTGGCCGGATTTGACAAGGCGTGCAAATCGGCTCGCCCGCGCCGATCGATCCCGCGTGTATTCGCGCGCTTCGGCAGGCAAGCGACGCTCCACCGCGCCTTAGGGTTTCCTTATGCTTCCGCGATTGAGCGTATCCGCGCAATGTTGTTAGCGTGCCGACCGTATGAACGCATCGCTCCTCTCCCGATCCGCCGCCCTCGTCCTCACGCTCGGCCTCGGCGGCACGGCGTCCCTCGCATTGGCGCAGGAACCGGCGGCCTCCGCGGACGCTGCGACGGGCGATACCCATATCGGCCTGATCTACCGGCCCGAGATCGCGCCGTCCTCCTACGATGCCGAGGCCGCGCCAGAGGATGAGGGCGTCGCCGGCGCCCGCATGGCGGTCAAGGACAACAACACGACCGGCCGCTTCACCAAGCACACCTACGCCCTCGACGAGGTCGCCCTCACGGAGGGCAAGAGCGCCGTCGATTCCGCCCGCGAGCTCGTGGGCAAGGGGATCCGCTATCTCGTCCTGGCCCTGCCGGCGGACGAGGTCCTGGCGGTGGCCGACGCGGTCAAGGGCGAGCAGGTGACGATCTTCAACACCGCCGCGCCCGACGACCGCCTGCGCGGCGCCGATTGCCGGAAAAACGTCTTCCACGTGATCCCGAGCCGGGCGATGCAGACCGATGCGCTGGCGCAGTTCTTCACCCTGATGCGCTGGCGCAAGATGTTCCTGATCGTCGGCCCCAACGAAAACGACAAGCTCTACGCCGACGCGTTCCGGACCTCGGCGAAGAAATTCTCCCTGAAGATCACCGCCGAGAAGCCCTGGACCTTCGGGCCGCTCGCCAAGGCGCGGGGCGACACGCCGACCCGCTCGGAGGCGATGGTCTTCACCCGCGGCGTCGATTACGACCTCGCCATCGTCGCCGACGAGGCCAATGATTGGGGCGACTACGTCCCCTTCCGCACCGTGGACCCCCGGCCGGTCGCAGGCACGCAGGGGCTCATCGCCGCCACTTGGCACCCGACCCTGGAGACCTGGGGGGCGGCGCAGGCGCAGAACCGCTTCCGGCGCCTCGCCGGCCGGCTGATGCGGCCCCTCGATTATCAGGTCTGGGCGGCGGTGCGCTCGGTGGGGGAGGCGGCGACGCAGAAGAAGACCGCCGATCCGGCCGTGCTCGCACCCTACTTCGCCGACCCGGCCTTCAGCCTGCCCGCCTACAAGGGCGTCTCGCTGACCTACCGCCCCTGGGATCACCAGCTGCGCCAGCCGATCATCGTGGTGCAGCCCAAAGCCATGGTGACCGTGGCGCCCGAGCAGGGTTTCACCCACCAGCGCACGCCGCTGGACACCCTCGGCACCGACCTTCCCGAGACGACCTGCAAATTTTCTTGAGCCGACCTGCGGCAACGCGCTTGCGTTCCGCAGGCACTCGTGCGCTCCCCGTGGGGACAAACTGCACTATAATCACGGACAATCGCGCACAGAAGCGATGCCCCAGGGAGACAACGGAATGAGCCGCGGCTTCAAGGCAGGCGTGAGCGTCGCCACCATCGTCGGTGCGACGATGGCCCTGGGCGTCTCCGCGCAGGCCTATACGGTCTACGTGACCAACGAGAAGGGCAACTCCGTCAGCGTCATCGACACGGCGACGATGGCCGTCACCGGCACCTGGAAGGTCGGCCGGCGCCCGCGCGGGGTGACGACGAGCAAGGACGGCAAGGAGCTGTTCGTCTGCGCCAGCGACGACGACCGCATCGACGTGCTCGACACCGCCACCGGCAAGGTGGTGCGGTCTCTCCGGTCCGGCCCCGATCCGGAGCAGTTCATCCTCGGCCCCGGCGGCAACCCGCTCTACGTCGCCAACGAGGATGACAGCCAGGTCACGGTCATCGACATCGAGAAGAACAAGGTGCTGGCCGAGGTGCCAGTCGGGGTGGAGCCGGAGGGGATGGGCCTGTCGCCGGACGGCAAGATCCTGGTGAACACCTCCGAGACCACCAACATGGCGCATTTCATCGACACCACCACGTTCCAGGTGATCGACAACGTGCTGGTGGATGCGCGCCCGCGCTTTGCCGAATTCACCTCGGACGGCAAGTTCCTCTGGGTCTCGGCCGAGGTCGGCGGGACGATCAGCATCATCGACGTCGCCGCGCGGCGGGTGATCAAGAAGATCACCTTCAAGATCCCCGGTGTGAACGACGAGGCGATCCAGCCCGTGGGCATCCGCATCACCAAGGATGGCACCAAAGCCTTCGCGGCGCTCGGTCCTGCCAACCGCATCGCGGTGATCGACGCCAAGACCTACGAGGTTCAGAAATATCTCCCCGTGGGCCAGCGGGTCTGGCAGCTCGCCTTCACCCCGGACCAGAAGTTCCTGTTCTCCACCAACGGCTCGTCCAACGACGTCTCGGTGGTGGATGTGGAGGCGGACAAGGTGATCAAGAGCATCCCGGTGGGATTGCTGCCGTGGGGCGTGGCGGTATCGCCGAATTGATTCTTGCGGGGTGTTCACCGTCCCACCCTGTTCCTCAGGATGAGGTTGGAGGGCGGGACGCGGGCGCGCCGCGGATTCGACGAAGCACCGACCGCCGAAGGCGGCGACACGGGAGGACGGAACCATGAAACGGACGATAGCCCTCGCCCTGGCGGCCCTGCTCGCCATCGGGCCAGCCTCGGCCCTCGATCTCACCAAGAAGCGCTCGAATCTCCCTGATCTCGTCCTCGGCAACGAGGAGGGCAACGATTTCGTGGTCGAGAACCGGGAGATCGAACTCGAATCCGGCAAGGCCTATCGCCTGCGCATCGTCGCCAAGGGCCGGCAGGAATATAAGTTCTATGCCACCGAGTTCTTCCGCAACATCTGGTTCAACCAGATCGTGATCCAGCATCTCGAGATCCACGGCAGCGGCCCGCCGGACCACCTCGAATTCGATGATCCGGGCGAGATCGCCATCGAGTTCGTCACGATCAAGCCGGGCGAATACCCCTGGTCGATCCATGGGCTCGAATCCAAGGGCATGACCGGCAAGTTCATCGTCAAGTAAGGCAGGGCCTCCGCATGCGTCTCCTCATCCCGACCTTCGTCCTCCTCCTCACCGCCGGCCCGGCGCTCGCCGACGACAAGGCCGCCTGTGCCGAGGGCATCGCCATGATCAAAGACGCCCTCGCCAAGGGGCCGTCCGAGGCGGCGGCGCCGAAGCTGAAGAAGGCCCTGCGCGTGGCCGAGCGCGAGCAGGGCGAGGGCGAGTTCGACGAATGCCTCGACGCGGTCGGCGACGCCAAGCGGGCGATGAAGCCGTGACCGACGGGGCAGGGGAGAGCGCGGCCCTCGACGTGGCCGGCGTGAGCCATCGCTTCGGCGCGCGCGCGGCCCTGTCCGACGTCTCGATCCGGGTGGAGCGGGGGCGCTTCATGGCCCTGCTCGGCCCCAACGGAGCCGGCAAGACCACCCTGTTCTCGGTGATCACCCGGCTCTATGCCAACCAGGACGGGCGGGTCTCGATCTTCGGCCACGGCCTCGACCGCGAGCCGTCCCGGGCGCTCGCCCGCCTCGGCGTGGTGTTCCAGGCCCGCACCCTCGACACCGACCTCACCGTCGAACAGAACCTCCTCTACCATGCCAGCCTGCACGGCATCGCGCGCCGGGCCGCGAAGGCCCGCATCGCGGCGTTGCTCGCCCGGGTGGGCTTGAGCGACCGGCGCGACGACAAGGTGCGGACCCTCTCCGGCGGACAGTCGCGGCGGATCGAGATCGCCCGCTCCCTGGTGCATGAGCCCAAGCTCCTGCTGCTCGACGAGCCCACCGTCGGCCTCGATCTCGAATCCCGCGCCGACATCGTCGCCATCGTCCGCGCCCTGGTGCGGGAGGAGGGGCTGTCGGTCCTGTGGGCGACCCACATCTTCGAGGAGATCGACGGGGCCGACGATGCGGTCGTCCTTCACAAGGGCCGCATCGTCGCGCGCGGGACGGCCGCGTCCATCGCGCATGCCGACGAGACGCTGGAGGCCGCCTTCCGGCGTTTGGTCGCCGAACCGCCGAGGCAGGCCGCATGATGCCTCGCATCGGTGTGACACCAGCTTCATCCGGTCATCGCGCCTCCTCCCTCCCCCCTCTACGGGGGAGGGTGGCCCACGAAGTGGGTCGGGAGAGGGGAGCGCCGCGTCCGGAGAGGTCGTTCCCCCTCCCGCCTGCTCCGCAGGCACCCTCCCCCGCAGAGGGGGGAGGGTTGTTCGCGATCAGGTCGAACGAGCGGTTACCGTCATGACGAAGACCGTCGCCACCGCCGCACCGGTCTTGGCCGAAAAACCCGTGCCCCATCTCGGCCGCCTCGACGCGGTCGGTTACCTCATCTGCCTCGGCGGCATCGTGCGCCGCGAATTGCTGCGGTTCTTCAACCAGAAGGAGCGGTTCTTCTCCGCCCTGGTGCGGCCGCTGGTCTGGCTGTTCATCTTCGCGGCGGGCTTTCGCAACACGCTCGGGGTCTCGATCGAGCCGCCCTACCAGACCTATGTCCTCTACGAGGTCTACGTGGTGCCGGGGCTGGCGGTGATGATCCAGCTGTTCAACGGCATGCAATCCTCGCTTTCCATGGTCTACGACCGCGAGGTCGGCTCGATGAAGGTGCTGCTCACGAGCCCGTATCCGCGCTGGCTGCTGCTGCTGGCCAAGCTGATCGCCGGCGTCACCGTCTCGGTGGTGCAGGCCTACGCGTTCCTCGCCATAGCCTGGTTCTGGGAGCTCGACATCCCGGCCATCGGCTATATCGCGGCGCTGCCGGCCTTCATCGCCTCGGGGCTGATGCTCGGCGCCATCGGCCTGCTCCTGTCCTCGATGGTCAAGCAGCTCGAGAATTTCGCCAGCGTGATGAACTTCGTGATCTTCCCGATGTTCTTTGCCTCGTCGGCCCTCTACCCGCTCTGGCGCATCCGCGAGTCGAGCGAGACGCTCTACATGATCTGCATGGCCAATCCGTTCAGCCATGCCGTCCAACTCGTGCGCTTCGCCCTCTACGGGCAGTTCGAACCGATCGCCTGCGCCGTCGTCGTGGGCACCACCATCGCCTTCTTCACCCTCGCCGTCATCGCCTACGATCCCGGTCGCGGCATCATGGCCCGGCGCGGCGGACCGGCCGGAGACAATGCATGATCTTTTCGCGGACACTCTTCCTGGCCATGGCGGCCGGCAGCCTCCTCTGCGGGCCGGCCCTCGCCCAGCCCAAGGCCGACCCGGACTGGCCCTGCGTCCAGCGCAAGGTCTCCACCTTGAGCCCGGGCACGGTCTGGACCGGGCCGGATCTGGAGGCCGCCGGCCCGTGGGGCGACGATTACGAGGCGGCCTCGCTCGCCCAGAAGATCGCCTCGCGCCGCACCGAGCTCAGTGAGGTCGACCCCCTTCTCGACGACTTCGTCGCCAAGGCCGGCGACGAGAAGGCCAAGCGCCTGACCCGCGTCTTCGCCGGCGTGTTCGAAGTGGTGAACAACGAGCGCAACCGGGTGATCGGGGGGATCACGCGCTACGCGCAGGGGCAGCGGCGGATGGCCGAGCGCATCCGCCAGGAGGCCGATCAGATCAGTTCGGTGAAGGACGGCCCCAGCGCCAACGACGCCCGTGAGATGCCCAAGGAGGCCTCCGAACTCGAGACGAAGTTCGCCTGGGACCGACGCATCTTCCAGGAGCGCAGCCAGTCCCTGACCTATGTCTGCGAAGTGCCCACCCTGCTGGAGCAGCGTCTCGGCGAAGTCGCCCGCAAGATCCAGGCTCGCCTCTGAGCCGACGTCTCCATCGGGCTTTCGCCAAGGAAGTATCTTCTACAGGCCCGCCGGACCCTCCGGCGGGCCTTTTACTTGCCTCGGACCCGCAGGATCGAACGCGTTCGATTCGCTCGACCTTCGTGAACGTCCACCACGTCCGAACCGGCTTTTCCCATCCCCGATCCGTGGAAAACATTCCGGTCGCCTCGATTGCCTAATCGTCCCGAATTCTGTTCCTATTAATCCCGAAGTCTTTGTATTCTCTGGCAAATCGTGTTGCCCGGAGATCACGCGCGGACGCCATCTCTGGGGTGTCCTTATTAGAATCGTCGAATCTCCCCGCGACCGCATTGTCCAAGCCCGATACGCCCCGCAACATTCGGCAACGAGCCGGGACAAACCGGCCACGCCATTTTGAATCGAAGGGTCTCGGGACATGAAGAAGCGGACGCTGCGGAGCAGCCTCCTCGTTTCGGTAGCGCTGCTGCCGGGCGTCGCTTACGCGCAGACGACGGTCGTCGGCGGCCAGCAGGCCGTGACGCTGCAGGAACTCGACGTGGTCGCCACCACGCCGACGCCCACCCTGCGCAACGCCCAGGGCGTCCTCCTCGGCCAGGACCGTGACAAGCTTCCCCAGAACACCAGCGTCCTGACCTCGGCGGATGTGAACCGGGTCGGCACCCCGAGCGTGCTACGCGCCCTCGACGAGCGGATCGGCTCGATCAGCATCAACAACGCGCAGGGCAACCCCTTCCAGCCGACCATCACCTATCGCGGCTTCGAAGCCTCGCCCCTGGGCGGAAGCCCCCAGGGTGTGGCCGTCTACGTCAACGGCAACCGCTTCAACACCTCCTTCGGCGACACGGTGCAGTGGGATCTCATCCCCGACATCGCCGTCGACCGCATCGAGCTCGAAGGCTCGAACCCGGCCTACGGCCTCAACGCCCTCGGCGGCGCGCTCAGCGTTCAGCTCAAGAACGGCTTCACCTATCAGGGCACCGAGCTGAACCTCTCGGGCGGCTCGTTCGGGCGCTTCGGCGGCTCGTTCCAGCATGGCCAGCGCTCGGACAATGTCGGCCTCTACGTCGCCGGCACGGCCCTCTCCGAGAACGGATGGCGCCAGCACTCGCCCTCGCGTCTGCGCCAGTTCTACGGCGATCTCGGCGTGCAGGCGGAGAAGGGTGAGTTCCACCTCAACTTCATGGGCGCGATCAACAGCCTGACCGGCAACGGGACCCTGCCCGTCGATCTGCTGGACTTCAAGCGCAACGAGGTCTTCACCTATCCCGACAAGACGCTGAACGCATTCGGCCGCATTGGGCTGTCGGGCACCTACGACATCACCCCCACCGTGACGATCCAGGGCAACGCCTATTACGGCCGGTTCGAGCAGAACACCGCCAACGGCGACGCCGCCGAAGTGGAGCGTTGCGAGGAGAACGAGCGGTTCCTCTGCTCGGAAGGCGCCAACGAAGAGCAGTTCTTCCTGCGCGACCGGATGAACCGGCGCGTCCAGGCCAACAGCGTCAGGACGGCGAACTTCGCCCGGCTTCCGGCCTTCGCGGAGCGGTTCGACGAGGGCGGCCCCTACGCCTTCCTCAACTCGACCCGGACCAACACCGAGAATTTCGGCGTCTCGGTCCAGACCAACGTGCGCGAGACGCTGTTCGGGCTGCCGAACCGCTTCGTCCTCGGCGGCTCCTACGACGGCGGCCGCACGGCCTTCACCGCCGACAACGCCGTGGGCGGCCTGACCTTCGACCGCGGCTTCTTCGGCCCCGGCATCGTGGTGCGCAGCGACGACAACTCGATCACGCCGGTGAGCGTGAAGTCGAGCAACGATTACGGCGGCATCTACCTGCAGAACAACACCGATCTGACCGACCGCCTGACCCTGACGCTGCAGGGCCGGTTCAACATGGCCAAGATCGTGCTGGAGGATCAGCTCGGCACGGCGTTGAACGGCAACCACTACTTCCAGCGGTTCAATCCGGGCGTCGGCGCGACCTACAAGATCGTGCCCGACCTCCTCACCGTCTATGGCGGCTATGTCGAGGCGAACCGTGCGCCCACCCCGGCCGAGCTCTCCTGCGCCGATCCCCTCGCCCCGTGCTCGCTCACCAACTTCTTCGTCGGCGATCCGCCGTTGAAGCAGGTCATTTCCCGCACGGTGGAGGCGGGTTTCCGCGGCAAGCTGCCTTCGCCGATCGAACTCGGGGTGCTCAGCTGGAAGGCCGGCGTGTTCCGGGCCCGCAACGAGGATGACATCACCTTCGTGCCCTCCGACATCACCATCGGCCGGGCCTATTTCCAGAATGTCGGCTCCACCCGCCGCCAGGGCGTCGAGGCGAGCCTCGCCATCACCACCCCGGTCTGGAACGCCTTCATCGACTACGCCTTCGTCGATGCCACCTTCCAGTCGCCGCTGACCCTGGCCTCCGGCGGCAACCCGTTCGCCACGCCGAACCCGGCCCAGCCGGACAACTCGGAAGCCAACCAGATCTTCGTGAGACGCGGCGACAAGCTCCCCGGCGTCGCGCCGCATCAGGTCAAGGTCGGCGTGCAGTACAACGTCACGCCGGAATGGCGGGTCGGCGTCCTCGGCCGTGTCGCCACCGGCAAGTTCCTCGTGGGCGACGAATCGAACCTCAACAAGACCACCGGCAACTACGCGGTCATCGGGTTCAACACGAGCTACCGGGTGAACGAGAATATCGAGGTCTACGGCTATGTGGAGAATGCGCTGAACGCGAAATACGCCACCTTCGGCACCTTCTCGCCGGTCGGCGAGGTTCCGATCCTGGCGCTGCCCAATGCCAGCTCCAACCGGAGCCTGGCCCCCGGCGCGCCGATCGCGGCCTATGGCGGAATGCGCATCTTCTGGTAGCCGCCCCTCGATAACCAGACCTCGATGAGCCCCTTCGAAAAGGCCACCGCTCCGGCAACGGGGCGGTGGCCTTTTCTCATTGGTCGCCGCGTGCGGCGGATGGCCTCGCCGGGGATGATCCACCTCAGGTTCGACGATGTCGCAGCAACATGCCGGGTGGGTCGAGCGTTGGCGTGCCATGTTCGACATCACCGGAAAGCATCGCATGACCAAGGCCCTCAGCGAGACCAGGACCTCCTCGACCAAGGCGCATGCGCCGACGACGGGCTCGCCCCTGATCCGCGTCCTCGTGCCCGCTCTCGTCTTCACCGCCATTGCCGGTCCGGCCTTCGCCTCGGCCTGCTCCGACCAGATCGCCACGATCGAGCGGCGCCTCAACAGCTCCGGCGCCGTGTCGGTCACCGGAACCGCCTCGGCCGACGGCAAGGTCGCGTCCAATCCGTCGATGGGGCTCGACGCGCCCCCCGGCGGCAAGCCCACCGATCCCTCGACCACCCCCAACGCCAAGAGTGTCGACCACGCTCGTCACTTGATCGAGCAGGCGCGCAAGCAGGAAGCGGCCGGGGATGCCAAGGGCTGCGAGGACACGATGACCGAGGCCAAGAAGGCGGCGGGCTCCCTGCCGTAACGGGACCTCCCCGTCGCGCCGGTTTTCGGCGCAGAAACGACAAAAGCCGCCCGTCGCATTGCGACGGGCGGCTTTTGTTTTGGCCGGGCGCATCCCGGCGGATGTCGGATCAGTAGGCGTTCTTGGTGGTGACGAGGGAGAGGGGGGTCGCCAGCATGATCTGCACGTCGAACAGGATCGACCAGTTCTCGATGTAGTAGAGGTCGTGGTCGACGCGGCGCTGGATCTTCTCGTCGGTGTCGGTCTCGCCGCGCCAGCCATTGATCTGAGCCCAGCCGGTGATGCCGGGCTTGACCTTGTGGCGGGCGAAATACCCGTCCACCACCTGATCGTAGAGGGTGGTGCTGGTCGTGGCCTGAACCGCATGGGGGCGCGGCCCGACCAGGGAGAGTTCCCCCTTCAGGACGTTGAACAGCTGCGGAAGCTCGTCCAGCGAGGTCCTGCGGATGAACCGGCCGAGGGGTGTGACGCGGGGGTCGCCGCGCGTCACCTGCTTCGCGGCCGTAAAATCGGACTGGTCCGCATACATCGACCGGAACTTGTAGACCTCGATCGTCTCGTTGTTGAAGCCGAGGCGCTTCTGCCGGAACAGGATCGGACCGGGCGAGGTCAGGCGGACTGCGATGGCCAGGCCGAGCATGACGGGGGCCAACACGATCAGCATGGCCGTGCCGACGACGCGATCGAAGATGGCTTTGGCGACGATGTCCCAATCGGCCATCGGCTTGTCGAACACGTCGAGGACGGGAACGGAGCCGAGATAGGAATAGGCCCTGGGGCGCAGCTTGAGTTTCGTCGCCTTGGCGGAGAGGCGGATGTCGATGGGCAGCACCCAAAGCTTGGCCAGCATCTGGAGCAGGCGATCCTCGGCCGCGATTGGCAGCGTGAAGACCACGAGGTCGAGGCGGGTGGAGCGTGCGTAATCGACGAGATCGCTCACCGTGCCGAGCTTCGGATAGCCGGCGATGACCGAGGACGACCGGTTGTCCCCACGATCGTCGAACACGCCGACGATGCGGATGCCCGAATCGGATTCGGCTTCCAGCGCGCGGATGAGCTCTTCCGCCAACGGCCCGCCTCCGACGATGGCCGTGCGGCGGTCGAACTGTCCGCGCAGCATGCGGGCGGTGACGAAACGGAGCAGGACGAGGCGTTCGGCGAGAAGCAGGGCCAGCCCCAGGGCGTAGAACAGCGCGAGCCAGATGCGGGAATAATGGTCGGCCACCTTGGCGAAGACCATGACCGTTGCAACGACGAGGAAGGTCAGCGACCAGGCGGCGGTGAGGCGCAGGGCGGGTTTGAAGAAGGTCCGAAAGGCGGCGATCCGGTAACTGCCGAAGATCTGGAACAACGCCACCGCGAGCCCGGCCACGGACAGGATTGCCGTGGGATAGCTCCACCCCAGTGCGACGACGCCGCGGAGCTGCACGAAGTGGGTGGCAAACCCGAGGATGACGATGAGCGCCAGATCTGCCAGCCGCACGCTGCCCGATAGCACGACGGGAGACAGGACACCGCCATGGTCGCGGGGCGCCCCGATCTCGGCGGGAGGAAGCGTGGATTCGGCAGGGCCGTACTCAGCCGCATCGACCGCTTTTGGCTGGCTGGGATGCCCCGCCGCCTTCAGAAGGTCGCGAACGTCGAAGGCGCTCATCGTCTGCTTTCGTTCGAACTTTTCGTCGGTGAGATAGGGGACGATGCCAAGCCGGCATCACGGAACGTTTAACGAAGGTCCACCCGCCGAAAGCATGGCAAAGAGTACGTTAGCGCGACTTCCGCAGTTCCTTCATCGGCGGCAGTAGTGTTGCCATGGTGGACGTCCCTCGAAGGTGCAGGGCGGCAGCGTAGCCGGATAGCACATCCGCCCCCATCCGTTTCATCGAGAACCGTGTCCGCACGGATTCGCTGAGCGCATGGGCTCGTGCGAGGCCCCGGGCGGGGTCTTCGTCGAGCTGGCGGACGATGGCATCCTTGAGGGCAACGGGATCGTTGGGGCCGACGAGATCCGCCGCCGCCGCCCCGAAGATCTCCGGGATGCCGCCCACATTGGTCGAGACGAGGGGCTGCCGTGCCGCTGCGGCTTCCAGCACCACGTAGGGCAGGGATTCGGCGAGCGACGGAACCACCATGATCCGTCCCTTCGCCAATGCGGTACGGATCGGCTGGGGCGGCTCGAACGCCACGGAATCGGATAGGCCGAGCCGCCGTGCCCGCTCCGCCAATGGGTCGGCGTCCGGGCCCGAGCCCACCATGAGCAGGCGGCTGGGGCGTCCCTCGGCCCGTAGCGCCGCCAGGGCGTCGAGCAGGATCGTGATTCCCTTCGCTTCGCGCAGCTCGCCCACATAGACGAGGTCGTAGGCGTCCGCCCGGTGCGGCACCGGTTCGAACTCCGCCTCGTCGATGCCGTTATGGACGATCCGCATGGTACGGGGCTTACCCCCCACGAAGCGCCGGTGCCGGCCGGCCACGTATTCGCTCTCGAACAGGAACACGTCGGTGCGCGCCGCGAGCAGGCGCTCGACCCCCATGTAGAGCCGGTGGCGCAGGGAACCGGGTTTGTAATTGTAGCTGCCGCCATGCGGAGTATAGACCCTGATCGGCGAAGGCGAACCCGGGGGCAGGCGGGCGATGCGGGCATAGGCCCCCCCCTTGGCGCCGTGACCGTGCAGGATCGTGGCGCGGACCTCCCGCGCCCGTTCGGCGATTGCGCGCACTGCGGCGAGGTCCGATCCGTGCGGGTTGCGCCGCATGGGAAGCCGGACGATGCCGAGTGCGAGATGGGGCAGGAGTTCGGCAAGCGCCCGCGCCGCGTGTTCGCCGCCGGTGGACGCATCGCAGACGAGGCCGATCTCGTGGCCGGCGGCGGCCTGGATCCTGATCAGGTCGCAGACGTGGCGGAACAGCCCTCCCACCGGCGCGCGGAAGACGTGAAGGATGCGGTAGACGCTCCCGCCCTCGCCGGGGGAGGGGCGAAGGGACGGGATGGAGGCGGACGCACTCACGACGGACAAGCTCCACGCGACGACCATTCGAACCGGGCGACGGTACGACCTTAGCGGAGACTGGTTTCCAGAGATGGTACCACCGTCAAGGACCGTACGCCGCAGGACCATTTCAGGCGGGCGGGAGGTCGAAAACCTTTCGCTCGGTCAGGCAGCCCCTAACGCAGAAGAGCGACGACAGCCTCTCCGGCGGCAAGGGAACGGACATTCCACCCGGTGGCGTCGGCCCGGATACTCGGACTACAGCGGCGGGCTGGAGAACGCCGAGATGAAGAACCTCTCCCGGTCCAAGGGGTCCGCGAAGACCGGAGACCTCCTTTCGGATCAGGAGGGTGACCACAGGTTCGATAGCGGGGCGACGGTTGCCAATGCCGGCAAGGCTTCCAGTCTGAGTCGCCTGGACATCGCCTGACCGGGCGAGGAACGACGAAGGCCCGGATCGGAGGGATCCGGGCCGATATCGATCGACGACGAGACGTCCTCAGAAGAAGCGTTCCTTGATGACGATCGTGTCGCCGGGCTTCACCAGGTAGGTCATCGGGACGATGCCCGAGACGAGGCCGTTCGGTCCCTCGCGGGTGAGGACGGCGTAGTCGCGGGCCGCCCGCGGCCCGAAGCCCGCCGCGATCGCCACCGCCGTCTCGACGGCCATGCCGTTCACGTAAGGGTACTGTCCCGAGGTCGTGACCTCGCCCAGGATGTAGAACGGCCGGTAGGCGTCCACCTCCACCGTGACATGCGGCTCGCGCACGAAGCCCGCCGCGAGCTTGGCCTCGATGGTCCGGGCGGCCTGGGCCGTCGATTGCCCTCCCACCTTCACGAGCCCGATGAGCGGCATGGCGATGCCGCCCGCCCCGTCGATGGCGTAGATGTTGGAGAGGTTGTCCTGGCCGAACACGATGACGCGCAGCCGGTCGCCGGTGGCGAGCGTATAGCGTCCGCCGATCGATCCGGTGGTGGTGGCATCGAGCTGCGCGGTCCGGAAGTCGGGACGCAGGCATCCGCCCAGTGCCAGAGTGGAGGAGAGAGCGAGGAGAAGGGAGCGCCGGTTCATCATCCAAGCCGCTAAGAGCAAGTTTCTGCCTCTATTGGTAGGTTCATATGGTTAACAAAAGCTGATGCTCCGCCGGGAATGCGCTGCGTTGCAGTCGATCTTAACCGACGATCAATCTTAACGAGTTCTACTCTTCCGGGAGGCGTGCGATGCGCCGTCCTGCCTTGCGTAAAGATCGTCTCATGCCCCGCTCGCAGCAGACCGTTTCCTCGATCGAACCGATCCCGCAGCGGGACGAGGGGCTTGGCTTGTCCCAACTGTTCGGGGTGCTGGCGCGGTCGTGGCGCTGGATCGTCCTTCCCACCGTCGCGGCGGGGATCGGGGCCATCGTCTTCGTACAGGTGGTTCCGCCCCGCTACACCGGCGAGGCCAAGATCCTGCTGGAGAGCCGCGACGCGAGCTTCGCCCGCACCGCCCAGGAGCGCGGCGAACAGCCCCTGGCCATCGACGAACAGGCGGTGGCGAGCCAGGTTCAGGTGGTGATGTCCCGGGATATCGCGCGGGAGGCGATCCGCCGCCTGAAGCTCGTGGGCAATGCCGAATTCGATCCCGAGGTCGACGGCATCGGTCCGGTCCAGCGCGTCCTGATGATGATCGGCCTTAGCAGGAACCCGATGGAGCGAGCGCCCGAGGACCGGGTGCTGGAGGCCTATTTCGACCGGCTCCTGGTCTACCCGGCCGGCAAGTCCCGCATCCTGACGGTCGAGTTCCGCTCGCGCGATCCTGACCTCGCGGCCAAGGCCGCCAACACCATCGCGGAACTCTACATCGCCTCCCTGGAATCGGCGAAGGTGGACACTGCCCGCTACGCCTCGACCTGGCTCGGCGGCAACATCGACACCCTGCGCACCCGCGTGTCCGAGGCCGAGGCGAAGGTCGAGACCTTCCGCGCCCGCAACGGCCTGATCAGCGGCGGTGGCGGCACCACCAGCCAACCTCTGGGCACCCAGCAGCTCAGTGAATTGTCGACCCAGCTGTCCCAGGCCCGCACGGTCAAGGCCGATCTCACGAGCCGGGCCAAGCTCATCCGCGAGATGATCAAGGACGGCCGCGCCTTCGAGATCCCGGACGTGGCTAACAACGAGGTCATCCGGCGCACGGTGGAGCAGCGCATCACCCTGCGTGGGCAGCTCGCCCTCGAATCGCGGACGCTGATGCCGGCCCATCCCCGCATCAAGGAGTTGACCGCGCAGATCGGCGACCTCGACGCGCAGATCAAGGCCACCGCCGACCGGGTGGTGCGGACGATGGAGAACGACGCGCGTATCGCCGAGGCCCGGGTCGAGAGCCTGAACGCCGCCGTCGACGCGCAGCGCGAGGTCGTCTCGAAGGGCAATTCCAGCGAGGTCCAGCTCCGCGCCCTCGAGCGCGAGGCCAAGGCCCAGCGCGACCAGCTCGAATCCTACCTGTCGCGCTATCGCGAGGCCTCGGCCCGCGATGCCGAGAGCGCGGCCCCCGCCGATGCCCGCGTGGTCTCCCGCGCCGTGGTGCCCCAGATCCCGTCCTTCCCGAAGAAGCTGCCCATCGTGGCCCTCGCCCTCGTGATGGCGATGCTGCTGTCCAGCGGCGGGGTGGCGGCGCGCCATCTCCTCCGCGATCCCGACGAGACCCGCCGCCGCCGGACCGAATCGGACGATCGGGCTCCCGAGCCCGCCCCCTTCGCCTTCCCGGAAGCGTCCGCGGCCCTGTCGCGCACCGGCACCGCCGCCGCCCTCTACGAGGCGCCGTTGATCGCCCGCGTCGTCGTCCCCCTCGTCGCCGCCGCTCCCGTCTCCGTCCCGGAAGTCACGCCGCCTCCGGTGCGGGAGGAGACGGACGAGGCCGCCGGGGAAGCGGGCCGGACGGCCGTCCCCAGCTACGATCTCCAGGCCCTCACCCGCCGCCTGCGCGAGCGCATCGGCCGCAATGGCGGAAGCCTCCTGGTGGCGGAGACCGATACGGACGCCGACCGGCAGCTCGCCGGAATCCTGGCGGAGGCATTGGCCGCGAGCGGGCGTGTCCTCCTCGTGGACGTCAACGGCCCGGCCTCACCCTCGGACGATGCCGGCCTCACCGACCTCGTGGCGGGCGAGGCGGCCTTCCTCGACGTGATCCGATCGGTGCCCTCGGTGCGCAGGCTCCACGCCATCCCGCGCGGCTTCGTCGATTGCGACATCCTCACGGACGAGCCGGAGGCCCTGGCCATCGCCCTCGATGCCCTGGCCCAGAGCTACGACTGGGTCGTCTATCGCTTGGGCGAAGCCCAGTCCGAGGGGGCTCGCGACCTGCTGACGGCCATGGCGGGCCGGATGAACGCCATCGTCATCGCCTCCGACAAGTCGCCCGAGGATCCCGAACTCGTCGCACTCTACGGCCTGGCCGACCGGGAGGGATCCGGCTCGGTCCTCGTCGCCGGAGAGCAGACCGCGAACGAGCGCGTCGATGCGGGAAAGCCGGGGACCGGCGCAAGACTTTCGGCGGCCTGAAGACTTTCGGCGGCTTGAAGACGTTCGGTGGCCTGAGCGAGGGGGTCGGCTCGACCCGTTGCCTCAGGTCTGTGCCTCGCCGGCGGTCCGGCCATGGCGGGCCGAGCGTCGGATCGCCCTCTGAACCGTCTTCGCCCAGCGCGCCAGTCGCTCGCTCCGCTTGATCCGGCGCTTGAGCCGGGTGGCGGCCATGGCCGGAACGGCGAAGAGATGGCCGCGCAGGGTGACGGCGATGGTGACCTCACCGAGCTGAATCGTCTCGTCGCAGATATTGGCCTTGTAGCGGGCCTCCCCGACGCCGAGATCGAAGCTGCGGCGGCCGCGCTCGGTCTGATCGCGGATGAGGTGCTGCAACAGGATGTCGCCCGGGCTCGACCGTCCGACGACGGGATCCTGGTCGAAGGAGGTCATCATGCCGCTGTAGCGCGCATCGCTGACCGCACCGGCGAAGGTCGCGAAGACCCGCCCATCGTTGCACGCCACCAGGGCGGAGACCTCGATCGCGGCGCCCCGGACCTCGTTCGGATCGTCCTGCCGGCAGGCACCGGTGGCGATGAAGCGGCGGATACCCTCGTCGGCATAGGGATTGGCGATGTCCATGGCAGCAAAGCGCGAGGCCTTCTGCGTGAAGAAGGCGGAGAGGTAGGCCCTCACCTCCTCGGCATTCGCGGCAACCCGATACTCCACGGGGCCGAAGGCCTCGATCAGCTTCCTCTCCTTCGAGCGCATCTTCTTGCGCGCGTCCGCGCTGAAGACGCGCTTGGCGGTGGTCTCGGGGTCGGGGCCGAGGATCAGGCCGTAGGCGTCGCTCACCGCCGGCGCGGCGTGGAGGCTCAACGGATTGGCGGCGCCGTCCCAGAAACGCGGCTGATGCCCGAGCAGATAGACGTCGATCCCGGCCTCGTGCCCGACGCGGCGCAGCAGTCCGACGAGATCCTCGGCGCGCATGGCCGCCGCCTCGCGGGAGGCGAACATCGGCATGTGGTAGTTCGCGTGCTTGCAGCCGATCACCCGCGCCACGCGGACGCCGCGTTCGCGCGCGACCTGAAGCGGCAGGATCACGCGGGGTCGTCCGCCGGGATCGCGCAGGACGATGACCCGCAGGGAGGCGTCCTGCTCCGCCGGGGTGCAGCCGAGCTTGGCCGAGACGAAGGCCGAGACCCAGTCGAAGCGCTGATACGGGGTCGACAACGCGGCGGGGTCGCTCTCTACGCTCCGCCACAGAGCCTCGACGCTGGCCAGGTCGCGAAACACCTCCGGAACCAGTTGCCCACGGACGCGCTCCTGAATCATGCCTGCTCCAGTGAGATCGTGAACAAGAACCGCCATCACCGCTCCCTGGCACGGCTCCGCGAGCGCGGCGCACGAGCCTCCATCGGCGAGTACTAGCCCTCCGGCTCCTTAAGCGCCGGTGACGATGGGAAACGGCAGGGCATCATCTCGCGATGTGGGTAACGAAACCTTGCGGGTTGGTGGCCGAATGTCCGCCTGCTCCGCTCCTCTCCGGTGACGCCCATGCCCTCGCCCGAGTTCCGTCACCGCCTGTTCGATGCGGGCTTTCGCGCCATCGCCGCCTCGGGGGCCGACCGTTGGCTGAAGCGCGTCGCGCAAGGGCGCGGCCTGATCCTGACCTTCCACCATGTCGATCCGGCCCCCGCCAGGGCCTTCGCCCCCAACGGTATTCTCTCGATCACGCCGGACTTCCTCGACGCGGTGCTGGTCACGCTGGCCGCGAAGGGGTTCGACGTGATCGGCCTCGATTCCGTGCCCGAGCGGCTCGTCCGGCCCAGCGGAGGCAGGCCCTTCGCCGTCCTGACCTTCGATGACGGCTATCGCGACAACGCCCGCCACGCCGTTCCCATTCTAAGCCGGCACCGCGTCCCGTGGACGCTGTTCGTCACGAGCGAGTTCGCCGAGGGGCGGGGCCGCCTGTGGTGGATCGAACTCGAACGCGCGATCGGTCGCCTCGACCGGGTGAGGGTGCGTCGGGACGAGGCCCCGCCCCTCGATCTGCCCGCCGCCACGGCGGGGGAGAAGATGGCGGCCTTCGCCGCGATCTACCGGCACCTGCGCGCCGGATCGGAGGAGTTCCTGCTCGCCACCATCGCCGACCTCTGCGGCGAGGCCGGCATCGGAATCGGACGGGTGGCGGGGGAGCTCTGCCTGTCCTGGGGGGAGTTGCGCGGTCTGGCGGCCGATCCCGCATTGTCGATCGGAGCCCATACCATCGACCATCCCATGCTGGCGAAACACGGGGAGGAGCGGGTCCGCCATGAGATCGGGGAGGGCAGGGCGCGGATCGCGCGGGAGATTGGACGGCCGGTCCGGCATCTGTCCTATCCGGTGGGCGATCCGACTTCGGCCGGGGGGCGGGAATTCGACATCGCCCGCGAGGCCGGTTTCGTCACGGCCGTGACGACCCGTCCCGGCCATCTCTTCCCCGGCCATGCCGGCCATCTCCATGCCCTGCCGCGGGTCTCGGTGAATGGGCTGCATCAATCGAAGGTGGCGCTCTCCGCGCTGCTGTCGGGCGTTCCGTTCCTCGCCTGGAATCGCGGGCGGCGGCTCAATGTCGCGTGAGCCCGGCTAATGCCGTCGGCGACGGCGGTAGGACGAGCGGCTCTCGCTTCCACCGACGGTGAAGCTGGCGCTCTGGCGGCCGTGACGGGTGTAGCGTCCACGCCTGCCGCGCTGGCCCCTGCCGGCCTCCTGCGCGGGCTCGTCGGCCATGGGCAGGGATTCGGTGCTGACCGGCGGCACGGCGGCGAGCGCCGTCGCCACGGAGGAGGCCGATCCCCCGTCGCTGCCCCCGCCTCCGACATTCCTGGCGGCCGGCCCGAACATCGCGAGGCACTGGTTGTAGGCGAGATCGTTCTTGAGGCGCTCGCATTCCGCCATCGAGCGGGGCGCATTCTGCGCCGAGGCCTGGGTGGCGAGAACCGGGAGAGCGGCGCAGCCGACGCCTACGAGCAGGAAGGACGCGAGGAATCGGTTCATGAGGATCGGTTCATGGAGCGGCGGATCTCGGCCTGGGTCTGACGGAACATCGAAGCGTGCCCAAGCCTGTGACGGCCGAGTGCGGCGAAATCCCGGCGTCGGGCGAAACCCTACGCAGGCTCGCGTGGGCAAGCCACCGCTTCACATCGCTTAAGCTATTAAAATATCACGGGTATTAGGCCGCAAAACCGGTGACCACTTTTGCTGAACCTGCTTAGGGTTCAACTCCCGCCGTCGACGTCCTTTCGCTCCATCCAGCGGATCAGCGGCATCAGCGGGAAGATCCAGGCGATGCCGAGGAAGGCGTAGAGGATCGCCTGCACGGCCGGCGGCGTCTGCGAGATGCGGCTGTCGGCCAAGGCCATGGCGAGGGGCGCGTAGAGCGCCACGAAGGCGAGCATGCCGATCGTGCCGAGCAGCGTGCGGGTGCGGCGGCGCATGGGCGCTCTCCTGTACGTGGGCCTTTGGCATGGGCCTTCTCCCCGGCGGGAGGTCCGGCAGGGGTGTCCGTCGACTTGCCGCGCAGCCGGTCCGCCGGGGTTAGGCCGCCCGCCGCGGCAAGGCAATTGCCGCTCGCGCCGCATCCGGCGCCTCTGCGGCCCTGGGCGACGTTGCCCCGGCGGCCCCGCATGCGTAACGCAGGGCGCGAGGCACGGGAAACCCGCGCCGATCCCGACACCACGCGAGCCCGCCACCGCGATGCCTTCACGCGAAACCACCCCGACCGCACCGGTCCGTTCCAGGAACCCGGTGCGCATCTGGCTCTACACGCTGGCGATCCTCGTCGTGGCCATGGTCGCCGTCGGCGGTGCCACCCGCCTGACGGGATCGGGATTGTCGATCACCGAATGGCGGCCGGTGACGGGCGTGGTCCCCCCGGTCTCCGAACAGGCCTGGGCCGCCGAGTTCGACAAGTACAAGGGCACGCCGCAATACCGCATCCTCAACCAGGGCATGGGGTTGTCGGACTTCAAGGTCATTTATGCCTGGGAATGGGGCCACCGCCTGCTCGGGCGCATCCTCGGGCTCGCCTTCTTCCTGCCGCTCCTCGTGTTCTGGTGGCGCGGCCTCGTCGACCGGCGCCTCGGATACGGGCTCCTTGCCCTCGGCGCCCTCGGCGGTCTTCAGGGCGCCATCGGCTGGATCATGGTCGCCTCCGGTCTCCAGCCGGGAATGACGGCGGTGGCGCCCCTCAAGCTCGCCCTGCACCTGACCACGGCGAGCCTGATCCTGGCCGGTCTCGTCTGGCTGGCGGCCGGGTTGCGGTCCGGCCCGTCCGAGCCCGCACCAGGGCGCCTGCGGATCACGGCCGGACTGCTGCCGATCCTCGTCCTGCTCCAGATCGGTCTCGGCGGACTCGTCGCCGGCTCGAAGGCCGGGCTCGTGCACAATACCTGGCCCGACATGGACGGCGTCTTCGTGCCGGGGGCGTCCGAACTGTTCGCGGTCAGCCCGTGGATCGAGAACTTCATCGACAACGTCACCCTGGTGCAGTTCAACCACCGTCTGATGGCCTATCTCCTTCTGGCGGTGGCGCTGTTCCACGCCATCGACGCGAGCAGGCGGCTTCCCGCGAGCGGCACGGCCCGCCGTGCCGTGGGCATCGCGGGCCTGACCCTGGCGCAGGCCGGGTTGGGCATCGTGACCCTGTTGCTGGCGGTGCCCCTCTGGGCGGGCCTCGCCCATCAGGTCTTCGCCATGGCAGTCCTGATGATGGCGACCGTTCATGCCCGGCTCAGCCGGGGGGCGGCCCAGCGCATCCCGGCATCTTCCGCCGGTGCCACCGCCGCCTTCGGCTTCGAGGGCATGACGAGCCGAGGCGCTTAAGCCCCTTCCCGGGGACAAATCGTAGCGGGGCCCCGGGGGGCAGGGAGACGGTCTTTCGCCCGCGAGCGAGGGGGTAATTCCCGCCCTGGTTCCGGATCTCGTCGGCGCGCCGGCTGTTGCATCGCACAGACCGCGTCGCCGCGATGCCCGATAGCGGGTGCGGATTGGCCGGATGCTTGCACCGTGTCGGTCGACATCGGCGAGCGTCACCTCGGCCATGTTTTGTTGCGTCGCAGCGAAACCAAGCTTGGGTTTGTACCGTTAGCCGATGTGTCGATGGCGCTGCGAGAGCGGCGCCGGGCAGTGTCACGCCACAACCGAAAGGCCGTCCAGCATGCACGACCAACGCCTCGTGTCGGAAGAGCAGGTACTCGTTGAGCGCGACCAGACGGCACGCGAAGGCGCCGACATGGAGGGGACGCGCCATGCGCGGACCCGGAAGGTCGTCGTCGGTCTTACGGGACTTCTCGGAGCGGCCTGGGCCGTCGTCCTCGCGAGCCGCTTCACGACCTTCTCCTTCTGAGGGTCGCCCCACCGAGACAATACGCAGGAATCCTGTAGGCGGCGGTTCACGATGCTCGCCGCCTACGCAGTTCGAACAGGGAACGAGTCCGGTCCTTTGGCGCTTAAGCTTGGGTTAGGATAGCTCGGAGTCAGCGATGTTTCTGGCTGAGGACGGTAGACCCATCGGACTGAGCTGGAACTACACGCGCAAGGAATTGATGGCGGATGCCGCCATCCATATCGCCGGTATCGTCTTCGGCGTCGCGGGTGCCATCGCCATCGTCATCCTCGCGGCGATGGCGCCGCTGGATTGGACAGAGCGTGCGGGGGTGGTGGTCTATGCCGCCGCCCTGGTGTCGATGCTCGGTGTCTCGGCCACGTACAACATGTGGCCGGTCGGTCGGCGGAAGTGGATCCTGCGCCGGGCCGACCACGCCATCATCTACCTCATGATCGCCGGCACCTATACGCCCCTCGTCGCCCTGGTCGGACGCGGATCGACGGCCTGGATCCTGCTGGCCTTCATCTGGGTCCTGGCGGGAATCGGCATCGCCCTGAAGCTTCTCCTGCCCGGCCGTTTCGACCGGGCGGCCATCGGCCTCTACCTGCTCCTCGGATGGAGCGGCGTCGCCACCTACGACTCGGTGATCGGAGCGCTCAAGCCCGAAGCTCTCTGGCTCCTGGCCATCGGCGGTATGCTGTACTCGCTGGGGATCATCTTCCACGTCTGGCGCAGCCTGCCGTACCAGAACGCCATCTGGCACGCCTTCGTTCTCGCCGCGACGGCCTGCCACTACGGCACCGTCCTCACCAGCGTCATCGATACGGGTCTGTAGCGCCCGGCCTCCGCATCCCGTTCACTTCCCGCTGCAGAGCCCCTGTCCGGCGAGCCGGCTATGGTCGCGGGGGTCGCAATCCGTCGACAGGAACGAGGCCCATTCCGCCGTAGAGCCGTAGAACGCGTTGCGGTCGACATCGCCGCGCACGCCCGGAACCCGGCCGGTGGAGGTGAACTGCCACAGCATCCACTTGCGCTTGGCGTAGCGCTGCTCGGGCTCGGCCGCCGTGGAGCGGACCCAGTGCGGGTAGTCGGGCAGCTCGTCCTCGAGCACGTCCTTGTGGAAGGTGATGTCGGTATAGATGATCGGACGCTTGCCGGTGTAGCGCTCCATCTCGTCGAGCATGTAGCGCATCATCGCCAGCGCCTGGGCTTTCGGCAGCTTCTTGGGGCAGAGCTGCGAATGGCCGTTCCACTCCACGTCGAGAACGGGGGGCAGGGCGGTCGGATCGTTGGGCACGTTCTTCTTGAACCACTCCATCTGGTCCTGGGCCGAGCGGCACCAGAACACGAAATGGTAGGCCCCACGGGGCACGCCCGCCTTGGCGGCGCCATCCCAATTGGCGCGGAACCGCTCGTCCACGTGGTCGCCGCCTTCCGTCGCCTTGATGAAGGCGAACTGGGTGCCGGCACCGCGCACCGAGGCCCAATCGATCGGGCCCTGCCACTTCGAGATGTCGATGCCTTGGATCGGATGCTGCTTGGCGCGCGCCACCCCCGGATGGGGCTTCACGTCGCCCTTGGTCGGGTAGAAGTCGCTGTGGTTTCCGGCGCAGGCCGCGAGGCTCGCGAGCAGGGCGGCCGTCAGTGAGCGTTTGGCCCAGCGCATGGCGACGCCGCGTGGCATCCCGGCCAGGATTGTCGGGGCGATCCCGTTCTTAAGCGACATCGATGCCCGGCCCACCGTTCTCACGCGCTAAACTCATCGCTAAGGGATGGACCCCGCGCGGTTAACAGAGCTTTGACGGCAATGCGGCGGAATTCCGGAAGTCGTTGCCTGCGAGCCACATAGGGTGCATTCCGGCGCTTTGGCCGCAGTCCGGCACCCGAGGCTAAGTCCCGAGCCGGTCTGACGTTTCGAGGGGAGGGGAGACTGCACAAGGTTTTGTTCACCATCGGCTACGAAGGGCTCGATTCCGAGCGATTCGTGGCGACCCTGAAGGATGCCGGTGTCGCGACCCTGGCCGACGTTCGCGCGGTGGCGAACTCGCGCAAGCGAGGCTTCTCGAAGAACGCCCTGAAGACGAGCCTGGAGGAGGCGGGTCTCGCCTATGCGCATGCGCGGGAACTCGGCACGCCCAAGGCCGGGCGGGAAGCCGCCCGGGCCCATGACGCGGCGCTGATGCGCCGGATCTACTGCGAGGAGGTCCTCGATACCGCCGATGGCGGCCTCGCCCTCGATGCCCTGTGCGAGCTCGCCGCGCGGGCGCCCACCTGTCTCCTCTGTTTCGAGCGCGATCCGGAACGGTGCCATCGCCGCGTCCTGGCCGAGCGGCTGGAAGCGGCCGGTTTCAGGACCGTCGACCTGTTCGGCTGATACCCCCTCGGATACTCGCTCGCGCAAAATCGATCCTACCCTTGGGAATGCGTTGACAACCTAGAGTCAGGTCGCTCACATGCTCTCGATCATGCAAACGTGATCGGGCTCTCCTGGCAGTACGCGTGTGACGCGCAAATCCCTCGATCAGACCCTCGGCTTCCTCCGCTCTCTCGACCGGACGGCGAGCGGCGAGGACGTCGCCCGGCTTCTGATGGCGGAACTGGCGGATCTCGGCGTCGCCCACATCATGGCGGCCACCGTGCCGGCCCGTGGTGCGCCCGTCCGACAGCAGCGCGGCCACGTCCTCCTCAACACCTTCCCGATGGAATGGGGCCGACGCTACCTGACGCGCGGCTATGCCTTCCACGATCCCACGGTGCAGCGCCTCGGCCACTCCACCGCGCCCTTCGCCTGGAGCGACGCCACCGATGAGCATGCCGACGATCCGCTGGCGCGCAGGGTGATGGACGAGGCGACGGATTTCGGCCTGCGCGACGGCCTGACCATTCCGTTGATGACCCTCGACGGCGAGACCGCCGGGTTCAGTGTTTCGGGCGAGCGTCTCGCCATCGATCCGGCGGACAGGGGCATGCTCCAGCTGGCCGCCACCTACGCGTTCGGCCACCTGCTGCTGCTGAACGGCCAGAGCCCGGCGGCCACCGCGCGCCTCGCCCCGCGCGAGCGCGAGGCGCTGCAATGGGCGGCCGAAGGCAAGACCGATTGGGAGATCGGCGAGGTCATGGGAATCTCGGCCCACGGCGTCGATTTCCACCTGCGTTCCGCTCGCGCCAAGCTCGGCACCGCCAACCGCACCCAGGCCGTCGCCATCGCCCTGCGGCGGGGGCTCATCATCTGATGGGATCGGGGCCTGATCGTTGATATCGTCACGCGAGCCTGGTCTCGCGGGAGGAATCGACGATGCCGAAGGTCAGCACCTGCCTGTGGTTCGGCAAGGACATCGAGGCGGCCGTCGGCCTCTACGTCTCCCTCGTCCCCGATTCGCGTATCGACCATGTCCAGCGCTCGCCGGGGCCCTGGCCGGGCGGGGAGGCGGGCGATGCGCTCCTGGTGGCCTTCACCCTCGGCGGACAGGGCTTTCAGGCACTGAACGGGGGCGGCGAGGCCGATTACGGAATGGCCGCTTCCATCTCGGTGGCCTGCGCCGACCAGGACGAGGTCGACCGGTTGTGGGCGGCGCTCATCGCGGACGGTGGCTCCGAGATCATGTGCGGCTGGCTCCGGGACAGGTGGGGCGTGCCCTGGCAGATCGTGCCCACGATCCTCCCCCGGCTGCTGGCCGATCCCGACCCGGCCGTGGCGCGCCGCGTCTTCTCCGCCATGCAGGACATGATCAAGCTCGACATCGCCGCCCTCGAGCGCGCGGCCGCCGGCTGAACCGGACGTCCCGTCTCATCCGCCGCCGGGACTTTCGCGGCGGCCGAAGCGCTCGGCGATGACGATGCCGCCGAGCACGAGGGCCAAAGCCGCGGCCTGGTACCATTGAAAGGGCTCGCCGACGACGAGGATGGCGAGGCCCGAGCCGAAGATCGGCACGAGGTTCACGAACACCCCCGCCCGGTTCGGGCCGATCAGTTCGACGCCCCGCATGAACGAGAGCTGGGCGATGAGGGACGGCCCGAGGGCCACGAAGGCGACGATGGCCCAGCCCTGCGGCGTCGGCCAGATCAGGCGTCCGGCGGCCTGCTCCAGCGCAAGCGCGGGCAGGGAGGTCACGAGGGCCGCCAGCGCCATCGCCGAGAAGAAGGTCAGGCCGGATATCTTGGGCCGGTCGGCGAGGGCGACGGTGTAGCCGGCATAGAGCAGGCAGGCCCCGAGCATCAGCATGTCGCCGATGTTGAAGGACAGCGTCGACAGGATGCGCCAGTCGCCGTGGGTGGCCGCGACGCCGGCGCCGCCGAGGGTGATGACGACGCCGAGGACCTGCGCCCCTGTGACGGCGACGCGGTGCACGACGTAGTTGAGTAGGATGACGAGGACCGGGATCGCCCCCTGGAACAGGGCGACGTTCACGCCGGTGGTGTAGATGCCGGCGGCATAGAACAGGCTCGCATAGGCGGTGTAGCCGCAGGCTCCCATCAGCAGGATGTAGCGCCAGTGGCGCGCGATCAGGTGGCGCTCGGCCACGATCCCGCGCCAGGCCGGCCAGGTTAGGGCGAGGCAGGCGAAGGCCCAGCGCAGGCAGGTGAGCACCTGGGGCGAGACCTCGCCCACGGCCCATTTGCCGGCGACCACGTTGCCGCCCCACAGCAGGGTCGTGAACAGGAGGAGCGGGTAGGCGGCGGCGACCGCGCGGGTCTCGACGGCCGGGCCGGGGGAGGCGGACGGAGAGGTCATGATCCCTTCGGCGGCTTTGCTCGGAGATGGTTCTTCGCTTGAGGCGCCGCCGTCCCCTTCTGTCCCGCCCAGGACGGGCTGAGCAAGCCCGCCGGAAGCAGGGCTGTACGTCACGGACCTGGCCCGGATGCGGGCCGGGGAGAGCGGCGCTTTGCGGCGGGCCTTGTCGCAGGCAGGGCGGCGGCGATCCGCGCTGCGTCACTCGTCCAGAGATGCACGGCGGCATAGGCCCGCCAGGGCCGCCAAGCGTCGGCCCGGACGAGCAATTGCGCCGGTGTCGGACGCCCTGACCCGGTATCGAGGGACCGGAGCAGGGCGAGGTCGCTCGCCGGCAGCGCATCCGGTTCGCGCAAAGCCCGCAGGGCGATGTACTGCGCCGTCCATTCGCCGATTCCGCTCATCGCCCTCAGGGCGGCCACCGCAGGGTCGAGGCCGCGTCCCCGTGCGAACAGATCGGGATGCGCATGGGCCTCCGCTGCGAGGGCACTGATCGCCCTGCCGCGTGCCCCCGGCATGCCGAGGGCCGCGGCCACGTCGGCGTCGAGCAGGCGATCCGGCGTCGGGAACAGATGGGTGAGCCCCGCCGCGGCGGGTTCCGGCAGCACCGGTTCGCCGAAGGCGGAAACCAGACGGCCGACGAGGCGGGTCGCCGGATTCACCGAGACCTGTTGTCCGAGAATGGCGCGCACTGCGATCTCGAACCCGTCCCAGGCGCCCGGAACCCGCAGGCCCGGCCGTTCGGCCACGAGGGGGGCGAGGTCGGGGTCGTGCGAGAGCGCCGCCGCGATGATGGCCGGGTCGGCATCGCAATCGAACATCGGCCTCAGCCGGGCGAGAACATCTGGCAGAATCGCCGGATCGGGATGATCGACCGTGGCGACGAGGGCGTCGCCCCGGCCCCGCATGACGGAGACAATGCCGGGACGGCCGCCGAGGAAGACGGTCCGGGCATAGGCATCCGCCGTCACCACCTCGACACCGGGAATGGCCCGGCCGCCGAGATAGGCCAGGATCGCGGGCCAATCGTAGGGCGGCCTGTAGGGCAGGGGGAGGATGTGGGTCACGACGCTCTCCGGCCAGCGCCATCATCTCATGGCCGCGAGGATCGCGAAACCGCGCGCAGGCCGGCGCAACGTTGCGAGGGAGGCCGGGATATCCCGGCAAGCCCCGTATCGGGTTGGCGAGGGACGCTGTATCCGTTCAGAGGGTCAAGCGCGGCGCATCGATCGCGAGGCCGGGGAGGGCGGTTCTGGTGAAGTGGCTGCGCGTCCTCCTCCTCGCCGGCGCCGTGGCCGGCCTCGCCGCCTTCGCGCTGAGCGAAGCCGGCACGGCCCTCATCGCCGAACTGCGCGAGCGGATCGCGCCTGCACCCGCCGCGCCGCGTCACCTCCCCGCCCAGCGCACCGCCATCGAGGACGGCCGCACCGTGGTCCGGCTCAAGCCGGAGGAGCGCGAGCGCCTCGGTATCGCGACGCAGGTGCGGCCCTCCGCTCCCCACCGCGAGGAACTCCAGGCCTATGGCAGCGTCCTCGACGTCGCCCGGGTCACCGACCTCACCAATTCCTACGCCAGCGCCAAGGCGCAGCTCCAGACCGCCCAGGCCCGCGTCGAGGTCTCGCGCAACGCCTTCCAGCGCGCCAGGAACCTCGGTCCCTACGCCACCACGGTGCAGGTCGAGACCACCGAGGGCACGTTCCAGACCGACCAAGCCTCGCTGGCGGCGGCGGAATCCCAGGTCCGCACCCTGTCCGCCACCGCGCAGCAGGAATGGGGGCCGGTGATCGGCCGGGCCATCGTCGAGCGCTCGCCGGCCATCACCCGGCTGATCGAGCGCGTCGATTTCCTGGTCCAGGTGACCCTGCCGCCGGGCGAGAGCATCAAGGGCCAACCCGCCGCCGCCTTCGCCGAGGTGCCGCCGCAGAGCGCGCGGATCGCGCTGCGCTATATCTCGCCGGCCACCCGCACCGACCAGCGCATCCAGGGCCTGAGCTTCTTCTATACCGTGCCCGGTGACAGCGGCTTCCTGCCCGGCATGAGCATGCTCGCCTTCCTCTCCTCGGACCGGACCGTCACCGGCCTCAGCGTGCCCGAGGATGCGGTGGTGCATTGGCAGGGCGGAACCTGGATCTACCGCGCGGTGGCACCCAACGCCTATGCCCGCCACGCCCTCAAGACCGACCCGCCGATGTCGGCGGATGCCTATGTGGTGGAGGACCTGCCCGACGGGACCGAGATCGTGCTGACGGGCGCGCAGGCGCTCCTGTCCGAGGAGATGAAGAGCCTGCTCTCGGTCTCCGGCGGCGTGGACGACGATTGACGTGAGCGACATGCCGATCGGCCCCCAGAATGGTCCCCAGGCGGCCCTCGTCGCCTTCGCGGTGCGCTTCCGCGGCATCGTCCTGGCGCTCAGCCTCGCGCTCGCCGGCTACGGCATTTACGTGCTCGGGGACGCGAAATACGACGTGTTCCCGGAATTCGCGCCGCCCTCCGTGGTCGTCCAGACCGAGGCACCGGGCCTCAACCCCGAACAGGTGGAGGTGCTGGTCACCCAGCCGATCGAGGTGGCGGTGAACGGCTTGCCGGGCATCGAATCCCTGCGCTCGAGCTCGATCCAGGGCCTGTCGGTCATCACCGTCACCTTCGGCACCGGCAGCGACGTCTACCGCGTCCGGCAGCTCGTCACCGAGCGGCTGACGGCGCTCGCCGGCCGCCTGCCCCAGGGCGTGCTGCCGCCGGCGATGACGGCGCTGACCTCGGCCACCAGCACCGTGCTCCTCGTCGGGCTCACTTCGGAGCGGCGCTCCGACCTCGACCTGCGCACCGTCGCGGACTGGACCGTGCGCCTCCGGCTGCTGGCGGTGCCGGGCGTCGCTCAGGTCTCTGTCTATGGCGGCGCCGTGCGCTCGCTCCAGGTCCAGATCCGGCCAGCGGATCTGATCCGCTACAATATCGGCATGAACGACGTGCTCGCCGCCGCCCGCAAGGCCACCGGCGTGCGCGGGGCCGGCTTCGTCGACACGATCAACCAGCGCGTCACCCTCCAGACCGAGGGGCAGTCGCTTACCCCTGAGGAACTGGCCCGCACGGTCCTCATCAACGAGGGCGGGGCGAGCGTGACCCTCGGCGACGTCGCCACCGTGGTCGCCGCCGGTGAGCCGCCGATCAGCGCCGCCCTGGTGGATGGCAAGCGCGGCGTGCTTCTCATGGTCGGCGCGCAATACGGCGCCAACACCCGCGAGGTCACCGCCCGCGTGGAGGCCGCTCTCGAAGACCTGCGCCCCGCCCTCGACCGGGAAGGCGTCGCGTTGCGCGCGGACCTGTTCCGGCCGGCGAACTTCATCACCATCGCCAATGCCAACGTGCTCCAGGCGCTGGGGCTCGGCGGCATCCTCGTGGTCGTGGTGCTGTTCGCCTTCCTCTACGACTGGCGCACCTGCGTGATCTCGTCGGTGGCGATCCCGCTCTCGCTCATCGCCGCCGTGGTGGCGCTCCAGGCGATGGGCGAGAGCCTCAACACCATGACGCTGGGCGGCCTCGCTATCGCCATCGGCGAGGTGGTGGACGACGCGGTGATCGGCGTCGAGAACGTGGTGCGGCGCCTGCGCGAGAACCGGCGCCTCGCCGCACCCGTCCCGGAGGGGAGGGTGGTCGTCGACGCCATCCTCGAAGTCCGCACCGCGGTCGCCTACGCCACCTTCGCGGTGCTGCTGGTGTTCCTGCCGGTGCTGGTCCTGTCGGGCATCGCCGGCAAGCTGTTCGCCCCCCTCGCCCTCGCCTACATCCTGGCCGTGGTGGCCTCGCTCGCCGTGGCGCTCACCGTCACCCCCGCTCTGTCGATGATGCTCCTCACCGGGCGGCGCGAGACGGACATGCGCGACCCGCCGGTGATGCGCTGGTCGCGGGGCGGCTACACCCGCCTCCTCCGGCGGATCAACCGCGCGCCGCGCACCGTCATCGTCTTCGGCATCCTGGTGACCCTGGCGGGCGCCGCCGCGACGCCGTTCTTCGGCAGCACCTTCCTCCCCGACCTGAAGGAGGGCCACCTGATCCTGCACATGGCGGCGGCTCCGGGCACGTCGCTCGGGGAATCCATGCGGCTCGGCGGCCGCATCACCGTAGACCTCCTGAAGATCCCCGGCATCCGCGCCGTCGCCTCACAGATCGGCCGCGCCGAGGCCGGGCAGGACACCGCCGGCACCCATTACAGCGAGATTCATATCGACCTCGACCAGGGGCTCGACGGTGCCGGGCAGGGCAGGGCCGAGGCCGATATCCGCGCCCTGATGGCAGGGTTTCCCGGTGCCGCCTTCTCGCTCAAGACCTTCCTCACCGAGCGGATCGAGGAGACGGTCTCCGGCTATACCGCGCCCGTCGTCGTCAACGTCTTCGGCAACGATCTCGCCCGGATCGAGGCGGCCGCCCGCGACATCGCCCGCGAACTCGCCGAGGTGCGCGGCGCCACGGACATCCAGCAGGCCTCCCCGGCGGGGTTGCCGCAGATCAACGTCGGTCTCCGGCCCAACGACCTGCGCCATTGGGGCCTCTCGGCCATCGAGGTGATGGAGGTGGTGCGCACCGCCTATCAGGGCGACGTGGTCGGCCAGACCTATGAGGGCAACGCGGTCTTCAATGTCCTCGTCATCCTCGATTCCGGGGCGAGGGGGCGTCTCACGGCTTTGGGCGACCTCCCCTTGCGCTCCTCGAACGGCCGCTTCATCCGCCTCGCCCAGGTGGCGGACATCTACGAGACCTCGGGACGCTACCAGGTCCAGCACCAGGGCGCCCAGCGCGTCCAGGCGATCACCGCCAACGTCACGGGCCGCGACGTCGCCTCCTTCGTCGAGGCGGCGCGGCGCAAGATCGCCAAGGAGGTGGCGCTGCCGACGGGCGTCTATGTGAGCTTTGCCGGATCGGCCGAGGCGCAGGCGCGGGCCAGGCGCGACCTGTTGCTGTTCTCGGGGCTCGCCGGTCTCGGCATCGTGCTGCTGCTGGCCGTGGTCACCGGCAGCGCGCGCAACCTCATGCTGGTCCTGGTCAACCTGCCCTTCGCCTTCGTCGGCGGGGTGCTTGCGGTCTTCGCCACGGGGGCCGTGCTGTCGCTCGGCTCCATCGTCGGCTTCGTGACCCTGTTCGGCATCTCGCTCCGCAACACCATCATGATGATCTCGCATTACGAGCACCTCGTCGCCGCCGAGGGCCGGGCATGGGATCGCGACACGGCGGTGGAGGGCGCCGCCGACCGCCTCGTGCCGATCCTGATGACCTCCCTCGTCACCGGCCTCGGCCTGCTGCCCCTGGCGCTGGGAGCCGGCGAGCCCGGCCGCGAGATCGAGGGGCCGATGGCCATCGTCATCCTCGGCGGCCTCGTGACCTCGACGGTCCTGAACCTCCTGATCCTGCCGACCCTGGCCCTGCGCTACGGCCGGTTCACCACCGGCGAGGGCAGGGCGCCGGATACGGCGCGGGCATCCTAGGAAGGCGCCGGCGCCCATCGTCGGTGGAGGCTGCCCGGGAGGGCGATCCAGGCCCGTTCAGCACCCGCATCCGCCATTCGCATAAGATATATTATGGAACATAAGGCGGGAGCGACTATGATATGGTTAACACCATTAACCATATTGGCGCGCCCGATCTCCCGAGCGAATCAGTGTTCGTCCCTGCCCTGTCCGGGCTCCGTTCCGACCGTGACGCCCTCGACCATGGACCCTCGTCATCCCGAACGGCGGGGCTCATGGAGTGACTCTCCTCCAATCGAAGCGCACGGACGTCGATCATGCGCTTGGAATTCACCATTCCATCAAGTATCCCCGATGGATGCGGGCGTTCATGCCTCGCTCACCACCTTCCTTAAGCGATCCGCCAGTTTCGGGGGCGATCGTCACAATCCGATCTCAAACCACGTGTCTACGTCATCCCGACGCGGAAGCGGTCCCGATAACCGCGCGATCCGGTCCATTCGAAGCGGATACGATGCTGACCTTGCTGAAGCCCTGCGCCGCCCCGATTCTCGGCCTAGCCCTCGCGGCCCTCGGCCTCGGCGGGCCGGCATGGGCGGATCCGGTGCTGATGAAGCCCGCGATCCCCGCGCGGGCGATGGCCAAGCTCTCCCATGTGGCGTCCCTGGTGAAGACGGGGTCGGACATCCGCATCGTCGCCTTCGGCTCTTCGTCCACGGAAGGGTCGGGCGCCTCCTCGCCTTCCGCCGCCTACCCGGCCCAGCTCCAGGACGACCTGCAGCGACGCCTGGACAACGCCGGCGCGAAGCACTCCACGGTGACGGTGCTCAACCGGGGCAAGGGCGGTGACGATGCCGAGGCCATGGCCCGGCGCCTCGACCGCGACGTGCTCACCGCGCGGCCCGACCTCGTGATCTGGCAGACCGGCAGCAACGACCCGATGACCGGTGTCACGGTGGAACGCTTCACCGAGCTCACGCGCCAGGGCATCACGGCAATGCGCGCCGCCGGCTCCGACGTGATCCTGATGGACCAGCAATGGTGCCGTCGCCTGAGCACCACCAACGGCGCCGAGCGCTATGGCGAGGCGCTCCACGCCCTCGCCCTTGAGCTCGACGTGCCGGTGATCCGGCGCAACGCCTTGATGCGGACCTGGGCCGCCAGCGGATTGCTGTCGCTCAACCAGATGATCGGGCCCGACGGGCTGCACATGACCGATGCGGGCTACGACCGCCTCGCGGAGGCCGCCACGGCGCAGATCCTGGTCAATGCCGGCCTCATTCCGGCCGATCCCCTGCGCAACAACTGAAGACGGCTCTTTGGGGGCGGGGGCTCGCGGGCCGCCCTCCCCGTCAAGAGACCGGCGTCGCACCGGCTCTTGTTCGAAACCCGCTTCCCGGTCTTCGGGACGATGCGTCAGAGATCCACGCTCACCGACAGCCCGTCATAGGCCGGCACCACGCCCGGCGGCAGCTTGGCGGCCAGGGTCGCGTAGTCGAGATCGGTGTGGAGGTTGGTGAGAATCGCGCGGCGCGGGCGCACCTCCTCGATCAGCGCGAGCGCATCCGAGACCGAGTAATGGGTCGGGTGAGGGGTGTCGCGCAGGGCATCGATGATGAGGAGATCGAGGCCGTGGAGACGCGCCTTGGCTGCCTCCGGCATCAGGCTCACGTCGGGCGCGTAGGCCGCTGGCCCGAAGCGGAAGCCGTGGGCGGATTCGGCGCCGTGCTCCATGCCGAAGGCCACCGCCTCGATCGTACCGCCCTCACCCGGGATCGTCACCGGCTCGCCCGCCACGAGATCGTTCATGTCGAGGATCGGCGGGTAGGCGCTGCCGGGTGGCGTCTCGAAGCAATAGCCGAAGCGCATCGTGAGCAGGGCCCGCGTCTCGGCATCGGCATAGACCGGGATGCGCCGGTGCATGTGGATCACCAGGGGCCGCACATCGTCGATGCCGTGGGTGTGGTCGGCATGGGCATGGGTGTAGAGCACCGCGTCGAGGCGGCTCACCCCCGCCGACAGCAATTGCTCGCGCAGATCGGGCGAGGTGTCCACGAGGAGGCTGGTGGCGCCCGCCTCCCCGCGCCGCTCCACGAGGATCGAGCAGCGCCGCCGCCGGTTCCTGGCATCGGCCGGGTCGCAGGCGCCCCAGCCGTAGCCCACGCGGGGAACGCCGCCGGACGAGCCGCAGCCGAGGATCGTCAGCGTCAGAGAACCCATCCGCACCTCCCGGTCCGTTGGTATCGGAGCGCGCGGGCGCCTGTCACGCCCGCCGGCCGCCGGATGGGGTCGCCTTGTCGAACAGGCGGTGGAAATTGGCCGTCGTCAGGCTCGCGAAGGCCTCGAACTCCATGTCCAGGGTCTTGGCCAGGGAGCGGGCGGTGTCGGCGGTATAGGCCGGCTCGTTGCTGCGCCCGCGATGCGGCTCAGGCGCCAGGAACGGCGCGTCGGTCTCCACCAGGATGCGGTCGCGGGGGACGGCCAGCGCGATATCGCGCAGATCGTGCGAGCGCCGGAAGGTGACGATGCCCGAGAACGAGACGAACAAGCCGAGTTCGATCCCGATTTCCGCCAGGCGCCGGCCCGAGGAGAAGCAGTGCAGCACTGCCTTGAAGGCCCCGCGCTTCATCTCGTCGACGAGCACCGATTCCATGTGGTCGTCGGCATCGCGGGCATGGATGACGAGGGGGAGGCCGGTCTCGCGGGCGGCCGCGATATGCCGGCGGAACACCCGCTCCTGCACCGCTTCCGGGGCGGCGTCCTCGTAATGGTAGTCGAGCCCCGCCTCGCCGATCCCGACACAGCGCGGATGACGGGTGAGGGCGACGATGTCCTCCGTGGGCACGTCGGGCTCGTCCCCTGCCCCGTTCGGATGGGTCCCTACGGTGTGCCAGATCTGCGGATGAGCCTCGGACAGGGCTTCGTAGACCCGGGCCTTGGCGACCCGCGTCGAGATCGTGAGCATCCCCGTGACGCCCGCCGCCTCGGCGCGGGCGATCACGCCGGGAAGATCCTCGGCGAAGTTCGGGAAATCGAGATGGCAGTGGCTGTCGACCAGCATGGACAAAGCTCAGGATTGGTGTGGACGCTGCGGACCCCGCCTCAGGTGGCGGGAGGCTCCGGCTCGACGAAGCGCGGGAACAGCCCGCTCGGCGCGGGGAGCGCGGTGCCCGGCACCAGCCGGCCCCCCTCCCCGATATCGGCAAGCTGCCGCCTGTCGGCGGGCACGGCCAGCAGGTCGAGGAGCTTCGCGCCCGAACCCGGCATGAAGGGTTGCACCAGGATGCCGATGGCGCGCAGGGTCTCGGCCACCACGTAGAGGGAGGCGGCCATGCGGGAAGGGTCGGTCTTGCGCAGCACCCAGGGCTTCTGCGCATCGAAATAGCGGTCCGAGGCCGTCACCACGGCCCAGATGTCGGCGAGCGCCGTGTGGAGGGCGAGCTTGTCCATCGCCACCCGCACGGAGCCCGGCAGGGCGTCCGCCTGCGCCAGGAGTGCCCGGTCGTCCTCCGTGAACTCGCCGTGCTCCGGGACGAGGCCGCCGCAATTCTTCGCGATCATCGAGAGCGAGCGCTGGGCGAGGTTGCCGAGCCCGTTGGAGAGGTCCGCCGTGTAGCGGGTGATGATGGCCTCGTGGCTGTAATTGCCGTCGCCGCCGAACGGCACCTCGCGCAGGACGAACTGGCGCAGAGCATCGACCCCGTAGGTCGCGATGAGGTCCATCGGATCGACGACGTTGCCGAGCGACTTCGACATCTTCTCGCCCTTGGAGAGCAGGAAGCCGTGGCCGAAGACGCGCTTCGGCAGCGGCAGACCCGCCGACATCAGGAAGGCCGGCCAGTACACCGCGTGGAAGCGCACGATGTCCTTGCCGATGACGTGCAGGTCCATCGGCCAGAATTTTTTGCGGGCGTCGGCCTCGTCGGGGAAGCCCGTCACCGTGAGATAGTTGGTGAGGGCATCGACCCACACATACATGACGTGGTCCGAGTGCCCCGGCACCGGCACGCCCCAATCGAAATTGGTGCGGCTGACGGAGAGGTCCTTGAGGCCGGAGCGGACGAAGCTCGCCACCTCGTTGCGCCGGGTCTCGGGGCCGATGAAGTCGGGCTGTGCCTCGTAGAGGGCGAGCAGCCGATCCTGATAGGCGGAGAGGCGGAACAGGAAGTTCTCCTCCTCCATCCAGGTCACGGCCGTGCCGGTCTCCCGCGCGCGGCGCGTCCCGTCGGGGGCGGTCTCGGTCTCGTCCTCGTTGTAATAGGCCTCGTCGCGCACCGAGTACCAGCCGGCGTATTTCGACAGGTAGATGTCGCCGTTGGCCTCCATGCGCCGCCAGAGTTCCTGGGCGGCGAGGTAATGGTCCGGCTCCGTGGTGCGGATGAAGCGGTCGTGGCTGCAGTTCAGCGCCTCGGCCATGGCCTTGAAGCGCGCGGCCATGTCGTCGACCAGGGCCTTCGGGCCGATGCCGGCCCTGGACGCGGTCTGCTGGATCTTGAGCCCGTGCTCGTCGGTGCCGGTGGAGAACAGCACGTCGTAACCGTCGAGGCGCTTGAACCGCGCGATCGCGTCCGTGGCGATCACCTCGTAGGCGTGGCCGATATGCGGCGCGCCGTTGGGATAGGAGATCGCCGTGCTGATGCCGAAGGTCTTGTTTTCGGAGCTGAAAGTCTCGTTGTCGGAACCGGAAGTCTCGGCAATGGATGGGCTGGGCCCTGATTCGTTGGCCATCGCGTCGAAATACCCTCGGATACGCGGTTCATCGGATCACAGGACGAGCCTGCTCATGTCCCGGCGCGCACGGCCCCCGCGAGGTCGCCGAACAGCGAGAGGATCAGCGGCCGCCTGTCGAGATTGTAGGTCGCGGCCTCCCGGGCGGCGCGGGCGATCTTGTCACACACCTCCACCAGGGCCGCAAGGCGAGCCGGCGGCTCGTGGCTGCGGCGGTCCAGTTCCGACGAGACGAAGCGGAACACCGTGTCGAGGCTCGCGGCGAAATGCTCGTCCGCGTCGCGGCCCGAGAGCTTCTCGGCGAGCGCCAGGATACGGCGCCAGTCGGGATGGTCGAGACGCGACAGCAGGGTCTCCATCTCGCCGACGAGACCGGACGTCGCCGGGTCGAGCATGGCGAAGCCCTGCGCCACCGAGCCCTCGGAGAGAGCGGCGGCACGGGCCAGGGCCTCCGGGTCGGGCCGCACGAAGGGGGGAGGGAAGCTCTCCAGCACCCGGGCCACCTCCCCCTCCCCCAGGGGACGCAGGTTGAGGGCGCGGCAGCGCGAGCGGATCGTCGGCAGCAGCCGGCCCGGCGCGTGGCTGACGATGAGGAACAGGCAGCGGGGCGGGGGCTCCTCCACCATCTTGAGCAGGGCATTGGCGCTGTTGGCGTTGAGATCCTCGGCGCTGTCGACGATGCAGATGCGATAGCCGTCATTGCCCGCCGTCGAGCCGAACAGGTCGAGGGCGTGGCGGGCGGCATCCACCGAGATCTTGGTCGCGAGCGTCTTGGCATTGTGCGGCCGGGTTCGACGCAGGGCCACGAGATTGGGATGCGACAGGGCCGCCACCTGCCGGGCCGCCGGATGTGAGGGATCGACGGCCAGGGTGTCCGGGACGTGGCCGGGGCGAGGGTTGGCGATGAGCCAGCGCGCCACGCGATAGGCCAGGGTCGCCTTGCCGATGCCGCGCGGCCCGCCGATGAGCCAGGCATGGTGCAGGCGGCCAGAGGCGATCCCCTCGATGAAGGCGGCCTCCGCCTCCGCATGGCCGACGAGACCGGCCTGCTCGCGCGGGCGGGGGATGTCGGCGAGATCGCCGGGCTCGACGTCCTCGGGCGCACGTTCAGGCCGCATCGTCGGCGGCCTCCGGGCCGGAGAGAAGGCTGGGCAGGCGGGCGGCGAGGGTGGCGGCGATCGCCGCCTCCACCGCATCGGGGGAGAGTCCGGCATCGATGACGACGCAGCGCTCCGGTTCTGCCGCCGCGATGGCGAGGAACGCCTGCCGCAGGCGGGTGTGGAAGCCGAGTGCCTCCGCCTCGAACCGGTCGGCAGCCTCCCCCTCCCCGGCACGGGCCTTCGCCCTGGCGAGGCCGGTGCCGGGGTCGAGGTCGAGGATCAGGGTGAGATCGGGCGTCATGTCCCCGACGACGACCCGCTCCAGGGTCGAGAGCAGGGCGGGGTCGAGACCGCCCGCCGCCCCCTGATAGGCACGGGTCGAATCCGAGAATCGGTCGCACAGCACGGTCTCGCCGCGGGCGAGGGCCGGGCGGATCAGCGTGTCGAGATGGTCGATGCGAGCGGCGGAGAACAGCAGCGCCTCGGCGAAGGGGCCGTGCTGCTTCACTGTGCCGGCCAGCAGCGCCTCACGGATCGCCTCGGCCTTGGCCGAGCCGCCGGGCTCCCGCGTCGTCAACACTGGAACGGAGGACGCGCCGCGCAGGCGCGCCGCGAGCCGGCCGATCTGGGTCGATTTCCCGGCCCCCTCCCCCCCTTCGAAGGTGATGAACGCTCCGCCCTGCCTGCGGCTTCGGCCGGTCACGATTTGGCGCCGTCCTTGTCACTCGCGCCAACCTTGTCGAAGGCGCGCCGGAACAGGCCGGTTCCGACCTCCCAGGCCCCGTCGAGGGCGCGCTGCGGAATCGTGCCGGCCGGCACGTCCTCCCCGGCATAGACCGGCAGGTCGAGGGCCTGGGTGTCGCCACGGGTGATGCGCAGGCGGCCCACCTCCCGTCCCTGCTCAACCGGCGCGGTCAGCGGACCCTGATAGACGACGCGGGCGCTGATGCGGTCGCCATTGCCCCGGGGCAGGAGCACGCGGACCGGCTTCTTGGCCACCAGGGGAACGCTGCCCTGCGCCCCGCCGAAGACGGAGGCATCGGCCACGGTCTCGCCGCTGGCGAAGATCTGGCGCGGCTCAAAGGCGCGAAAACCCCATTCCACCAGCTTGCGCGATTCGGCGGCTCGGTCGCGCGCCGTCTTGAGGCCGCTCACCACCATGATGAGGCGCTGGCCGTTCTGCACCGCCGAGCCGGTGAGGCCGTAGCCCGATTCCTCGAGATAGCCGGTCTTGAGCCCGTCGGCGCCGATATCGAGGGTGAGAAGCGGATTGCGGTTCTGCTGCTTGATCTTGTTCCAGGTGAACTCGCGCTCGGCGAAGATCTTGTAGAGGTCGGGATAGGTGTCGATCAGGTGGATCGCCAGCTTGGCGAGATCGCGCGCGGTGACTTTCTGGTCCGGCGCGGAATAGCCGGTGGCGTTGCGGAAGGTGGAGCGCGTCAGGCCGATTTCCTTGGCCCGCGCGGTCATCATCCGACCGAAATTCTCTTCCGAGCCGGCGATGCCCTCACCGATGGCGATGGCCGCGTCATTGCCCGATTGCACGATCAGGCCGCGGAGCAGGTCCGACAGCTTGATGCGGCTGTTGAGCTGGGCGAACATCGAGGAGCCGCCTCCTCCGGCGCCGCCCCGGCGCCAGGCGTCCTCGGTGATCTGGAATTCGCTGTCCATGCTGAGCCGGCCCTGCCGGATCTCGTTGAACACGATCTCCGTGGTCATCAGCTTGGCCATGCTAGCCGGCGAGAACGGCTCGTCGGCTGCCTTCTCGAACAGCACGGAGCCGGAATCCGCATCGATCAGGATGGCGTGGGGGGCGGCCGTCTGGAAGCTCTGGGCGAGGGCGGGGATGGCGGCGAACCAGCCGATCGCCGACAGGCTCAGGCCGGCCAGTCCGGCCCGTAAGCCAGCGGCCAGATTCATCCGGTTCGTCGTCGCGCGCATCGTTCGCCTCATGCCCATCGGCCCCGAGGCTTGGCTGAAGAGCCCGGTCCGTTCTCGCCCGTGCGAGATGGTACAGGGGATTCCCGGCGAAATCGAACGCAACTTTGGCGATGATATCGCAGCGCGGTGGACGACATGACGCCGCGGGGCCGTGAGATTTGTTGGGACACCGGCACCGGTCTCCACCCCCGCGATCAGTTCACCTCGGCGATGCGCGAGCGGCGCGCCTGGGCGGGCTTTGCCGCTGCGGCGGTGGCGACCGCCGGGCCGGACGACTTGCCGCGACCGGCCTGCGCGCCGGCGGGCTGGGAGCCGGCTGGAGGCACGGAGAGCTTGGCGATGCTGGCCTTGGCCGTTCCCACCGGGCCCGTGGGCAGTGGAGCCGGGCGCAGGTTCGCCACTGCGGCATGGCCGGTCGCTGAGCGTGCCGGGGTCGTGGCGCTCGCCGTCTTCACGACGGGGCCGCGTGCAGGGGCTGAAGCAGCGGCCATCCGCAGCGCTGCCGCCGGGACTGGCGACTGGGCGAGTTGCGTCTTCGGCGTGGTGGTGCCCAGCTTGGCCTGGAGCGTCTTCGCCTCCTTGGGCGACGGGGCGCCGTGCTTCGATACCTGGGCATGGGCGGGGCCGGCGCTCGAGGCAAGGCGCGTCGGTGCCGGTGGCGGCGGTACGGAACCCTTCGTCTTCGGCCCGGCATGGGCCATCTGCATGGCGGGAACCTGGCTAGCGGGTGCCGGGCGATCCGGCATGGTCGGCCGGAACCCGTGCGACCGGGACGCGGTGGGCTGCAGGGCCGCGGGCACAGCGACGCTGGAGCCGCCCGCCACCAGGACCGGCGCGGGCCGAACGGGACGCGGCGCGGGAGCGGCATCGTCTTCGTCGGCCGCAGGCTTGAAGGCCAAGGCGGGGCGTTGCGGGCGCGACAGACGCTCCGGCTCGGCATCGGGTCCGAGATCGGCCATCATCACCGGCGAGCCGCCACCGACGCGGGCGGGTGCGCCATCGGTGCGCAGGGTCGCCATCAGCTTGCGGTCGTCGCTGCCGGCGGTGGAGGCCTTGCCGACATACTCCACCCGCACCTTGGCGGTGCCGCTACGATGGAATTCCAGGGCCTGGGCCACCTCCTCCGACACGTCCATGAGGCGGTTGGCGTGGTAGGGGCCGCGATCGTTGACGCGCACGATCATCGAGTGGCGGTTGGCGAGATTGGTCACCCGGACGTAGCTCGGCAGCGGCAGGGTCGGGTGGGCGGCCGCGATGGAATGGCGGTCGAACACCTCTCCATTGGCCGTCATCCGGCCGTGGAACGCGCTGCCGTACCAGGATGCCAGGCCATCGCGGACATAGCCCCTGGCATCGTCGCGGGGCACGTAGGTGCGGCCCGCCACCACGTAGGGCTTTCCCGAGAAGCGGCGGCCGCCGCCCTTCGGAATGGTGTCGCCCTCACTGTAGAGGCGCGGACTGGCCTTCACGCCGTATTTCGGATCGTAGGACGATCCAGAGGAACCTGTCGGGCCGGCGAGTTTCTGGGTGTTCTGCGCGCAATTCGCGGTGGTCAGTGCCACCACGGACACGGCGAGGAGGCGCAGCAGCGGTACGCCCGCCGTTGGAGCCGATCCGGCCTTTGTCGAACGCGCCATACCGAACCGCCCAGCACTCTACGCTCTCGAAACGCCATACAGGGCCGAGGAACGGAAGAGCGATCCGGTCCGGCCATCGAAGGCCGCCCCGACAGAACGGGCTTCGATTGCACAGACAATTGTCGGGTTGACGTAAAGGAAACCTGAACGCTGCGGATGGGAGCCCGATCCGCTGCCCATGGCTCATCTGTTAAATGAGGGAAAAGCCCTATCGGCTTGCGTCATCGAAAGAAATTACGGTTCAGAGGATGTGGATATCGTGCTCTGGATCCATCGTCCCGACCCATCGGGAAGCGATATCGCGGGCGGATGCGGCACGTGAGAGTTCAGGTGCAAGCCTCTGCCTGGGCATGATTTTCTCCTGTCGATGATCGATATCGACAGGAGAGGGGCGTCAGCGCTGATTCGTCTCGTTCAGCCGCTCGATCGGCATGGTCCCCCGCTGTTTGAACAGGAGGTCGAGGGCTTCGAGCATGAGCGCGTGCATCTTGGTGCGCTCGGTATGGGCGAGATCGCGGAGCTGGTCGTAGACCGGCGGCTCCAGATAGACCGACATCTGTCGGGCGCGTTCCTTCAGGGTGCTCGGGGTCTTGCGGACGGGTACGTGGCCCGTATCGAGCTGGACGATGTCGGCGCTTCTGGCCGGGGGAACGGTTCCCGCGACGATGGAAGCGAGGCTCGGCCTAGGCGGCTTTGGCATGCTTGACGACCTGCATCCGCTTCTCGATCCACGTCCACAGCCTGCGCACTTCGCCGGCAGCCTGACCCTTGGGGTTGAATTCGGTGACGCCCTGACCGACGCCGATCGCGTCCTGGTGATCGGTGCGCGCGACGATGTTCACGTCCGGCAGGATGCCCAGCACGGCAAGGCCGTCGGCCGCGTCGCGGATCCGGTAGGAGCGCGGCGGGGTCTGGTTCAGCACGAAGGCGAACTTCTTCTCCAGGCGGTAGACCGCGGCCAGGGTCGGCTTGAACGCGCGCAGGTCGGCCGGGGTGGGGCGGCAGGGGATGATGCAGAGATCGGCCGCGCGGATCGCCGAGAGCGTGCCGGTGGAATCCACGCCCGGCGTATCGATGAAGACGTAATCGTAGGAGGATTCGCGGAGCTGGGCCATGACGGCCTCGATCTGTGACGCATCGATCTGCGCGACTTCCGGGCCATCCACCGTGCGGTGGTCGAGCCAGTCGCTGATCGTCGCCTGACGATCCATTTCGAGGATGCAGACCGACAGGCCGCGCTCCTGCGCCGCGACGGCCAGTGAGATGCACAATGTGCTTTTCCCACTCCCCCCCTTCTGGGTGACGAAGGTGATGGCTTTCATACGGGAGCCCTTCTCGCGTCCTGAGATGTCGCGTCCTGCCGTGCCGGGACAATCCTTCGGCCCAAAAGCCGATCGAAGTCCCTGCCTCGGATCGTCACCGGTCGGGCTCGCAGCCGTCGTCCCGTGACACCAGGATGCCCTGATCCCGGTTTTGGCCCGCCATGGTTAACCAGTGGTTAAGACGCAAACGAGCTAACCCCATGAGATGCCGTCAGGTCGTTCCTACTCGTTCCCCACGTCGTTCCCGCCCCGTTTCGCGACGCGCGCAACGGCAAAGCGACGGTGAGCTTCAAGGCTGGATCGATCGTAGACCGCAGCGGTGATCCGAGGCTTCGAGTGCCCCGCGACCTTGCTCGCATCGTCGGTCAAGGCGCCGTTGTCCCTGGCTTCCGTGATGGCGCTCGCGCGCAGGTCTCGGCACCAGAGACTGGTCGGCAGCCCTGCCCTCCTCCGGACGATTTTCCATAGCTCAGTTAGTTCACGGGCTCGGTATGGTCGGCGGTGCCGCTCGTGGACGATCATGGGGCCGTGCCGGCAATCCTCGTGGATATGGGCTATCTCCTCCAGGACCATCGGGCAGAGCTTCAGATCGACCGCAATCTCGGCGTCTGTCGTGCCTTCGGTCTTGCTCGGTTTGATGCGGAGGACGAGGTTCTCATCGATATGGCGCCATTCCAGCCCGGCCCATTTCGTGTTGCCATCGAGCACGGTGCTCATCACCGAGGCATTGAGCGGGAACCACTGCCCTGCCACGTCCCAGAGACGAAGGGTCGTCTCGAATTGGACAGCGTAGCATAAGGCGCCGGACGGCCTCCCCATCGCATGCGCTGCCCGCCGCGCGGCCACGACCTGATCGGCCGTCGCGAATGCCTTCCGCGGTCTCGGCCCGGAAACCCGAAGCTCGCTAATGTCGTCGCGCAATTGTCGACACTGGCGATGGCCGGCGACGATGCAGAACGTCAGCGCAGTTTTGAGCACTGCGAGCGCCATTGAGCCTGCGGCTGGGTGCTTACCTCCCTTCGACCATACGGCGTGCCATCGCTTCACGTCGAGCGCGGTAACGGCGCTGACATGATGCCCTCCGATGTGCGGCAACAGAAGACGCAGATACGTTGCGTAGGGTCGCCGCGAGCCGGGCTTCAGATCATGGAACGGGCTATCTTGGTGCGTTTCGTAGATCCATAACGCTCCGGCGATGGTGCCGTCGAAGATTGTGGGATCGGCGCGATACCCGCCAAACCACGTCAGCATGTCGGCCTGCAGCGCCCGGCACTTCGCGGCTAGCGTCTCGTGGTCGGCAGCATAGGCCTGCAGGTTCACGCTCTTCGGGCTGTAGCCTGCTGCCACGATGTCAGCTCGCGCGATCCAGTAGGGCGTTCGCCCTCCTCGTCGCGGTCGCCATTTTAGACCCGGTGCAGCGCCCTGCCCTTCTTCTCCGGCTTCCATTGTCCGTCCTCCTGGGGTTGTCGCGGCGCCGGGGCCGTCTCGGACAGACGGGCACGATGAACGCGGTCGTAAAAATCTCGTACCGCTGGGGTGTAGCGCCCATCGGGCGTTCGCTTCGGGAACCCGCAGGCTTCGAGCTTGGGCAGGCTCAGCAGCAGCCGCTCGACCTTTTCAGCGTCCCGGCCGACTACCGCCTCGGCAATCTCGCGGTCGCTCGCGAACAAGGGGAGCTGATCGAATGTGATGCGGCCTCTAGGCATAGCTGAACCTATTGGAGGGAAGAGGTATTCGCGCCGATGGTCTGAAGAGCCACCGTTGTTGGCTGGGCTCTGCCTGACGGTGAGCCGGTCATCGACGCGAACGGTGCTAGAAGTGGAAGGTGTCGGACGAGATCCGATCGCCTACAGTGGCGCTGCCATCATCGAAGAGCTTGGCGTCCATGCTGACCGGCGCCCCACGTTCGGGATGCAGTTTGTAAACGGCAGTCCTAGCCTTGGCTGCTGCCTTGGCTAGCGCAGCCGGCGAAGCGCCGCATCGCCCTTCGAGGCATTCACGATAGACGCTGTAAATTATCTCTTCACGGATATGAGGGCGGTTACCTTCATGCACGTGCTCGCCGATCTCTTTAATCAAAGTATCTGGCTCAATCGCCTGCATGCTGCGTATGTTTCCGAGAGTAATTCCCAGTTTCATCCGCTTTGAGCTCGCGGCTTTATAAGTTCGGCCAATTGGAGTTTTGCCTTGGCGAAGGATTGCTAAATCATCTTCCGACCATGTCGCCGAGTCAGGTAGAGAAAGTCCTAATTTATAGCATCTCTTCATCACTTGCCATTTTGGTCGGCCTAACTCCTCGCAAATTGCTGCATAATTTGGCCACAGGCGACGCATCAATTCCAAATCATTGCCCGTAAATTTAATGTATTTACCAGAAATTCTATAACTTTCGGCGCGACGATGAATTGCCTTCAACGTCATGTCTGGAAACATTAGCGATATGGCATCTATATTTATATGATACAATTTTCGAAAAACAACTTTCATTTCGTTTGTTGAGTGAGCCCTTCCATTCCGATCAATAGCGGAAATGGCGTGGTTTCGCGTGTTCGTCATTGTTCGCTTCCTTCAACGATCACCTGTTTGAGCTGGGCATCAGGCCATAAAGGAAGAACATCAGCCACTGGTCGGCGCTCTTGCGCGTAGGAGGCCCAAAGGGGGTGTTCCCCGTCCGGCCCGAACAGGTCGGGCAGCGCGGCTGTGACGGTGCGATGGATCTCGTTGAGGCGATCGTTCTCGCGGTCGCCGGCCGCATCGCGAGTGTCCTGGTCCGGCAGGACCTGATCCTTTTCGGGGACCAGATCGCCGTAGAGGTATCCCTGAAAGACAAGGTCGACCGCGAGCAGGCCGATCTCGTCGCGTTGGCTTGCCGGCAGTCGCATCCACGCGGCGCGGACGTCGTCGAGGGTCGGCACCATCATGGAACGCCTCCGTTCAGGAGCATGTCGAGTTCCGCCACGCGGGCCTCGGCGATGGCGTATTTCGGCTGATAGTCGGCTGCCAGTTCGGCCTCTTCCCCGAGCCACCATTGCAGGTGAAAGCGTAGAGCCAGCGCATCGGTGCGGTTCGCGCACGGCGTGATGAGAACTTCGTCGAGGGCGGCCTGCATGTCGCCCTGCGCCTCGTAAGCGGCATCCAGGTCGACATCCTCATGGGGCGCAATCTGGAAGGCGTCCCATGCGGCGCGGTGAGCGGAAACCACCTCCGCGACCGTCGGTCGGGGTGCGGCCGGGCTCAGATCGGACATCCGTCGACCCTCCCGCTGCCCTCGACGATGTCGCGAAGGTGGTAGAGGAAGTCGTTGCCGTATCCATAGATCGGCGCTTCCTCCGCGTAGTGATTGACGAGCTCGCAGAACCCGTCCCAGGTCGTGGGGCGGAGCTGGATGAGATCCATTGAGGCCTGTCCGTGCCGATCGCAGGCTTCATTGGCCCGACAGACAGCGGCCTCGTTTTTCTCGTCGAGGCCAGCGAGCGCCTGGGTGTGGGCGATCCGCGCGAGATTGACGGCGCGGATAGCCGCGAAGACGGGGTCGGCGCTCATGACGCCATCTCCACGATATCGAGGACGCCATCGTCGGCATCGCAGCCACGGCCGGCGCCGAGCGCCTGGGCGATCATGGGGCCTAGAAATTCGTCGGCCCAATCGTTCAGCAGGCCCATATAGTGGCCCGGTCGACGGATCATCCCGCAGAAGAACCGGCCGTCGGCGAATTCCATCGCCTGGCACGGCCCCTCACTCGAGTGATCGGGGATGTACTCAATGGCGATCCCGCACGGCACGGCGGCGCAGCAGTAGCCGCAACCGTTGCAGGGTGAGCCATATGGAGGCTTCTCGGGTGCCTTCATAGTTCAGACCCTCCGCCCGGCTAAGACTTCAGAGACCCGGCCGACCCCTACGGAAAAGCGTAGGGACATCGCGTGATAGCCCTCGTTCGGATGAGCGGCCGCGTGCTGCTCAATGGCCGCAGCCAGTTCAGGCGTCATGGGGCGGTTGCGCGGCACGGTCATTCGTACTGCCGGCCGACGATACAGCTCGCGTACCCACACAAGGATCATTTCCCGAAGGACTGGATCCGAGATCTCGGCAGCGACGGCCCGCATCTGCACGCGGATTTCAGGGATGCGCATGGTCGGGCCTTTCGCGCTTGGCATGGTCGCGAGCCTGGTGGAGCCGGGCGACGATGGTTTCCATCCAAGTGGCAAGTTCATTGGTCGGCCAGAACACTTGCCCTGCGATCTGCTCCAGGGTGCGGATCTGGTCCGGCCGCAGGAACTTGCCGCCGTTCCGTTTCGGCAGAGCCTTGTTCTCAGCGATGCAGTGGCGGGCGATCTCCCACCACGGGATGACCTGATCGGGGTGCCAGATGGCGAGCCCGAAGCGCACGCTGGCTTGCCGGGGATGTCGCGTGTCGCGGCCGTCCGTCTCCGCCTGCCGGTAGGCGTCGGCATAGTTGTAGTCGCCGGCCTTCCGCAGGGGCGCGTTCACGACCTTACCCTTGACGATCGTCGCCGTGAGATCGTGGAAGTCGGCGCCGACGGTGCTGAGCGTCTTGGCGATCATGCGCAGGGCGGCCAGCGCCTCCTGGTCCTTGTCGCTGGACAACATCGGCAGGAGCTTCGCCAGCCGGGGAACGATGACGGCGGGGATCATGCCTCAATCCTCCCCGTCTCTGCTGAGATCGGGCAGCGGCGGTGAACCTCCTGCCAAACGTCTTCCACGACGCTCGCCGGAAACCGCTCAGTCACGATGGCGACGAATGCCTTCCGCCGGGCGTGGGCGTTGCCGACCTCGACGTCAGCGACGGTTGCGTTCGCCTGTCGCCGCTCCTCACGGTCGAGCGATGCAGCGAGCACCTGCAGGCGGCGCTGGGACGCACGCTTTGCCTTCAGCGCATCTTCTGCCCGTCGCCTCCAAGCTCGCGCGGATGCTGTCAGGCAGACGCTGTCAGCCAGATCGCGCTCGAGCTTCGAGATCGCAATTTGAACCTCGACGAGAAGCAGACGTGCCTGTCCGGCGGTCTTGATGTCGCCGATCCGGATTTCTTCGGTGCGGCTGATCCGAATGGTGAAGTCGGAGGGAGCGATGGCGGCGATCATGCTGCGCCTCCAAGGGCAACGCGCCGCTCCATGCTCCTGATACCAATGACTGTGCCGATGATCTTCGGCTGCAGATGTTCAGGGGTGTAGGGACCGTCGCTCGCATACAGCATGCCGCCAGGCTTCTGCCGCCGTTCGAGCATGCCGGGGCCACGCGGTCGGTTGACGGGATCGGCCCACCACACTGGATCCAAGCCGCGAGAACCTGTCTTGCGAAGGTTCGTCTGCAGAATGCCGCAGCGCTCACGGTTGCTACCCCATGCGATCAGGCAGAGCGCACCGTGTTCCAGCGTTGTCCTGCTGATATCGACGAGCGCTACATCGTTCGTGCGCAGAACCGGGTAGTTGCAGGCGTCGCGAACGTGATGCTCAAGGCATCCCTCAGGCGTTTCATCGAAAACGGGCAAGCTGTCTGGCGGCAACCCGAATTTTTGACGGACCTCGTCCGGGATGTGAACGCTATGGACCCGGTGCAGCTTTTCAATGGAGCAGCAGTCCACATGGCCGTGCCGCCCATCGGTGGGATCGAACAACTCAATGAGGGGGAAGACCTCGCTATCCGGATGATAATTGAGAAACTCCGGGGCGAAGCTGTCGCCGACGTGCCAGATGCTCGGCGTGCCCCCCTTCTTAAAGTAGGCAACGGCGAGATCCCGGGGTGCAGGCGGGATTGGCTCGACGATAATCGCACTGCCTGGCGGGGCAAACATGCCGGCGCCACCTCCGTTGATACGCAGGGCGTAGGCGTCCGGATGTGCATCGAGCGGGCACGGGGCGTGCCCCATGACGGGCCGCTCCGTCAGGAGCTCGGTCGCAGCGGCATCGAGCACCGCAGCATCGTCGGGAGCACGCGTCTTCACCTGATCGGCGGGCGCAACTGTGGTATCGAGGGAATTACCCTGGCTCATGGCTGGTACCGTGCGGTTCGGGGAAGGCCCTCGTCGGTGCTGGACACACTGGCGGGGGCCGCTTCATCACGGGCGCGCGGGATTGCGAGCCCGAGTGATCTCAGGCTGCGAGCGCCAAGGGCGCGCGGGCGGTGGTGATGGCGGGGGCGGTTACGCTCAAGCGCTCCAGCGCGGCGGCGACGTTGTCCATCGCTGCGCCGAGATGTCTGACCCCGATCTCGTAGGGGCATGACCAAGATTGAACGTCGCGCTCAAGGCCAGCAACGTACCTAGCGAATGTAACGAGCTGCTCCATCGTCTCAATTGGGGTTTGGACGAAGGCCGCTGTGTCGACGCCGAAGCTCAGCCTCGCTTGGTAAAGTTGCTCGGCCTGAACCCTGAGCCCCGACATGCGCTTCGCCGGGACTGTGTTTTGGACCAATGCGATTAGTTCGGCTTGCGCAGCTTGGTGGGCGGCAATGGCCGCCTCGACCAGATCTAGCGGGCCGATCTCGGTGGCGCCGGCCAGGAACCAGGCGGCTTCAGCGGCCTCGGCGTCGGCGATGGTTTTGCGGCGGGCCATGGTCAGGCCTCGCCGGTGGTCAGGACGTTGCCGATCGCCCAGAGCAGGGCGAAGGCGCAGATCGGGAGGAAGGGGTATGCGTTCGAGAGCATGGTTCGTTTCCACCGCTTGAGGCGATGGATATTAAAGGCTGCCTTGAATTCTAAGTCAACAAGGCTGCCTTGATATTTTTCAAGCTCTCATCCGCGCGCCCTTCGGCCGGATCATCCGAAGCTCCACCAGCACCGCAAATGTTTGCCCTATCGCACCATCATTTAAAGTTACGCTTGGCACAGACTCATTGATTGCCTCGAGGCGTATTTTTAGGTTTCCGTGAGCATCTTCCCCTATCTGGCTATAGAGCCGGATTATCGGATTTATCATACCACCGTGTTCATATGTAATTGCAAACACTATATCGTCGTTTTGCGGATTAATAGCGGGGTCAAATATTAAGATATCTTCCTTTTGTATCATTGGAAACATACTGTCGTCATCCATTTCGAATGCAAAGCCCCTACCGATTAGCCTTCCGGTAGGAACAATCATCCCTTTCTTGAAATCTTCCGGCTCACCTCTGGCGATTGAAAATATTGAGAACGATAGAGCTTCAAGCTTATTCACAAATGGGACAGCGATAGCCAAGCTATCCTGCTTGTTCATGAAGATTATTTCATCATCTGTTCCAATATCGCCTTCAAGCCAACTGAAATCTACTTCCAGCAAGTTTGCTATAATATTCGTTTTAGCTAGCGTGAATTGAGGGTTTGATTTCTCCCATTGCCCAACCGCCTGGGGGGTTACCCCCATGGTGGTTCCAATTTCGCGCAGGGTGAGGCCCTTCTGAAGACGGGCTATTCGGAAGCGAGATCCAATCATGGGGTATTTCTAAAGCGGCGCTTGATCGCCGTCCATCAAGGCGGCATTGACGTTCTTTGAAAGGCATGCTTGAAGGTGGCATGGCTTCCGCTGATCATCCCCTTTGCCCTGTCTTCAAGGCAGCTGGCTCTGCAGCTTTGCTGGCGCGCAAAATGGGCGTCACGCCTCAGGCGGTTCACCAGTGGCGGAAAATCCCGCCTCTTCGGGTGCTGGAAGTCGAGCGCATAACAGGCATTTCTCGGAGCGACCTGCGGCCGGACCTGTATCCGATTGCCAAAGGAGCCAAGTCTGGGATGGCAGGGGTGAGCCTCTGATGTCTCCTTCACAACCCCATCCGCATGAGCGACTTGCTCACGTCGCCGAGGAGCGCGGCCGCACCGGTGCCGTTCGGTGTCCGGCCTCGGTCGTCGAGGCGGTTCGCCAGTTGCTCAAGCCGGTCATTGCCCGGCCCATCGGAGAGCACGGACATCAGATCCACGACGAGGACGGCGATAGCGTCGGCCAACATCGAACGGTCGCCGGCAGGGTCGCGCAAGGCTTTCGCCCCTATCGCAGGGGGGAGGCTCGTCATGCTGCTTAGTGCCTGGATGCGCACGGTACGTCTCACTAATCGGGAGTTGGCTGAGAAGATCGGCGGCATCTCCGCCGATGGCGTGAACAAGTTGCGCTACCGTCAGCGTGGCCCTTCGATCCGGGTTGCCGCCCGGCTCTTCGAGATCACGTCCGGCAAGGTCGGAATGGCCGACCTGATGCCCTGCAATAAGCCGAAGCAGGCGAAGGCCTCCGTTGCCGCGGAGGCCGATCGGGCATGACCTCGTCAGCGCCTCATTACGACCGTGCTCCTCTTGCCGCCGGCCATCGCCCCGCGAGAGCCGTATCCCTTGCTGTTTTGGCAGCCGTAGCCCTGCCCCTTCGACTTCGTCACTTCATTGATCGGCCGCGCGCCACTGCCCGCCAAGACATTGCGCATTGCCGTTCCCACCTCGCCGAGACCTTCGTTTCTGATCCGCATCCGTCCGTCTCCTGTCGCCGTGGTCGAGGGCCAATCGACCACGAAGGAGTTCCGAGGTGTCGGAAAGATCATCTGAGAATTCAGAAAGGCGCGATCGCATGAGCGCGGTTGTCGAAGCATCCGAGCTGGTCCAGGCGCTGGCCGGATCCGGGCGGCCTGGTGAAAGCGTGAAGGCTGCGATCCAGCGCGCGGCTCGCGCGGCTGGGATCGATTGCGGCTTGGCAAAAAGGCTGTGGTACGGCGAGGTCCGTCGGATCGATGCCGACCTCATGGACACACTCAGGGATGCGGCCAACACAAGAGCCGAGAAGGATGGTCGCAGTGCCTACAAACTACTCCTCGCCAGGATCGAGGCCTGCGAAGCGGCCCTTCGCCTTTCGGACGCGAACCAAGCTCGCGCAGTGGATCATGGAGTTGTCCGCCTCGCTGGCACTGAAGATCGCGCCATGGGTCGCGGGGCCCGCCAATGAGGAAGACGAAGAGCGATAACCGTCGACCGAAGCGTCACCCGCAAAAGCGCGAAGCCTCGCGGCTGCCCGTCGTCCCCGACGACTTCGAGGCCGTGACCGAGGCCGACCGCCGTTTCTTTGAGCGGCATCCCGCCCGGTCGCATCGCATCCGGCACACCTCAAGGGCTGAGCTGGCGCAGGCTGATCGGATCGACCACGCCCTGGACGCGCCGTTTCCAGGCTTCCGATGGTTCACGGTAATCCGGCAAGTAGCGCCCGGCGCGCGCGTCCGCGTGTACGTCCAGGCGCCGGAGCTCTGCGACACCGACGTCGCCGAAGAGATGGCTGCCCAAATCTATCGGGAGGTGGAGGGCCAGAATACACGCGACCTCACTGCCCGCCTCGTAGGCGCTCTAAAACAAGCGGGGGCTATGTGAGCACGACTAACCTCGAACGCCCGCCCAAGCCCTTCACCCCGCCGTTTGCGGGTCTTCCGGACATTCCCGCTATCCGTGTTCTGCAGGAGCAGAGCTGCTGGGTGTCGTGGGATTACACCTGGAAGGACGACAAGCAGAAATGGGACAAGCCGCCCATCAACCCGAACAACGGCTTCAGCGGTAAGGCGAACGACCCGCGGACGTGGGGGTCATACGATCTGGCCGTTCGGAGGACGCAGCGCGACAAGCTGGCCGGTGTCGGGTTCATGCTGTCGAAAGACGGCAAAGAGAGCGGGATCGACCTCGACAAATGCCGCGATCCGGAGACCGGCAAGCTGCAGGCGTGGGCGCAGGTCGCCGTCGACTTTGCCGAGACCTATACGGAGGTGTCGCCGTCAGGAATGGGCCTGCGGTTCTTTGTGAAGGGCAAGGTCGACGTTCGCAAGATCGATGCGGCTCAGGTCGAGATCTACAACGAAGACCGATACCTCACCGTGACCGGCCGGCATGTGCCCGGCACGCCGACGGAGATCCGCGAGGCCCCTCGCCTGCTCGCCTACCTGCAGGAACGAGCGGACCAGTTCAAAGCCGCCATCCGCGCAGCTGGGGAACGCATCCGCGAGCTGGACCGCAAGAAAGCCGAGAAGGCCGCTGAGAAGCAGGCCGAACGCGATGCTGCAGCGCCCCGAAAAGAAGGCGAGGATACCGATGCTGGTCCGAGCATCAGCGAACGTGCTTCCGCCTCTATCCGCCAAGCCGGCAGGATGGGGCAGTCAGTTGGCGACAAGGACAACGGCAAGAAGTTTTGGCGCGAAGTGAATACTCGCGCGCTGGCAAACCTGTCGGCATGGGTGCCGCTTGTCTTCCCAAGGGCTAAGTCGGCAACGGAAGGCGGCTATCGCGTCACGTCCCGTGACCTCGGTCGCGATCTCGAGGAGGATCTGTCCCTCCACCCGTCCGGTATCGTCGACTTCGGCGTCCATGACATGGGCGACCCTCGCGATGGCAAGCTCACGCCCATTCAGGTCGTGATCGACTACGACATGGCTGGCTCGGCCTCAGAGGCAGCCATCTGGCTCTGCGAGCGGACCGGCGTCGACCCCGAAAGCATCGGCTGGAAGAGCGGAAAGCGCGAGCGCAAAGCCCGCTCGGGCGCCCCGCTAAAGAACCGTGAGGAGCGGAAGAAGGACAAGGCCCATCCGGAGACGGGCGAGCAGCCTGACGCCGAAAGTCCGGACCAGGATCAGGCCGATCGCTTTACGGGTGACGGCCACCACGATCCGCAGGATCCCGATAAGGATGATCCGCGCCCCATCGTACGAGTGATCGCCGGTAAGGTGCCCGAGGCGACCGACCGGATGGAGCGGATCCTCCTTCGCGCTGGCGCCGAAATTTTTTCTCGTGCAGGCAGCCTTTCCCGTCCCGTCATCGACTCCGTACCCGCAGCAAAGGGCCGGATGACGACGGTGGCCCGTATGTGCCCACTGACGACAGTGTCGCTCGCCGACATGGCCGCTCGCATCATGCAGTTCCGGAAGTTCGATCAGCGCTCGGAGGATTGGGTCAACACCAACCCGCCGATCGAGCTGACCGCGACACTGCTGGCTCGCGAAGGCCAATGGCACGTGCCGGGCGTGGCGGGTGTCATCACGACCCCGATGCTGCGGCCGGACGGCTCACTGCTTTCGACCCCCGGCTACGATCCGGCGACTCGCTTGTTCCTAGCGCTCGATCCTGATTTCAGCATGCCCGACCTGCCGGAGCATCCGACCCGAGACGATGCCGAGCACGCCCTGGCGGATCTCGAGCAGCTTCTCATCGGCTTTCCCTTCGTCGACGAAGTCGACCGGTCGGTCGCGCTGGCTGGCATCCTCACCGCTGCCGTGCGAGGCGTCATTCCGACGGCTCCTCTCTGCGCGATCCGAGCGCACAGCCCTGGCACCGGCAAGAGCTTCCTGGTCGACCTCGCCTCGACCATAGCCACGGGCCGGCGCTGCCCCGTCATCGCGGCCGGCAAGACCGAGGAGGAGACCGAGAAGCGTCTAGGCGCCCTGCTCCGCGACGCGGTGCCCGTGGTCTCCATCGACAACGTCAACGGCGAGCTCGGCGGGGACATGCTGTGCCAGATGACGGAGCGGCCGCTCGTCCGCGTTCGCATTCTAGGCAAGTCCGAAGCGCCCGAGCTCGAATGCCGCTCGGCCGTATTCGCTACGGGCAACAACCTCACCCTCGTCGGCGACATGACCCGGCGTGCCATCCTTTGCACGCTGGACGCCAAGGTCGAGCGGCCCGAGCTTCGGGACTTCTCCTTCGATCCCGTCGCCAGGGTTATGGAGGACCGCGGACGATATGTGGCGGCGATCATCACCATCGTCCGCGCCTACCGGTCGTGTGGTTCGTCAAAGGTCTGCGGCCCCATCGGCTCCTATGAGGAATGGTCGGAGACCGTTCGCGCGCCCCTGATCTGGCTTGGACATGCCGATCCGGTTCGGAGCATGGAAGCGGCCAGAGAAGAGGATCCGGAGCTCTCGGCGATACGTGAGTTGTTCGGTCACTGGCAGGCGCACCTCACTGGCTCGCGGGGCTTCACCACCAACGTCATCATCCGCACGGCATGCGAAAAGGGGAACGGCGTCCAGTTCGACTACGGGACGCAGGACTTCATCGCACCGGAATTCCGCGATCTGCTCCTACGCCAAGCCGGCGAAGGCGGGGCGGTGAACAGCCGGCGCCTCGGCAAGTGGCTTTCTCGGATCAGCGGGCGGGTCGTCGACAATTCCTTCATCGAGATGAAGGCCGACGGCAGCAACGGCAACCGCTTCTGGCTGCGAGGGGCGGACGCGCCGCGGGCCCTATTGGACCCAATGTTCTGATGAGCGATAGTCCTAGTGCATTGTGAACGACGACAGTGGCTTCATAGCGCTTGAGTAGGCCTTTCCGGGAGCTGCGGTCACGGCCGTGCGCGAGGCCGGAGGCCGGATGAAGCACCGCGACCTCCTCCGCCGTCTGAACCACCGGATCAAGAACCGGGACCTCATCGATATCATGAAGGCCCTGGCGGAGGCGGAGCATTTGAGGGTCGATAAGGTGGTGCCGGATGGCGGTGGAACTCAGACGGTTTGGTACTCACTCGTGTGAATAGTGCTCACGCCGGTTGCGGCGTTAGGAACTTCGTAACCGGATACAGATTGAATTGACACGGGTCGATAGCAATGCCATCTGATCCGTTGAGAGGCGGAGCTTAGGCGCCGCGCTCATTCCGGGGCCCGTACCATCAGGTGCGGGCTTCCGCGTTTATAGCGGGCATTTCGCCTTGCTTCTGGACCGCGACTGAACGAGCATCATGTAATGCTCTTCGTTTATGTCGACGATTTCGGTCACTCCGGTCCTTATGTCAGCCGCTTAGATCCCCGACACAATACCAGCCCCGTTTATGGGTTCGCTGGCTTCGTGCTTCCTGCCGAGGAAGTGCGGGGGTTTTCGTCGTTCTTCCTGCAGTTAAAAGAGCACAATCTAGCTGGCGACGCGCTCAAGGCGCAGAAGCCAATTCATCGCTGGGAAAAGAAGGGTACGAACCTCTTCACCAAAAATTCGATCCAACGGTACCGTGCCGTTCGAGAGATGGGGTTCAGACTGCTTGGTGAGGTCCAGAAGCGCCGAGGGTTTGTGTTTTACCATGGCCGCGAGAAGGCGCGTGGTGATGAGGCGCGAAACCCTGTCGGGTTGCAGACAACGGTACTTTCCCACGCGATACGGCGGCTTGATCGCGCCGCGACACATGCCAATTCGCGCTTCGCTCTCGTTATGGATCAGTGCTCCGCCAAGCTGGATCTATTGGAGTGCGCGCAGAAGACGATGTTCGGATCCTCGCCGTGCCGAAACCTCGTCAGCCCGCCTTTCGAGGTGGAAAGTCATCTCGATCAATGCATGCAGGCTGCAGATTGGATTGCCACGCTCGTCGGCCGAGTTTGGGCTTGGCAGTTGGATCCGGAAGGCTTCGCTGAATATGCGGATTATGAGCGATACTACGGAGATCGACTGCGGCGTGCATCTGCCTTTAGCACCGTTGAGAAACGCAGCGACATTCACCGAAAGTTCGTGGTGAGGCCAAGCGCGATGTCCAGGGCAATCGTCGTTACGGAGCGGATCGAAACGGTCGTAGAGACGCAGACGATCATCGTGCAGCCTGCGAATTTGGATAGCCAATCCATGACCGCGCGCCGGCATCGCAGGCGCCGGGAGGAGCCTTGTTAGGCACCTCTAGCTAGATTTGGACCGTGAGGGCGTTTTGATCCGCCCCGGATCGAGTTGGATGGAAACGTAGGTGGTGGGAATGCGTGTCAAGATTTTTCAGGGTCATGGTTACGAGGGCATCCGGCAGCTGGAAGACGTTATTGACCGCTGGCTGAACGAACCTGAATTCGAAGATTATCGTGTAGTCAAAACCGAGCTGGTAGCGTCTTCCACCAGTGATGGCGGAAATACCGATCCTGCGGTCATCTCGTTCGTTTGGTACGATCTCAAGGAGGCGCCTTTCTAGGCCTTACCTCAGGCTCGCACCGCTTCATAATCCATCCCGCGTATACCCGACCGTTACCGCGGCGACTCTGCCAGGAGCCGCCGATGTCCCGAACCGATGGTCCTGACGGTCTGGCAAAAGCTGGACGTCGACGCTCGCGCTCAGATCAAGCTCTGAAGGCCAAACAAGCTGCGCTGCATTCTGCGCTGGCCAAGGTAGGGCTATAGAAAACGCACTAGATCAGTGCAGTAAGATCCTATCTTGGGATACATTGACCGTTCTAGCCACGAAACATAGGGGTTTAGGGGTTTATAGGGGTTTGTTTTATCCGACGCGTGGAAACTGTCAAACCTACTTCTGACAGTTTTTGGATACCGGCTGAAACAAACCCCTTGGAACCCCTAAACCCCTACTTTTGAGCGCCAGAGGCCTCTCCGCCCCTGGCTAGCCGAGGATTGGGGTGCATGAGCAATCGATCGAAGGGCAAGGGTCAACGCGTGAGGCAGCGTCGCCAGCTTCGAGAGCGGCGCCGATCCGAGCGCCGGGCATCTGCCGGTAGCGGTCCCAGCCTGGGGGCGCAGCCGAACGCGCGTAGCGCGGCGGTTCCGATCTGCGGCGTGGCCTCACCTACGATCGATCCGACGCTGCAATGGTTCATCGCCAAGACCACGCCTCGCATGGGCGACCGGGCGCTGGAGGCGCTACAGGCGGCCGAGGTGGTGACCTATCAGCCCCGTGCTTCGGAGGTCGTCGTGCGGCGCGGCCGGCGCGTTGTTCGTCGCACGCCCATGCTGATCCGGACGGTGTTCATCGGCGTGAAAGATGAGCCCCACCTTGCCGCCGCAAAGGATCAGCCGGGCGTTGCCGAAATCGTCTGCTACCCGGTCGAGGACAAGTCGCTGGAGGGCAACATCGCGGGAATGGTGCTCAAGCCCGCCCGCCTCGATGCCGAGGGGCTGCAGCGGTTCGTGGACCGGATCGCCAAGGGCGAGATCGTCGAGCCCGTTGGGGTGAAGGTGGGGCAAAGTGTGATGGTGATCGATGGCCCTTATGCATCGTTCCCGGCGACGGTGGATCACATCCTGTCCAACGACAGCGACGTCAGAGTGATCGTATCCGTCACCATGTTCGGGAAGGCATCGCCGGTCGAATTGAACATTGCGCAAATTCAGCCGTTAAGGTAGAACAAGCAACTAGACAGTTGCCGCCGTACTCTCCTCAGGCGAGGATCGACGTTAGGCCGCGACGGAGACGGGTTAGACCGCCTCTCCACTTTGTGGGCTGGTCCTGCAAGCCGTGCCCTCTAAGGGTATGGTCTTAGGCAGGTGGGCAGAACACCTTGATCTTGAACTCGCCCAACCGACGGTCCTTTGGCTGCTCACCGATCTTGATGAAGTCCTCGCCCACGATCTTTGCGCCGGGGCACTCGCCCTTCATCGCGTTGAGGGCTAGGCGCTCCCGGTCTTCCCTAATCTCGGCGTCATAGCCGGGCTGCCAGACATTCCGGACTGTCACCGTGTAGTCGAACGTAGCTGCGGTCGTCTTGTCGACGCGTAGCTCACCATGAGAGAGCATCATGTTCATTGATGCCCTCTCCGTGCATCCCGCCAGCGCGACGAGGCAGAGGGTAACAACCAGCTTCGATTTCATGGGTGCCCGATCCCCGAGTGAACGGACCACCTAACCGATGACCAGGCGCACCACCAAGTGGAGCCGAGACCGCAGCCACGACAAGGCGAGAGGGAGCCAGCCCTGGCGCTTATGGTATCGGACCCAACGCTGGAGGGAGAAGGCACTAGCCCAGATCGCGGCTCATCCGTTGTGCAATCGCTGCTCGACCGACCATCGGCCTGTCCCTGCGAGCGTCGCGAACCACGTCATCCCGCACAAGGGCAACGAGGCCCTGTTCTGGGAAGGCGAGCTAGAGAGCGTCTGTGCTCCTTGCCATGACGGCGCGATCCGATCCGAGGAGGCGAGAGGCCACCGCATCGGTGTGACGGTGGATGGGAGACCGAAAGACCCGGCGCATCCTTGGAACCGCAGGTAGGGGGTGGGGGCCTCGAAAGTCTGGGACCATTTCTTTCCCGACCAGCCGCTTCCCTCCCTTCGCACTGAACAGAATTTTCCGAATGGGGGTTTCGGCCCTCAAATCGAGATCCGCACCACGATCACCGCGAGGCGCTCCATGTTCGGCAGGTTCAACCGGCGACGTGAGGATGAGCAGAAGCGGCGACGCGAGGCAGAGGATCGCGCCCGCCGTGTGTCCTATGACAACGACACGAGCGGCGCTGGCGGTAGGTATCCCTGGCCGCTCGGCGTCTCCGGTGCCGGCGGCTACTCTCCGCACGCTGCAGACACGTCTCCCTGCTCGACAGACAGCGGCTCGTCCTCGTCGAGTGATAGTGGCTCGTGCGGCGGCGGGGACTGACCATGCAGCGCAACGATCTGCTGACGCTTCTCGACCGCGAGGCCGAGACCCTGGCCGACGAGAACAACCACTCGGCCGCCGGGCTCATGCGGGCCGCAGCCGCCGAAATTCGGCGCTGCATCGCTCCGGTGTTCATCCAGTGCCCATCTGTCCTGACGGCAGATGACATCGCGCGCATTCGCGCTGCGCTCAAGGATGCCGACCACCGCATGGGGTAGGCGCCACGAAATTAGCTCTCAGAGCTAACTTGCTAGCCCTCAGGGCTACTTCCAGCGGCAACACATGATGACCCTGAAAGCGATCCCCGGCGGCGAAGGCGTGCCGCCTACTCCCGACTGGTCTCAGACCTTCGTCGATGAGATCGACCTCGCGTTCGCGCATGAGGAATGGACCGCCGTCATCAACGAGATGTCCGGCCGGGGCATCCTCTCCATCGCGAACGGCCACGCCATCAAGCGGCTGGTCGAGTTCCGCGTTCAGTACGAACGCTCCGCGCGCCAACTTGCCGAGCAGGGTTCGATCGTCAAAGCCAAGCGGACAGGCGTCGCGCAGATCAACCCGGTGTGGACCGTGATGAAGCAGGCCGACGAGGCCGTGCGCACGCTCGAAGCCGAGCTCGGTCTCGCCCCCGTCCGCCGATCCAAGGCGATGAAGATCGAGAAGAAAACGAAGGTGGCACGTGCGGCGGACGCCTTCCTCAAGCCGGTTGCCGGCTGACCCGAGCACCACATGGGCCAGCGATGTCGTCGCCGGCCACATCCTTGCTGGCGAACTCGTCCGCCACGCTGCCGAGCGACACCTAAAGGATCTCCGCGACGGCGCGGCGCGCGGCCTTCATTGGGATCAGGATCGCGCGGCGCGCGCCCTGGCATTCCTGCCGGCGGTCCTCACGATCACGGCCGGGTCGAAGGCGGGCCAGCCATTCCACCCGTTGCCCTGGCACTCGTTCGTCATCGGCTCCCTGTTCGGGTGGCGGACGGCGAGCGGCCGGATGCGGTTCCGCAACGGCTGGCTAGAGACAGGGAAGGGCCAGGCGAAGTCACCGCTGATGGCGGCGGTCGGGCTCTACCTCATGGGCTGGTACGGCGTGCCTCGCTCCGAGGTCTATGCCATCGGCCAGGACAAGGCGACGGCGAACGTCCTGTTCGGCGACGCGGTCGCGATGTGCCGGGCCCCGATCCCCGGCGCCGAGGACGACAGCGACACGCTGGAGCAGCGAGGCGAGGTCGTCATCCGCGGCGAGGGCGACAACGCCTGGAAAATTGAGCACATCGAAACCGGGTCCAAGTTCCGCACCCTGGCGAATGGCGAGGCGGTCTCGGGGCCGCGCCCGACCGCCGTCCTTGCGGACGAGATCCACGAGTTCAGGGCCAGCACGGCGATTGAGACCTGGAAGCGCGCCATCGCCAAGATGCCCGGCGATGCGCTGATGCTCCTCGGCACGAACACACCGGCCACGTCCCAACTGGTCGGCACCGACTACAGCGAGTTCTATCAGAAGGTCGCCAAGGGCGAGATCAGGGACGACGAGGCGTTTGCCTTCGTGGCCCGCGTCGACAAGGCAGATCGAGAAACAGTCTTCGATAACGAGGCGTGCTGGGGCAAGGCCCTGCCGGCGCTCGGCATCACGTTCCCGCTCGAAAATATCAGGGGCGAGGTCAACACCGCCAAGCAGATGCTTTCCACCGCCCTTTCGGTGAAGCGGCTGTATTTTGGCATCCCGGTCGGCGCGACGGATTTCTGGATTGCCGAGGAGGCATGGGCCTCCGTCCAGGGCGAGGTCAACGTCGATGAGATGAAGGGTCGGCCTTGCTGGCTCTCCCTCGACCTGTCGAAGAAGAACGATCTTACCGCCCTCTCGGCGGTGTGGATCGGCGAGGACGGGCACCTCTACGTCAAGACTTGGTACTGGACGGTGAAGGACGGGATCGTCGATCGGTCTCGCCGCGACCAAGCCCCCTATGACGAATGGGCCCAGGCCGGGCAGATCGAAGCTGTCCCCGGATCCGTGATCGATAAGAGCTTCGTCGCCGCCGAGGTCGCAAAACTCGTGGCCGAGCACGAGGTCGAGTTCCTAGCGTTCGACCCGGCCGGCATGGCGGACTTCATCGCGGCCTGCGAGGACATTGGTCTCGCGGTGTGGCGCTGGAAGGGGGCCGACGAGCCCGAAGGCGAGGGGCTCAAGCTCGTCGCCCACGGCCAGGGCAACAAGGTCGTCTACGAGGACCGGCAGCTTGTCATGCCGCGGTCGATCGAGCGCCTGGAGGATCGCATCCTCACCAAGCGCATCACGATCGAAGACTCGCCCGTTACCTACGCCTGCGCTGCCAATGCGCAGATGTCGCCGGACGGCCAGGGCAATCGAGCTTTCGACAAGAAGCGGTCGCGAGGCCGGATAGACGGCATCGTCACAATCGCCATGGGCGTGGGAGCAGCCACCATGAACGAAGAGGCGGCTCCCTTCGACCCAGACGCCTGGATCGCGAGCTACGCATGAAATGGCTACGCCGCCTTTTCGTCGCCGACGGAGGGAAGGACATTGAGCCGTGGAAGTCGGGGCAGGCCTCGACCGAGAACGGTGATAATTTCCGGACCAACCAAGTCACTGTCGCGGACTATCGCGATGCCCGTGTCGCCAATGGCAACGCGGCGGTGGGCCTCTCCGCGACCTGGGCCTGCGTTCAGCTCATCGCTGGCACAATCGCGTCTCTGCCGCTCATGGTCTACCGCACGGATGCGCGCGGGGTTCGCACCGTGGCGCGCGACCATCCGCTGTATTTCGTCCTCCACGACAGCCCGAACTATGACCTCACGGCCGTCGATTTTTGGGAGTTCATGGCGGCCAGTATCGAGCTGCAGGGCAATGCCTATGCGGTCATCGAGCGTCGTTCGGGCGGCGTCATTAATGCGATGAACCCGATCCGCCCGGATCTGGTGACCGCGCGCCGCCGAGACGACGGCGATATCGAGTACGCCTGGACGGAGAACGGTCGGCGCGTCGTGAAGACGAGCAAGGACGTTCTGCATATCCGCGGCTCAATGGGCGATGCTCTCTCGGGCGCTTCTACCCTGGCGGTCTGCCGCGATGTCTTTCGCGATGCACTGGCTGCGGAGATTGCGGCCGGCGCGATGTTCGAGAACGGGATCAACGCCAGCGGCGTCCTGTCGACCCCGGATACGGTGCGCCTCAACAAAGAACAGCGCGACGAATTGGAGCAAAAGCTCCGCGAAAAGTACATGGGTAGCGTCAGGCAAGGCGTCCCCATGTTGCTCGATGGTGGGCTTAAATGGGTTCCGCTGTCGATCAACCCTGTCGATGCCCAGATGCTTGAGAGCCGCAAGTATAGCGGCGAGCAGGTGTGCCGGCTCTTCGGCGTTCCGCCTGCGATGGTGGGCTTCGGAGACAAGGCATCGAATTGGGGTACCGGCAAAGAGACCGATGTCCTCGGCTTTCAGAAGTTCACCCTCCGCAAGCGCCTGAAGCGGATTGAGCAGGCGTTGCTGAAGCAGCTCGTCCCTTTGGCCGAGCGCCGCGACCAGGGCCTGACGATAGAGTTCAACTTCGAGGGGCTGCTCCGGGCGGACACCACCAGCCGGTACGAAGCCTATGAGAAGGCAATCCGTATGGGCATCGCGACGCGCAACGAGTGCCGCGCGCTTGAGAACCTGCCGCCGGTCGAGGGCGGTGATGTCGTGACGGTGCAGATGCAGGACGTGCCGCTCGCCAGCATCATCAAGCCTCCCGCCGAGCCGACCGCTTAGGAATTCCCGATGAACAAGCGCACCGCCCCGGTTCTTGAGATCAAGGCGCTCAAAGAGAGCGGCGAGTTCGAGGGCTACGGCTCCACGTTCGGTGGGGATCCGGACGCCTATGGCGATGTGATTGCCGCGGGCGCCTACGCTGACAGCCTCGCCGCGCACCGGGCCAAGGGCACGATGCCTAAGCTGTTCTGGCAGCACAACGCGGACGAGCCGATCGGCAAATGGCTGGACGCCGTCGAGGATGAGCGCGGGCTGCTCATGCGGGGCAAGCTCAACATGGAGGTGCAGCGCGGGCGGGAAGCCCATGCGCTGCTCAAGGCCGGCGACATTGACGGCCTGTCCATCGGCTACCGGATCAAATCCTACAGCGTCAACACCGATACCGGGGTCTGGACCCTCGAAAAGCTGGACCTCGTCGAGGTCAGCATCGTGTCGGTCGGCGCGAACGACAATGCGGTCGTGCAGAGCGTGAAGGCCGCCAAGGCCGCGCACGACCTTAACGAGAAGCTGAAGGCCGGGGACCGGCTGACAGAGCGAGAGTTCGAGGTCTGGCTCAAGGGGCTGGGCTTCTCGAACTCGCAGGCGGAGCGCGCCGCGCGCCTCCATCTGAAGGGGCAGGGGGAACCTGCCGACGCGGCTGACGAAGCGCTCGCATTCCTGCGCGCACTCCGGGCCTGAGAGGCTCACAGCAACAAATTGGAGGTTCCCATGTCGGAACATAAGAGCGCGGCCGATCTGGCTGCGGAGGTTAAGCGCGACTTCGAGACGAAGCACGACAAGGTCAAGGAGATTGCCGAGAAGGCGCTCGCCGAGGCTGAGAAGGGCGTCACCGCGTCCGGCACCACCAAGGATCTGGCAGATCAGGCCATCGCCGGCATGAACGAGGCCAAGGCCCGTCTCGACGAGATGGACCAGAAGATGGCCCGTCGTGGCGAGCAGGGCGACCGCCACCTCACCGCAGGCGAGCGCTTCGTCGAGGACGAGGCATTCAAGAGCTTCGCCGGCCAGACCCGCCCGCGCGGTCGCGCCATCGTCGAGGTCAAGGACATCACGTCGCTGACCACCGACGCTGCCGGCTCGGCAGGCGCCCTGGTCAACTCGGATCGGCGCGGCCTTCAGGTGGAGCTGCCGCAGCGCCGCCTGACCGTCCGTTCGCTTCTTCTGCCGGGCCAGACCGCCAGCAATGCGATCGAGTACGAGCAGGAGAAGCTGTTCACGAACGCCGCCGCGCCGGTTGCTGAAGGTGCCGCCAAGCCGCAGTCCGAGCTGCAGTTCGAGGACAAGACGGCGACCGTGCGCACCATCGCGCACTGGATCAGGGCGTCGGTCCAGATCCTGGCGGACGCCCCGGCGATGCGGTCGATCATCGACCAGCGCCTCCGGTTCGGTCTGGGCCTCACCGAGGAGAACCAGCTTCTTAACGGATCTGGCGTCGGCCAGAACCTGACCGGCCTTGTGACCGCCGCCACCGCCTACGCGGCGCCTGGCAGCCTCGTGGCGACCACTCAGGTGGACATCATCCGCCTGATGATCCTGCAGTCTGCTCTCGCTGAGTTCCCGCCGAACGGGATCGTGCTCAACCCGATCGACTGGGCAGCGATCGAGATGGGGAAGGACACGCAGGGCCGCTACATCATCGGCAATCCGCAGGGCACCATCTCGCCGACCCTTTGGGGTCTGCCGGTGGTCGCCACGCAGGCGATGGGCGTCGACAAGGCGCTCGTCGGCGCCTTCAATCTCGCGGCCCAGATCTTCGACCGTCAGGACGCGACGGTCGATGTCTCGACTGAGGACGGGGACAACTTCACCCGCAACAAGGTCACCATCCGCGCGGAGGAGCGCCTGGCGCTCGCCATCTATCGCCCGCAGGCCATCGTCTACGGCGACCTCGGCCGCGTCGCGTAACCCGGTCGGCTAATGCAGGCGGGCGGCTTCGGCCGCCCGCTCCATGAGCTGAAAGGAGACGGACTATGATCAAAGCAATTCTGCTCAAGCCCCTCGATGGCGACCCGGTGGGCAGCGAGCGCGAGTTCGATAAGCTCGACTTCGAGCGACTGGAGGGAATGCGCGCTGTCCGCGCCGCTGCGGGCGCCAGCGCCAAAGCTGCGCCGCCGGTCCTCAACAAGGCTGCGCCGCTGGCTGCCAATAAGGCTGCGCCAGCACTGGCAACGAAGGCGGCCGATAAGGCCTGACCATGCGCGCTGTCGTCGTCACTCCGTCCGACCCAATTGTCTCTCTGGCGCAGGCGAAGAAGCATCTGCGTGTCGAGCATGGTGATGATGACGATTACATCGCCGACCTTGTCGCCGTGGCGACAGGCTGGCTCGATGCGCCGGACGGCTGGCTGGGTCGCGCGCTCGGCCTGCAGACGCTTGAGATGGTGGTTCCTGCCCGTCTCTGGTCCAGGGATCGCCAATTGCCATTCCCGCCGCTGGTCGAGATCGTCAGTGTGACCGCCTCGGACGATGGAGAAACCACCGTCGTCCGGTTCAAGGCTGGGCACGATTTCGCGGGCAATGGCGACGAAAAGAGGTGGCTCGGCCCGGCGCCTATCCGTCACGCGATCCTGCTTATGGTCGGCCATCTGTACGGCAACCGCGAAGCAGTCAGCACGTCAGCGGCGAAGCCCGAACAGCTTCCGCTTGGCGTCGATGCCCTTCTCTCGCCCTTCCGCGTGATGAGCGTCTGATGCCCGGCAGCGGCGATCTGGTCGAGCGCATCAGCCTGGGCAAGCGCGGGGGCACCGAAGATGCCTACGGCAACACCATCCCCGGCGACTTCGAGGCGAAGTTTGAGCGGCGCGCTCAGTTCATCATGAAACCGGGCAGCGAGGCGGTCCTCGCCGCGCGCCTGCAGGGCCAGCAGCCGGTCACGATCATCGTCCGGTTCGACAGCGAGACATCGGCGGTGACCCCGGAATGGGAGGTCGTCGATCTCCGCACGAACGCGATCTACTCGATCCAGGCTGCGGCCGACATGGATCGCAAGCGCCAGTGGTGGACGATGGTCTGCGTGGCAGGCGAGGCGCCATGAGCGATCCGAGCCTCGACCTACAAGGCGCCATCGTCGCCGCCCTTAAGGCCGACCCTGCGGTGACGGCGCTCATCTCCGGACGCGTTTACGACCAGGTGCCGCCCCAGGCTGCCTTCCCCTACGTCACCGTCGGCGAGGACCAGACCCTGCCGGCCTGGGCCGATTGCTACGATGGGGCGGACGTCATCCTGACCCTCCACGCATGGTCGCGGGCCGTCGGCTACCCCGAGGTAAAACGACTTGCTGCGGCGGTCAGCGCGGCGCTCGACGGCGTGGAAGTGACCATCGAGACCATCCGGCTCGTCGACCTTTCATGGACGGGCTCGCGCTTCCTTCGAGATCCGGACGGCAACACCCGCCACGCCGTGATCGGTTTCCGGGCTCTGACTGAACCGACCTGACCCCACATCTACCTGGAGACCTGACATGGCCCGCCCGCAGACCCTTGCTTCGTCCAAGCTGCTCATCAAACTGAGCACCGCCGCCGCTCCGACGGTGTTCGCGCCTCAATGCGGCATCAACTCGAAGAGCTTCAACCGCTCGGCCGAGTCCAAGGATTTCGCGGTCTACGACTGCGACGACCTCGACGCGCCGGCCTGGCTGGAGCGAGAGGTCTCCACCCTGCAGTCCGATGTCAGCGGCAATGGCTGGCTCGTCTTGTCGGGCGCGGATCGGTGGGACGATTGGCTGGAGAAGGGCGACAGCCGCCCGGTCCAGATCGAGATCAACGGCACCCGGACCTACCAGGGCAATTACAAGCTGACGAAGCTCAACTACGGCGCCGAGGAGAAGGACCGCATCAAGGTCGAGGTCGGCCTGTCCAGCGACGGCCCCGTCACCCGTGTGGCTCCGGTGACCCCGTGAGCGGAGACGGCTCCGTCACCCTCCCCTTTGCGGATGGCGAGTATCGGTTTCGGCTCGCCATCGGCGAACTGCGGATGCTTCAGCAATCCGTGAACGTCGCCCGCATCGAGGCGGGTGAGAAGCCGGTCGGCCCTCGTCGGCTCCTCGAAGACATGGGCGCCGGTTCCTGGTGGATCGACGACGCCCGCGAGACCATTCGGCTCGGCCTCATCGGTGGCGGGGTAGAGCCGGCGAAGGCCGTTCGCCTCGTCCGCCAGTATGCCGACCCGCCTCGGTTGATCCGCGGCAGCCTCGTCCTCGCAAGGGCTATCCTGATCGCGTCGCTGATCGGCGAACCGGATGATCCCGTCGAGGGAAACGGATCGACGGAGAAGGCCACGACCGAGGCGACGATGACCGCCTCGCCTTCTCCGATTTCTATGCCACCGGCGGCGCCATCGGCTGGTCAAGCCGAGACGTAGACGAGGCCAGCCTCTGGCAGCTGTCGGCCGCCGTGGCCGGCTGGAACCGCTCGCAGGGCGGCGACGACAGCCCGCCCCCGTTGAGCGGGGACGAATTCGACGAGATGCTGATGAGGGATACCGGTCTTGATGCCTGACGCAACCGAAGCCGTCGCCCTGACGCATGTCGAGGCCATCGTGCGCGGCAAGTCCTACACCTTCCGATTGGAGCCCGGCGCACATTGGGCCGAGATCCATCGCGTGTGGTTCGGCCCGCTGCTCGCCCTTCACCAGCGCATTCTCATCGGCGAATGGCGGCAGGACGAGATCCTTCGAGTTCTGGCTGTCGCGTGCGTCGGCGCGCTTGGGCGTGCCTGGGCTATGGCTCCGGACCTGGAAGACGCCCTGTCGTCTCAGCCCGTTGCCACCTATGCGCCGCTCGCAGCGCGCATTCTGGAGGCGCACCTGTTCGGCCTGGATCCGGCCCTGACCAGGTGGACGGAGGCGGACGCCTTCGGGGCCGCCTCCGCATGATCAGCATGGGCTTCGAGGGGCTCTCGACGCTGATCCTGTCTTCGACCCGCAAGGCGCGTCTGCGCAAGCGGGTCGTAGATCACCTGGAAGCGGTCGCCCAGCCCGTTGCTGATGAGATCCGGGCCGGCGCCCCTGAGCGGAGCGGCACCCTACGGGACAGCGTCCGTGTCGAGCGCGACGAGAAGAACCTGAAGGTGACCATCAGCGCGGGTGGCACGCCAGAGACCCAGCGCCCCTCTGCCAACGGCACCACCTACGACGAGGCGGTCCTGACCGAGTTCGGGACCGTTCACCAGCCGGCTCACCCGTTCTTCTTCCCCCCGATCGAACAGCATCAGCGCGACTTCGAGCGCGCAGGCTCCGACGCCGTGACGGGCGCGATGGAGGGAGACGAATAGTGGCAGGCCTCAACTTCCCCATCGGCGCCAACATCACGGCCTTCGAGTCCGGCATGAGCCGGGTTCGTGATATCGCGGCCAAGCGCGCATCGGAGATGACCACCAATTTCGAGGGGGCGGCCAAGGCCATCGACCGGGCATTCACCGGCCTGACGACCCTGCGCAACCTTCCGGTGACGCTCAACAACGCCAAGGTCGCGGCCATCGGCCTCGCCGCCACCGCGGCCGGCATCCTCGGCGCCTATGCCTTGGTCACGTCCGCGCTCGACCAGGCTAACGCGCAGCTGGAGCGCTTCATCGCGCTCGGTGCGAATGCCGAGCGGTCTGGGATCAGCGTCGAGTTCTTCCAGCGCTTCAGCGAGGCCGCCAAGGACGCCAAGCTGCAGGTCTCGGAGATTGAGGCTGCGCTGAAGAAGGCCGGCGAGGCTGTAACCCCGAAGTTCGATCAGGACGACGCGGTCAAGAAGCGGCTCAACGAGGTTTTTGAGAGCGGCTATCTGGGAGACTTCCAGTCGAAGGGGCTGGCTGATTACCGCAAGTCCGACAATAACGAGGACCGCATCCGAGCCACCGTTACGGCGATGCAGGAACTCGAACAGATTGGCGAGCGCCTCGCCGCGATCGATCTCGCTGAGCGCCTGTTCGGCACCGAGACCGCAGAGCGTATCCGCTCCGGCCGGCTGCAAATCGACGCCATCGCGACTGCCCTCGACCGCCAGCGCGACGACCTCATCACCCAGCAAGAGGTCGATGCGGCAGCAGAATTCCGTTCGCGCCTCGACGAGGCCTACAAGACGATCGACGAATTCCTCCACGTCTCCGTGGCGCTCGAAGGCTCAGGCCGAGCGCTGCAAGAGGTGTGGCTTGGCATCGCCGAGGGTGTGGCACGGGCGACGGTCAACGCCGGCAACTTCTACAATAAAATCCAGGAGATGCAGGGGCCGCTCGGGAACTACCTCAAGACGGTCGGCCTGATCGTCGCGGGTACGGCTCAGATATTCTCGGAGGGTTTGAACGACCAGGCGGCCGGTTCGCGGACCATCTACAGCAAGCCCATCGGCCCAGAGCAGCCGGGCGCCCCTCCGAATGCCATCGTCGACGCACCGGCGCCGCCCCGTCGCCCCCTGAGCGTTGTTCTGGAGGAGAACAATCGGACGCTGAGCGCTCCCAAGGCGGCAAAGGCTGCCGCCACGCCAGCGACTGAGACGCTCAACCAGGTCGAGAGCTACATCAACAGCCTGGAGCGCACGACCGCAGCGCTGAAGGCCGAGATGGAAGCCTTCGGCAAGACGAACGCCGAGCGCCTCACGGCGATCAACCTCGCCAAGGCCGAGGAGCTGGCCAAGCAGAATAATCTCACCCTCTCGGCGGCTGAAATCGCTCGGATCAAGGAGACTTCTGCGGCGACCGCGGAGTACCGTGATCGGCTGGAGGAGGTCCGCGAGCGGCATGAGGCAATCCGCGACATGGGCGGGACCGTCCTGCGCGGCATCGTCTCCGACATCCGCGCTGGCGTGAGCGGGATGCAGCTCCTCACGAACGCCGCCAGCCGTTTCCTTGATAAGCTGATTGAGGTGGGCGAGCAGGGCCTGATCGACAGCCTGTTCGGTAAAAGCGGCGGCACGAGCGGCAGCGGGCTCCTCGGCAGCGTGTTCAGCAGCCTCCTTGGAGGGGGGGCCAGCCTCGGCAGCGGCGGGCCGGATCTGAGCGTCGGGTCCGATGCCTCATGGCTGTTCGATACCGGCGGCTACACCGGTCCCGGCGGCAAGCACGAGCCGGGCGGCATCGTCCACAAGGGTGAGATCGTTTTCAGCCAGGACGATATCCGTCGGAACGGTGGTGTCCGGAACGTCGAGCGCATGCGCCGTGCGACGCAGGGCTACGCGGCCGGCGGCTACGTCGCTGCCGGTGGATCGGTCCCGAGCCCAGCCTCCCCGGCGGTCCTCAAGGTCGTTCCGGTCATGCCGGCGGCGCCCGCTCAGAAGCCGGCTCCGATGTCCGGTCCCATCAGCATCGGCGGCACCATGCTCAGCATCACGCAGCCCGGCGCTTCCATCCAAGAAATCCGCCTGCTCCTCGAAGATCATGACCGGGCTCTCCCGGCCAAGATGCGGGACATCCAGCGGCGGGCCGGGGCCTGACGCATGGGCTATTTCGATGCGACCCGCGCGGCGGCCCTGCGCGGCGATGTCATTCGTGCTGCGCTCCTGGTGTTCTTCGATTTCCGCGACGATCCCGGTCGATTTTGGCTAGGATCGGGGTCGCTGCGGACGCTCGACGGCAACGTCTGGCGCGGATCCGAGGGCATGGGCAAGATCACCGGCCTCGATAGCCCGGTGGGGACCACGGCCCCCGTCGCCACCTTCACTCTGGCCGGAACGAACGCCCGTACCGCGGCGCTCGCTCGCAGTCAGCGCACGCTCGTCAAAGGCCGAGACGTCTGGGTCTACATCCAGTTCTTCACCGACACCTGGGCGCTGCTCGATCAGCCGGCCGTCATCTGGCAGGGTGAGATGGACCAGATGAAGTACGAGGCCAAGGGCAACGGCCTCTACAATGTCAGCGTGTCGGCCGAGTGCCCTTGGGCGAACCGATCGAAGGCACCCTACGGCTACCTGACCGACACGGATCAGAACGCCCGGTTCCCTGGTGACCGCGGGCTTGAGCAGGTTGCGAGCCTCCCCGGCAAGACGATCTACTGGCCCGCGTGAACGCCGGACGACTGGCGCGGCTCCGTCAGCATCTGACCGTCGGCGCCGCTTCTCCCTTCGTATGGGGCCGGTGCGATTGCTCGCTCTGGCCCTGCGACTGGATCGCCGGCGAGGTTAGGATCGATCCTGCAGCGCACCTGCGCGGCACCTATCACGATGCCCTGTCCTGCGCCCGGCTCCTCAAGCGCGAGGGCGGCCTGCCGGCCCTTGCTGCAAGCCTCGCCGTCACGGCCGGGCTGGCCCGAACTGCCGACCCCGTCCCCGGCGACGTCGGCGTCATCGAAACCCGGATTGGTGCATTCCTGATGCTGAATTGCTCCGGCTCTGGTTGGGCCTGGAAAACTCGCGACGGCGTCCTGTTCGGCTCGGCCGCCCCTCTCATGGCGTGGTCTGTCTGATGGCGGAGACGATCGGTTTCGCCATCCTGAGCGCACTGGCGGAGGCTGGTGTGACGGCTGCCGCTGGTGCCGGTGCTGCGGCAGCCTCGGCGGTCGGTAGTGCGGCGCTCTTGGGTGCGTCCTTGGGCGGCCAGCTTCTCATCAGCGCGCTCACCGCGCCCAAGCAGCGGGACCAAGCGCAACAGGCCACTCTCAACGAGGCGATGGGCGCGCGCATCCGGATCTACGGGCGCGCGATGGTTGGCGGGAAACGGGCGTTCTGGGATGCCCGAAACAACAACCTCTATCAGATCATCATGATTGCCACCGATCGCATCGACGGCATCGAGCAATACTGGATCGGTGACAGGCACATCTCGACGACCGAAGGTGAAGCCGGTGGTGCTACGATTGATTACCCATACCTCAACCGCATCCAGTTCGAGGCGAAGCTCGGAGACAAGAACCAGGCGGCCTCCGGCATCATCAGGCTTGCATATCCGGAGATGTGGACCGCGGCGCATCAGCTAAACGGTATCGCTTACGTCGCATGCCTTTTCCTCGGGGTGAAAAAGGAAGAGGTGTCGATCATCTATCCGCAAGGCTACGCGACGGTTCTGCGTTTCGTCGTCCGCGGCGCCCGTGTCTGGGACACAAGCAGCACGAGCCAAGATCCCGACAACGACGCTACGTGGGCCTTTTCCGAAAGCCCGGCCCTGTGCATCCTGGACTACCTGCGCCACCGCGACGGGATGCGGTTCGCCCGCTCGCGCATGGACGTGCCCTCATTCGAGGCCTTTCGCGCCGAGTGCGCCGAGGCCGTGGCGCGCAAGGACGGGACGCTGGAGCCGCGCTATCGGATCGGCGGCACCTACAGCCTGCTGGAGGCTCCGAAGAACGTCCTGGCGCGCATGTGCGACACCTGCGATGCGCAGCTTGTGCGCCGGCCGTCCGGACTGATCGGCATCCGAGGGGGAAAGTATGTGGCTCCCCTCGTCAACATCTCCACGAAGAACATCGTCACCGCATCCGTGACCGACGGCGTGGACAAGCTCGACGCCTATAACCGGATGAGTGTGTCCTACACGGACCCGGATAACTTCTACGGCCCGACCGAACTCGTCTCACGCGAGGACGAGGCATCGCAGTCGCGCGTCGGGCAACTCGACACCGGCCTGGACCTGGTCATGGTCCCGAGCTGGACGCAGGCCGCCCGCCTCGCGAAGATCCGGTTCGACAACGACAACCCGGATTGGAAGGGCACGCTCGGGACTGACTTCTCTGTCCTCGACGCCCTCGACCAGGAAACGGCACAGGTCACCTTCGATCCCGTGCCTGAGATCGGGCCGATGATCGACGCGCCTTGCCGGCTGTCCTCGTTCTCCATTCGCGGCGATCTTTCCGGATGTGACGTCGGCTTCGCGTCCGTCCGGCCGTCGACCTACCAATGGGATCCGGCAACCGAGGAGCCACCGCGGCCGACGGCGCCCACGGCCATCCAAAGCATCGACGTGATCCAGAAGCCGATCGTCAGCATCCGCGCGGAGCGCCGAGCGATCGGCAACGGAACGGTGGGCGTCTGGGCCGTGGTCACATGGCTGGCGTCGAGCCGTGCCGACGTGATCCCTGAGGCTCAGGTCAAGCTCACGGGCTCCCCTGACACGGAATATCGGCAGATCGGCATTCGTGCCGACAGCCTGTCCGCCGAAGCCGGCCCGCTGACGGACACGCAGTCCTTTACCTTTCGCGTCCGCTTCCGGATCGGCGGCAAGTTTTCCGATTGGAGCGACACGGTAACGCTCGCGGTGACCGCCGACGCGACGGCGCCAGCCGTGCCGACCTACACGTCCGCGACGATCAACGGCAACGTCGTCACCCATTCGTTCAAGCAGTCCAGTTCCGCCAACGCGCGCGGCATCCAGGTCTTTCAGGCGGTCGGGTATGGAAAAACCCTTGCCGATGTCGTGGCTCTCCCGACAGTTCTGGCGGAAGGGCCGAACCAATCCGATACCACGACCACGCCCGTCGATGTCGGCGTCTACACCTATGGCATCAAGTCACTGAACGGGTCGGATGTAGCGAGTGCCGCCGCCGGGCCGAAAGTGATCGTGGCAGCATCGCAGCCGGGCAACGTCACGCAGTTCCCGAACGACCTGAGCAACGCGGCCTGGATCAAGACAGGCATCGGCCAGCCGGTGGCGCAGGGCACCGGGCCGGACGGAGCTCAGGCCACCTTCCTACCGGAGACGGCGACCGGAACCGCGACCACTCACACGGTCGCCTACAAGGCCACGGGCCTCGTGTCGGGCGCGAAGGTGCGAGCGATCTGGGGGCTCAAAGCCGCCGGCCGTTCGGCGGGCCGCATCGACCTTCTCAACAGCGGCGGCACGGGCAACGGCGACTATGCCCGCATCGCGTTCGATCTCACCGCCGGCACGATCACTGTCGGCGTGGTGAGCGGCACAACCTTCAGCGGCGTTACGGCGACCATCCAGCGCGTATCCGCCGACTTCTGGCTGCTCATCGTCACGGCGAACACATCGGCTTCCGCTGGCACGTCGGGCGTTCTGGCGATTGAAGATCGTCTGAACCTCGGCTCGGGTGGCGCGACCATCTCCTATGCCGGCGACACCACCAAGGGCCTCCTCGCCTGGGCCTGCTCTCTCGCTCCGGTGACCTGATGGCAGCGCTTCCATGGCCTTCGGTTCTCCGGATCGCATCGGAACGGTGGAACCCGAACAAGGGCACATCGAAAAGCGGCGGCCGGTCTGTCACCAACCAGGAACTGATCGTCGTCGGGCCGTCCGGCTACATCACCGCGAGCCTGACCATTCCCGTCAATCGACCGGCGGAAGTCCTCGCTATGCGGGCGCTCCTTGCCGGGCTTGATGGTCGAGCCGGTACGGTCTTGGTCGGTCCACGCGAGGGGGCGCGAGTGCCCTGGGCCACAGACCCACTGACGGGCGGCCGCATCTCTCGATGCAGGGGCGATAATGATGCGGCTCGCGACCCTGCCTGGGATGCGAACGTAGACACGTCAGCGGATTTGAATTTCCGGCTGGCTCTCGCGGCGGCGCTCAATGCCACGACCTTGACCATCCAGCGCAACCGCGGCGGCTTCCTGATCCCCGGCATGATGTTCAGCGTGGCCGGACGCCTTCACATCATAACGTCCCTTGCCAGTCCCGACCCAGCCGGTGCCGGGGGGCTGCCCGCGCCCGGCAACATCAGCGTTGTGGTTCGGCCTTGGCTGCGGGCGGACTATGCGGCCGGCGCCTCACTGGAATTCGCTCGACCGCTCTGCGTGATGCGTCGCGCGTCCGACGATGACGCTGAAATCGAGCTGCAGCTTTCGCGGTTCGGCACCGTGACCCTCGACCTCGTCGAAGCCTTCTAGCACCTCTTCCAAACCGAGGACCGCATGGCCCTATCTCAACTTACGTCTTCGGACGTGGGCGCTCCCGCGCGCGAAAAGCTCAACCTTGCCATTGCCGAGGCGGACAAGGTTGGGGGCCTCGCCGCCGTCCTCGCGGCGCTCCAGATCCGCCTCGCACCCTATGAGGATCTGGTCGGCAGCGCACCGGATCGGCCGGGCGATGCGAAGACGCTGTTTACCCGCGTCATGACCGGGGCTCCGAAGCTTCGCCCGGCCCTGGACAGGGGCACGATCGAGGACGGCGGCGAGCTGGGCCAAGTGCTGCGCATCTCTGGCGCCGATGCGGACCCCGTGTCTGGCTACATCGATATCGCGCAGCGCCGCGCCTACTATGCCCAGCCGGGTCGCTCTTACCTCCTGCAGGCGGCATTCGCGCGCTTCCAGAACCCGTCGGACCCGGAGCAGAACGCGATCGAGCTCCGGTTGCAGAACCTGTCCGGCACCTTCGGCCAAGTCAGCGATGTCCGTCTCGGCAACCCCTATCCGGCCGTCGCCGCCGATGGCCCCTACTTCCTGAACGTTTTCATCGGGAAGGAAGGCGCTCCGGGCACCCTCGAATACACCGTGCCGCGCACCGCGCGGTACATGGTCCCGCACCTGCGGATCTATGGGAACGGCCAGCAGACCGACATCGGTTCGCTCCGGCTCTACGACGTCACGGACGCCCTGTCCGGCGGCGCCGACATCTCGGCGATCATTGCTCGGCTGGTACGCCTGGAGTCCGGCCAGGCCTACGGCGTCATCTATGCCGCCAACTGGGATGATCTGAAGCCCCGCATCGGCCGCATCGAAGGCGCCGCCGCTGAAGTGCCGGACAGCGACGGGGGCACGCACACCGATCCGGTGACGCAGCTGGTGGTGCCGAACGGGGGAAAATACGGCTACACGACCAACCCGGCCGGCTGGCGCTGGGTCGCCGTCACCAATGCGAAGCAGGCAGCGCTCGAACTGGCTCGCAGCGCCGCGCGCTACTGGTCGCGTCCTGGCGAAGGCATCACGACTTGGACGGCCGACACGACGGCCCAGCCGAGCGCGGCCAACCCTCTGTCCGCAGCGGGAGCCTTCAGCCTTGCCGGCGGCGTGAGCGGCAAGGCCCTCCGCATTACCGGCGCCGCCGCAGCAACAACCATTGCGTGGGTCAGGCTGGAAGACATCGCCGTCCAGGAATTCGTTGCCACGATTTCCCGCGCCGTCAACGATCCGGATAGCGCGAGCAACGCGCCGCTCTTCCGCTTCCGCGCCTTCGACAACTTCGGCGTCGACCTGGGCGACATTCTGCTGCCCTCCGATCCCCTGCTTGTTGTTGACGGCGCAAAGCTATTCTCCTTCAAGGCGTCCCGCGTGGCCGGGCTGGGCACGCGCGATCTGCCGGCAGGCACCCGCTACGTCCGCCTCATCATCAAGGGCCAGGGCACGACGGGCGCTCTCGATATCTACTCCGTCGACCTCAACGGGCAGGGCTTAAGCAACGCCCCGTTCTTCACCGAAGAATTTGTCGACGAAGACTCCGTCGTCATGTTCGACGCGAGTGCGAACGCCTTCAAGAAATGGCAGAAAGCTGAACTGGAGAAGTACTTGATCGGGCCAAAGCTTCTCGACTGTGAGCCTGTCCTCTTTGCCCCCGGCACCGAGGACGTTCTCATCGCGCCGTCGCTGGATAGCGGCATCGTCGGAAACGTCAGAATTCAGAACGTCTCCGCGACAGACAAGATCGCCATCGCCTTCGGCGGCAAGACGGCCGTGATCGAGGGGCCGGGTGGTTACACCTTCGGCCCTGGCGCGGGGCGCGACTTTGGGCGCATCCGACAGGGGCGCGTGGGCATCGTGTCGTCGAACCCCAACGGCTCGGCCATTACCTGCGAGTTCACCACCACGGGCCTGAAAGATCCCAACGCCAACCGGCGAGCGGACAAGCACCTCGCCCGCTACGGCGGCACTACGCTGCTCAGCGCCCCTCGCCGGGCAGCGATCACCGACCTCTACAACTACCTCTATGAAGACAAGTGGCTCGACGCGACGGGCAACGGCGGTGCCATCTTCGTCGGCCGGTCGACTGGCAACTTCGACTCGCTCATCGATTGGTCCCATGCCGACCGTCTGTTCGGCCGGCCGGACCCGCTTAACGCCGCCGCCTACCCGGATACGGATTTCGGGGGGACCACCTTCAACGGCAACAACGCGATAGACACGGCGCAGGCTATCGTGCCGTCGGCGAAGCTCAAGCACTGGATGATCGTCTACACCGACACGGTGTTGCAGAGCGTGTCGAAGATTTCGGCGGGCTCCGCGAACTTCGCCGTCGGCACCAATCGGACCACTTCGACCTCAACCGTCCGAAGCGGCAAGAACCTCATCGTTCCGATCACCGGCAATGTGCAGGGCGGGCTCCAGGGCTTCAAGCGCGAGAGCAACGACGGCATCCGGTTCTACAAGAACGACACTCAGAAGACGGACATCGCACAGGTCTTCGAGGACACCACCTTCGGCACACAGACGCCGTACATCGGCGCCGTCCATGGGCTGTCCGGCATCAGCCTCGGCGCGGCTCAGAAGATCGAGCTGATGATGTTCGGTCAGAACACCACCTTCACGGATGCTCAGTGGGACCGGCTGTTCGTCGCGTTCAACAAGTTCCGCGACGCGCTGGGAGGCTAAGCCGATGACAGCTTACGTTTGCGACGTCCTCATCATGGGCGGCGGCGCGGCCGGCACTTCTGCCCGCCAGGTTGTGGCCGATCTTGGCAAGGTGCCGATGCTCATCGATGAGCACCACGTTCTTGGCGGCCTGTTCTCGGGCGGCCTGGGCATCCCCGACTATGTCGGCGTCAGCGCCAACAGCGATACGCTCTGGGGGCGAGGTCGCGAGCTCTTCAAGAACACGATCACGAAAATGAAGGCGGATGGCTATGTCGAGGGTACGAAGCCCACGGGCCAGACGCCGGAGACCGCTGGATACGGCAACCAGTACGGCGACCTCCCCGAGCGCTACACCCCGAGCAGCGCCGTCTATGCGCGCAACCTCGCCATTGGCAATGCACGAACCCTCGTGGACATCGAGGTCGTGGGCATCACGAAGGATGGCGGCCAGGGCAAGGTCGTCACGCTCAGCAACGGCGACACCATCACGTGCAAGCAGATGATCAGCGCCAGCTACAGCGCCGAACTCGGCATGGCCGCTGGTGTGCCCTACGGTATCGGTCGCTCCGAGTCGCGCTTCACCTATGGCGAGCGGCAGGCCGGCTCGATGGTGACCGGCGGCAACCTGAAGGCCGACCGCATCCGCAACCCTAAGGGCGACATCTGGCGCGGCTTTCAGGGGTATCCGCATCATCTGCCTGGGCAGGCGGACGAGGGCATCCAAGGTTACGACTACCGCATGACCTGGTGCATCGACGATCCGAACGGGTTGCCGATCCAGCCGCCTGAAGGATACCGCGAAGAGGACTTCGCCGACTACATCCAGCGGGCGCAGGCCTACAGCAAATACCAGAACATGATCTCAGGCCAGTTCATCGGCCCGAAGATCCTGACGACGAACGGCAACGATCAGTACGGCTTGCCGCGCATTTATGGCCGGGCGAAGACGAAAGGTGAAAGGCTGAAGTTCAAGAAAGACCACTACTATGCCATGTGCGGTCAGTTCTACACCGCCATCAACTCGTCGAAGGTGCCCTCCGCGTTCCGAACCGACATGCAGCGCGTGAAGCTGCCGTGGCGGGATAACGTCGAGGAGTTCGCCTTCCAGCGCGGGTGGTCGAGCATGATCTACGCTCGCGAAACTCTCCGCATGATGGCCCGGCGCATCCTTCTCTCTTCTGAGATGGACATCGGCTACGCCAATGTGCGGAACAGCGTCTCTCGCGGCGGCTACCATGCCGACAGCCATCTCGTGAACTGGTCGGTCAACCGTGGCGGCGGCTCTCGTCAGGATGGCGATATCGACATCGACAAGACTTACTTCGGCCTGCCGTGGGAGATCTTCCTTCCGCCCGCCGGCATAATCTCCAACCTCGTCGAGGTCGGCAATCCGGCGATGACGCGGACGTGCTTCTGCTCCTACCGGATGGAAACCACGATGAGCGGCCCCGCGCAGGCTGCGGCAGTGGCCTGCTGCCTCGCAATCGACGCCGGCATTCCCGTGAGTTTGCTGCCAGTGTCGACCTTGCTCGCCAAGCTCGACCAGATGGGTGCGAAACGATGAGCGATGGATGGTTCCCCCCGTACAATACCGGAAGCGGTAGCTCTGGCGGCTCCGGCGGTTCGGCAGGCGGCAGCGTCTCCGTTAGCGGCGTCGGCCCCATGGTGCATCTCGCAGATGGGATCGTCGTCGGGCGCCCGCCCATTGCTGCCGGCATCGTCCGTATCGACGATCCCGACGCGATCCAGGGCTCCCAGCGATACCGAACCCTTCAGGTCGGCAGCATCCTTCTCACCGAGTTCTATAAGTTCAACTGCGCCGTGGGGAACGAGGTCGAGTCCGGCCCGGTATCCGAGGAGGGCAAGGATACCTTCGCGTTTACCGAAATCGCCATCTGGGGTGCGACCTCAGTCCCGGGCGCGCTGCGGCTCGGCATTTACACGGAGACGGGCGGCAACGGCGTGGAGCTGCTGTCGCCCACTCTCGACCTATCTCCCCTGATCGCCAAGGACGACGGCGTGGACGAGGGGATCAAGTATTTCGCCATCCCCCCGCAGGTCCGCCGAACGGCTTTCATCTACGCCAGGGCATTCACTCCGCAAGCCATGCAGCTCAACATCAGCATCTATGGCCGGGTGCTGAGCCAGTTCGAGCGGTACTGACGGGACCGTTGCGCACCCCAGTCGGACCCTAAGGCCGGCGCTAGGGCAGCCCCCGCCTTCCTAGCGCTTTCAGCAGAGAACCCTCCCGAGCCGGCCGGCAGGGTCCATCGAAGAAGCGGGTCGAGCTAACGTTCGCGGCGCGCGCTCGACCCGCTGCCATCAGACCGGGCGCTCTGGAACGGGCGGACGACTACTTAAGCTAACTACCGCGCCTTCAGAGCGTCAATCGTTCTCACGCTGCAATCGCTTGTCGGTCTCTTATCTGACCAAGCCGCACCGAGCAGGCAGGGTGCTCAATTGCTTAAGCCATCAGCCATCTGCTGAGGAACACCGTGCCAAACGCCATGGCGCCAAGGCCGGCTACTTCTACCCCGATCAAAAAGCCCAGCACGGCAACCGTTCGAACTCGGTGGACAAATACGTCGACGAAGTGCTCGTCCGGCTCCGGCAAATCCCCGTTTTCGAAGTGCTGCATCCCAAAATCCGCCCCGGTCAGAGAAGCCGACCGTAGGCAGTTAATTTTGCATTCACCATTCGGGAGACTACGCATGGCCGCGTCCGCCATCATGACGCCGCTTGGCCTTGCCGCGCTTAAATCGCGGGAAGGCGTGCGGCTGAAAGCCTATCTCGACAGTGTCGGCGTGCCGACGATCGGCTATGGCCACACCAAGGGTGTGAAGCTCGGGCAGGTCATCACGCAGGCCCAGGCCGATGCCTTCTTCCTCGAAGACCTTGCCTCGCACGCGCTGCCGATCCTTTCGGCCATCAAGGTTCCGGTAGCGGACCACGAGCGCGACGCCTTGATCTCCATCGCCTTCAACATAGGCGTGGGCGGCTTCACCGGCTCGACGTTCCTGCGCCTGCTCAATGCCGGCGACCGGAAGGGCTGCTCCACCGCGATCATGTCGTGGACGAAGAACAAGGAATTGATCTCCCGGCGCACCGCAGAGCGCGACCAGTTCCTGACGCCCTACACCAAGGCGGCGCCGAAGGCCCGGAGCACCGATGCGAAGCCGGTCAGCGCCCCGCTGTCGACGCTGGTGCCGCCTGTCGTGCCGGCGCCGGCCGCTCTGATCTTGAAGGCTCCCGCGCCCTTATCCCTGCCAGGGCCGATCTCGCCCGAGGCTGTTGAAGCAAAGCCATCGTTCTGGTCAATGCTCTTCGACAAACTTTCCTTCCCTTGGGTCAAGTGATGCTGGGGTAATAGAACATAATATCTCTAGCAATCTCTCGCAATTGGCTTTCATTTGGCGGAAACCGATAGGAAGTGAACCAATTTCTAAAGGCTGGTTTTCACCGACCTTTGAGATTGTGTAGCCATGGCCATAGTTTTCGACTCTATAAACTCTAGCCCTGAATGCCTCATCCCCGTTGAGACTTACGATATCGAGGTAATGCCCCGACTCACCTAAGTCACACCACACGCGCGGCATTGAAATCGATCCTTGCAATCAAGGACCATTACCAACCTTGACTGCCAGAAGTTCCACTGTGCAACATCATACATTGTGAGACCATCATGACCCGCAAGCTTCTGCTCGCGGCGCTGGCGTTCGCCTGTGTCGCCATCTCCCTCGTCCTGCCGCTCGCGGCCTTCGCGCAGGCAGTCACCACCACGCCGAACCTCACCCCGGCCGTGGTCATCC
>NZ_VMOA01000013.1 GCF_020662345.1 Methylobacterium sp. W2 | reverse complement strand
CCCCCCGGCGTGCTGGCACCCCGCCCGGCCTATATCGTGGACATCGCGGCGCCGCCGCCCGAGGACGAGCTGCTCGCCCTCCCCGTCCCCTCTTCGAGCCGGTTCCGGCCTATGTGAGCGCGCCTGCCTATCTGGTCGCGCCGCCGGACAACGTCATCTACCAGAACATCCACAACACGGTGGTGATCAACGAGATCAACCGGCGCGTCATCGAGCGGCCGCGCGGACCTTCGGCGGCGGCCCTGGTGGGCGGCGCCGCCGGCCTCGGGGCGGCGGCTCTCGCCGCCCGGGTGGCGCTGCCGCCCTCCCTGTCGCACCGCGCCGGCCGTCCTGACGCCGGCCCCAACGCCGACGGCCCTCGCCGCGACCGCCCCGGCCTGCCGCCGGGCGCCCGCGACGAAAGGCCGAACGATCCCCGCATCGGCCGCCCGCTCCCTGCGGTGAACGCTCCTGCCCCGCACGCCGGACGGCCGGACGCGAGGGCGCTGCCCGAGCCGACGAGGCCGGTGGCGAACACGCGCCCATCCGGTGACGTCGGCGGACCGCCGGACCGCGTGCGCCCGGGGGACGGCAAGACCGGGCCCGACCGGAAGACTGCCATCGACCGTCGCAACCCGGCCGACGCGGCGATCCCGGCCGGCCCCGGAGCCGGACGCAGCAACGCCGATCCCGCCGACCGCGCGGCCTTGCGCCGGGAACGGATCGAGCGCCGGGAGGCGGCCCGCGCCGCGAAAGCCGAACGGCCGGAGCTGCGTCCCGCCCTCGACCAGCCGCGGGCCGAGCGCGCCCGCGAGGGGCGTCCGGGCCATGATCGGGTGGCCCGGCCGGGCGTCGAGCCGAACGGCCCGGAGCGCGCCAGACGGGAGCCGGCCAACCCCAATCGCGAGGCACTCGGCCAGCCGCCGCGACGCGGCCCCGATTCCGATGCCCTGCAACGCCAGCAGCAGAGGCTTCAGATCCAGGAGGCCCGCCAGCAACAGCGCATGCAGATGGAGCAGCAGCAGGCCGCCCGGCGCCAGCAGGGTCAGGCCCAGCAGCAGCAGATGATGCAGCGCCAGCAGATCCAGGAGAACCGCCAGCAGCAGCGGATGCAGATGGAGCAGCAGCAACAGGCCCAACGCCAGCAGATGCAGGCGCAACAACAGATGCAGCAGCGTCAACAGATGCAGGCCCAGCAACAGCAGCAACAGGCCGCCCAGCGGCAACAGATGATGCAACAACAGCAGCAGCAACAGGCGGCTCAGCGCCAGCAGAAACAGGCTCCGCCATCGGGAGGGAACCCGCACTGCCATCCGGGCCGGCCCTGCCGCTGAGGCGGAGGCGATGAAGCGGGAGGATGAGCCCGGACCTAATTTTGGACCTCGATGAGATCGACTTACATTGAGCAGCGCTGATGCCGGCCGATGGTCATCCTCAGCGCGTTCGGCGGACGCCCGCCGCGCGGGAGGTCAGTCGAGCTCGTTCGAGAATGCCCGCGCGAGCCGCTCGACCGTCGCATCGTCGACACCGTCGGCAACAAAGTCGGCGCGCCAGGAGCGCATGCGGATGGCGAGGGTGGCGACGATGTCTCGGGCCTCATCCCGCGAGAGGTCGAAATCCTCGACCCGAGCTAGGCAGTAGCCGGTGGTCGGATAGCTCCCGGATCGACCGACGCCGATGGCTTGCTGGGTATCCATATCCGGTTGAGGGACCACGTCGAAGGCCTGGGACAACCGCCATCCGTCGCCGCATCGGAGGAAGGCGTGGTTCTTGAGGTGATCGTCCCGGTTGCCGCACAGGACGTTGAACACCATGCGGTGGAACAGTTCATGACGGTCGGACACGGGCCGCGCGCCGTGCCGGAGGAGGAACATGGCGAGGTCGGAGTAGGAACCAGAATCGGAGGTTTCCTCCAATCCGAGCGCGGTCAATCCGCTCATGTAGTGGCATGTCGGGTGGTAGGGGGCCGCAGCGCGGTCGAAGCGCTTCACCAGGACGACCTTGCGAGGCCCGACGGCGAGAACCCGTGTTTCGGTGGCGTCGATCCCGCAACGGGATGCCAGACGCATGGTCGCGTGCTCCGCGCCGCATTGGTCGTAGGTGTCGTCCCGCCTTTGGAACTTGGCGATCCATAAGGCGCCCTCGGACTCGATGACGGCCTTCGGTCGGGCGCCGCCCATGCTCATGCCCGCGGTCCAGAGGCGGGCGGCCAGCCCTTCGACCGCCTCGCCTCGTTCCAGACGCTCGAACCCGTCCGCAATACTGTCGAGGTCGGCCGTGGCCGCGTAGCCCGGACGCGGTGACGGGGGAGCCGGGGTTTCGGAGAAGGCGAGGCAGCCGACGCGCTCGTCTCCGGGGGCGAGCAACCAGTCAGACGGCATCATCGGGGGAGAATCGTGAGGCCGACGATGTTCGACGAGCCGTCGCCCCCAACGGTCCGGGGTGGCATCCGCCAGGACGCCCGGAAGTCGGCCGCGGCCAGTGCTCCTGAACGGCCCCGGCTGAAGCGGCAAGTGGTCCGGGTCCAGGGCGAAAGCCCGGCCATGACCGTTCCTCAGTCAGGACCCGACATAGGCGAATTCCCCGTAGGACCGACTGGCCGCGGGGACGACGAGCCGGTAGCGGCCGACGAGGTCCGTGGCGCCGTCCTCGCGGCGGACATGGACATAGACGTCAGAGGTCATCGAGGTTCACGTCGCGCGGGCGACGCCCACGGCTGGGAAGGCGGCTGGTCTCGATGGAAGCGGCCCGGTGATCGTTCTCGGGGCTGACCGCATGCCGGACGGCCGGGAAGAGGCCGAGGGTCCAGACGGCCCTGGCGAAGACGCCGAGCGAAACCGTAGGATCGCCTCTCTCGAGCTTGCGCAATGTCGGGAGAGAGACCCCCACGCGGGACGCGAGGTCGGATGCGGGCTGACGTCGGCGCAGTCGCGCGGCCCGGATGGCCTGCCCGATCTCGCGAAGCCCCTCCGAAACCTCGAAGGGAGCGTGTGCCGAGCGTTCGTTCGTTATGCCACCATCCTTGCATCTCAGGCAGCTTAGATGAAATCATGCCGCCCGGCAGGGGCAGGGAGACGGCCGGTCGAGTTTGGATCGGTTCCCCGCATGCTCCGCCCACGGCTGAGAGGAGGGCGAACGCCTGGGCCGCACCGGACCCCGTATCGGCCTCCGCTCGCGGGCAGGGTGCGGAACGCCGCCTCGCCCCGCCGCGCGCCGGCACCGGCCCATCTATTTCGACACCGTCCGGGTTGTGGTCCCGTCCTTGTTGTCCTTGACGGCGGCCATGGCGACGAGGGCATCGCAGCACGCCCATGTCGATCGTCGGCCCTGCTACTCGTGCGTCGGCATCGGCTGCGGCAACGTCCGCAGGTCGCCGGGCTGGCTCGGGTCGATTTCACCGACGAGGGCCGGCTTCAGGTCATAGAGACCGGAAATGGCTTCGAGGGCGGCGATCGCGTCCTGATTGATGCCCCAGCGCGTCACCGTCGCCACGAAGGCGCGGGTCGTCATCAGCGTCACGGGGAAATCCACGTCGAGGAACAGGGTCGCGACCTTCCGGTCCTCGTAGAGCACGACCGCCGAACTCGCCTCGGCCGGATGCCAATGCGCCACGAACTCGCGCAGCGCCTGCTCGCCGGAATCGCGCAGGGCGGATTTCAGCAAGGCATCCCCTGCTGGAGTCCGCGGCCGGGCGCGCAGGGCCGCGACACCGATGCCGACCACGGTCTCGACCCGGAGCGCGGCGTCACCGAGGCCGTCGATCCAGGCGGCGATTTCGGCAGCAAAGGGCTTGGAGAGGTCGCCGACCACTTCTTCCTCGACCCGGTCCACCAGTACGATCCGCCGGTTGAGACCGCGCAGCGTATCGAGGATGCCCGCCGCGGCGAGCCGGATCAGCGGACCCGCATCGGCCACGACGATCGGCTGGCGATCCGAGGGGGCGATCATTTCGTTATCGTCCAGGTGGTCGTGCCGTCCTTGTTGTCCTTCACGGTGACGCCCATGGCGGCGAGGGCGTCGCGGGCGCGGTCGGAGGCGGGCCAGTCCTTGACGGCGCGGGCGGTGCGACGGGCCTCGATCGCGGCTTCCACTGCCGCCACGTCGACGCCGGCGGCGGCGATGGCGCTGTCCGCCCGCGCCGACTGCGTCCGCCCGAGGAGGCCGAGGAGACCCGCCCCGGCCTTCAGCGTCGCCGGGTCGTCGAGGCGGTGCAGCTCGGCGAGGGCGGCAGCGGTGTTGAGATCGTCGAGGAGCGGTTCCACCACCGAGGCCGGCACCTCGGCGCTGGCGGCCACGTCGCCGACGATGCCGTACCAGCGGTCGATCATCTTCGCCGCCTCCTCCAGCCCGCGCACGGTCCAGTCGATGGGCTGGCGGTAATGCGTCTTCAGCATCGCGAGGCGCACGACCTCGCCGGGCCAGTCCTTCAGCACCTCGCGTAGGGTGATGAAGTTGCCCAGCGATTTCGACATCTTCTGCCCCTCCACCTGGAGGAAGCCGTTATGGAGCCAGACATGGGCCATGACGTCGGTGGCAAAGCAGCAGCGCGACTGGGCCACCTCGTTCTCGTGATGGGGGAAGATCAGGTCGATGCCGCCGGCATGGATGTCGAAGGTCTGGCCGAGATGCTTCCACGCCATCGCCGAGCACTCGATGTGCCAGCCGGGCCGCCCCGGCTCGGCGATGCCGGCCGGCGAAGGCCATGACGGTTCGCCGGGTTTGGAGGGCTTCCACAGGACGAAGTCGAGAGGCGAGCGCTTGTAGGGGGCGACCTCGACCCGTGCACCGGCTTCCATCTCGTCGAGGGGCCGTTTCGAGAGCGCGCCGTAATCCGGCATCGCCGGCACGTCGAACAGCACATGGCCTTCCGCCACATAGGCATGGCCCGACGCCACCAGCCCGTCGATGATGGCATGCATCTCGGCGATGTGGTCGGTGGCGCGGGGCTCGACGAAGCGCGGGCGCTCGCCCGCCACGTTCACGTCCTCGGCCATCAGCACGCCGAGGTCGCGGATGTCGCCGTGGAAGGCGGCGAGCGTCCCGTCGGTGAGTTCGCGGATGGTGATGCCGCGCTCGGCCGCGCGGGCGTTGATCTTGTCGTCCACGTCCGTGACGTTGCGGGCATAGGTGACCTGCGCCTCGCCGTAGAGGTGGCGCAGCAGCCGGAACAGCAGGTCGAACACGATGATCGGCCGGGCATTGCCGATATGGGCGGCGTCATAGACCGTCGGCCCGCAGGCATACATCCGCACATGCGTCGGATCGATCGGCGCGAACGGCGCCTTCTCGCGGGTCAGCGTGTTGTAGAGCCGCAACATCGGCGCCATGAAACCGTCTTTCGTAACCCTGGGACGCGACGGCTCCGCCACCTGCGGAGGCCACCTGTCCCCATGCCCTAAATCCCCGGAACCGATCAACTTTTACGATGAGCGAGGCATGCGCCCCGCAACCGCGATGACCGGACAGGCCGGACGCCAAGCACCGTGCGTGTTGCATTGAGGCGACGGACCCTGCCGACCAACTGCGCTACCCCAAAACGGTGATGAATTCGAGAACGACGCCGGGAGAGGTTCGGTCGAGGTCGCGACAATCCGGAAAGGATTTGTTTACCGACGAGGCCGAGATTTTCCCAAACGCGAATCCTCCCATCCGGTGAATCCAGCCTTTCGCGGATCCCGTCATCAAGGTCACTGCCCATGCGACGCTCGGCTGCCGGTCTCGGCGCTCTCTGCGCCCTCGCGCTCATTTCCTCCGCCGCCCTGGCCGTCGATGACGGCGAGAAGCCGGCCCGCGCGCCCGGTCAGGTGGAGAAGACCTTCCTGATCCCCGCCGGCGAAGGCTACGGCGTCGGCGAATGCCTCGCGGCGGGCAGCGGCTCCTGCGGGCAGGTCGTGGCCGATGCCTGGTGCGAGGCGCAAGGGTTCGCGGTGGCCGGCTCTTTCGGCCTTGCCGCCCCCGAAGACCATACCGGTGCGATCAACCAACCGGAGACGCGGACGCCCGTCGAACCGCCGATCCGCATCACCTGCAAAGATTGACCCGCAGGGACTGACCCGCAGGGACCGACCTCTCCGGGTTCGAGGCGGCCCGGCTTCGCGCCGGCGCCGCCTCCGGGCCGGATCAGCCCTTGAAGAAATCGCCGCAACGGGGCGGCGCCTCGGTGGTGCCCCACGGCATCAGCGGCACCGCCGTGGTGGAGTTCTTGGGCGAGCCCTGGATTACCTTGTCGGAATAGACCATGTAGATCAGCGTATTGCGCTTCGCGTCGCAGCCGCGCACGATCTGCATCGACTTGAAGATCAGCGACCGCCGCTCGCTGAACACGACTTCGCCCTGCTTGAGCTTGTCCTTCGGATTCTTGAACGACACCGGGCCGACCTGCCGGCAGGCGAGGGAGATGTCAGAGACATCCTCGGCGAGACCGAGCGTGCCCTTGATTCCCCCCTTCTCGGGCTGCGTGTACCAGCACGCGATCCCGGCAACCTCGGGGTCGTCGATGCCGTAGACCACCAGCTTGTCGTTGGGGGTAAGCGGACGCCACACGGTGGATTTGTCGAAGATCCGGTCCGTATCGTCGGCGCGCGCCGCCGTCCCACCCATCACCAGCGCCGCCAACCCCGCCGCCGCCACGCGGCCTGTGAAACTCCGAAGACACATCATCACATCATTCCCCTCAAGTTTGCCGATGGGCATGTGGGAACACTGTCGCGCTCTGGCGAGGGCGGTTAGACACCCTTTGCAAAGGCGTTCTTCCGTACCCTGCCCGAGGGCCGGAACCGCCCAGCTTCACACCCGTTTCTGACAGGTCATGCCGCTGATCCCTCCACAGATCCGCAAGCTCGTCGCAACGCTCGGCGCCGCCATGGCCGCCATCGCGTTCGGGACAGCCGTCCAGGCGCAGGCACCCAATGCCCAGTGCCAGCGATACCGCTTCGAACTCGCGAATCTCAGCGAAGGCGCCAACACCGCGCGCGCCCTGCAGAACGAGATCGGCCGGCTTGAGGCCTATTACCGGACCCTGAGCTGCGAGGGCGGCAAGTTCCTGTTCTTCGATTCACGCCCCCCGCAATGCGGCGCGGTAGAGCAGCGCATCCGGGCGCTCCAGGCCGGCTACGGCGCCGAGAACGGCGAAGTCACCGCCGCCCGGCGGCGCCAGCTCACGGCCGCCATCGCCTCCTCCTGCGCCGAGACCGGTCCGAAGATCGTGGAGGGCGTGGCGGGCGTGGTGGGCGAGCAGCGCGGACGGGGCGGGCCGCAGGTGGTCTGCGTCCGGACCTGCGACGGCGCCTATTTCCCGATGAACAACCTGCCCGATGGGCGCGAGGGCGCCAACGAGCTGTGCCAGGCCCTGTGCCCCGGCACCGAGGCGGTGGCCTATTCGATGCCCAACGGCGATGACGGGCTGAAACAGGCCGCATCGCTCAAGGGCAGCCGCGCCTATGTCTCGCTCGCCAACGCCTTCAAGTTCCAGAAGAGCTTCACGCCGGACTGCTCGTGCAAGAAGGCGAACCAGACCTGGGCCCAGTCCCTGGTGAAGGCCGAGAGCATGCTCGTCCGGCACAAGGGCGACATCTTCGTGACGCCGATGCAGGCCGAGGCGATGTCGCGGCCGAAGGTGCGCGTCACCCTCGCGGGCCGTGCGGACAAGACCGTGGCGGCCATCGCCGCCGATGCGGCGACCCGGAACGGCGCCATCCTGTCCGATGGCGGCGTGGTCCGCGACGGCGCGGCTGCGGAGGCGGCGGCCACCGGCCGCGACGAGCGCGCCGCGATCCGCATCATCGCTCCCAACATGATCGCGGTCCCGGCTCGCGTCGCCGCGCCCTAACGGAAATCCACAAACGGGCGAGCGACAATCGCCGCTCCCGTCGCGACGTCAAGCGACCCCGGCGACGCGTCCCATAACCGACTGAGGGCGAAAGACTTTCTCCATCAGCTCCGCCAACTCCGTGTCACGATTGCGGATCACGGGCGGACGGTCCGGCAAGGAATCCGGAACCATCCGGGCTCCATTCGGTTCCGATGGCCACATCCACGTTTGTGAGTGACCATCCATGCGGACCACCCGCCTTCTCTTTCTGACCAGCACCATGCTACCGGCCCTGATCCTATCGGGCCCGCTCTCGGCCAGCCCCCACACAGGCGGATCGGGCGTGATGCTGCTCGCGCAGGCGGGTCCGGGAGCCGAGCGCGGCGACCCGCGCGGAGGCGGCGATGCCCCCCGTGGCGGTGCGGGCAGGCCGGAGAGAGCCGAGCGTCCGGAGCGCGCAGAGCGCCCGGACAGGGCCGAACGTCCTGAGCGCGCCGAACGTCCGGACAGGGCGGAGCGCCCCGAGCGCGCCGAACGCCCTGAGAGAGCCGAACGTCCCGAGCCGCGCCAGGAGAAGGCCCCCGCCCGAGAAGAGCGCGCCCCGGCCGAGCGGCCTGTCCGCCCCGAGCGTCCTGATCGCCCCGAGCGTCCCGAAAAACCCGACCGCGCACCGGCCGAACGGCCGGCCCCTCCGGCCGCACGCGAGCGCACTCCCGATCCGGCCCCCGCCAAGCCGGCGCCGAAGGAAGCTCCGGCCCCGCGCGAGCGTGCCCCGGCCGCTCCCGAGCGCGACGCGACGCCCGATCGTCCCGCCCGCCCCGAGCGTGGCGACAGACCCGACCGGAACGAGAAGCCGGACAGGCCCGAAAGGCCAGACCGCAGCGACAAGCCGGACAGGAGCGCCAAGCCCGAGCGTGGCGAAAGACCCGATCCGAGCAGCAAGACTGATCCGAGCAGCAAGCCAGACCGCGGGGACAAGCCCGAGCGTGAGGGCAGGCCGGACCGGAACGACAAGGCCGATCCCGTCCGTCGTGGTGGGCCGGACGCGACTCCGGATGGCAAGACACCGGATGCCAGGACGCCGGACGCCAAGACCCCGGACGCCAAGACACCTGAGACGAAAGCCCCCGACGCGAAGCCCGCTCCCAATGCACGCCCCGGTGTTCCGGGAAAGCCGTTCGTCCCGCCGGGTCAGGCGCAGGAGAAGAGCGACCGTGATGACCGGCGCGGGCCGGACGACAAGCGTGGAGCGGATGACCGGCGCGGGCCAGACGACCGGCGTGGGCCGGACGACAGGCGCGGAGCGGACGACAACCGGCCCGGTAGCCCAAACCGCCCGACGGCGGGTGATCCCGAGCGGCGCAGCGAGATCGAGCGGCGCGACCGCGAACGCCGCGAGGCTTTCGAGCGCAAGGACGAGCGTGATCGCCGCGACGTGTTCAACCGTCCGGGCCGGCCCGGCTATGTCGAGGGCGGCTTCCGTGGCAACGACGTGCGCAGCTACGACGAAGTCCGTCGCGACCGGCGCGAGTTCAACGAAGGCGGGCGGACCTATATCCGCGAGCCCGGCCGCATCATCGTGCGGGATCGCGACAATTACTTCATCCGGCACGACGAGAACGAGCGCTTCCGCTATCTCGACCGCGGCGCCTATCGCAGCGAGCGCCGTGGCGGCGACACGATCACCTATCTCGACCGTCCGGGCGGCATCCAGATCGTCACCGTGGTGGATGATGACGGCCGCCTCGTGCGCCGTTCGCGCCGCTTCCGCGACGGGCGCGAGGTCGTGATCATCGATAACGGCTTCGGTGGTCCGCAGCGTCCCATCTACGAGGACGTGGTCGATCTGCCGCCGCCGGACATCCGCATTCCCCGCGACCGCTACGTGGTGAACTACGAAGGCGCCGACGAACGGCAGGTCTACGAGGCCCTGTCCGCCCCGCCGGTGGCGGCGGTGGATCGGCGCTACACCCTCGATCAGGTGCGTTACAGCCCGCAGCTGCGGGCACGGATGCGCAGCGTCGACATCGACACGATCACCTTCGATACCGGATCGTTCGACGTGACGCCGGACCAGGCCTCGCGGCTCGGCAACATCGCGGCGGCGATCAACCAGGCGGTGAAGGCCAACCCGCAGGAAGTGTTCCTCATCGAGGGCTACACCGATGCGGTGGGCAGCGAGGTCGACAACCTGTCGCTCTCGGATCGTCGCGCCCAGTCGGTGGCCACGGTGCTCAGCCAGAACTTCCAGGTGCCGCCGGAGAACCTCACCACCCAGGGCTACGGTGAGCAATCCCTCAAGGTGAACACCCAGGACGCCTCGCGGGAGAACCGTCGGGTCACGGTGCGCCGCATCACCCCGCTGATCCAGCAGCAGGGCGAGGCCGCCGAGGCGCCGCCCAAGTAAGTTGTACCGGCAAGTCGGCCAAGTAATTCAGCTTGGCCGCATTGTCGTGACGTCACGGGCCGCATGTCTCGAAAGAGGGGTGCGGCCCGCGCCGTTCCGTGCTTCCCCAACACTCCCGCAAAGCGCGTCACCGCCCCCGCGAGCGCGCGACACTCAAGGAGACCGGCGACCATGGCCGAGGAGAGCGACCGCCTGATCACGGCGGGGACGCCGATCTTTCGTCGGACCACGCTCGCTTTGTTCGCCGCGGGCTTCTCCACCTTCGCCGTGCTCTACAGCGTCCAGCCGCTGATGCCGGTCTTCGCCGATGAGTTCCACGTCTCGCCGGCCGAGAGCAGCCTGTCGCTGTCGCTCCCCTGCGCGATGCTGGCCCTGGCGCTCCTCGTCGTCAGCCCGCTCTCCGAGGTGTGGGGGCGCAAGCCGATCATGGTCGCCTCCCTCTTCGCCTCGGCGATCCTCACCCTCATCGCCGTGATCGTGCCGAGCTGGCACGGGTTCCTGGCCCTGCGCGCGCTCACCGGACTCGCGGCGAGCGGCCTGCCGGCGGTCGCGATGGCCTATCTCAGCGAGGAAATGGATTCCCGCGCCATCGGCCTGTCCATGGGGCTCCTCATCGGCGGCAACGCCATGGGCGGCATGGTCGGGCGACTGATCGCCGGCATCATCACCGACCATGCCTCGTGGCGGGTGGGTCTTGGGACCATCGGGGTTCTGGCCCTTTTTGCCGCCATCCTGTTCTGGCGCGGCCTGCCGCCATCGCGGCGCTTCCTCGCGAACCGGATGCGCTGGCGCCAGGTTCCGGGCACGTTCGGCCAGCATTTCCGCGATCCGGGCCTGCCCTGGCTCTTCGCTGAAGCGTTCCTGCTCATGGGCGGCTTCGTCAGCGTCTACAATTATGTCGGCTTCCGCCTGCTCGACCCGCCCTACAACCTCAGCCAATCGGCCATCGGCGCGATCTTCGTGGTCTATCTGGCCGGCACGTTCAGCTCGGCGGTGACCGGCGAGGTCGCCAGCCGGCTCGGGCGGCGCAGGGTGCTGTGGCTCGCGATCCTGCTCGGCCTCGTCGGCATCCTGATGACCCTGTCCGAGCGCCTTCCCCTCATCATCGCCGGCATCGTCGTGGTCACGGTCAGCTTCTTCGGCGCCCATTCGGTGGCGAGTTCCTGGATCGGGCGGCGGGCCCTGCGCGACCGGGCGCAGGCCTCCTCGGTCTATCTGTGTCTGTATTACCTGGGCTCGTCGGTGCTCGGCACGGCGGGGGGCTGGTTCTTCGAACATGCGGGATGGTCGGGGGTCGTCGCCTTCTTCGGCGGCCTCTACGGTCTCGCGCTGGCCATCGCGCTCCATCTGTCACGCCTGGCCCCCCTCGTTCCGGGTCCGTCGTCCGACCCCGACCGTTGACCCGCCCGCCGCGACCGCCCATCTAGTCGCTCGTCGCCGCTCACCGAAGCGACAGGCGAGCGATCGCCGCCAACTGAGCAACGGGCGAGTCATCGCCGCCAACCAAGGAAGTCCGGCTCGCTTGGTCCAAGCGGCTCCGGCTTACGGAACCGAACGTGTTCGAGCTCGCCGTCGCCGTCGCCCTGATCGCCCTCAACGGGGCCTTCGCGCTGTCCGAACTCGCCGTCGTCTCGTCACGCAAGACACGGCTGCGGATGATGGTGGAGGCGCGCCGGCCCGGCGCTCAGGCCGCGCTGACCCTGGCGGAGGATCCGGGACGCTTCCTCTCCGCCGTCCAGATCGGCATCACCCTCGTCGGCATCCTGTCCGGCGCCGTCTCCGGCGCGGCCCTCGGCGAGCGCCTCACCGAGATCCTGTCCGAGGCGGGCCTGTCGAAACCGGTGGCCGATCCTCTCGGCTACGGGATCGTCATCGCCATCATCACCTATCTGTCGGTGATCATCGGCGAACTCGTGCCCAAACACGTGGCCCTGCGTGACCCGGAGGGCATCGCCTGTTTCGTCGCCCGGCCGATGCGCCTGATCTCGCGGATCGCGCTTCCGGCGGTCTGGCTTCTCGACGCCTCCACCCGCGCGGTGTTCCGGGTATTCGGGCAGGAAGCCTCCAGCGCCAGCGCCGTTACCGAGGAGGAGATCCGCACCATCGTCGCGGAGGCCGAGACGGCGGGGGTGATCGAGACCGACGAGCGCAAGATGATCGCCGGCGTGCTGCGCCTCGGCGACCGCGCCGTGCGGGGTGTCATGACCCCGCGCACCGACGTCCACTGGATCGACCTCGACAAAGAGCCGGAGGAGATCCGCGCCATGCTGGTGTCGAGCCCGCATTCGCGCATCCCGGTCGGCGAGGGCAATCCGGACAACATGCTCGGCGTCGTGCAGGTGCGCGAACTGGTCAAAGCACTCATCGAGAACGAGCGGTTCGACCTGCGCGCCTATATCCGCAGCGCCCCGGTGCTGCCCGACACCCTGGACGCTCTCGACGCCCTCACCGCCCTCCAGGCGGCGGAGGTGCCGATGGCCCTGGTCCATGACGAGTACGGCCATTTCGACGGGCTCGTGACCCCGGCCGACATCCTCGACGCCATTGCCGGCGCGTTCCATTCGGAGGATTCCGAGCCCGAGGCGGTGCAGCGCCAGGACGGGTCCTGGCTCATCGCCGGCTGGATGCCGGTGGACGAGATGGCCGACCAGCTCGGCATCAAGATCGAATCGAGCCGGGATTACGAGACCGCCGCCGGCCTCGTCATCGCCAAGCTGCAGCGCCTGCCGGAGACCGGCGAGACCTGCGACATCGCCGGCTGGCGCTTCGAGGTGGTGGATCTCGACGGGCGCCGCGTGGACAAGATCCTGGTGTCGCGGATCGCCTGATCCACGCGACCTCCGACGGCCTCGAACCAACAGGCTGCGGACCCGGTATCGCGGCATGTTCCGGGCAGGGACGCGGTCCCCTATCCGTCCCGTCCGTCCCGGGACGCCCGGTGCGTGATGAGGGGATCGCCTCACCGCACACGGTATGATCATCGGCGGGCAAACCGTCCGCCCGATAGTAACCCCGCATTCCGTGACCGCCGACAGCACCGTGCAGGCGACCTCGTCGCGCCGCGTGCGATGCGCGATACGATGCTGTCTTCTGACCCAATCCTCACCAATGGCGCCACACCCAACGATTTGACTTCATCCGGGGAAAGTCGAAGTAAGTATTATTTTTAAATACCGATTATTTGTATAGCTACCGTTATTAATCGTTCTTTAAGCTATAAACGTTAAATCTTATTTGGGTATAATTTGCAAAATAGTTCATAGGACTTGGAGAGAGCGATGCGGTTCGTCAGTCACATCAGCGTCATTCTGAAAATTGCGCTTCCCCTTGCCCTGATGGGCATCATGGCGATCGGGCTGGTGGTTTACGCACGCTCCGCGCTGATCAGCGTGGCCGAACAGACGAAGCACGTCGCCGACGTCCTGACCGTTCGGCAGGAGAATTACCTGCGGGCGCAGTACAACCTCGTGGACGCAACCCTGCTCAACCGCAACATCATCTTGGAGACCCGCCAAGATCGCCTGGCTGATTATAAACTTAAGTATACCAAATTGAATACCGCGCTCATGGCGTCACTGGATAAGCTGATTGCTCTCGCCGATACACCCGAGCGCCGTAAAATTGCCCTGGATGTTCAGCATATGGCAGTTTATTACTTCTCCATCCTGAACCGTGCGACCGAATTGGGGCTCCGCAATGAGAATGACCGTGCCATGCAGATCGTCCAGGAGGAAGGCCAGCCCGCCCGGATCAAGCTGATCGCTCTCCTCGAAGAACGTACCCAGCGGATCACGGAGGAGATGCAGGCCGGCAAGCACACGCTCGAAGCGGAAGTGGCCGACACCATCCAGCGTCTGATCGCCATCGCGGCCATCGGCCTCACCGTCACCGTGATCCTGGCCGGCCTCATCGTCACGACCGGCATCACCCGTCCGCTGGGCCATCTCGTTTCGGTCCTGCAGCGGATGGCGCAGGGCGACATCGATGCCGAGATCGCCGAAGCCAAGCGCGGTGACGAGATCGGCGCCGTGGGCAAGGCGGTGGAGCAGATCAAGGCCATGGTCGCCCGCAAGGCCGCCGAGGAGGCCGAGATCCGGCGCATCGCCGAAGACGCCGCCCAGGTGGAACGCAAGCGCACGATGATCGCGATGGCCGACAGCTTCGAGGGTGCCGTCGGCGGCATCATCGAGATGGTCTCGGCCTCCGCGACCGAACTCCAAGCCACCGCCCAGACCATGACCTCCACCGCCACGCAAACCGCCAGCCAGTCCATGACCGTGGCCGCCGCCGCCGAGGAAGCCGCCACCAACGTCAACACCGTCGCCGCGGCAGCCGAGGAACTCGGCGTCTCCGTGCAGGAGATCGGCCGGCAGGTCAGCGGATCGGCCAATCTCGCTCAGGGCGCCGTGACGGAGGCCGACCGGACCGCGCCCCTGGTGCAGACCCTGTCCCAGGCGGCCTCCCGCGTCGGCGACGTCGTCGGCCTGATCTCGAACATCGCGGCCCAGACCAACCTTCTCGCCCTCAACGCCACCATCGAGGCGGCCCGAGCGGGGGAAGCCGGCCGGGGCTTTGCCGTGGTGGCCACGGAGGTCAAGGAACTGGCCAGCCAGACGGCGCGGGCCACCGACGAGATCTCCAGCCAGATCGCCCAGATCCAGGGTGCCACCGGCGAGGCGGTCTCGGCCATCGCCTCCATCACGGCCCGCATCCGCGAGATCGACTCGGTGGCGACCACCATCGCCGCGGCGGTGGAACAGCAGGGGGCGGCGACCCAGGAGATCGTCCGCAACGTGGCCCAGGCCGCGACCGGAACGAGCGAGGTGACGAGCAACATCTCCGGTGTCGCCGGAGCCGCCGAGGAGACGGGGGCCGCCGCGTCCCAGGTTCTCGGCGCGGCAGGCGAACTCTCGCGCCAGTCCGAACACCTGAACGGCGAGGTCCGCCGCTTCCTCGACAGCGTCAGAGCCGCCTGAACGAAGGACATTCGGCCCGAACGGCACAGTGCTGCCATTCGGGCCGACGTCCCTCAGCGGGTTCGCATCGGCAAGCCAACGCTTCATCTCGCTCAGGCTTTTGAAGTGTCGCAGGTTTTTGTACGCAAAACCGGCGACACTGTTTGTGAAATCTGCTTAGCCTCGACCGCCGAGCCGGGACACCACCACCTGCCGTCCGATGAGCGGCAGCAGCCCCGACAGGTCCGGCCCGTGTTCCAGCCCCGTCACGGCGAGGCGGAGCGGCATGAACAGACCCTTGCCCTTGGCGCCGGTCCGCTCCTTCACCGCATTGGTCCAGGCCTTCCAGGTCTGGCCGTCCCAGGGCTCGGGCGGCAGCACGTCCAGGGCGGCGGCGGCGAAGCCCGCATCCGCGATGATCGGCGTCACCTCTCCTGCTACGATCCGCCACCATTCGGCGGCGTCCGCGACCTTGGTGAGGTTGGGCTGGATCACCGTCCAGAACGCCTGCGCGCGTTCCTCCGGGATGCCCATCGCGAGAAGGCGTTCGCGCGCCTCCTCATAGGGCATGGCATGGATCAGGCGGGCATTGAGCCCGTCGAGCTCCTGCGGGTCGAACTTCGCCGGGGCCCGCGAGATATGGGAGAGGTCGACCAGGGCGGCGAGTTCGTCGAGGTCCGGGACCGCGCGCACTGCCTCGGCCGAGCCGGTGAGCACGGCAAGCGAGCGCACCGCGCCGGGCTCGTAACCCGCCGCGCGCAGGCCCCGGAGCGACAGGTGGCCGAGACGCTTCGACAGGCCTTCGCCGTCGGCGGTGGTGAGCAGGTTGTGGTGGCCGAAGATCGGCGCCGGCTGGTCCAGGGCCTCGAAGATCTGCACCTGCACGCCGGTATTGGTGACGTGGTCCTCGCCGCGGATGACATGGGTGATCCCCATCTCGGCATCGTCCACCACCGAGGGCAGCGTGTAGAGGTAGCTGCCATCGGCGCGGATCAGCACCGGGTCCGAGAGGGAGGCGCAATCCACATGCGCCGGCCCGCGCACGAGATCGTCCCAGGCGACGGTGCGGGCATCGAGCTTGAAGCGCCAATGCGGCGTGCGCCCCTCGGCCTCCAAAGCCGCGCGCTCGTCATCGCGGAGGCCGAGCGCGGCGCGGTCGTAGATCGGTGGCTGGCCCCGTCCGAGCTGGCGCCGCCGGCGGCGCTCCAGTTCGTCCTGGGTCTCGTAGCAGGGATAGAGCCGGCCCGCCGCCTTCAGCCGCTCGGCCGCCGCGTCGTGGATGGCGGAGCGGTCCGACTGGCGGATGAAGAGATCGGGGACGATCCCGAGCCAGGCCAGATCCTCCGCGATGGCGCTCGCGAATTCCTCCGTGGAGCGCTCCCGATCGGTGTCGTCGAGGCGCAGCAGGAAACGCCCGCCGCGCGCCCGCGCGAACAGGGCATTCAGCAGCGCCGGGCGGGCGTTGCCGATATGGAGGAAGCCCGTGGGCGACGGTGCGAAGCGGACGAGGGGGGCGGATGTCATGCCCGCCCTCTAGCCGATTTTCGAGCGTCTGGGGACTGTCGGCCCCGAGGGGACCATCGATTCGGAACGACCCGTCAGCTCCAGGCGTGGAACGGCGGATGGACCCCGTTGAGGGCGTGGTTGCCGATGATCGCGTATTTCCAGCGTACCGGGTCGTGGAGGGTGTGGGTGCGGGCGTTGCGCCAGTGCCGGTCGAGGTTGCTCTCGGCGAGCGTCGAGCGCGTGCCGGCGAGCTCGAACAGCTTGCTGCTCGCCAGCACCGCGATCTCCGTGGTGAGCACCTTCGATTCGGCGACCGCGAGCTGGGCCGCCGCGACCGTCTCCGCGCTCGGGTTGGCCACCGCCTCGTCCAACGCGAGGCCGGCCCGGTCGAGGATGGCCTCGGCCGCATGGAGCCGGATCGTCAGCTCGCCGATCGCCTGGATCGTGTAGGGGTCGTCGGAGGCGCGGTCCTGGCCGCTATCGACCCAGGGGCGGGTCTTGGTACGGACGAAGGCGATGGTGTCGTCGATGGCCTCGCGGGCGATGCCGGCATCCACCGCCGCCTGGATGATCTGGAACACGGCGCCGTCGGAGCGCGGCTGCTCGTAGCCCTTCCAGGCCGGGACGAGATGGGTCTTGGGCACCCGGACGTCGTCGATGAGGACGGTGCCGCTCGCCGTGGTCCGCTGGCCGAAAGCGGACCAGTCGTCGATGACGGTGAGGCCGGGCGCGCCCCTGTCGGCGATGGCGTACCAGGCGCGCCCCTCGCCATCGAGGGCGACGATGGGGACGAGATGGGCGAGGAGCGCGCCCGTCGCATAGAACTTCTTGCCACGCACGATGACGTGGTCGCCGTCATCGACGAAATGGGTCTTGAAGTCGGTGGCGCGCGGGGTACCGATCTCGGAGAAAGCGTTGCCGAAGCGGGTGCCCTTCAGGACTTCGCCGAACAGCAGCGCCTGCTGCTCCGGGTCCGACACCGTGCGGATCGCCGCGACGATGCCCAGATGGTTCTGGGAGATCTGGCCGATCGAGGGATCGGCGGCCGAGATGATGGCGACGACCTGCGCCAGAGTCTTGTAGGACACCTCCGGCCCGCCGAAGACCTTGGGCACGTTGATCGACCACAGCCCGCTCTGCGAGAACGCGTCGAGCTCGGCATAGGGCCGCCGGTTGGTCTGGTCGCGCTCGGACGCGCCCTCGCGGAACTCCCCGGCGAGGGCATGGGCGACCCGGATCGCCTCGGCATCGTCACGGATGACATGGGCGGGGGATGCCGGACGGGGAACCGGCGGCGCGCCCCGGGCGGTTTCGAGCGACTGGGCACTGACGGCGATGTTCATGAGTAGCTCCAGGGTACCGGGCAAACGATGGGCTGGCTTGAACGGGCGTTTGAAGACCTCCGCCGGATCCCCCTCTCCCCGCCTGCGGGGAGAGGGCCGAGCCCCCCTTGTCGGGGGCGAGGCAAGCGGAGGCGAAGCCGAAGCGAGGGTGAGGGGGCGCGTCCGAAAGAGGCTCCTTCGGCTAAGCCTCCTCACCGTCGGCTGCCGCCTCGCCGCGCCGACGACCGGGTCGTCGCGGCCCTCTCCCCGCACGCGGGGAGAGGGGAATGCGGGGCTCTCGTCAGCGGGCGTTGAAAGAGGCCGCTCAAGCGGCCTCGGCCCGATGCTCGCGTGCGGCCTCGAGCGCCCTCACTTTCGGGATGATGTGGGCGCCGAAATAAGCGACGTCCTCCTGGAAATGCAGGAAGGCGAGGAGCGCGAGGTCGACACCGGCATCCTTCAGGGCGACGATGCGCTCGGCGATCTGATCGGGTGTGCCGATCAGGTTGGTCTTGAAGCCGTCATTGTACTGAACGAGGTCCTCGAAGCTCGATTTCGCCCAGTTGCCCTCCCCTTCCGGGGAGGCCTTGCCGGCGTTCTTCACCTCGTGGCCGAAGGCTTTCACGGCGTCCGGGTCGGCGTTGTCGATGATCTCCTGGAGGACGGCGCGGGCCTCACCTTCCGTGTCGCGGGCGATGACGAAGGCGTTGACGCCGACCTTGACCGAATGCCCGTTGGCCGAGGCCTTGGCCTGGATGTCGTCCACCTGCGCCCGGATGCCCTCCGGCGTGTTGCCGTTGGTGAAGTACCAGTCGGAGACGCGGGCGGCCATGTCACGGGCGGCGCGCGACGACCCGCCCTGGAAGATCTCGGGCTGCGGGTCGGCCGGCTTCGGCTTCAGGGTATAGTTGGTGTAGCGGTAGAAATCGCCGCGGAAGGTGAAGTCGTCCTGCGTCCAGATTCCGCGAAGCGCGCGGATGAACTCTTCCGAACGGCGATAACGCTCGTCATGGTCGAGCCAGGGTTCGCCGATGGCGCGAAACTCGCCGGAGAACCAGCCCGACACGACGTTGATGGCGATACGCCCGTTGGTGAGCTGGCTGATCGTGGCGATCTGCTTGGCCGCGATGGTCGGGTTCCACGGGCCGGGCAGGAGCGCGGCGATGACCTTGAGCTTCGTGGTCACCGCCAGCAGGGCGTGGCTGAACGCCACCGATTCGTGCTGGAACTCGGCGCCGTAGCCGGCGGTGAAACGAATCTGCGTCAGGGCGTAGTCGAACCCGGCCTCCTCCGCGATCTGGGCAAGCTTGCGGTTGTAGTCGGCATCCCAGCTGGTGCGCTGCTCGATCTTGCTGATGACGAGGCCGCCGGACACGTTGGGCACCCAATAGGCGAAACGGATCGGCTCCTGGGCGAGATGGTTCGGGAGAGTCATGCATCTATCCGCGAATTCGAGACATCGTGCGGCCCAATCGATGCTGAGACCGCAAGTGAATACATTATGACATCAAGCACACAACGAAGTCTTGCTTGCGTTGTAGCTTTTGTGCGCTGAATGTCTGACGAAGACGGGGCATAGTCAAAGGAAGAGAAATACTTTTTCTTGGGTCATGCCGGGACAATCTTCCGGCAAACAGGCCCCGCACGACACGATCGTGTTCCGGCAGGACCGGCATCGACGCCGGCGAGGCCGCTCGCGACGGCCGGTCCGTGAGGTTTCCCCGGGCGACCGCGTTTCCGGTCGCCGGAGCCTCCCGCACGGCGGCAGACGCCCCTAGCTATCGATGCGCGAGCGATGGTAATCCCCGCACTCAGAGTGCCTCTCAAACTCCCGGTCACGGTCGGTTCTCGCGCGGAGCACGATTGCGCAGCGGGAGTTGTGTGAGAGACGCTCGATGGTGACGGACACGGGCTCGGCCCCGCCCCGGACAGGGCATGGCTGGGTTTCTCTGATGACAGGTGGGAACCCAGGCGATGACCGGCTTCGACGCTTCGACCTCTCCTTTCGCCGGACCGTCCTTGCCGCGTCCGTCATCGCAGCTTGTCACCGTTTTCGGCGGCTCCGGCTTCCTCGGGCGCCACGTGGTGCGCGCGCTGGCCAAGCGCGGCTATCGCATCCGCGTCGCCGTGCGCCGTCCCGACCTTGCGCTCTTCCTGCAGCCGCTGGGCAAAGTCGGGCAGATCGTCGCCGTCCAGGCGAACCTGCGCTATCCCGATTCCATCGCCCGTGCGGTGGAGGGCGCCGACGTGGTGGTGAACCTCGTGGGCATCCTGCAGGAGAGCGGCAAGCAGAGCTTCCTGCACCTCCAGGCGGAGGGGGCGGGCGAGATCGCGCGGGCGGCCGCTGGCGTCGGCGCGCCGGTCGTCCATGTCTCGGCGATCGGGGCGGACGAGAGGTCCGGGTCCGAGTACGCCCGCTCCAAGGCCTTGGGCGAGGCGAACGTCCTGGCGGCCCAGCCTCGGGCGGTGATCCTGCGCCCCTCCCTGGTCTTCGGCCCCGGCGATAGCTTCTTCAACCGCTTCGCGTCCCTCGCCCGCGTGCTCCCGGTCCTGCCCCTGGCCGGAGCCGGGACGCGCTTCCAGCCGGTCTTCGTCGGCGACGTGGCCGAGGCGGTCGCCCGTGCGGTGGACGGGCAGGCCGAGGCGGGCCGGGTCTTCGAGCTCGGCGGCCCCGAGATCGAAACCCTCGACGCCCTCGTCCGCTACATGCTCAAGACCACCATGCGCAAACGCCTCGTGGTCGACCTGCCCAAGCCCCTCGCCATGCTGCAGGCCCGCCTGATCGAGACCGTGGACACCCTGAGCCTCGGCCTGCTGCCGGATAGCCTAAAGCTCACGCGCGACCAGGTCACCCTGCTCCAGACCGACAACGTGGTCTCGGACGCGGCCAAGGCCGAGGGGCGGACCCTCGACAGCCTCGGCATCCTGCCCACCGCCATGGCGGCCGTCGTGCCGGGCTATCTCTGGACCTTCCGCAAGGCCGGCCAGTTTGCCAAGGAGACGATCACGGCCTCCGAGGAGGAGGCCGCGGAGCCATCCTCCCCGCCGGTCACCCGGCCGAGCGGCCCTCCGATCGGCCCCGACGCGACGGCCCCGAGCCGAATGGGCGTACGATGGGGGACGCGGGGGTAGGGTGGCGGATTGGACATCCGATCCGGGATGCTCGGGCCTTTGAAGCGTCGCCGGTATCAGGACAGAAAAGCGGTGACCACTTTTGCTGAACCTGCTTGGCGAGTGAACCGGACCCAGGCGTCGCTTAGCCGATGATTTTGTGGGCCAGAGCCGCCGTTTGATGAGACGGCGGCTGCAATGGCGGTGCCGTTCCGGCTCTCGGATGAACAATGGGCGGTAATCGGGCCGTCCATGTCGGTGCCCTCGACATCGCCGCTATGCGGGCGCATCGCCATCCGATCCGACAGGCTGCCCCGCAACCACGCCCCAGGCGTCGCCGCCCTCTGGTGATGATCGAGTCCAGACCCTGCTTTCCGGTTGCTGTCGGAATGTTGGAGGCCGTCTCGGTCGTACCCCTGAAGCCTCGAGCGGGTTTCCGGCCAAGAGCGTAACCATCCCGGCTCGCAGCTCAACGACGTGTCGGCGATGCGTCCCACGCTCTGACAAGGTCTAGAAGTCCAGGAAAGCGCTCGTCCACGTCTTCCGTGCGCACGCGGCTCCGGCGTTCGAGCCCATATTGCCGCTGCCGGATCAGCCCCGCCTCGCGCAGCGCCTTGAAATGATGGGTCAGCGAGGATTTCGGCCGGTCGAAGCCGAACCATCCGCAGGTGTGGTCATAGGCTTCCGACTCCAGCAGCAGCTTGCGGATGATGGTGAGGCGCAAGGGGTCGGCGAGCGCTCCCATGATGACGTCGAGACGCAGATCTTCTGGCGCCGGCTCAGGCAACGGCGGCGGCAGGATGTCGTCCGGGGTGCTGGGCGAGCAGGCCATGATCGCCCTCGTAGCACATCAGTACGAGTTCTGTCGAACATAGCGGTACGAGATTTATCGAACAGTGCTAAGTACGACTCGAATCGTACTTCCCGGAGGAACCTGCCTGTGTCATCGACCAGCGCCTCTCATGTGGGTTACCCCACGGTCGCCCATCCGCCATGGCGAATGTGGATTGCGGCCTGGATCGTCACCGCCGTGTTCATTCTCTCGAACTCGGCCACGCCCCTCTATGTGCGCTGGCAGACCGCGATCGGCTTTTCTTCGGCCACGCTGACCGTCATCTTCGCGGCCTATATCGTCGGTTTGCTGATGACTCTGCTTGTCGCGGGGCAGCTTTCCGACCGCTATGGACGCAGGCCCGTGTTGCTCCCCGGCCTCGCGGCGGCGCTTGTCGCCTGCCTGCTCTTCGCCGGCGCCCATACGGTGACCATGCTGATCGCCGCGCGTTTCCTGTCGGGCGTCGCCGTCGGCGTCGTGGTGACGGCGGGCATGGCGGCGGTGGTCGACCTCGGTGGACCTGACCGAAGGCGGCAAGCCTCCCTGATCGCGTCGGTCTCCATGGTTCTCGGAGCGGGCCTCGGACCGCTGCTTGCCGGCGGCATCGCCCTCTCGCTTGCCGAGCCGGTCATTCCGATCTTCGCCGTCGAGTTTGGAGTCCTGCTGACGGCGCTGACGGCGATTCTTATCCTGCCATTACAGCGTCATGGCACGAACGCCGATCCTGGATGGCGCCTGCACCTGCCGAAGGTGCCACGAACCAACCATCGCCATCTTCTGTTCGGGATCGCGATCTTCGGGCCGGGCATCACGGCGACATCCTTCGTGCTGGCGCTCGGCCCCTCCCTGCTGGCGCACCTTCTCGGCGTCTCGAGCCCGCTGATGGCGGGCGGCATGGCCTGCGTAATGTTCCTGACCGCGACCGGCGTTCAGTTCGCCGCCCGCCGGCTGTCCGTGCGGACGATCTTCCTGTGCGGTGCAACGGCGACGATCCTGTCCATGATGGGCATTGCCCTGGCGGCAACGTCCTCCAATCCCGTCGCCCTCGTCGTCGCGGCTGTTCTCGCCGGCAGCGGACAGGGACTTGGCCAACTCGGTGGCCTGACCCTGATCGGCCTGCACGTACCGGGCAATCACCGCGCCGAAGCCAATGCGGTTCTCAACATCGGCGGCTACGTCCCCGCCGGACTGATGCCGGTCGCAACGGGGTTCGTCATCGACGAGGTCGGGCTTTCGTTCGGGGCGATATCGTTCGCGGCGGTGCTGATCGTCATCGCCGCGACCGGCGGAGCGATGGTTTTTCGCAGACTCGCGGAGGACCGATGAGCGAGGTGTTTCGTCCCGCTCGTGCGGGGGAAACAGGCCGTCGGATCGTCAAGACATCGATCGGCTCGGCAGAAGCGTCCCGCGAAGCTCTCTCACCTCACCCCAACCGCTTGCGCATATCCGGGGCGGCCAGGGCCGCTTTCCGACTGAGCCCCTTATGGACATGGACCATCAGGGCGATGCCGAAGAGCGGCGTCAGCAGGTTGAGGACGGGGACCACCATCAGGCCCGCCAGCATGGCGCCGGCGCTCATGGTGGTGAGGCTGAAATGCCGGCGCATGGCGCCGGCTTCCGCCATCGGCCGGAAGCGCCCGGCGGCGAGTTCGAAATATTCGCGCCCGAGCAGGTAGGTATTGGCGAGGAAGAACGCCACGAGGTTCACGCCGGGCACGAAGAACAGGATCAGCGCCACGAGGTTGACCAGGAGGGCGAGGCCCGCAAAGCGCAGGGCGTAGAGCATCGCCGAGCCGATCGGCAGAGCCGTGCCCGGCGTGTCTCCGGGAAAGTCGGTGCGCTCCACGATGGCCGCGGCATCGTCAAGGAAATAACCCGCCACCAGGATCGAGACCGCCGGCATGACGTAGGCGAGGCCGATGAACAGGCCCGCACCGGCGAAGAACACCGCCAGGGTATCGAGGAACGGATAGCTCGCCGACAGGTGATGGTTCGCCAGAAACCAGTCGATCGCCTTGGTGAGGCCGGCCCAGATCAGGACGAGGAGCCCGAGGGTCAGGGCCAGCGACTTCCACAGGATCGCGCGCAGGGGCGGCGAGAGCACCTGCTTGACCGCAGCGTAGGCCGCCTGAATGAGCATGGCGCCCGAATCCTTGTTCCGCACGAGAGAGGACGGGTGCCCGCACAGGCCCGGCCGTCAGCGCCGGGTTCTGGCGTCGTCGGCGCTGCGGCGCAACCCCCCGGCCGGTCGTTCCCGACCCGGCACCATCCCTCCGACGATGCGACATGACGGGCGGACCACGCACGAGTCCGTGTAATGGTCTCCCACCGTAACGGCTGGTAGAGAATCACCCCGCACTCTCCCACGCTTGGCCGATCACGGACATTCCTTCGGAAACATTCCTCCGCATGATCCCGACACCCCGTCCCGCCCACGCGCATTTCCGGCCGAGCATCGCCCCACGCCTCGCCCCCCTGCCGGAACACGCAGACGTGATCGTCATCGGCGCGGGTGCCGCCGGGATCGCCGCGGCGCGGACCCTCACGGAGCGCGGCGTCTCGGTGGCCGTGCTGGAGGCGCGCGACAGGGTCGGCGGGCGGCTGATCACCACGATGCTGCGCGGCCATCCGGTGGATCTCGGCGGACACTGGCTCCATGCCGGCCCGATCAACCCGCTGGTGCGACTGGGCGAGATTCGGGGCGAACCCCTGCGGATCGCGGCGCAGGACGGGCACTTGCTGGTTTTGGGCCGGAAGGGGCGCCCGGCCGAGGCCGCCGCCCATGCCCGCGCCTTCTCCGTGGCCGATCGCGCCCTGACCACCCAGGCCGGGTTCGGCGGTCCCGACCGCCCCGCCTCGAGCGCGCTCCCGCCCGGCCTCGGCCCCTGGGCCGAGCGCATCGCCCTCGTCCACGGCCTCGTCTCCGGGCGGCCCCTGACGGAGGTCTCCCTCCATGATTTTCCCAGCATGGAATACGGCGACAACCGCTTCATCGCGGGCGGCTTCGGTAGCTATCTCACCCGGCTGGCGCAGGGGCTGCCCATTGCGCTGAACACGCCGGTAACCCGCATCGACTGGTCGGGGACGGGCGTCACCGTCGAGACGGCGGACGGATCGGTGCGGCGGGCCAAGGCGGTGATCGTCACGATCCCGATGATGGTGCTGCGCGCCGCGCCGCTCTTCACCCCTTCCCTGCCGCCCGAGACGCGCGCAGCCATCGACGGATTCTCCAGCGGGATCTACGAACACGCCGTGCTGCACTGGCCGTCCGCGCCCTTCCTCGGTCGCGACCGCCTCGCCGCCCTGGTCGGCGGACGCCACAAGCCCCCCGGACTGCTCACCCGGGTGGACGGGACGCCGTTCCACCTGTTCGAGCTCGACACGCCGATGATCCGGGCCCTCGACGCACGGGACCGGCACCCGGATACCACCCGCCGCCTGGTCCGCGCCGTCCTGGCGGAGCATCTCGGTCACCGCGCCCTGCACGATCTTGCCATTCCGGCGATCAGCGAATGGCGCCACGACCCCTGGTCGCTTGGTTCATGGGCCGTGGTCCCGCCCGGACACGCTCCGGCACGCGGACAACTTCAGGCCCCGCTGGCCGACAAGATCTGGTTCGCCGGAGAGGCGCTGTCCCGCCTGCAATGGGGAACCGCCGGCGGAGCCTATCAAGAAGGCATGAGAGCGGGCACAGAGGTTGCAACTCAAATTTTTTCAGATCGCCTTCTGATAGAAATGTAGGTTTTCTTACCAACAGGTTCATTTGTACTCTTGAATTTACACTAGAGGATGCAATTAATTTTCTCTCCACTTTTGCAACATATGTTGTCTCTGCGGGTATCGGTGGGATTTCGGGCTTTGCGCGAATGCTAGATGGGACAGTCATTCTCATTACGGACCGGCCCGACAGCAGTGAACTCCTGCGCCACGAGCTGAGCCTCGTCGCGGACTGCAAGGTCATAAGATTCGATGCGGCAATGGACTTGAAGCCGGTGCCCATCGGGGCGGTGTCGGATGTCACCCTGGACCGGCGCGACGCCGCCTCCGCCATGCGCCGGGCCTTCGCGCGGCTGAGGATCGCGGACGTTCCCGTCATCTGCCTTCTTCGGAACATGAGCGAGATCGGCATGCGCAATGCCAGGAATCTCGGTGCGACCTGCTGCCTCTCGGCTCTGACGAACCCCGCCATGGTCGCCCGCACGATGATGACGCAGGTGATCCAGGACCGGGCCGAGAGGCCGGCTCGGAGCATCGAGCGCGGCGTGGCTCGGGCCACCGAAGTCCTGACCCGCCTGTTCGACGGGGCGCGGTCGAACGATCCGGTCTCCCTGACGCGGGTCGATGCCAGCCTCGAACCGATCATCGCGGCGGTTCGCGAAGGTGGGTTGACCCGTTGGCTCGACCGGGTCTGGACGCATGATGACGCCACCTATCAGCATTGCCTGCTGGTGGCGGGCGTGGCCGCCAAGTTCTCGCTTCACCTCGGCTTTTCGGCCGACGACCGCCATCACTTCGTCCGCGCCGCCTTGCTCCACGACCTGGGGAAAGCCCGGATTCCGCTGGAGATCCTCAACAAGCCTGGCCGGCTCGACGATGCCGAGATGGCGATCATGCGCACCCATCCGGTCATCGGCTACGAGAAGCTGAAGGATGCCGGCTGCGATGCCCTCACCCTCGGCGCCGTTCGGCATCACCACGAGATGCTCGACGGTTCGGGCTATCCCGACCGCCTCAGCGGGGACTCCATCGGCGATACCGTGCGGCTGATGACGATCTGCGACATCTACTCGGCGCTGACCGAGAAACGCGCCTACAAGCCGGCCATGCCGAACTCCGTCGCCATGGCGATCCTCTCGGACATGAAGGGTCGGCTGGAGGACAGGCTGGTCCAGTCCTTCGGCGAGGCCATGGGGAACGGCTCGTGACGAAGCCGAAACGGATCCCGGACACGGCTCGGGACAGGGCGAACGTCAGCCGAAGCCGCCCCGCTTGAGCCGCATCACGGTCCGGTCGAGCGCGCCGAGATAGGCGGAGCGGTCCCGGGCCGAGAACGGTCGCGGGCCGCCCGTGACCGTGCCCGCCTCGCGCAGATCCTGCATCAGGTTGCGGGTGGCCAGAGCGAGACCGATCCCGCTCTCGCTGAAAGGTTTCCCGTTGGGTGCGAGGACCTCGGCGCCCGCCTTCACGCATCGGCTCGCCAGAGGCACGTCCGAGGTGACGACGACAGCCCCCGGCCTCGCTCGTTCCGCGATCCAATCGTCGGCGGCGTCGAACCCATCGCTCACGACGACGCGCTCGATCCAGGGCTCGCGCGGCAGGGTGATGAAGCTGTTGGCCACCACGTAGACATGCAGGCCGTAGCGGGCGGCGACCCGGTAGGTCTCGTCCTTCACCGGGCAGGCATCGGCGTCGATGTAGACGACGATCGAACGGTCGGCGGCCGGCTCGCTCATGCGGACGCCGCCAAGGACGCGGCCAAGGGCGCGACCACGTTTCGTGCCCCCTCGGCCTCCTCGATCGCCGTGGTCGCACGTTCGAGGGTCGAGACCGCGAGGGGCTGGCCCCGGCCGCGCAGGGCGTGGGCGCCGAGCGAGCGGGCACGAATACCCTCGGGCAGGCGCGGCAGGCGTGCGAGGAGATCGTCCGAGATCAGGATCTCGGTGCCCAAGGGCCGGCACAGGGCCTCGATCCGCGAGGTCACGTTCACCGTGTCGCCGAAATACGCGATCTTGTGCCGGTCGACCCCGACTTCCGCCGTGACGATGGAGCCGCCATGCAGCGCCGCCCGCAGGCGGGGCACCACACCGAAACGGGCTTGCCAGGCCGTCGCCTCGGCCTCGATCCTGTCGAGGACGTCGAACACGCAGGCGACGCAGCGGGCGTCCTTGAGGCCCCGCTCCATCGGCCAGGTGATCATGGCCATGTCGCCGATGTAATCGTCGGTGGAGCCGTGGTTGCGGCGCACGGGCTCGGCGAGGGCGGCGAAGACCGCGCCGAGATAGGCCTGGGCCTTGAGATCACCATGGGTCTCGGCGAAGGCGGTGGAGCCGACGACATCGAGGAACAGGAAGATGCGATCCTCGCGCACCGGCCGGTGATAGCGCCCGACGAGGAAGTTCACGAACACCTCGCCGCCGATGAGATCGCGCATGCGGATGACGAAGACGAGCATCGCCGACACCGCCAGCGAATAGGCGAGGACCCGTGGCGTGATCTTGATGGCGTCCTTGAGCGCATCGCCGGTCAGGCCGAGGGCCCAGACGACGAGGCCACCCAGCGCAATGCCACTGGCGATCATCAGGACATAGGCGAGCTCGGCCGTGAGGACGTAGATCTTCGCCGGCAACAGGCGCAGGCGCGCCTGAAGTCCGCCCAGGATCAGGCCGCGGTCGAAGGCGAGGGTCGTCGCCCCCACCGCGAGGCCATAGATCACCCCGGCCAGCGGCGAGGCGCCGTTGGCGAACAGAAGGTCGTAGAGGAGCCCGGCGCCGCTGCAGGCGACGAGGATGAGGATCCAGAACCAGCGGTGCGGCGGCAGCATCAGGCATCACCCCGGTCAGGCTCGTCACGAAGACGATGGCGTCGCGCGGGGAGAAGCAAGGCGTGGCATCCTTCGGAAGGCCATCGTCGGAAGGCGCGGACGAGGAACCGCGCCGCGACGACCGGCCCACCCTGAACAACGGTCCATGATGGCGCGATTAAGGCCATGGCCGTTAAGGCTGCCGTGGAAATTCATTGTCCGCCCGGAAGACCGTGAGATCTCCGTAACCGGGCAGGCTTTAGGCTCGTTGGCAGTCAGGCAGCGTCGATCGCTGCAACGCGGCCCGGCCGCTTTACAAGGCGCACATCGCGATGAGCATAACGAGTGCGAACCCAGATCCGACCTCTCCCGGCCCGACCTCTCCCGGGATGCCGGCCACACGCCCGCTGGTCGCCCCGCGCGACATCCGCGCGATCGCGCGCGACCTCGGCTATTCCCCCGACTGGAACTGGAGCTGGGAGAACTACAAGAACACGATCGTCGCCCTCACCAACGAGTACGGCCTTCGCGACCATCTCGAGATCGGCGGCGGGCGCGACCCGGTCTTCCAGCCGCCGGAACTGGTCCGGCACGGGATCAGGGTGACGATCAACGACATCTCGCAGAAGGAGCTCGATCTCGCGCCGCCGGAATTCGCCAAGCTCTGCTGCGACATCGCCTCGCCATCCACCCTCGACGCCATCGGCTCGAACCGTTTCGACTTCGCCTATTGCTCGATGGTGATGGAGCACGTGCCGGACGTGGCGCAGATGTGGCGCAACATCCATGGCCTCCTCGCGCCGGGCGGCGCGGCGTTGAGCTTCTTTCCCACCCTGTTCGCTCCGCCCTTCGTCGCCAACCAACTCATGCCGGAAGCCCTGTCGCGCGCGGTGCTTCACACCCTGTTCCCGGACCGCAGGGACGACGGCGACAATCCGAAATTCCCGGCGCATTACAATTATTGCCGGGGCAGCGAGGCGGCGATCGTACCGCTCCTGAAAGAGATCGGCTTTCGCGAGATCGTGGTGCTGCCGTTCTATGGCTACAGCTACTTCCACAAGCTGCCCGGCCTGCGCCAGATCGACGATGCGTTCACCCGCCTCGCCCGGAGCCGGGACTGGCGGACGTTCACGAGCTTCGCCTTCGTCATCGCCCGTAGATGACCAACACCCGGTCGGATGCGGTCATGACCATCATCATCGTCGCTGATCACGCCTTCATCAACGGCGGGCAGGCGAAAGTCGCCATCGAGAGCGCCCTGGGCCTCGCCGGGCGCGGCAACCGGGTCGTGTTCTTCGCAGCCGTCGGCCCGGCCGATCCGCGTCTGGCGCAAGCCGGCATCGCGGTGATCGTCCTCGGCCAGACCGACGTGGCGCTCACGACCTCGCTCGCCAGTTTCGGCGTGCAATGGCTCTGGAACCGGCCGGCGGCGCTCCGTCTCGAAGCCCTCCTCGCCGGCTACGATCCGAGCGAGAGCGTCGTCCACGTCCATGGCTGGGCCAAGGCCCTGTCGCCCTCCATCGGACCGGTGCTGAAGGCGACGAGGGTGCCGGTGGTGTTCACCATGCACGAATACTACCTCGCCTGCCCCAATGGCGGATTCTACGATTACCCGATCTCGGCCGCCTGCCACCGCACCCCGCTCTCGCCCGCCTGCATCGCCTACAATTGCGATTCCCGGAGCTATGCCCGCAAGCTGATGCGGGTCGGCCGCCACGCGCTGATGCGGGGGTCGGGGCTGGTCGGCAGCGCTGCAAATGTCATCACCATCAGCCGGCTCCAGAAGACCGTTCTCGCCCCCTACCTGCCGAAACGGACACGCTATTTCGAGGTCTCGAACCCGGTGGATGCGGAGCCCCTCGGCCGAAAGCCGGATCGGCCCCTCGGCGACATCGTCTTCGTGGGGCGGGTCTCGCCGGAGAAGGGGGCGAATGTCTTCGCCGAAGCCGCCCGCCTCGCCGGGCAGACGGCGGTCTTCATCGGCGACGGCCCGCAGCGGGCGCAGTTGGAAGCGGATTATCCGGAGGCCCGCTTCCTCGGCTGGAAGAACCCGGCCGAGGTCAAGGCGCTGATGCGCGCGGCCCGCGCCCTCGTCTTCCCCTCGGTCTGGTACGAGGGCCAACCCCTCACCGTGCTCGAATCCCTGGCGGCGGGGACGCCAGTCATCGTCAGCGACATCTGCGCCGGGCGCGAGGCGGTGGAGGACGGCGTCAACGGTCTCTGGTTCGCGTCCGGCAAACCGGATTCCCTCGCCGCCGCCCTTCGCCGCCTGTCCGACGACGCCGAGGCGCGCCGGATGTCGGATGCGGCTTACGACCTGTTCTGGGCCAATCCGCTGACCCTCGACCGCCATCTCGACGGCATCGAGGCGGTCTACCGAACCAGCCTCGCCTCCGCGCGCTCCCCCTCGACCATCCGGGCCATCCACGCCTGAACCGCCGTGACATCGGCCTGGCCGAGCCCGTGCCCCGCCGGCTGGATATCATGCGTGACATCCGCCCCTGCGCGGGCAAGGACGCTCGCGAGACGCGCGGCGTTCTCGGCCGGCACGATCGGATCGGCCATGCCCGACAGCATCAGCACGGGCGTCCCGGTCAGGTCGGGAACGGGCGGCTCCGCGAGCGGCATCATCGGCCGGAGCAGCGCCGCTCCGGCGAGCACGCCCGGATGGAGCAGGAGAAGGGCGGCGGCGATGTTGGCGCCGTTGGAGAAGCCGAGCGCCACGGGTGCGGCGAGGCCGTAGGCCTCACGCGCCTCCGCGACGAAGGCCGCGAGATCCTGCGCACGACGCCGCAGATCGGCCTCGTCGAAGACACCCTCGGCGAGACGGCGGAAGAAGCGCGGCATGCCGTTCTCCAGGACAGACCCGCGGGGCGACAGCAGGGCGGCGCCCGGGGCCACGGCCCGGCCCAGGGGCAGCAGGTCGCTCTCGTCGCCGCCGGTGCCGTGCAGCAGCAGGAGCGGAGGCGAGCCGGCCACGGCGGCGGGCTCGAAGCGGTGAGGGAAGGACAGCTTGGTCATGACGGCCTCGCGAAGAGTGCGTGGGAACCGCCCCTCCTCGCGGAGGGGCGGCCTTGTCAGGCGATGGTGGGGAGAACCTCCTCGATCCGCGCGCGGTGCGCTTCGAGGAAGGCGGGGAGCTTGAGCGCCTCACCCAGGGCCTCGGCCGGCTCGTCGACGGCAAAGCCCGGGATGTCGGTGGCGATCTCGAACAGCACGCCGCCGGGCTCCCGGAAGTAGACCGAGCGGAAATAGGCGCGGTCCCGCTGCTCGGTCACCTGGAGGCCGTGGGTGCCGCTGAGATCGGCCACCATGGACGCCTGCTCGGCATCGTCCTTCGCCCGGAAGGCGATGTGATGGACCGAGCCCGCACCGGGCCGGCCGCGCAGGAACTCGCCCACCGCCCGGAGGGTGACGAACCCGCCGAGAGTGCCGCCATTGGCGTAGCGGATCATGGCCCCGTCGCGGCCGGCCTCGGAGAAGCCGAACACCCCGGTGAGGATCCGCGCCGTCGGCTCCGCCTCGTTGAGGAGCAGGGTCACGCCGTGGAAGCCCCGGATGGCGTGTTCGGCCGGAACCTCGGCCCCGGTCCAGGCAGGCGCTGCCTCGGCGGCCTCGTCGACCCCGACCAGGGCCAGCACCATCCCGTCGGGATCGCGCAGGCGCAGAACCGGCTCGCCGAAGAGCTGGACCAGGGCGTCGTGGTCGACGCCCTTCTCGATCAGCCGGTGTGTCCACCAGCCGATGGAGGCGCGGGGAACGCGGAAGGCGGTCTCCTGCGTCTCACCGATCCCGATCCGCCCCCGCGCGGCATGGGCGACGGGAAAGAAGGTCAGGATCGTGCCGGGGCGGCCGGCCTCGTCACCGTAGTAAAGGTGATAGGTCGAGGGATCGTCGAAATTGACGGTCTTTTTGACCAGGCGCAGGCCGAGGACGCGCCGGTAGAAATCGAGGTTGCGCTGGATGTCGCCGGCATAGGCGGTGACGTGGTGCAGGCCGTTAGTGGACATGATCGTGTCTCCCGGACGCGCTGGCCGGTGGATGACCACCGCGCCGCTTCGTGATGACGACAATCTGGGGCTTGGCATGCCGCATGAAAACAGAAACGATGGAAACCTATCGTTTCTGGAAACGCGCCGATGAAACTGCCGGATTTCGAAGCCTGGGCGATCTTCGCCAAAGTCGCCGAGACGGGTGCGTTCGGGCGGACGGCGGACGAACTCGGCCTGTCCAAGGCCACGGTCTCGAAGGCGATCACCCGCCTCGAAGCCCGGATCGGCGGTCGCCTGTTCCATCGGACCTCGCGCAAGATCGCCCTCACGGAACTTGGCCATGCGGCGCGGGAGGGGGCCGCGCGCATCCTCGCGGAGGGCGAGGCGGCGGAGGCGCAGGCCACCGCCTCGTCATCGGTTCCGCGCGGCATGGTGAGGCTCGCCGCCCCCATGTCGTTCGGAATCCTCCACGTCGCCCCGATCCTTCCGGATTTCCTGAGCCAGTACCCGGAAGTCTCGGTGGATCTCCATCTCAGCGATGCCCTCGTCGATCTCGTGGGCGGGGGCTTCGATATCGGGCTGCGCATCGCCGCGCTCGCCGATTCCTCCCTGCGGGCGCGGCGCCTCTGCCTGGTGAACCGCGCGCTGGTGGCCACGCCGGATTATCTCGACCGGCATGGCCGACCGGAGCATCCGCGCGACCTCGCTCGCCATGCCTGCCTCGGCTACGCCTATCTGCCGAGCCCGGACCGCTGGATCTTCACCAGCCGGGAGGGCGAGGAGGCGGCGATCGTCCCCGCCGGGCCGATGCGCGCCAACAATGCCGACGCCCTCACCCCCGCCCTTCGCGCCGGACTCGGCCTCGCCGTCCAGCCGGATTTCATGGTCTGGGAGGATCTTCGGGCGGGGCGGCTCGAACGGGTGCTGCATGGATGGGAGCTGCCGCCCATCGCCCTGCATCTGGTCACGCCGCCGGGGGACCCGCGCCCGGCCCGTGTCCTCGCGCTCATCGCCTTCCTGGCGGCCCGGTTCGCGGCGGCACCCTGGTCGAACGGCCCCTCCGCACAGGCGTGAGGCCGCGCTCAGAGCACCACATGCGGGCCGACCGCGTCTTCGTGGAGCGGCGACAGGAAGGCCGCGCCGATGCCGTTGTCGAAGCGGCGGGCGACCTTGGCCCTGGTGCTGCCGATGACGATCAGCGTGCCGACGTCGAGGGGCTCTTCCATGGAGACGGCCACGCCCGATGCCGAGATGTTGATGACGCGGCCCGGCCGCATCGATCCGGCCTCGGTGGTGACCAGCACGTCCTGACTCTCCGGCACGATCCGCGGAAAGGTGCGCGTCACCAGGGGCGGCGGATTCTGCGATCTGGCGTGGCTGAGGAGGCTCTGGACCACGAGGCCGAGGGGATGGTCCGCACTAAGCACACGGATGGCGAAGGCTGACGCCTCCGTTCGCACGACGATGGCCTCGACGGATCCGGCATGGCGGATACTGCAGGTCAGTCGTTCATCGACGGCGGGAACGATGGAAGACTTGAAGCGAATTCCGTCCGAGGAAAGATCGTCGGTGATCGCATAGAAATTTGGCCGATGCCGCCCCCAGCAGAGAGCCGGCAGGATGACCTTGTATCGCGCCTCCGACCGCCTGTCGCTCATCATGGTCCTTGTTGTGCTGAGCCTTCCTATGCCGGCAAACCTTCAGGCGAAGCTCTCACGATCGAGAAAATTCGATTCAATATCCTGCATCAACAACCCGGCCCTCGGCCATTACACGTAGAGCGCGTTCGACGGATTGGATCAGGCCTTGCCGCCGGGCCGGCCGACCCCCGTCAGGCCATGCACTTTGATGCGGGAGGCGAGCGTCGTCGGCTTCACGCCCAGCAGTTCGGCCGCCCCTCCGGCCCCGAAGACGCGGCCCTTGCTCAAGGCGAGGGCGGCCGAGATGTCGGCCCGGTCGCGCGTCCTTCGCTCGGCTTCGGTGGCGGGGGTGGCGCCGGCTGAGACCTCGCCCTGCGGGCGCCGCCCCTCGACGGGACCTATGCTCTCGGCCTCGGGCAGGTCGAACCGCAGCCGCCCGCGCACGGCGAGGATCGCCGCCCGCTCGACGATGTTCTCCAGCTCGCGGACATTGCCGGGCCAGTCGTAGCGCACAAGGCGGCGGACATCGCCTTCCGTGAGCCGCAGGTCGGGCATCGCGAGGCGTCGGGCCACGCCCTTGAGGAAGTGCTGGGCGATGAGGGGAATATCCTCCGGCCGCTCGCGCAGGGGCACGGCCGCGATGGGAAAGACGTTGAGGCGGAAATAGAGATCCTCGCGAAAGCGCCCCCGCTTCACCTCGGCCTTGAGGTCGCGGTTGGTGGCGGCCACGAGGCGGACATCGACGAGGCGGGTCCGTTCCTCGCCGACCCGCTCGAATTGCCGTTCCTGCAGGACGCGCAGGAGCTTGCCCTGCAGGTCGATGGGGATTTCCCCGACCTCGTCGAGAAACAGGGTGCCGCCATCGGCGAGTTCGAACCGCCCGACCCGGTCGCGCAGGGCGCCGGTGAAGGCGCCCCTGGCATGGCCGAAGAACTCGCTCTCGAACAGCTCGCGCGGGATCGCCGCGCAATTCACCCGGATCAGGGGCCGGTCACGACGCCGGCTCGCCTCGTGGATGGCGCGGGCGATGAGTTCCTTGCCGGTGCCGGATTCGCCGGTGACGAGGACGGTGGCGTCGGTGCCGGCGACGAGGTCGATCTGCCGAAGGGTCGCCTCGATGGCCGGCGAGCGGCCGATGATGCCCTGGTGATGCCCGCCCTCGCGAATTTCCTCGCGCAGATAGGCGTTCTCGAGCTCCAGGCGCTGGCGCAGGGAATCGACCTCCGCCAGGGCCTGGCGCAGGCGCTCGTCGGCTTCGCGCCGCTGGCTGATGTCGCGGAACACGATGACCGCGCCGAGGAGCCGGCCCCGGTCGCGGATCGGCGTCGAGGTGTATTCCACGAAAATCGCCGTGCCGTCCCGGCGCCAGAACACCTCGGTATCCACCTGATGCACGGCCCCGTCGCGGAAGGCGGCGTAGATCGGGCAATCCTGGTGCGGGTAATGGCAGCCATCCGGGTGACTGTGATGGACGGTGGCATGCATGTCGCGCCCGACGAGGTCGGCCGCGTCCCAGCCCAGCATCCGCTCGGCCGCCGGGTTGATGAAGGTGGTGATGCCCTCGGCATTGACCCCGTAGATGCCCTCGCCGGCCGCGCGCAGGATCAGCTGGTTCTCGCGCTCGATATCGCGGAAGATCCGCTCCATCCGCTGCCACTCGGACAGGCCGGCGCGCATATGCGCATCGGCCTCCGTATCCACGAGGCGGCGGCGGCGCTCGTCGAGGTCGAACAGGCTGACGAGGAGAAGCGCCGGCTCGCCCGGCAGGATCGTCCCACTATACTCCACATGGAGACCATGCCCCTCCGCGTGCCTCGGCGACAGGGCGTGAGTCCAGTCGCGTCCTCGCGCCTGAACGGCCTGGGTGAAGACGATCAGCGTCGGCACCTGATCCGGATGAAGGCCAGTGACGCGCATGCCCCGCAGGACATCGGGATCGTAGCCGAGCAGCCGCGCCGCGGCCGGGTTGGCGTCGCGGATCTCGTCGGCCACCGGATCGAGCACCAGCATCGCCTCCGCCGCCCTGTCGAAGGCGGGGCCATAGGGCGAGGCGGGCGGCACGACTGATCTTTCCATCACGATATCTCGTAACACGTGTCACGAAAAACCGTAATCGACGATATTTCGTAATCTTCGCTCGGATATTAAGGCATTGTTATAGCTGTATTTTTCCCTGACATCACGGCTGGCACAGCGTTTGCCATGAGGGAGGCGTCTCTGCAGAAAGGTCCGCGACATGGCGCTCTTCGACGATCCGTTCAACGCCCGGCTGACCTTGAAGCGCGGGAGCTGCTCCTGCGGAAACCATCGCGATCAAGCTGCGCACGATGCCGAAGCTCCGTCCGGCGACGCCGCGGTCACGCGGGCCGTCGAAGGCGCGGTGATGCGGGCCCTGTTCCCCGAAGATGCGCAGCGGCGCGCCTTCCTCAGGAGCGTCGGCGCGGCGACGGCGCTGGCCGCCGTGAGCCAGTTCTTCCCGACGAAATTCGTGGCCGAGGCTTTCGCGCAAGGGGCGAAGCCCGAAAAGACCGATCTCAAGGTCGGCTTCATCCCGATCACCTGCGCCACGCCGATCATCATGGCGAAACCCATGGGCTTCTACGAGAAGCAGGGGCTGAACGTGGAGGTGGTGAAGACCGCCGGCTGGGCCGTGATCCGCGACAAGACCCTGAACAAGGAATACGACGCCGCCCACATGCTGGCGCCGATGCCCATCGCGATCTCGCTCGGGGTCGGATCGAACCCCGTCCCCTACACGATGCCGGCGGTGGAGAACGTCAACGGTCAGGCGATCACCCTGGCGATGAAGCACAAGGACAGGCGCGACCCGAAGAGCTGGAAGGGCTTCAAGCTCGCGGTGCCCTTCGACTATTCGATGCACAATTACCTGCTGCGCTACTACCTCGCGGAAGCCGGGATCGACCCCGATACCGACGTGCAGATCCGCGCCGTCCCGCCGCCGGACATGGTCGCCAACCTGCGCGCCGACAATATCGACGGGTTTCTCGCCCCCGACCCGGTGAACCAGCGGGCGGTCTATGACGGCGTCGGCTTCATCCACATCCTGTCGAAGGAGATCTGGGACAGGCACCCGTGCTGCGCCTTCGCGGCCTCGCAGGATTTCGTCACCCAGACCCCGAACACCTACGCCGCTCTGCTCCGCGCCGTTATCGAGGCGACGGTCTATGCCTCGAAGATCGAGAACCGCAAGGAGATCGCCGCGCAGATCGCTCCGGCCAACTACCTCAACCAGCCGGTGACGGTGGTGGAGCAGGTGCTCACCGGAACCTTCGCCGACGGCCTCGGCAACGTCCGCAAAGTGCCGGACCGCGTCGATTTCGACGCCTTCCCGTGGTCGTCCTTCGCCGTCTGGATCATGACGCAGATGAAGCGCTGGGGTCAGATCAAGGGCGATGTCGATTACAAGGCGGTGGCCGAGAAGGTCTATCTCGCCACCGACGCCGCCCGGCTGATGAAGGAGGCCGGCCTCACCCCGCCGACAGCCACCTCGAAATCCTTCTCGGTGATGGGCAAGGTCTTCGATCCGGCCAAACCCGAGGAGTACCTGAATTCCTTCGCCATCAAGCGGGCGGGCTGAGCCATGAAGGCTTCCCTCCCGCTCCGGGCCGGCATCGTCTCCCTGGCCGTCCTCGCCGCCTTCCTGCTGCTCTGGCAGCTGGCGGTGGGCGGGATCGCCAAAACCGAGGCGATGGACCCGGAATACGCGGCCCTCATGGGTGCGAGCGCCACCACCGGTAAGTCGGCGATGCCGGGGCCCCTCGACGTCGCCGCCACCGCCTGGAAGCACCTCAAGGACCCGTTCTACGACCGCGGGCCGAACGACAAGGGGCTCGGCATCCAGCTCGCCTATTCCATTGGCCGGGTGGCGCTCGGCTACGGTCTCGCGGTGCTGGTGGCCATCCCCATCGGCTTCCTCATCGGCATGTCGCCGCTGATGGGCCGGGCGCTCGACCCCTTCATCCAGCTCCTGAAGCCGGTCTCGCCCCTCGCCTGGATGCCGCTCGCCCTCTACACGATCAAGGATTCGAGCCTGTCGGCGATCTTCGTGATCTTCATCTGCTCGCTCTGGCCGATGCTGATCAACACCGCCTTCGGCGTAGCCGGAACGCGCAAGGAATGGCTGAACGTGGCCCGGACCCTGGAGGTCGGGCCGATCCGGCGTGCTTTCACAGTCATCCTGCCGGCTGCCGCGCCCACGATCCTCACCGGCATGCGCATCTCCGTCGGCATCGCCTGGCTCGTCATCGTGGCGGCCGAGATGCTCGTGGGCGGAACCGGCATCGGCTACTTCGTCTGGAACGAGTGGAACAACCTCTCGATCACCAATGTGATCGTCTCGATCCTGGTCATCGGCCTCGTGGGCATGATCCTCGACCAGTTGCTGGCGCGCGCGCAGCGTCTCGTCACCTTCCCCGAGTGAGGCCGCGCCATGAGCCAACTCCTTCCCTTCGCGCGGCGCTCCGCGAGCGCCGCTCCCGACCCCGCCGCCGGGACCAGCCGCATGTCGTCGTCTGAGAAGTTCATCTCCATCGAGGGGATCGCCCGGCGCTATCCCGCCCCCGGCGGCAAGCAGAACACCGTGTTCGAGAACCTGTGGCTGCCCATGCGGCGGGGCGAGTTCGTCTGCATGATCGGCCATTCCGGCTGCGGCAAGACCACGGTGCTCAACATCCTGGCCGGGCTGGAGGCGCCGAGTGAAGGCGTCGTCATCGTCGACGGGCAGGCGATCGAGGGAACGAGCCTCGACCGCGCGGTGATCTTCCAGGGGCATGCCTTGCTGCCCTGGCGCACGGTGCTCGGCAACGTCGCCTATGCGGTCTCCTCGCGCTGGCGCAAGGCCTCCCGCGCCGAGGTGGAGGAGCGCGCCCGCAAAGCCATCGCCACGGTGGGCCTCGCCGGCTCCGAGCATAAGCGCCCCTCGGAACTCTCCGGCGGCATGAAGCAGCGCGTCGGCATCGCGAGGGCGCTCGCCATCGAGCCCAAGATCCTGCTCATGGACGAGCCGTTCTCGGCCCTCGACGCGCTCACGCGGGGCACCCTTCAGGACGAAGTGCGCCGCATCTGCATCGAGACCGGCCAGACCGTCTTCATGATTACCCACGACGTCGACGAGTCGATCTACCTCGCCGACCGCATCGTGCTGATGACCAACGGCCCCGAGGCCAAGGTGGCCGAGATCGTCGAGAACCCGCTGCCGAAGAGTCGCGACCGCGCCGAGCTCCACCACGCTCCGGGCTATTACGCCCTGCGCAATCACCTGATGGACTTCCTCGTCAGCCGCTCGAAGACCCTGCGGGACGCCATGCCCGCCGGCTACGACCAGCGCCACCCACCGGTGGTGCGGCCGGGCTCCGACGAGCCGGAGCCGATCCCCATCCCCGCCGCCTCGTAAACCCGAGTGCCGCCTCTCACCCACGTTCCTTCATCGGAGACCTCACATGAAGCGCGAAGACCTCACGGAAAAGCTCCTCGACATCAAGCGCGAGAAGGGCTGGACCTGGAAGCACATCCAGGCCGAGATCGGCGGACTCTCGCCGATCCTCATCACCGCCGCCTGCATGGGGCAGATGAAGCTGCCGAAGGCCCAGGCCAAGAAGGCGGCGGAGCTGTTCGGCCTGTCCGAATCCGAAGAGCGGATGCTGAACGAGGCGCCGTATCGCGGCTCGATCCCGCAGATGCCGCCCACCGACCCGCTGATCTACCGGTTCTACGAGTTGGTGATGGTCTACGGCACCACCTGGAAAGAACTGATTCAAGAGGATTTCGGTGACGGCATCATGTCGGCGATCGATTTCAACATGACCATGGAACGGGAGCCAAACAACAAGGGCGACCGGGTTAAGATGAACCTTTCGGGCAAGTTTTTGCCGTATAAATATTATGACAACGAAGAAGGTGTGCCGGATTACGGCTTCAAGGAGCCGTAAATCTGGAGCCATGCTTCGATAGCGTTCTAGACTGTAGCGGCACCGCGGCTTCGAAGGAGGCCGCGGTGACTTTTCTCACGCGCGGCGAGTCGACGGCGGAGGGGGTTTCGTGCTGATTGCGGAGGCTTGGCCGCACGCACGGCCCTCCCCCTCGGAGATTGTTTCCGCATGAACCTCAACGCGATCTCGTCCATCTGGGCCCCCCGGCTTCTCAGCCTCCTGCGCATCGTCGCCGGCGTCCTGTTCTTGGAGCACGGAACGCAGAAGCTGTTCGGGTTCCCCGTGCGCATGGGCGGCGGGGCGGCACCGGCGCTGTTCACACTCTTCTGGTTCGCGGCCGTCCTCGAGATCGTGGGCGGCGCGCTGATCATCCTCGGCCTATTCACGCGGCCGGTGGCGTTCATCCTCTCCGGCCAGATGGCCTTCGCCTATTTCATCGCTCATGCGCCCAAGAGCCCGTTCCCGGCCCTCAACGGCGGCGACGCGGCCATCCTGTTCTGCTTCCTCTTTCTCTACCTCGCCGCTGCCGGCGCGGGTCCGTGGAGCCTCGACGCGCAGCGCCGCGGGCGGTTCTGAGCCGGGGCTCGGGGCTTCCGCCAGCGATGCCCGGCCGGATTGACCGGAGGGGCCGCGCTCCGTCCGATCCAGAGACGATCCCTGCCGTACGGTGTCCCCTGAAGCCGGCGGGCGTGTCGCCTCCACGCGCGTGCCGGTCGCAGCCGATGCCCGGTTGTCGAGGTGACGGAGGCGGGTCGCATGGCGCCTGACGAACCCCCGGGGCCGCGCGTCGGCGGGACGGCGTGATGACGGAGGAGCCTGCCGACGGCCGGCGCATCCGCGTCGTCGCCGTGGCCGTGCAGAAGGGCGGCACCGGCAAGACCAGCCTCGCCGCCTCCCTGTCCGTGGCGGCGGCGGAGGACGGCGAACGCGTGATCGCCTTCGACCTCGATCCGCAGGGGTCGCTGGCCGGCTGGGGCGCCCTGCGCCGGAAGGACGGAGTGACCGTCGAGCGAATCCAGGCCTGGGAGATCGGGCAGATGCCCGAGATCCTGGAAGGCTGCCGGGAGAACGGAACCACCCTTGTCGTCATCGACACCGCCGGCACCGCCACGGGTCTGGCCCCGGCCCTGCGCACGGCCGACCTCGTGGTCGTGCCGGTGCGCCCATCGCGGCTCGACCTCGTGGCCGCGAGGCCGACACTTCAGACCCTCGTCGGCCTCGGGATGCGGAACCGGCTCGCCCTCGTCCTCAACCAGTGCCCGCCCCCGCCCTCCCCGCGCACGGATGCCTATGCGGCGCAGTTGCGCTCGCTGGGCGTGCTGGCCGAACCCAGCATCGTGCACCGGGTGGATCATCAGGACGCCGTGGCCTCCGGCCTCGGCGTCACCGAGTACGCGCCCCGGGGCCGGGCCGCCGAGGAGATCCGCGCCCTGTGGGGCTGGCTCGACGCGAAGATGAGCCGATCGGGCGCGGAAGCATCCTGAGCGGGTTCGTATCGGAGAACCGATCCTTTACGTCGCCTTGATTTTTTGAAGCCCGCCTGATCGGCTCGCGTCGGATACTCATGGCAGAGTCGATCATCCAAGCAGACCTCCTCATCCTGAGGCGCCGGAGCGTAGCGGAGGCCTCGAAGGAGGCCTCCAGTCGTCTTGCGATCCCTGGAAGCCTCCTTCGAGGCCGCGACGCGGCACCTCAGGATGAGGTAAAGCCTTGGAAAAACACCTCAAACAGGCTCTGCCGGTGCCTCGGGTTTGAGGACGCAAGCCCTGCTCAGCGCTCCCCGAACGCCTTCAGGATGCGCGCCCAGGAGCGGGTGCCCTTGTGGAAGCTCCGGAGATCGTACTTCTCGTTGGGCGAATGGATGCGGTCGTCGTCGAGACCGAAGCCGATGAGGAGCGTGTTGCGGTCGAGGAGCCGCTTGAAGTCCCCGACGATGGGGATCGAGCCGCCCGCGCCGATGGTCACGGCTGGCACGCCCCATTCCTCGGCGAGCGCACCCCTCGCGGTATCCAGTTCGGGCATGTCGAAGGGCAGGCTGATGGCGCGGCTGCCCTTGTAGCAGATCACCTCCACCGAACAGTCTGCCGGAATGCGCTCACGCACGAAGGCCTCGAAAGTCCTGGCGAGCTGTTCCGGGTCCTGGTCGTCCACGAGACGGAACGAGACCTTGGCGCTGGCCTCTCCCGCGATAACGGTCTTGGTGCCCTCGCCGGTATAGCCGCCGATGATACCGTTGACGTCGCAGGCCGGGCGCGACTGGATCAGCTCGATGAGCATGCGCCCGCGCTCGCCGGCCGGCTCCGATAGGCCGATGGGGCCCAGAAATTTGTCCGCCGTGAAGTCGAGCCCGCGCCACTGCTCCAGGATCTCCGGGGGCGTCTCGCGCACGCCGTCGTAGAAGCCCGGCAAGGTCACCTTCCCGTCCGCGTCGTGCAGGTCGGCGATGATCCTGGACAGGACGTGGATCGGGTTGCGCGCAGCACCACCGAAAAAGCCCGAATGCAGGTCGCGGTCGGCGCAGGTCACCTTCACCTCGAAATAGGCGAGACCCCGCAGGGAGGTGGTGATAGCCGGCGTGGCGGAGTTCCACATGCTGGTGTCGCAGACGAGGACGATGTCGGCCGCGAGCTTGTCGCGGTTCGCCGCGACCCATTCGGGCAGCCCTTGCGAGCCGTTCTCCTCGGCGCCCTCGATCAGGAGGGTGACGCCGCAGGGCAACTCCCCCTCCATGGCGATGAAGGCGCGGCAGGCCTCGACGAAGGTCATCACCTGACCCTTGTCGTCGGAGGCACCGCGCGCCACGATCTGTTGCTCGCCCTTGGCGTTCAGCGATAGGCGCGGCTCGAAGGGCGGCGTCTCCCACAGGTTCAGCGGGTCCACCGGCTGCACGTCGTAATGGCCGTAGAACAGCACGTGCGGCTTGCCCGGCTTGGGCGCATGCGCCAGCACCACCGGATGCAGCGAGGTCTCGTGGATGGCGGTGTCGAAGCCGAGCGCCGTCAGGGTGCCGGTGAGCCACTGCGCCGCCTCGCGGCAATGACCGGCATAGGCCGGATCGGTGGAAATCGACGGAATCCGCAGGAAGGCGAACAGCCGTTCCAGGGCATTGTCGAGGTCGCGGTCGATGTCGTTGAGAACCGGGTCGAGGGCGGCCATCGCGCGTCTTTCTGGCAAGCGGGGGATGGCGACAGGGTTAGCCGAGGGGATGGGCGGGCGCAAACCGAGGATATGGCCGTTCAGGGCTGCAAACCCGGCGGAAAGACGTTCGATAGGAAGAGTTTAGGGGGCGATGCCCCCGGAACCGTGATTCCGGGGGCATCGAGCCGTGTTCGGCCGCGCGTAGGCGGCATCTGATTCCAGGGCGCCGACCCTGCGCCCGCACCGTCCCGCACGGCTATGAAGCCGTCGGGCGCGGCGCTGGACGAGGATGTACCCACTCGCCGAGAGGGCCCGCGCTTCACGCGTGGTGAGCGCAGCCGCATCCTGCGGAATGGGCGCCGGTGGACCAGCGCGAGTGGCGGATCAAGGCGCAGAAATTGCCCCTGCGGAAGCTCGGTTCCTTGTCGGCGATGACGTCCGCCTTGACGTTGCCGAACGTCGTATCCGGCTTGTGTCGGATGCCGTCGTAGAAGGCCTGGATGATGTCCTCCTTGAAGTCGGGCGTCCGCGGGAAGGCGGATACCACCGCCTCACGCTCGGCGTCGGAGTATTCTCCGTAGGTCAGGCCGAGCACGTCCATCTCGACGCCGGCCGTGACGAGCGCCACCACCGGATGCATGTGGACCGGGATGCCGGGCGTCGTGTGCAGCGCGATGGCGGTCCAGACCGTATAGACGTCCGCCTCCGGCACCCCGTGCGCCTTCAGGAAGTCGCGGGCCGCATTGGCGCCGTCGACCTCGAAGCGCTCTTCCGCGCTGCTGTGGTCCGGCATCAGGCCGACATCGTGGAACATTGCTCCCGCATAGAGAAGGTCGCGGTCGAAGGTCAGGCCGCGGTGGATGCCGGCCAGGGCGCCGAATTGGTAGACCCGGCTCGAATGATGGAAGAGGAGTTCGGTTTCGGTGTCCCGGACGAACTCGGTGACGGCACGGGCCAGTTTGCTGTCCGGAACGGTGGCCAAGGTGGGAATGCTCATGATCGGGTTTCCTTTGCGCTGAGCCTCCCACCGGGCTACGAGACTCCATCATTGGCATCAATCGTCGTCTAACGGCGTTTTCTGCCATCGTTCCTGCATCCTCAGCCATGGAGCTTCGATGGCGCCCCGCTCCGTCGCCATCCTCGCCCTTCCGGGGGTCCAATTGCTCGATGTGGCCGGCCCGCTCGACGTCTTCGCCGAGGCCAACGTCCAGAGCGGCGAGGAGGTCTACGATCTCGCCATCGTCGGAACGGGCGCCGATACGATCCTCACATCGTCGGGACGGCGCCTCGTCGCCGATCTCGTGGCTCCCGGTTCCGCTCCGATGAGCTTCGACACGCTGCTGGTCGCCGGAGCGCCGCGCATGCACGAGACGGACCTCGACGGCGGTCTCGTGGATTGGCTCGTGACGGTTGCGAGGCAGTGCCGGCGCTACGGTTCGGTCTGCAGCGGGGCCTTCCTGCTCGGTCAGGCCGGCCTGCTGGACGGCCGGAGGGTGACGACGCATTGGGCCGTGGCGGAGGTGCTCGCGGCGCGCTACCCGGAGGCGTCGGTCGAGGCCGATGCGATCTGCCTCTTCGACGGCCCGCTGAGGACGGCGGCCGGGGTCACCGCGGGACTGGACCTCGCGCTGGCCCTCGTCGAGGAGGATCTCGGCCCGGAGATCGCGCGCCGAGTCGCCAGCCAACTCGTGATGTTCTTTCGACGCGGCGGCGGGCAGATGCAGTTCAGCCGCCGCGGGCTCAGTGCACCGGCCGGCCGCTCGGCCCTGCAGGAGGTGCAGCGCTGGGTGGCCGCGCATCCCGCAGAGGATCACGCGGTCGAGAAGCTCGCGGGGCGCGCGGGGATGAGTCCGCGCCATTTCGCGCGTCTGTTCAGGACCGAGACAGGACTGACACCGGCCGCCTACGTGGAGAACGTCCGGATCGAGGCTGTCCGACGCCTTCTGGAAACGGACGAGATCGTTCTCAAGCAGGTGGCGAGCGCTTGTGGGTTCCTCGACGCCGATACCCTCCGGCGGGCCTTCATGCGGCGCGTCGGGACGACGCCTGCGGAGTATCGGCGACGGCATCTGCATCGCTGAGCCGACGGCACAACCGAGCCTGCACGCCCGCTCGATCTTTCAGGTCCAGCTGAATCGGCGCCCATCCGGCAGCAGGCCCCGGTGAGCGCCCGGCCTCCTTCCCGCAAGTGGAAACCACTCACCGGGGAACAGGCACAGATTGGAACGGTTATCGAGTGGAGCGGCGCGGGGCGTGGACGTTTCTTCCCCTCGCGTCTCCGCCCATTCGAGAAACGCGGCCGGTGCCCTGCCCGGCCCCTGAGCTTTCAGGACACGCCCATGCTCATCGACAGCGGATCGCCCGGCGCTCCGGCCACCATCGGCATCAGCCTGACCATCAACGGCGAGGTCCGTGAGCTTCAGGTGGCGCCGTGGACCACCCTCCTCGACCTGCTGCGCGAGGATCTCGACCTCACCGGCACCAAGAAGGGCTGCGACCATGGCCAGTGCGGCGCCTGCACCGTGCTGGTGGACGGCAAGCGCATCAATTCCTGCCTTGCGCTCGCCGTGATGAAGGACGGCGCCGAGATCGTCACCGTCGAGGGGCTCGCCAAGCACGGCGGCCAGGACGGCGCGATGCACCCGCTCCAGGCCGCTTTCGTGGAGCGCGACGCCTTTCAGTGCGGATACTGCACCCCTGGCCAGCTCTGCTCGGCCGCCGGGATGATTGCGGAAGGTCACGCCACGTCGCGCGAAGAAATCCGCGAGGCCATGAGCGGCAACATCTGCCGCTGCGGTGCCTACACCAACATCGTCGATGCCATCGAAGACGTGATGCACGCGGGAGCCGCCCGATGAACCGCTTCGATTATGTTCGCCCGACCACGGTGGAGGAGGCGGTGCGAGCCATCGGCTCCACCGCGAATGCCCGCTTCATCGCCGGCGGCACCAACCTCGTCGACCTGATGAAGTACAATGTCGAGCGGCCCGAGCGCCTCGTCGACATCACCCGCCTGCCCCTCGAAGCCATCGAGGAGCATGAGGGGGGCCTACGCATCGGCGCCCTCGTCACCAATTCCACCGTCGCCTACGACGAGCGCGTCGAGAGCCGCTACCCGCTCCTGTCGAGCGCGATCCTGGCCGGTGCCTCGGGCCAGCTGCGCAATGCCGCCACCACCGGCGGCAACCTCAACCAGCGCACCCGCTGCTATTATTTCTACGACGAGGCGACGCCCTGCAACAAGCGCGAGCCCGGCTCGGGCTGTCAGGCGATCGGCGGCGTCAACCGCATCCACGCCATCTTCGGCACCAGCGAGACATGCATCGCCACCCACCCGTCCGACATGTGCGTGGCGCTGGCGGCCCTCGAAGCTGAGGTCCGCGTCACCGGGCCGGGCGGTGAGCGTCGCATCCCCTTCGCCGAGTTCCACCGCCTGCCGGGGGACACGCCGCAATACGACACCACCCTGAAGGCGGACGAGATCGTCCTCTCCGTCGACCTGCCGGACGAGGATTTTACCGGCCACCACACCTATCTGAAGCTGCGCGACAGGCTCTCCTACGCCTTCGCCCTGGTCTCGGTGGCCGCCTTGGTGCGTGTCGACGGGGACACGATCGGCGAGGCTCGCTTTGCCCTCGGCGGCGTCGCCCACAAGCCCTGGCGCAATGCCGAGGCCGAGGCCTTCCTCACGGGCAAGCCCGCCACCCGCGAGAGTTTCGAGGCCGCCGCGGAAATCGTGATGCGGGAGGCCAAGCCCCAATCCGAGAACGGCTTCAAGGTCGAACTCGCCCGGCGCGCCATCATCCGCGGCCTGACCCAGGCCGCTGCCGGCACGCCCCAGTCGCAATCCGACAAGCGCATCGCCTGAGGACCCGTCCAGACATGGCCAACAGCATCTCCTCCACCGGCACGGACAGCTTCGTCGGCACCGCGCGTAGCCGCGTCGACGGCCCCGCTAAGGTCACGGGCCAGGCGAAATACGCCGGCGAGTTCACCGCCATCGATCTCGCCCACGGCTACGTCGTCTCCGGCGGCATCGCCAAGGGCCGCATCACCGCCATCGACAGTGCGGCGGCGGAAGCCGTGCCCGGTGTCCTCAAGGTCTTCACCCACGAGAACCGGCCGCGCACGGCTTGGCTCGCTTACAATTACCAGGACGCCGTGGCGCCCCCCGGCTCGCCGTTCCGCGCCCTCTACGACGACAAGATCCATTACAGCGGCCAGCCGGTAGCCCTGGTGGTGGCCGAGGATTTCGGCACCGCCCGCTATGCCGCGTCCCTGGTGAAGGTCTCCTACGAGGCCGAGGAGCCGCTCACCGATGTCGAGCGCCAGCGCGAATTCGGCTACGAGCCGCCGAAGAAGCGGGCCGGCATCAAGCCGCCGCCCAAGCCCTGGGGCGATGCCGACGGTGCCTTCGCCTCGGCCCCGATCCAGCTCAGCGGCGACTACACCCTCGCCGTGGAGCACCATAACCCGATGGAGCCGCACGCCTCCACGGTGGTCTGGGACGGCGACGGCGCGATCACCGTCTACGACAAGATCCAGGGCGTCTCGAACAGCCAGGGCTATATCGCGGGCGTGTTCGGGATGGAGAAGGACAAGGTGCGGGTGCTCAACCCGTATCTCGGCGGCGGCTTCGGCCTCGGCCTGCGTCCGCAATACCAGCTCTTCCTCGCGGTCATGGCCGCGCGCGAGCTGGAACGCTCGGTGCGGGTGACCCTCACCCGCGACCAGATGTTCACCTTCGGCTACCGCCCCGACGTGCGCCAGACCATCTCCCTCGGCGCGGACGAGGGGGGCAAGCTCCGGTCGATCAAGCACAATGCCCTGTCGGGCACCTCGCGGTTCGAGGATTACCAGGAGGTCGTGGTCAACTGGTCGGCCATCCTCTACGGGGCCTGCGAGAACGTCTCCCTCGACTACAAGCTGACGCAGATCGACACCTACACCCCCGCCGACATGCGGGCGCCGGGGGCGGTGACGGGTGTCTTCGCCCTCGAGATCGCCATGGACGAACTGGCCTACGCCACCGGCCAGGACCCGATCGCGGTGCGACTCAAGAACTATACCGACCGCGACCCCACCGAGGACAAGCCGTTCGGCTCGAAGGCCCTGCGCGTCTGTTACGAGCAGGGTGCGGAGCGCTTCGGCTGGTCGGAGCGCAATCCCGAACCGCGCTCCATGCGCGACGGCAAGGAGCTCGTCGGCTGGGGCATGGCCACCGGCGTGTGGGAAGCGCTGATGCAGAAATCGGCGGCCCAGGCGACGCTCACCGCGGACGGCAAGCTGGTGGTCGGCAATTCCACCGGCGATATCGGCACCGGCACCTACACGATCCTCACCCAGATCGCCGCCGATACCCTCGGCCTGCCGATGGAGGACGTGACGACGAAGCTTGGCGACACCGACCTCGCCGAGGCGCCCGTGGCTGGCGGCTCGTGGACGGCGGCCTCGTCCGGCACGGCGGTGATGAAGGCCTGCCGCAAGATCGCGGCGGACGTCTTCGCCATGGCCCGCGCCATGGACGACTCGCCGCTGGCCAATGTCGATCTCGAGCGCGTCGTCTTCACCGGCGGCCGGATCGAGATGGCGGGGGACCCGTCCCGCAGCGTCTCGCTGGTGGACGCCATGAAGGCGGCCGGCGTCGACAAGGTCGAGGCGACCGAGAGCGCCGGTCCGGATGCGGGCCACATGAAGGAGTTCGCCTCCTACACCCACTCCGCCGTGTTCGCGGAAGTGAAGATCGACGAGGAGTTGGGCCAGGTCCGCCTGACCCGGATCGTCTCGGCGATCGCGGCGGGCCGGATCATCAACCTCAAGACCGCGCGCAGCCAGATCCTCGGCGGCGTGGTGATGGGGATCGGCTCGGCGCTGGAGGAAGAATCCATGCTCGACCACACGGTCGGCCGGTTCATGAACCACAATTTCGGCGAGTACCATGTGCCGGTGAATGCCGACATCCACGACATCGATGTGATCTTCGTGGAGGAGGACGACAAGGCCAATCCGATGGGCGTCAAGGGGCTGGGCGAGATCGGCATCGTCGGCACGGCGGCGGCCATCGCCAACGCAGTGTTCCACGCCACCGGCAAGCGCATCCGCGACCTGCCAATTACCATCGACAAGATCATTGGGTGATCGAATAGTCGAGACGAAAGTCTATCAAACGATCCGGGCCATCCGCGATGGTCCGGGTCGTTCGTCTACGGCAATGTCCGATACCTCAGCTCGCCAGTGGCAACGGTTCTCGGACGGATCGGCTTGAGCGCATATCGATGATCCTTTCGGCCAAATGCTCCGTATCCCGCGCGATCCCAGAGAAGCGGCCCGAGCCCCAGGTGTGGAGCCAGGGCAGGCCGACGAAATACAGGCCGTCCACCGGGGTCACGCCGCGTCTGTGGATCGGCAGGCCGCGCCCGTCGAAGGCGGGGGCGTCGATGAAGCTGAAATCGGCGCGGAAACCCGTCGCCCAGATCACGCTGCCGATGCCGGCTGCTTTGGTATCGAGGCTCGGCTCGTATGGTCCCGGCGCCCAGAGCGGGGTGTAATGCGCCTGTTCGGGAGCGGCGATGCCCTTGGCGGCGATGTGCCTGTCGATGGCGCCCTGGATGCCGGTATAGACCGCATCCGCGTTGTCGAGGTTCCGGCCCAGATCGTCGGCGAAACGCAGCACCGGCCCGTCGATGGACGTGAGGCGGCCATGGAGGCTCATGCCTTCCAGGGCGAAGCGGCGCAGGTCGATGTCGCGGCCACCATCGCGGCCGGTGAGGTAGTGATTGGCCTTGCGCCGCACATCCTCCTTGAGCGGGTGGTCCTCCACGGCGAGGTCGTACTGGCCCATCTCGGCGAGCCAATCGACGGCGTCGCGCCCGCGATGGACGCGTGGGCAGCGCGGGGCCGAGCCTACCACGAGATGGACCTTGCGGCCCGCCAGATGAAGATCCTCGGCGATCTGGCAGCCGGACTGGCCGGACCCCACCACCAGCACCGCGCCGTCCGGCATCAGGCCGGCCTTGCGGTAGGCCGAGGAATGAATCTGCGTGAGGTCTGCCGGCAGGCGTGCGGCGAAGGCCGGGATCGCGGGCACGTGATAGCCGCTGATCGCCATCACCACCTGATCGGCGGTGTGTTCGCCCCTGCTCGTCGCGACGGTGAAGCCGCCCTCGGGCCTGCGCCGGATCGCGGTCACCGCCACGCCCTCCACCACGGGCGCCTCGATCAGCCGGGCATAGGCCTCAATGTAGCCGACGATCTCGTCCCTGGGCATGAAGCCGTGGGGCTCCTCACCCGGATAGGGGAAGCCCGGCAGCTGGCACTGCCAGTTCGGGGTCACCAGGCAGAAGCTGTCCCAGCGCTGGGTCTTCCAGGCATGGGCGATGGTGTTTTTCTCGAACACGATGTGGTCGATGCCGTGCCGGCGGAGCTGGTAGCTCATCGACAGGCCGGCCTGGCCGCCGCCGACGACGATGACCGAATGGTGCGAGGGGGGCGTCGGGGTCTGGTCCATGGGGCGTCCTTCCGGCTCGGGCCGCTATTCCTCGAAGGCTTCGACGGTGACGCAGGCATCGGGCGTGGCGGAGAGCGCCGTCGCGCGCGCCTCGATCCGGGCGAGCTGTCCCAAAGCGAGGCTGCAGGGAAAGCCGTAACGGGCCTCCACCCGCTGGCTGGCGATGGTCAGCGCCGCCCGACTGCGGGCGACGAAATCGGCGACGGCGTAGGTCTCGCCGACCCCGAAATGCTCCTTGATCACGAGGGAGGGCGAGTAGCAGGCCTCGCGCCGGCCATCGGGCCAGCGCACGTGAAAGTGCATTTCAGGCATCCGACATCTCCTGTCTGCGGGCGGCGAGGGACGCGTAGGTCGGCCGATGCTTCTCGGCGCAGGCGCGCCAGGAATGCGCCTCGGCGACGGTGAGGCCCGCTTTGGCCAAAAGCTCCCTGGCGGAAGGCCGGAGGGCGGCGCGTATGCCGTCGAGGACCGATCCCTCGTCCTCCGGGTCGACGAACACCGTCTCCGCGGCCGTGAGATATTCGGTGAAGGGAGCCCGGTCGGAGACGAGGGTCGGCGTGCCGCTCGCCATCGCCTCGAGCACGCAGAGGCCGAATCCCTCTCTGAGGGAGGGAAAGACCAGGGCGTCGGCGAGGCGGTAGAGGGCCGGCATCGCGGCCTGGGGCACCGGTCCCGTCCGCACCACCGGACAGCCGGGGCCGACATCGAGGCCGTTGCGGTCGAGGGCCGCGCGGCAGCGGGCCTGGTAGCCGGAATGGTCGAGGAGCGAGGCGCCGCCGACGACGAGGAGCTGCGCATCCGGCCGTTCCTGCCTCAGCCGGGCGAAGGCCTCGATGATGGCGAGGCTGTTCTTGCGCTCCTCGAACCCGCCGACGCTGAGGAGGATCGGCCCCTTGCCGAGGCCCCACTCGCGACGCAAGGCGGCGTCCCCCTCCCCCGGCTCGGGTCCGAAGGCGCCGGTATCGACACCATTACCCACATTGAGGGCGGTAAGCCCGTAATCCCGCGTGAGCGCGCCCTGCCACAGGCTGCTGACGCAGAGGAGCGCGGTGGCGTCGAAGATCGCCCGGTCGTGCCAGTAGGCGAGTTGCGGATCGGAGAAGAGGTCGACGTGGTGGACTGTGCGCACGAAGCCGGGGATCAGGCGGCGGCGGGTGAGGGTGGCGAGCGCGTTGCCGCTGATCGCGTCCTGGGCATGGAAGACGTCGTAATCGCAGGCCGCCGGCGACGCGAAATGGCGCAGGTAATCCTCGATGCGGGTGCGGACGAGATCCACCGTCGATCCCGAGACCGGCCGCGCCGCCACCGAGATCACCGGACAGGAGGCCTTGCGGAAGAAGCCGCTGCCGGACGGGTCCGGCGCATGGACCACGGCCCGGTGGCCGAGGGCGGCGAGCGCTTCGCCCAGCGCCAGGGCATGGACCACCCCGCCGCGCGGATGGGTGGAATGCGCGAGGATCGCGATGCGGAGAGGACCGGTCATTCTCGTCACGTTTCCTGTCCGCAGCCGATGAGGGGGCTCCCGGCGAAGTCCCAGACCACGGCCTCCTCCGTCCCGTCCGACACCGTCGCGATGCGGCCCGCATCGACGCCGCCGATAACGGAGGCGGCGATGCCGCGATCCGTGAAGCGCCGGAGGACCGGCTCGACGTTCGAGGGGGGCACGCTGAGGAGGTAGCCGAAGCTCGGGAAGGCGGTGAGCCAGCGGGTGAGGGCGACGCCCTCCGGCCGGGGGATGCGGTCGAGGCGGATCGCGGCGCCGACGCGGGAGCATTCGAGCAGCATCAGCGCCGTGCCGACGAGGCCGGCCATGCTGATGTCTTTGGCGGCCTTGGCGAGGCCGTCCTCGGCGATGCCGGCGAGGATCGCCACGTCACCGCGGAGGCGCTCCGCCGGGGCGCCGGTGGCCGCATCCCAATAGGGGTGCGGATCGCGAAAGCCGCCGCGCAGGTCGATCGCCGCGACGAGGCTGTCGCCGGGCATGGCGTCGAAGCTGGTGAGGAGGCGCTTTGCCCGGCCGAGGATGGCGACGGCGAGGTGTTCGCCCGCGTTGCGGGTGTTGCTGTGCCCGCCGACAACCGGCACGCCGAAGGTCTCGGCCCCCGCCCTCAAACCGGCCAGGACCGGATCGGCATGGGCCTGGTCGCGGCACCACAGGGCATCGACCACCGCGAGGGGGCGGCCGCCCATGGCGGCGATGTCGCTGACATTGACCATCACCCCGCAGAACCCGGCGAAATACGGATCGGCGGCCACGAACCCGTCCATGAACCCCTCGATGGCCAGGAGCAGGTAGCCGTCGCCATCGGGAATGGCGGCGCAATCGTCGCCGAGCGGCACGGCGGCGGCGTGCCCGCCGAGGCCGAGCCGGCCGATTACGGCGTTGATGTCCCGCTTGTGGGCGAGGCCGCGCCCATGGCGGATTCCGTGCGCGATCTCGGCGAGGGAGGGGGGCAGGGTCATGGTCAGGCCGCCCGCCGGAGGAGCGTGACGAGGCCGCGCTCCGGGTCGGCCATGGGCGGGTAATGCGTGAGATCGGCCTGCATCAGGTGATGGGCGCGGCCGTGCAGGTCGACCTCGGTGAGGCTCGTCCAGTGCAGCGCCTGGAACAGGGGCGCGTTGGGGCTCTGCACATGGGCGAGGAAGCGGGTGCAGCCCCGCGCATGCGCCGAGGCCACCGCCACATGGATCAGGCCGGCGCCGAGCGCCCCGACCCGGCGGTAGTCGCGGGCCACCGCGAGACGCGAGCCCCACCATTCGCCGGGCCGGTCGGCGATCTCGTGGATGCGCACGGTGCCGACCACGGCGTCCGGAGCGCCGCCGAGGGTCGAGAGGGCACAGATCGGGATCGCCACCGCGTCGATGGCATCGCGATCATCGGGCTCGAAGATCGCCTGCTCGGCGCAGAAGACCTGCCGGCGCAGGGACGCCGTGCCGGCCCTCTCCCAGGGCGCGGTGGCGAACTTGATCCGGAAATGGCTCGACCGGTAGGCGGGAACGGGCTCGAACATGGTTCCGCTCACCGCTCATAGGTCGAGAGCGCCGAGCAGGCGCCGCAGCGGCCGCATCCGGCCTTGATGTCGGTGGAGCGCAACCCCGCCCCCGCCAGCATCGCCGCGAGCGGCTGGAGCACGGAATGCATGAAATCCGGAGAGGGGGCGGGATGGTCCTCCAGCGGCGTACCGGAGATCGGCACGAACGGCACCACGAAGGGGTAGACGCCCATGCCGATGAGGCGCTCGGACATCGCCAGGATGGCCCCCGCCGTGTCGCCGAGACCGGCGAGGATGTAGGTCGAGACTTGGCCCTTGCCGAAGATCGGCACGGCGGCGGCGAACGCCTCAAAATAGCGTTCCAGCGGTACGCTCGCCTTGCCGGGCATGATCGCGGCGCGCACCTCCGGGGTCACCGCCTCGAGATGCATGCCCAGCGCATCGACGCCCGACGCTTTCAGCCGGGCGAACCAGCGGTCGTCGTCCGGCGGCTCGCATTGGGCCTGGATCGGCAGGTCGACGGCCGCCTTCACCGCGAAGGCGCTCTCGCAGAGCACGGCCGCCCCCCTGTCGGTGGCGTTGGGGGTGCCCGTCGTCATCACCATGTGCTTGACGCCGTCGAGGAGAACGGCGGCGCGGGCCACCTCGGCGAGTTGCTGCGGCGTCTTGTGGGGGACGGTGCGTCCCGCCGCGAGCGACTGGCCGATGGAGCAGAACTGGCAGGTCTTGGTGCGGCTCTGGTAGCGGATGCAGGTCTGCAGCACGGTCGTTGCCAGCACGTCACGCCCGTGCAGCACCGCGATCTTCGAATAGGGCACCCCGTCGAGGGTCTGGAGCCCGTAGAAGCGCGGCTTGCCCGGAAACGTCACCCGGCCGATCACGGTGCCGTCATGCTCGATCACGCTCGACCCGTCGGCATCCGGCCGGCGCACGAGATAGGGCGAATCGAAGGCGCCCGCCGTATGGACCGGCACCATCACCGTGCGGCCGGCGATGGTCATCGCCTTGTGGTCGGAGGGTCCCGCCCCGCCCCGGCGGCTGGCGACCCCGGCGCGGGTGTCAGCCAGCCTGACTCCGTAGGATTGCAGGGCGTTGATCAGATGCTCCGTCGGCATCCCCTGGTAGACCGGGGACGGCGCCGGCGAGGAAGCGGCCGGGGAGGTCAGCAGCGGAGAGTCGCTCATGGTCGGTGCTCCGGGGATGCGGGATGTCCGATACGGGCGTGGTCACCACCGTGCGGGCGGGACGCGCGTCGTGGTTGAGGCTGAGGAGTTCGGGACGGGCGTAATGGCCGACCGAATCCATCATCCGCTTGCGCTTTGTGACCAGCGCCATGTCCATGTCGGCGACGAGGATACCCTCGCCCTCCGTCATCGGCGGGACGAGGTGCTTGCCTTCCGGCGAGACGATGGCGGTGCAATTGCCGCCGCGCAGGGCCCCGCGCATCCGCTCGTCGGGAGAGATTGTGGCGATCTGCGCCTCGGTGAGCCAGCCGGTGGCGTTGACGACGAAGGCGGCCGCCTCCAGCGCATGGTGCCGGATCGTCACCTCCATCTGGTCGGCGAAGATCTGACCAACCATGGAGCCCGGGAACTGGGCCGCGTGGATCTCCTCGTGCTGCGCCATCAGGGCGTAGCGGGCGAGCGGGTTGTAATGCTCCCAGCACGCCAGGGCGCCGACGCGGCCCACCGCGGTTTCGACCACCTTCAGCCCGGCGCCGTCGCCCTGCCCCCAGATCATGCGCTCGTGATAGGTCGGCGTGATCTTGCGGCGCTTGAGGAGGAGCGTCCCGTCGGCGTCGAAGATCAGCTGCGCGTTGTAGAGCGAGCCGTGGTCACGCTCGTTGATGCCGAGCACGATCACCGCGCCGTGCCGGCGGGCGGCCGCTGAGACCGCCTGCGTCACCGGCCCCGGCACCGTCACCGCGCCCTCGTAGAGCCTCAGGTGCTCCGGCCCCTGCGCCGCCGGCGGGGCGATGAAGGAGAAGTACGGGTAGTACGGCACGAAGGTCTCGGGGAACACGATGAACCGCGCTCCCTTGCCCGCCGCTTCGTCGATGGCGGCGAGCACTCTCTCCAGCGTCCCGCCCGGCCGCTCCAGATCGGGTGAGATCTGAACGGCGGCAGCGCGCACGATGCGTGGCTCGGACAAGCGTGATTCGGACATGGGTCCGTTCCTTGGGGATCAGTGGTTGCCATGCCGCCGCAGGGACCGGCAGGCAGGACTCTCAGCGCAGCACCCCCTCTCCCCGCCTGCGGGGAGAGGGGTCAGGCGCGCCTCACACCGTCCAGGTGTCGATCACCACGGCGTTGTCGCGCTTGTGCAGGAGGACGAGGTCGAGGACGTCGGTGGGGGCGATGGGGCGGATGCCCTCGATCAGCGAGGGCTCGCCGTGGCCATAGAGGGCCTGGAGCGCGAACCGGCAGGCATAGACCTTGCCGCCTTCGGAGAGGAACTTCACGATCTGGTTGTTCATGTTCATGTGGCCGGGGAAAGCCTCGTCGCCGAGGGTCGGGAAGCCGCGCTGGACGCCGAGGGTCACGCCGGGGCCGTAGAGCAGCACCGAGGTCTCGAAGCCCTTTCGCAGCAGGCGCGTCGCCTGGAGCAGGTTCACGAAACCGATGGAGCCCTCGAAGGCCACGGTGTGGAAGGTGACGAGGGCCTTCTGGCCCGGCTCGGCCTTCACGTCCTCGAAGACCTTCTCTTCGTAATCGACGAAGTAATCGCCCTTCTTATGGTGCTCGGCACTGACGGCTGGCATCGGAAACACTCCCTGATATCGCGATGTCCGCCGCGATCATTGCTGGCGACGGCCTATCAGGGGATGGCAATCCGTGTGCCAGCGTCGGAGACAGTGCGATCCAGCCAATTCCACGCTGGGGAATACATGCAATCGTCCAGTCAATGCGCAGCGAGGCGCACCACCTCCAGCAGCCGCGATGGCGCCTAAAAACCGAGCATACGATGCATAGATACTCGACATATGCATTCAGATACTGGCGGCTTATTTGACTGTATTGACCGGAAATCGTCACTCTGCCTGGCGCCGCGATGCGGCGGCACGACGTTTGCTATCCATACAATCCAACATAGGATCGACATTGACTGGTTTTGCGATGATCACCGGACAGAGATCGAGGAAGCCGGGCCGCCACACGGGGCCGCCGACGAGCCCATCCCCGCCGCCGGACGGCTGGACGCCGGATCTCGGGCGCTGGGGCAAGCCGCATTACCTCGCCATCGCCGAAGCCATCGCCGACGATATCCGCACCGGACGACTCGCCGTCGCCGAACGCCTGCCGCCCCAGCGGGCGCTCGCCGAGCAGCTGGACCTGAACTTCACCACTGTGGCGCGCGGCTACGTCGAGGCGCGGCGTCGTGGCCTCGTGGAGGCGAGGGTCGGCCAGGGCACGTTCGTGGCCGGTCTCGTGAAGCCGATGCCCCAGCCCAGGACCGTGGCCCCGCGCCGGCACGGCCCCGTCGACTTCACCATGAACCTGCCGCCGGAACCCGACGACCCCGCTCTGCTCGCGCGGATGCAGGGCGGCCTCGCGGCGGTCTCGGAGGATCTGCCGAACCTGCTGCGCTACCAGGGCTTCGGCGGGACGCCCGAGGACAAGGACGCGGCGATCGCGTGGCTGCGTCGTCGCGGCCTCGAAGCGCCGCGCGACCGCCTGCTGATCTGCCCCGGCGCCCATGCCGCCCTCGGCGCCGTGATGAGTCTCGTGGCGCAACCGGGCGACACGATCTGCTGCGAGGCGCTGACCTATCCCGGCGCGCGGGCGCTCGCGGCCCATCTCGGCCTGCGCCTGGTCGGGTTGCCGATGGATGGAGAGGGCATCGACGCCGCCGCCTTCGCGGCCACCTGCACCCGGCATGCGCCGAAGGCGCTCTACCTCAACCCGACCCTGCAGAACCCGACCACGATCACCGTCTCGGCGGCCCGCCGCGAGGCCATCGTCACCGTGGCGCGACGCTACAACGTGGCGATCATCGAGGACGACGCCTACGGCTTCGTGCCGGTGACGCCACCGGCGCAGTTCTACCGATTGGCGCCGGAGATCACCTATCACGTGGCCGGCCTCGCCAAATGCCTCGGCGCCGGCCTGCGGCTCGCCTACATGCTGGCACCCAGCGCGCGGGCGGCGCTGCAGCTGACGGCGGCCCTGCGCGCCTCCACGGTGATGGCCTCGCCGATCACCACGGCCCTCGCCACACGCTGGATCGGCGACGGCACCGCCGAGGCGATCCTCGCCTTCGTCCGCTCGGAATCCCGGGCGCGGCAGGCAATCGCCGCCGGGATGCTGGGGCGGCACAGCGTGACCGCCGACCCGGCCGGCTTCCATCTCTGGCTCTCGCTACCCGAGGGCTGGACGCGTTCGGCCTTCGCCAGCCAGGCCCGCGCGGCGGGAATCGGCGCGGTCGCCAGCGACGCCTTCCTCGCCGCCGGCGAAGCCCCGGAAGCCGTGCGGATCTGCCTCGGCGGCCTCGCCAGCCGCGCGGAGATCGCGCAATCGCTGGAAATTCTGGCCCACGTCCTGTCGCACTCGCCCGCGCTGGCTTCGGCCTATATCTAGCGGATCACATCGGACGCTTCGTGCCCACTTGGGGTGTCCGTGATGGGTGGTATGCGGCCCGTCAGCTTCCGGGAGAGCAATGCGAAAACCTGCCCTCGGCAGTGCTTTGCCGCTTTTATAAAAATTATCGAGTTTCGAGAGTCGGACCTCCTACCGATACCCTCGCCGTTCCATCTTAATCGGCGTTTGCAAGACCGTGACAAGATCACGACGTCCTCCGGGCAAGCCTCTAACGGAGAAGATCGGCCGGCACCCGCTTCAGCTTGCCGGGATTGCGCGTGACATAGATGGCGACGATCCGATCGTCTTGAATATGCAGCGCCGTCACCTGCACGATGCCGCCCGTCTCCACGGTGAGGAACCCCGGCAAACCATCGATGATCGCATAACGCAGGAGTTGCGACGGGGAGCGTGCGAAATCGCCCGCCATTTCCGCATGGCGCCCCAGCACCGCGTCGATGCCGATGAGCGGCGTCGGTGTTGCCGGAACCTTGCCGCCACCGTCGGCGCAGGCGATCACATCCTCCGTCAGCATGGCGCGGAGAGCGCTCAGGTCACCGTTGCGTGAGGCCGCGAAGAATGCGGCGGCAATCTTGAGGCCGTGCTCTTTGGTCACGACAAAGCGCGGGCGCTCCTGCCGAAGATGCGTCCGCGCCCGGCTGGCGAGCTGACGGCAGGCCGCGGGAGTCCGGTCGATGGCTTGTGCCACCTCCGGGAAATCCATGCCGAACACGTCGTGCAGCAGGAAGGCGGCGCGCTCCAACGGCGACAGCCGTTCCAGCGCGATCATCAACGGCAGGGTGATGTCGTCGGCTGGATCGGTATCATCGGGATCGAAGATCGGTTCCGGCAGCCACGGGCCGATATAGGTTTCGCGCCGACGGCGGGCCGACTTCAACTGATTGAGGCAGAGGCGCGTGACGACGACACGCAGAAACGCGGCCGGCTCATGCACCGACGCGGGGTCCAGCGCCAGCCAGCGTGAATAGGCGTCTTGCACCACGTCCTCCGCGTCTGCGACCGATCCCAGCATCCGGTAGGCAAGCCGGGTCAGGCGCGGGCGAAGCTCTTGCAGATAGGGATCGGAAACGCCGGTCATACCCGAACTACGCGCCTGTCAGGTCCCGGCCACGAACGAAGGCGCGCGTGACCCGTGCGACCCGTGCCCCGAGATGCCGAGCGGTGGCGAGATCAGCTTCCGGGGGCGCCCTGTCCGGGCCTTCGTCGGTGTTCGATTGTGCCGCAGCGCCGATCCAGAAGCCCAGCCGGTTCATGTCCGTTTCCGAGCCGGACGTCGAGTTGTTGGCGGGTGGCAGATCGAGGCTGACCCAATGCATGCCGTGTTGCGCGGCGAACAGAACCATTTGAACCAGCGTCGACAGTTTGTCGCCGGCCCGCGTTCCGGAATTGGTGAAACCGGCGGCGATCTTATCCTTCCATAGGTAGCCCCCAGCCATCATCACGTGTGAGGTCGCTTCCTGAAAGGCTTTGAACGACGCCGAGGCCGCACCCATGTAGGTCGGCGCGCCGAAAATGATCGCGTGCGCGGCATGAAGATCATCCCAGCGCTGCTGCGCTTCTTCGACGGGAAGGAGCAGAGGGCGGGAACCACCGGCCTGCCGCACGCCCTCCGCCACCGCCTCGGCCTGCCGGGCGGTGTGTCCATAGCCGCTATGGTAGACGATCGCGACGCAGATACCGTCCTCCGTCTGCGTGTCATGCCGACCGTATTCTTCCGTGATGTGCATCATGCCCTCCTGTTCAAATGCAGTCGGGAGGCATGACAAGTCAGCATGGCTTAGTGTGACATCGCAGACAGAGGTAACGTAACTTAGGCGGCACCCCTTTCCCAAAATCTGTTCCCGATTCCCCATTCCCGAAATGGCCATGCGGAGATGGAAAAACGCCATCCTTTGTGGCTGTCCGAATGTCCGATTCGGGGAAGACCTGACGATTATCGGAAAGGTGACAAAGGGTCGAAACCGACCCCGTCAGATTCCGACCGCCAGCCGAAGCGGGGTCTCGTCGAATCCGCTGGAAGTCGAGCTCAAGATGTGCCGGGTGGATAGCTCCGTCAGCTCGCCACAATGTACGAAACAAGACTAATCGATCCACATGAGAGTCCGCGACGGATCCGCCCTTACCTTGACCGACCTCCTGCAAAGCTGTGGATAGCGACGTCCTGTCCCTGCACGGCGCGGAACCTCCCCGGCGGCGATCGGTTTGCCATGTCCTCCTCAGGGCCAGCCTCACGAGCCAGCCTCGACCGACGACGATCCGGAGCCTCATGCTGTTTCCCACCGACGATTCGGCGCATCCCCTGGCGCTCAAATTCCATGCCTTCATCAAGGATCAGCCCTTTCCCTGCGTCGGCGCGAAATCGGCCCTCGCCAAGGGGCAGCTGAAGGTGTTGGTCGCGCGCGACGTCGCCTCGGGCTGGGACGACACGCGGATCTATCCGGCACTCCTCGCCTTCATCTGTCGCTACAGGGCGAACCCGAAGCTGTTTCAGAGCTTTGCCGTGGTGTTCGAGGACGCTTCACTCCTCTCCGAAGAGCGGTTCGAGGGGCACCTGTGGGACCGAGTACAGTCCCTGTCCGACAAGGACGCCTTCCTCGGCCAGCGTTACGACAAGCGCGTGCAGGCCGACCCGGACGATCCGCATTTCGCCCTGTCCTTCGGCGGCGAGGCGTTTTTCCTCGTCGGGATGCATCCCGGCGCGAGCCGGCCGGCCCGGCGCTTCTCGCATCCCGTCCTCGTCTTTAATGTGCGCGCCCAGTTCGAGCAGCTGCGCGAGGAGGGGCGTTACGAGGGACTGCGGTCGGCGATCCTCGCCCGCGACGAGGCGCTGGCTGGATCGATCAACCCGATGCTGGCCCGGCACGGCGATGCCTCGGAAGCGCGCCAGTATAGTGGACGCGCCGTCGGCGGCGACTGGGTGTGTCCGTTCCAGGGTCGGGCGAAGGGCGACAATGATCGCGTCGCAGAGGATGGCCGCGATGCAGCCTGAGACCGCTTTTCCCCCGCTCCGCCGCCACGAGATCGCGCCCCGCAGCGGCGTCGCCTTCGAGCTGGCCAAGGGCGACCGCCTCACCATCATCGATCCGAAGGGCGAGCAGGTGGCCGATCTCCTCGCTTTCTCGCGCGCGGACCGTGACGAGGTGATCTCGTCGGGTCGTACCCTCGATTACGCCAGCCGCATCTACCTGACGACGGGCGACCCGATCTATTCCAACCGCTCCAATGTCCTCCTTCGCATCGTCGAGGATACGGTGGGCCGGCACGATTTCCTCCTCACCCCGTGCTCGGCCGATACGTTCCGCATCATCTATGGCGACGCGCATCCGCACCGGGGTTGCTTCGGCAACCTCGCCGCCGCACTCGCTCCCTACGGCATCGAGCCTGACCGTATCCCGGTGGCCTTCAACGTGTTCATGAACGTCGTGGTGAACGGCGAGACAGGGGAATTGAAGGTCGAGCCGCCCCTGAGTCGGGCTGGCGATCACGTGACGTTCGAGGCGGAGACCGACCTCATCATCGGGCTCACCGCCTGCTCGGCCCTGCAATCGAACAACAATGCCTTCAAGCCGATCCAGTACGAGATCCGGCCCGCAGGTGCGGCGCCGCAATCGCCCTGACCCGGCGGCTCGTGCTAGGGGCCCCGCTGCCCCGGACACGAGATCAGCGTCATGACGACCACGAAGCCCGCCCTCGCCCGCGCCGTCGCCTATGCCGATGGCGGCTGTGATCCGAATCCCGGCCCGGGAGGCTGGGGCGTGGTGATCGAGGGTTCGGAGGGCAAGGTGGAGCTCTGCGGTGGCGACCGCGCCACCACCAATAACCGGATGGAGCTGACGGCGGCGATCAAGGCCCTGTCGCATTTTCCCGCCGGGTCCGCGATCGAGATGCGCTGCGACAGCCAGTACGTCATCAAGTCGGTGACCGAGTGGATGCGCGGCTGGAAGGCGAAGGGCTGGCGCACCAGCACCGGGCCGGTGAAGAACGTCGAGTTGATGCAGGAGCTCGACGCCCTCAACGCCGCTCGCGACGTGAAATGGACCTGGGTGCGGGGCCATACCGGCAATGTCGGCAACGAGCGCGCCGACCGGTTGGCGGCGCAGGGCCGACGGCAGGCCCTCGGACTGGCTCCGGCCAGTGAGCCCGTGCCGGCGGCTCCCGCCGTCCCGGCGGTGGTGCCGACGCCGGGCGTGGCGGCGGAACCGCCGGCTCCTGCTCCCCGCACGACGCAGGTGGCGATCGATCTCGGCCTCGGCCTCGACGTGTCGCGTGGCGCCAAGCTCGCCGGCCTCACGCCCCAGGCCTTCGTCGAACGCGCGATCCGCGTGGCGCTGAAACTCGGGCCGGACGGCATCGCCCGGGTGCTGGATGGCGGTTCCGCCAAGCCGTGAGCCTCGGCGCGGATTTCTACGCGCGGCCGGCGGCGAGCGTCGCCGCCGAGTTGATCGGCTGCCGCCTCCTCGTCTCCGGGATCGGCGGCCTCATCGTTGAGACGGAAGCCTATGACCGGGGCGACCCGGCCTCCCATAGTTTCAACGGCCCGACCCGGCGCAATGCCAGCATGTTCGGACCGCCGGGCCATGCCTATGTCTATCGGTCCTACGGCATGCACTGGTGCCTCAACCTCGTCTGCGAACCGGGGAGCGCGGTGCTGATCCGCGCGATCGAGCCGGGGCAGGGAATCGAGACCATGCGGAAGCGGCGCGGGCTCGACGCCCTGCGCCTCCTCTGCGCGGGACCGGGGCGCCTGTGTCAGGCCCTGGCGGTGACGAGCCTGCATGACGGCCTCCCCCTCGACCGGCCGCCCTTCGAACTGGAGCGAGGACAAGCGACGCCGGAGATCGTGGCCGACCGCCGCATCGGCATCACGCGCGGGGCGGATACCCCCTGGCGCTTCCTCCTCGCCGGCTCGGCCTATCTCAGCAAGCCGGTGTCGCGCCGACGGGAATAAGCCGGCCAAAGAAGACGGAAGTGCCTTCGATGTCGCGGAAATTCCCGGATTCTCGCGGCTCTCCACCCTCGCCACGCCTGATGTTGCAGCCTATACCGCAGCTTATCCGCGCGAGCGCTCCGCTCTTCGCTTCGCTGGACTCCCCTTCGCGCCCGATGGATGGCGGTCCCGCCCAACGAGGGTCTTGCCCGAGCCGATGCCGCCTCACCTGCTCCTCGCCACCGCCGCCATCCTGCCCTTCCTCGGCAGCGTCGTAGCGATCTGCCTGCCGGGCCACGCACGCAACGCCGCCGCGATCGTCGCCGGTTTCGTGATGGTGACCTGCCTCGCCTGCATCGGGTTCCTCTACCCTGCCGTCGCCGGCCCGGACCCTGTCATCTGGGCGGTGGACTGGCTGCCGACGCTCGGCGTCCGGTTCGTGCTGCGGCTCGACGGCCTGTCCTGGCTGTTCGCCGTCCTAGTGCTCGGGATCGGCGCGCTCGTGGTGCTCTATGCGCGCTATTACATGGCGGAAGCGGACCCGGTGCCGCGCCTGTTCTCGTATTTCCTCGCCTTCGTCGGCGCGATGCTTGGCATCGTGCTCTCGGGCAACCTGATTCAGCTCTTCGTCTTCTGGGAATTGACGAGCATCGTCTCGTTCCTGCTCATCGGCTACTGGTCCGACAACGCCTCCGCCCGGGACGGCGCGCGGATGGCTCTCACCATCACGGCGGCGGGGGGCCTCTGCCTGTTCGTCGGTCTGGTGCTCATTGGGCAGATCGTCGGCAGCTACGACCTCTCGGTGGTGCTTGCCTCGGGCGACGCGATCCGCAACAGCCCGCTCTACCTGCCGGCCCTGGTCCTGGTCCTGGCCGGTGCGCTCACCAAATCGGCGCAGTTCCCGTTCCACATCTGGCTGCCGCGCGCCATGGCGGCACCGACGCCGATCAGCGCCTATCTGCATTCGGCCACCATGGTGAAGGCAGGCATCTTCCTGATGATCCGGTTCTGGCCGGTGCTGGCCGATACCGAGGCCTGGTACTGGATCGTCGGCACCGCCGGCATGATCACGATGCTGGTGGGCGCCTGGAGCGCGATCTTCCAGCACGACCTCAAGGGCCTGCTCGCCTATTCCACCATCAGCCATCTCGGGCTGATCACCCTGCTCCTCGGCCTCGATTCACCCCTGGCCGTCGTGGCGGCGATCTTCCACACCGTGAACCACGCGACGTTCAAGGCCTCGCTGTTCATGGCGGTGGGCATCATCGACCACGAGACCGGGACGCGCGATATGCGCCGTCTCAGCGGCCTGTGGCGGGCGATGCCTTATACCGCCACCCTGGCGATGGTGGCCGCCGCCGCGATGGCGGGCGTGCCGCTCCTCAACGGCTTCCTGTCGAAGGAGATGTTCCTGGCGGAGGCGGTCGACAATGCGGACGGCCACCTGCTCAACCTCGCCTTGCCGGTGCTGGCGACGTTGGCGAGCGCCTTCACCATGCTCTACTCCGTGCGCTTCATCCGGCAGGCCTTCTTCGGACCCGCCCCGCACGACCTGCCGCACGCGCCCCACGAGCCGGTCCGCTGGATGCGGATCCCGATCGAGTTGCTCGTCCTCGTCTGCGTCGCCATCGGCCTCGTGCCGAATCTCACGATCGGCCCCCTCCTCGCAGGCGCGGTCCGGGCAGTCCTCGGCGAACGGACACCGGATTACGACCTCGCCATCTGGCACGGCTTCAACGCGCCGCTGGCGCTCAGCGTCGTGGCGCTGCTGGGCGGCATCGCGCTCTATTTGGCGTTCGGGCGGCGGATCAACACCAACCCCCGCGGCGGCCCCTGGCTGATGGACCGGATCGACGGTGGCTGGCTGTTCGAGCGGACGATGACTGGCCTGGTGAACGGTGCGCGCCGGCTGGAAGCCGGGCTCGGTGCCGAGCGCCTCCAGGCGCAATTGCGCATTCTCTTCCTCACCGTGCTCCTGGCCGCATTAGTGACGGGGGCCGCACGGGGGCTCGATCTGTTCGCGCCGGGCAAGACTACCGAGTTCGACCCCGCCTTCGCACTGATGTGGCTCGTCGGCGCGGCCTGCGCCATCGGCGCGGCGGAGCGGGCGAAGTACCACCGCCTGTCCGCCGCCATCTTCGTCGGCGGGGCGGGCCTCGTGAGCAGCCTCACCTTCCTCTGGCTTTCCGCCCCGGACCTCGCGGTGACACAGATCCTGGTGGAGATCGTCACCACCGTGCTCCTCCTCCTCGGCCTGCGCTGGCTGCCCAAGCGCGACGCGGCGATTCCGGCGCCGGCTTGGGAGAAGGCGCGGTCCCGCCGCCGACGGATGATCGATCTCGGCCTCGCCGCCTTTGCCGGCCTCGGGCTCGCCGGGCTGGCCTATGCCGTGATGACCCGGCCCGCCGTCGACGGCATCGCCCGCTGGTTCATCGAGGAGGCCTACTCGCTGGCGGGCGGGCGTAACGTCGTCAACGTGCTGCTGGTGGATTTCCGGGCCTTCGACACGCTCGGCGAAATCTGCGTGCTGGGCATCGTCGGCCTGACGGTGTTCGCCCTCCTTCGGCGCTTCCGCCCCGCCTCCGACAGTCTCGGGCCTCCGAAGCAGCAGGTGAACCACGACGCCTATGACGATGCCCGTGAGGGCCGCGAGCTCGGCGACACCGCGGCCGATGCCCTCCTCGTCCCCCGCGTGGTGATGACGTGGCTGTTCCCCTTCATCGTTCTCCTCGCCCTGCACCTGTTCCTGCGCGGCCACGACCTGCCGGGCGGCGGCTTCGCGGCCGGCATCGCGCTCACCATCGCCTTCATGCTGCAATACTTGGCGCAGGGCGCGCAGTGGGTCGAAGAACGACTGCGGATCCAGCCGATCTCATGGATCGGCATCGGCCTGCTGGTCTCCGTCCTGGTCGGCGCCGGCTCCTGGCTGTTCGGGCGTCCGTTCCTCACCGCCTATTTCGCCTATTGGGAGCCGCGCCTCCTGGGCAAGGTCCCGGTGGCGAGCGCGCTGCTGTTCGATCTCGGGATCATGGTGCTGGTGGTGGGCGCGAGCGCGCTGATGCTCGTCGCCCTGGCGCACCAATCCCTGCGGCGCACCCGCCCCGCCGAGGCGGGGGTGGAGCGGGCCGCCGAGAAGGAACCCGCCTGATGGAGATCGTGCTGTCCCTGGGGATCGGCGTCTTCGCCGCCTCGGGCATCTGGCTGATGCTGCGTCCCCGCACCTTCCAGGTGGTGCTGGGCATCTCGCTGCTGAGCTACGCCGTCAACCTGTTCATCTTCGCCATGGGCCGCCTGACGGTGGGCGCGCCGCCGGTGCTCGGGGCCGGGGCCGACATCGTCTCCGTGGACGATCCGGTGCCGCAGGCCCTGGTCCTCACCGCCCTGGTGATCGGCTTTGCCCTCACCGCGCTCTTCCTCGTCGTGCTGCTCGCCGCCCGTGGCATCACCGGCAGCGACCATGTGGACGGCCGCGAGCCGCACCAGGCGGAGCCGAATCCAGAGAACCCGCATCCATGAACGCCACGGTTCTGAATGCCCCCCTCGTCAGTGGCTGGACCGACCATCTCGTCGTCCTGCCCATCGTTCTGCCGATCGCGGTGGCCGGGGCGATGTTCCTCATGGACGAGCGCCGGAGTCGGCTGAAAGGGGCGCTGAGCCTCGCCACGGTGCTCGCCCTCCTCGGCATATCCCTCGTCCTCGTCTGGCGCGCGAGCGAGGCGGCGCAGATCTACCGCCTCGGCAACTGGGCCGCGCCCTACGGGATCGTACTGGTGGCCGACCGGCTCTCGGCCCTGATGCTGGCGCTCGGCAGCGTGCTGGGCCTGTGCGCCCTGGTCTTCTCCTTCGCCCGCTGGGGCCGGGCGGGGCCGCGCTTCCACGGCCTGTTCCTCCTGCTCCTGATGGGCGTGAACGGCGCCTTCCTCACCGGAGACCTGTTCAACCTGTTCGTGTTCTTCGAGGTGATGCTGGCCGCCTCCTACGGTCTCGTCCTGCACGGATCGGGCGAGACGCGGATCCGGGCCGGCCTCGGCTACATCGCGGTCAATCTCGTCGCCTCGCTGTTCTTCCTCGTCGGCGTCAGCCTCATCTACGGCACGATGGGGACCCTCAACATGGCCGACCTCGCCCGGCGGCTCGCGGCGCCGGAGGCGGGGGAGCTCGCCCTGTTCGAGATCGGCTGCGCCATCCTCGGCATCGCCTTCCTCATCAAGTGCAGCGCCTGGCCGCTCGGGTTCTGGCTGCCCACCACCTACGCGGCGGCGAGCGCGCCCGCGGCCGCGATCCTCGCGATTCTCAGCAAGGTCGGCGTCTACGTGGTGGTGCGCCTGAGCCTGCTGCTGTTCGGGGCGGGATTGTCGGAGGGGTTCGGACAGACCTGGATCCTCGCCGCCGGTCTCGCGACGATGGCCTACGGCGCCATCGGTATCCTCGCCGCGCGCGACCTCACGCGGGCGGCGGGCTATGCGGTGATGATCTCGTCGGGCACGGTGCTGGCGGCTTTGGGGAGCGGCAACGACGGGGCGCTCTCCGGCGCCTTGTACTACCTCCTCGGCTCCACCCTCGCGGCAGGCGCCCTGTTCCTGCTGGCCGAAATCCTGCAGCGCGGGCGCGACCCGCTGGAGGCCGCACAGGCCGTCTTCGCCGACGAGTACCGCGACCCCTTCGACGATGCCGACGCCACGGAGATCGGCCGGGCGATCCCCGCCGCGGTGGCGCTCCTCGGGAGCGGCTTCCTCGTCTGTACGCTGATGCTGGCGGGAGTTCCGCCGCTCTCGGGTTTCGTCGGAAAGCTCGCGATCTTCACGGGGCTCACCACGGGTACGATGACCGCGTCCGCCTGGTGGCTCATCGCCGCGCTGACGCTCTCGAGCTTCGCCACGCTGATGCCGATGGTGCGGCTCGGGATCAAGAACCTCTGGGTTCCGAGCGACGACCCGCCCCCCGTCCTGCGCCTCTCGGAATTCACCGCTCTCGCCGGCCTGCTCGCCGCCTGCCTAGCGCTGGCGCTCTGGGGCGGCCCGGCCCTCGCCTATGCCGACGAGACCGTGCGCTGGCTGGCGCAGCCGCAGGATTATGTTCGCGCCGTCCTCGGGCCGATCCGGGAAGGCGGTGGATCGTGAGACGCCTCCTGCCCTACCCCATCCTGTCGGCCTGCCTCGCCTCGACCTGGCTCTTGCTGAACGCGCCGCTCTCACCGGGCAACGTCCTGCTGGCGTTGTCGATCGGCCTCACGGTTCCCACCGTCATGCTGGCGCTGAGGCCTCAGGCGGTGCGCGTGCACGCGCCCGGCACCCTCGCCCGGCTCGCCGTGATCGTCCTCTACGACATGGTGCGCTCGAACATCGATGTGGCCCGCATCATCCTCGGGTTGCGCCGGGGCGAGCGGCGGACCGGTTTCGTCACGATCCCCCTCGACCTGCGCGAGCCGTTCGGCATCGCGATCCTGTCGATCATCCTCACCGGCACGCCCGGCACCCTCTGGGTCCAGTACGATTCCAACACGGGCTGCCTGCTCATCCACGTGCTCGACTACACAGATGGGGAGGAATGGGTGCGGCGGGTGAAGGACCGCTACGAGCGCCCGCTGATGCAGATTTTTGCCCCATGATTTTCTTCGGCCGATGAGGTTCATTCCATGAGCGCCACCACCGTTCTCGATTGGGGGCTCGGCTTCGCCCAGGGGATGCTGGTTCTGGCCATGGCGCTCGCCGCATGGCGGATGCTGCGCGGTCCCCGCGCCCAGGACCGGATCCTCGGCCTCGACACCCTCTATCTCAACGGCATGCTGGCGGTGGTGGTGCACGGCATGCGCACCGGCAGCGGCCTCTATTTCGAGGCCGCGCTGATCCTCGGCATGATCGGCTTCACCGCCACGGTGGCGCTGGCGAAGTTCCTGATGCAGGGCGAGGTGATTCAGTGAACAGTACCGAGCTGCCCGTCTGGGCCGCGTGGTTGGTGGTGGTGTTCGCCATCGTCGGCGCGGGTTTCTCGCTCACTGGCGCCTTCGGCCTCATCCGCCTCCGGACGTTCTACGAGCGCGTCCATGCCCCCACGCTGGGCGCGACCCTGGGCATGGCCCTGATCCTCATGAGCTCGATGCTGCTCCTCTCCCTGATCGAGGGCCGCCTCGTCCTGCGCGACGCCCTGATCGGCGTGTTCCTCACCGTGACGACGCCGGTGACGCTCCTCCTCCTCGCCCGCGCGGCGGCGCAACGCGACCGCCACGAGGGCAATCCCGACGCTCCGCCGGACGTCTGAGGCACGGCAGGCGCCGCTCCTCAGGCCTCCGCCGCATTCCCCCGGATCAGGTCGCGCCCGGCATAGATCCCGCCCACGGTCTCCATCTCGAGCCGCTCGGCATCGCGGCGGCGGACTTCGGCCATGACCGCGCTGGCGGCATCCGGCTCGTCGCCGATGGCCAGGAGCGCCTGCTCGCCGAAGGCCAGGGCCGATTCCAGTGTCTCCCGGAGCTGGTAGGCGACGCCGGCATGGATGAGCTCGATCGCGTGCTCACGGTCGCGGGCGCGGGCGAGGACGGGCACCAGGGGGAACTCGGCCTTGGCCAGTTCGGCGATGCGCCGGGCGGCCTCGCGGTCGTCGATGCAGATCAGGATCGCCCGTGCCGTGGCGGCCCCGGCCGCGTGCAGGATGTCGAGGCGCGTGCCGTCGCCGTAATAGATCTTGAAGCCGAATTGTTCGGCGACGCGGATATAGGCGGGGTTGGTGTCGATGATCGACACCGAGCAGCCGCGCGAGATCAGCGGCTGGCTCACCACCTGCCCGAAGCGGCCGAAGCCGATGATGAGGGCGCTGCCCACGAGGTTCTCCGGCACCTCGACGCCCTCCGTCGAGACCGAGGCCTTGGGGCCGAGGCGGTCGAAGGCAATGACCATCAGCGGCGTGACGGCCATGGAGAGGATGATCGTCGCCGTCAGGATGGCGTTGGTGGTGCTGTCGATGATGCCCGCGCTTGCGGCGGCGGCATAGAGCACGAAGGCGAACTCGCCGCCCTGCGCCATCAGGGCCGCGCGCTCCATTGCCTCGGGATGCGAGGCGCGCAGGAGACGGGCGATGGCGTAGATGACGATGCTTTTCACCACCATGTAAGCGGCGACGCCCGTCAGGATGAGCGCCCCGTTCGCGGCGATGACCGTCAGGTCGAGGGACATGCCCACGCCGAGGAAGAACAGGCCGAGCAGGATGCCCCGGAACGGCTCGATATCGGCTTCCAGCTGGTGCCGAAAGCTCGATTCCGAGAGGAGGACGCCCGCCAGGAACGCGCCCATGGCCATGGACAACCCGCCGAGCTGCATGGCCAGGGCCGAGCCGAGCACGACGAGGAGGTCGGCCGCCGTCATCACCTCGCGGGCCTTGGCCGCGGCCAGCAGGCGGAACAGCGGGTTGAGCAGCCAGCGCCCCGCCGCCACCAGGGCAGCCACGGACCCGAGGGCGATGCCGATGCTGGAGAGGCGCTCCATCGTGCCGGTCGCCTGCCCACCAGGGGCCAGCAGCGCGACGATGGCGAGGAGCGGCACGATGGCGAGATCCTCCAGCAGGAGGATCGCCACGATGCGCTGGCCCTTCGGCGTCGAGATCGACCCACGCTCCTCGAGAAGCTGCATCACGATGGCGGTGGAGGTGAGGACGAAGCCGGTGCCGGCGACGAACGAGATCGCCGGCGAGAACCCCATGGCGATGCCGACGAGCATCAGCGCCGCGATGCAGACGCCGACCTGGGCGAGGCCGAGCCCGAAAATCTCGCGCCGCATGCCCCAGAGCCGGGACGGCTCCATCTCCAGCCCGATGATGAACAGGAACATCACCACGCCGAGTTCCGCCACATGCAAGATGGCGTGGGCATCCGAGAACAGGCCGAGGCCGAACGGGCCGATGGCGAGCCCCGCCACGAGGTAGCCGAGGACGGAGCCGAGGCCGATCCGCTTGAACACCGGCACCGCGACGACGCCGGCGGCGAGCAGGGCCACGACCTGGACGAGTTCGCTCGCGGCACCGGATGCTTCAACAGCCATGATCTCGACATCTCCTCTTGAAGGGGATTCGCGGGCGACGCTCCATCGGCCTCGCCCCGGTCTCACACATCAGGGGTAGCGCACGGGCGGGGGTGATTCCGGCAACGGAATGAACTCGGATTCGCCGGGCACGGTGTCGAAGCGGGCCTGGCGCCAATCCTCCTTGGCCTGCTCGATCCGCTCGGGGCGCGAGGAGACGAAATTCCACCAGAGATGGCGCGGCCCGTCCATCGGCTCGCCGCCCAGCACCATGAAGCGCGCGGCCCCGGTCGCCCGCACACTGATGCGGTCGCCGGGATTGAACACGAGGAGCTGGCCGGGGCCGAACCCGTCCCCGGCAATGTCGATGGCGCCGGAGACGGTGTAGATCGCGCGCTCGTCATAGGTCGGGTCGAGGGGCAGCACGGCGCCGGCCTCCAGCATCACGTCGGCATAGACCATCGGGCTCGACGTTCGCACCGGCGATCTGGCGCCGAAGGCCTCGCCGGCGATCAGCCGAACGGTTTTGCCCTCGCCGGTGAGGACCGGCAGCGCGTCCGCCTCGTAATGCTCGAAGGCGGGGGCGGCCTCCTCGTCCTTGCCGCTGAGCGCGACCCAGCTCTGGATGCCAAACAGTTTCGAGCCGGTCCGGCGCAGCCCGGCGCCGGTCCGCTCCGAATGGGTGATGCCGCGACCGGCCGTCATCCAGTTGAGCTCGCCCGGGCGGATCGGCAATTCGGTACCCAGGCTGTCCCGGTGCATGATCTCGCCATCGAACAGGTAGGTCACGGTAGAGAGGCCGATATGCGGGTGGGGCCGCACGTCCATGCCCTGGCCGAGCAGGAACTCGGAGGGCCCCATCTGGTCGAAGAAGATGAACGGGCCGACCATCCGGCACTCCGTCGACGGCAGGGCGCGACGGACGGAGAACGAGCCAAGATCCCGCGAGCGCGGGACGATCAGGGTCTTGATCGCGTCGCAGGAAAAGTGATCGCCCGGAACCGGGTCGTCCGCACTGTGCCAGCTCATCGCCCGTTTCCCTTCTGCTCGGTCCGATTGACGTTCTCTTGCGGTTTGCGAGGCAGGCTTTCCGATCCGCGGAATCGTTCCCACGGCCCCCGTGATCAGCCGGGGAGATACGCCTGTGCCCGGCGCCAAGTCTTGAAGAAACCCGGCATGTCCGCCTCGACCGGGTTATCGGGCATCGCTGACCGCGATGAAATAGAAACGATGGAAACCGATCGTTTCCAAGAGCACTCCCTCGCCTTATCGTCTTCATGTGGCGCGGGGCGCATGAATATCGCTTGGCCGGATACCCGGCCCACGGGTTAACATTCCGTTGGTCCGTCAGAACCTTAAAAAGAAGCGGGTTAGGAACCCTTAAACCCGCCGTATTTACCGTGCGGTACCTGAGCCTCCCGGATCGCGGGACGCTCACAGGTTCAGACGAAACGCATGGCGAACGGACGCAAGGGACGCGGGCGGGAGGAGCCGAACTTCGACGTGCCCGAAGGGCGCATCGGTGGTCGCGGCGACCTCAACCTGCGGCTCAACGGCGACGATCGCGCCGGAGGCGGTGTGGGCAGACGCGCGACGAGCAGCAACGGCCAGGACGATGGCCCCCGGCGCGCCCCGGCGCGGGCCAAGGCGGCGGCCCGCAAGCCGCGCCGGCGCTCGTTCCTGGGCGGTCTCTTCTACGGCACCCTCGTACTCGGCCTGTGGGGCGTCATCGCCGTCGCGGGGCTGGTGGCCTACCATGCCTCGCAGCTGCCGCCGATCGACCAGCTCGCCGTCCCGAAGCGTCCGCCCAACATCGCCATCCTCGCCAGCGACGGCTCGCTTCTGGCCAATCGCGGCGAGACCGGCGGACGGGTGGTGAGCATCGGCGAGTTGCCGCCCTATCTGCCGCGTGCCTTCGTGGCGATCGAGGACCGGCGCTTCTACAGCCATTTCGGCGTCGACCCGGTAGGCATCGCCCGCGCCGTCGCCCAGAACATCACCCGCCGCGGCGTCTCGCAGGGCGGATCGACCCTGACGCAGCAGCTCGCCAAGAACCTGTTCCTGACGCCCGAGCGCTCCGCATCGCGAAAAATCCAGGAGGCGATCCTCGCCCTGTGGCTGGAGCACCGCTACACCAAGGACGAGATCCTCGAACTCTACCTGAACCGGGTCTATTTCGGCGCCGGCGCCTATGGCATCGAGGCCGCCGCCCAGCGCTATTTCGGCAAGCCCGCCAAGGCGGTGACGCTGGCCGAAGCCGCCATGCTCGGCGGCCTCGTCCAGGCGCCCTCGCGTCTCGCCCCCAACCGCAACCTGCCCGCTGCCCAGGCGCGGGCGGCCCAGGTCCTCGCGGCGATGGAGGAACTCGGTTTCGCCAAGCCCGCCGACGTGAAGCTCGCACTCGCGACGCCTGCACGGCCGGCGAGCAGCCGCGGCGGCGGTTCGGCCAATTACGTGGCCGATCTCGTCATGGACGTCCTCGACGACTTCCTGCCGAAATTCGACGCCGACATCGTCGTCACCACCACCGTCGATACCCGCCTCCAGGGCGCGGCCGAGAAGGCGCTGGTGGACGAGCTGAACCAGAAGGGCGCGCGCTACAACGTCGCCCAGGGGGCCGTGGTCTCGATGCGGCCGGACGGGGCGATCCGGGCGCTCATCGGCGGGCGCGACTACGCCCAGAGCCAGTTCAACCGGGCCACCACCGCCAAGCGCCAGCCGGGCTCCTCGTTCAAGCCCTTCGTCTACCTCGCCGCCGTGGAGCGCGGCCTGACCCCGGACACCGTGCGCGACGACGCGCCGATCAGCATCAAGGGCTGGAACCCGGAGAACTACTCGCGCGACTATCGCGGGCCGGTCCCGTTGCGCGAGGCGCTGGCGCTCTCGCTCAACACGGTGGCCGTGCGCCTCGGCCAGGAAGTCGGCCCGAAGGCGGTGGTCCAGGCGGCCCAGCGCCTCGGCATCTCGTCGCCGCTGCAGGCCAACGGCTCCCTGGCGCTCGGCACCTCGGAAGTGACACCGCTGGAGATGGTGGGCGCCTACGCTGCCTTCGCCAATGGCGGCACGGGGGTGAACCCCTATGTCATCGCCAACGTGAAGAGCACGACGGGCAAGGCGCTCTACCAGCGCAAGGACACCAATCTCGGACGGGTGATGAGCGCCGAGACGGATTCGATGATGAACGCGATGATGCACGAGACCTTCGTCTCAGGCACCGCGAAGAAGGCCGAGGTTCCGGGCTGGGACCTCGCCGGCAAGACCGGCACCAGCCAGGATTTCCGCGATGCTTGGTTCATCGGCTACTCGGCGACCCTCGTCACCGGCGTCTGGCTCGGCAACGACGACGGGGAATCCACCAAGAAGGTCTCCGGCGGCAACCTGCCCGGCGAGATCTGGAAGACCTACATGACCGTGGCCCTCAAGGGCCAGACTCCGACGATGCTGCCCGGCGCGAACCATTGGCGCAACCGCGCCCCGGCGGAGGTTCCCGCCACCACCGGCACCGCACCGGGGGGCCTGATCGGCGCCCTCCTCGGCGAGCCGCAATCCGCAGCCCCGCCGCCCCGCGTCGCCGCCAACCAGCGCGCCCGCGGGCCGAGCCAGGACGACCGGAATTTCCTGGAAAAGCTGTTCGGGGTAGGGGAATAGGCGCTGGATCGCCTACTCCCCCATTCGTCTATCAAACCGTCTTGGGAATGACCTTGTTTCTGAAGAACGAGAAACGGGTCGTGATCGGATCGGCGTTCCCGCCGACATCCGGCGCGCCAGGCCGGCGGACCAGGGGGCCAAAACCATTGTTGGGATTATTAGGAACATTCGGCAAATTAGTGACGCTTACTCTGGTAATTGCAGCGTTACTCGCACCAACGATCATATTTTCACTGACTTCAGCATATCCTCTCGGATCATCGTCGGAATACCCGACTCCCACGGGGCAGTTTTTTACGATGTTGTCATTTACCAGCACCGCAATTGTATTTTGATCCCTTCCGACACCGGTCGTCGCGTTGTAGGTTCCAGCGATAGTCAAAGCAATTCCTGCAAACCCGCAACTTTCGATCGTGTTTGCATGTACGACGGCATCGCTACTCACAGTTATGCCATTGCCCGGCGTTGTCACTGTGTATTGTGTTGCGGGATCCCTAGAGGGCGACGCCCATTGGACAAATGTCTTCTGGCTAATGTTTTTGAGAACGTTGGAAGAAATTGTTGATCGACGACTTCCGAGGTTTGGATTGACGATTTTGATACCGTCGCCAGCATCAAAAATAGCGTTACTCGAGACAACTATGCCCTCGTAAGGAGCCGCATTATCATCAGGAGCCTCGACAAAGATAGCAGTTTCTCTCGTTGAGCTGATCTGATTACTTGAAATTATGGCATTTGAACTTTGACTGTAACGCAGAGCCGAATAATTACATCCCGAAATGACGTTGCTGAAGGACGTGACGCTATTGCTTTGATACACAAAAACGCCGTTGCCGAACTCACCAGATCCACCCGTATCATTCTGAACACCGTAAATACGATTTCCACCGATGCTAGTTCCATCGAAAGCTTGATCAGCCCGCCAAATTACAATTCCATTATCCTTACTATCTCGGATATAGTTTTCCGAAATATCAAGGCCCAGCGATTTATTGGAATATATTGAAGTCCTACAGCCGTAGAACTCATTGCCACTGATCGTCCCAGCCGATTGGATAAGATCCACGCCGGCCCTGTCCGAACGGCTGATAAAGCAGTCCTTGATCATCAGCCTGTCAGCGTTGACACATCGGATAAGACCTGGCCGCGCAATACCAGTCGCAAAAGGCTTGTTCTCCCCGTCGAGAACAAGACCTTCGATGGTAACATCGGAAATCCGGGCGCCCGAAACTCCTGACTGAACGGTAATATAGAAGCAGTTTGCGCCCGACGAGTTGATTGTCACGGAGCCTTTCATAGCGAAAATTTTGATCTTATCGTCGATCCTCAGACTTGTGACACTGTATGAACCAGGCCCTATATAGAGAGGTTTTTGGGAGGCAATTGCTTGATTGATTGCTGCCTGCAGAGTGTCGGTGCCTGCAGCCGTCGAATATACGATCAAATCGTTTTGGATTTCGATCTTCGGCATTGAGCTGAGCCCTGCTATGATCCACGGTCTCCCGATCTTCGATCAGGAAGTAGGAATATAGATTGTTTTAGGACAAAAGTCACGAAAATTCGAGGACACATGCCGTGCCTCGTGCGGCCCCATGCTTGTATCGCTCTCGGATAAGGGGGGACGTTTCACTCTACCGGGAATATTGCGGGCACTTGTTGCCCCGCGGGCCCTCCCCTGTGCCGACCCGGACGGAAGGCCAATGCACGCCCGGCTCGCCAGGGCACCGCCTTCTTGGAAAGAGGCATTTTCGGAGATCGTTGCTGACAACGCTTATCCTATACGCGTGTTCGGCATCCCCGGCGTCCCGTACAGCAACCGCTCGTTTCCCGGGGTCGGTCACCGCGGCCGCTTGGTTGAACAACGATCTCTCGCATGCCTACGGCTCCCGCAGGCCCCGCCGATCGAGAGCTCGTACAGACGATCTATCTTACCAGCTCACGCAGGACGTCCAAGGATGACCAATCCCGCTCGCCTGCATCATAGAAAGATTATCTTCCTATTTGTCTTCGCGCATCAGCGTGCTGTGGCGTTCGATCTCGCGATGACGGTCATACGCGCCGCGGATCTCCGTCCTCGCACGAGGTCTGCACGCCTCATCCCACGTCGAACGACCACAGACGTGACCTTAGGTCGACCGCGGCGCGACTCATCCGAAATCCGGTCGGTGACGTTGGATACCGGGCACGGGCATCACTCGGAGGCCGCACGATTCCGACCTCCCGCAATGATGAAGAGAATGCCAGATCAAATCCCGGCGATGCCCTTCAGCGCCGCGTTGATCCGGTCCTGCCAGCCGGGGCCGTCCTTCTGGAAATGCTCCAGCACGGCGCGGTCGAGGCGCAGGGACACCATTTCGCGGGCGCCGGGCGGGCTGAGCGGCGCGGCGGGAGCGCGTTCGGCGGGTTTGGGGGCGTCGGGCGCCTTGGTGGTGGCGGCCTTGAAGGCGGCTTCCGCCGCCTGGCGGGGGTCGCTGGCGCGACGGGTCCGATCGAATGCCATGGGTCGGTTTCCTGGTAAGGCTGTCTGGCTCAGCTCGCGGAGCGCTTGCGTTTGGGGGCCGGCGCGGGAGCGGCAGCCTTCTCCGCGGCATCGGCGGCTTCCTTGGCGAGGCGAAGGGCGCGCAGCTTCACGGTGCGCTCGTCGATCTCCTTGACCGATTGCAAATGCTCCGCCATCGCCTGCGCGCCTTCCTTGGCCATCCGCTCGGCGCGCTCGGCGCGCTCTTCGGACCGGGTCCTGGCGTCGGTTTCGTCGCTCATCGTCGTCCTTCCTGGCTCCCCTCGTCCCGCCGCCCACGCATCGATCGCATCATTCGCCCTGGCGGACGCGGCAGCGGCGGATGAACCGCCCGTGCCCGCTCGCGCGGCGCCTAATGTCAACGATCGAGACGAGTGCCGGCGGACCTGAAAATCCGCGATCGGCGGCGAGGAAGGGTGATCCACACACCCTTCGCACGGGACCGGCTTCGGGCGGGATCGCCGGGACATAGCACGTCCGGGGACCAAAAAGCGAACCCTGGCAAGGACTCGCGGTGATTGTGCGGGCAAATCCCGGTGGATGTTCCCGTCAAAACGCCGCGATGAGGACGATTCCGGCCACCATCAGCCCGGCACCCGCGATCCGTGCCTTGCCGGCGCGGTGCTTCGGCATCCCGAGCCAACCGAAATGATCGATGGCCAGCGACGTCAGCAGATTGGCGGTGATGAGCATCCCGTTGAAGGCGCCGGCCCCCACCTTGTCGACGAAGAGCAGGCCGCCGAACACCGCCACCGCCCCGGCGATGCCGCCGAGAGGCGCCCACCACGGCATGCCTGCGAGATCGTCGCGGGTCGGGAGCGGGACCGGACGGATCGCCAGCATCGCGACGAAGACGAAGACGATGGGCAGGAACGAGACCGCCGCCGCGAGCCACGGATTAACGAGCGCGCCGCGAAGCGCCGCATTCATGGTGACGCCGATCGCCTGCAGGGCGCCGGCGACGAGGATGAAGGGATAGAACAGGGGACCGGTCATGAGCGTGGGATCTCTCGTCGATGCGGTGGGCCGGCCAGGTTCAGAACCGGGCGATCAAGACGATGCCGGCCACCATCAGGCCGCCGCCGAGGAGGTGCAGCAGCCCCTGCGAGTTCGCCTGCATGCCGAGCCAGCCGAAATGATCGATGGCCAACGACGTCAGGATGTTGGCGGTGATGAGCAGCCCGTTGAACGGCCCGGCCCCGACCTTATCGACAAAGGCGAGGCCGCCGAACACCGCCACCGCTCCGGCGAGCCCGCCCAACGGCGCCCACCACGGCATGCTGCCAAGCTGTTCCAGGCTGGGCAGCGGCGTCGGCATCACCACGAACAGCGTGACGAAGACGAAGACGATGAGCGAGAACGAGACGGAGGCCGCGAGCCACGGATTGACGAGGGCCACGCGCAGACGCGCGTTCATGGAATTGCCCGCCGCCTGGAGCGCGCCGGCGACCAGGATGAAGGGATAGAGCAGGGCCGCGTTCATGTCGGGTTCGTCCTCGGAATGGCGGTGGGAGTCAGGATGGAAAGGGATCAGGGCGGAAGGAGCAGGCCGGCCAGGGCGAGGATCAGGGCCGGCGGCATCACCAGCAGGCCGAGCTTGAGGAAGCGCCAGAAGCCGACATCCTCGCCTTCGCGGCGGATGGCGGTGAGCCACAGGATGGTGGCGAGGGATCCGGTCACCGACAGGTTGGGGCCGAGATCGATGCCGATGAGGATCGCCCCGGCGACCTTTTCGGAGACATCGGCCTGCTGCACGGCCGCCCCCGCGATCAGGCCGGCCGGCAGGTTGTTGACGAGGTTGGAGGCCACCGCCACCAGGGTTCCGCCGCCCCAGGCCGCGGCATCGGGCGAGGCTTGCGCCGCCCGCTTGAGGTGATCGGCGAGCAGGGTCAGGACACCGGTCTTCTCCAGGGCCTCCACCAGCACGAACAGGCCGGCCACCAGGGGCAGAACGCCCCAGGACACGTCCTTGACCACCTCCACCGCACCGCCGCGCTTGATCGCGAGGACGAGGAGCGTGGTGGCGAGGCCCGCGATGAAGGTCGGCAGGCCGAGTTCGAGATCATAGGCCGAGGCGGTGATGAGGGCCCCGGCGGTGGCGACGATGCCGAGACCGGCGACCTTACCGGTGCCCGAGAGCGGCGTCGCCTCGACGTCTCTGGCGAGCAATTGCTGGCGCAGGACGGAGTTCTGGGTCAGGCGCAGGACGATGTAGGTGGCGACGATGGCCAGGACCGAGGGCAGCGCGAACCGCGCGAGCCATTCGGTGAGCGGCGGCATGTGGGCGGCATAGACGACGAGGTTGGCCGGATTCGAGATCGGCAGCACGAAGCTCGCCGCGTTGGCGATGAAGGCGCAGATGAAGAGGTAGGGCAGCGGCTCGGCCTCCGCCGCCTTGGCCGCGGCATAGACCGCCGGCGTCAGCACCACGGCGCAGGCATCGTTGGAGAGGAACACCGTGACCACGGTGCCGACGAGATAGACCAGCAGGAACAGGCGCGTCGCCGACCCCTTCGCCTGGCGCACGGCGATGCCGGCGAGCCAGTCGAACAGACCCTCCTTCCTGGCGATCTCGGCAAGCAGCATCATGCCGACGAGGAACAGGTAGACATCCGTCCCCTTGCGCACGCCGTCCCAGGCCGCCTCCGGCGAAATCAGGCCCAGCACCAGCAGCGCCCCGGCGCCGAGCACGGCCCAGACCGCCTCCGGCCAGGCGAAAGGCCGGGTGATGACCCCGATTGTGGCCAGTCCGGCGATGATCCAGGTCGCCAGATGCGGCGTCACGGGGAGTGCGAACATGGGAGGACGAAATCCTGTCAGGGGCGGAGAAGCGACGCGACGGCTACCAGTGCCGGCCGTTTCGGTTGGGTCCGAGCTGCGTACCGAGGAGGCCCTTCTCGGGCCAGGCGCCGACGGAATCCGCGTCGCTGCCGGTCCCCTTCGAGACCGGCAGGCGGGACCGGTCGGTGGCCGGCTCCACCACGTCCTGCCCCGTACCTCCGGCCGCATCCGAGGCCCGCACGGTGAGGCGGCGCGCCGCCGCGTCCCAGGGGATCGACGCGCGGTAGCGCCGGTCGCCGTCGGCGCGGGTCATCGCCTGCCACGGCCCGCCATCGACGCTGACCTCGCAGGCGGTGACGGGAGAGGCACCGAGGACGATCGCCCGCACCTCCACCCTGTCGCGCACGCGGTGGCCGTCGTCATGGGCGAGGCGCCGATCGGCGGGGGCGGTGACGAGAACGAAGGGCCAGGGCTCGGCCAGCTCCTTGAAGCGCCAGCTGACGACGCCGCCATCGATGGCGGCGATGGCATAGCCGACCGGCCCCTCCTCGATCTGCCCGGTGGAGCGCGTGGCCGCGAAGATGGTGCGACCGTCATTGGCGAGTTCGTTGTAATGGGTGTGGCCCATCTCCACGAGGCGCACACGTGACCGCGAGACGAGATGGGCGACGCGGGCGGCCTCGCCGTCGCCTTTCAGGTCGGCGGGGTAGCTGTGCATGAACAGCGCGCAGTCGAGGCCGTCGCGCTCGGCCGACTGGATTTCGCCTTCGAGCCAGGCGAGCTGTGCGTCGCCCAGGCGGAAATCCGGACCACCGGTTCCCGGCCCACACATATCGAGGAAGAGACAGCGGATTCCGGAGATGTCGGTGGCGTAGGGAAGTCGCGGTGCGCCGAGGCCGGCATGGAACGCGTCGAGGCTGCCACCCTCCATGTCGTGGTCTCCCGTGACGACATGGACGGGAAGCGAAAGGCCGGCCAGGCCCTGGCGGACGAGGGCATATTGCTCGGGCAGGCCGTTCTCGGCGTTGTCGCCGGGCAGGTAGGCGAAATCGAGACCCTCGACCGCGCCGAGTTGCGCGACGATGGCGAGGAAATCGCGGGCGTTGTCGAGGTGCGCCTCGGTGAGGTGCAGGTCACCGATATGGGCGAAGGCGAGGATGTCGTCCCGTCCGCTCGTGGCGTGTGTCATGGCTTGGCACGTGTCATGGCAGGTCTCCAGGGCCGCCCTGCCTAGTGCCGGCGGGGCGTCGGAAGGAACCGGATGTTTCAGGGTGCTGTACGGAGGCTTCGTCAGGCGATGGCGGGGGCCATCGGCTTCGAGGCCGTTTTCGGTGGCTCGAACCCGTAGGTTTCCGGCATGGCCACGAGGTAGAGGACGAACCCCGCCGCCGCGATCCCGGCGAGAACCAGGAACGCCGTCGAATAGCCCGCCGACACGATGATGAGACCGGCCAGGGTCGCCGAGAACGAAGCACCGAGCCCCTGCGTCGTCGCAACCGCCCCCTGCGAGACGTTGAACCGTCCGGTGCCACGGGTGAGATCGGCGACGACGATGGGGAAGAGCGCGCCGTAGATTCCGGCGCCGATCCCGTCGAGGAGTTGCACGGCGACGAGGTAGAAGGGGTTGTCCGAGAAGGTGTAGAGCACGCCCCGGATGGCGAGCACGCCGAAGGCCACGAGGAAGATCGGCTTGCGCCCGATCGCATCGGCCTTGGCGCCGACAAAGACCGCCACCGGCACCATGACGAACTGCGCGGCCACGATGCAGACCGAGATGAGGGAGGTCGCGCTCTCCTTGCCGGACAGCTTAGTTAGCAACTGGCCCACCGACGTGAGCATCGCCGCATTGGAGAGGTGGAAGATCGCGGCCAGCAGGGCGAACAGCATCAGGGTGCGGTTCTGCAGCAGGGCCTTGATCCCGGAGGCCTGTTCGCCGCCCTCCCCCGCCGTCTCGTCGAGACCGCGGGCGAGGTCGTCGTCGATATCCTTGGCCGGCACCATCAGCATGGCCCCGACGCTCAGCACCGCCAGGACGGCCATCAGCCAGAACACCACGATGGGTCCGAAGAAATAGGCCGTCGACCCGGCGATGGCCGCCGAGACGGCGTTGCCCGCATGGTTGAAGCCTTCGTTGCGGCCGATGCGCTTGGAGAACATCTTCGGCCCGACCACGCCGAGGGTGATCGCGGCGAGCGCCGGCGGGAACACCGCCCCGGCGATGCCGGCGACGGACTGGGTCGCGGCCACCAGGTAGAAATTGGTGACGAAGGGCAAGAGCAGGCAGCTCGCGGTGACCGCCAGCGCCCCGGCAATGACGATGGCGCGCTTGTGGTTGGTCCGGTCGATCAGGGCCCCGGCCGGCGTCTGCGCGATCAGCCCGGCAATGCCGGCAATCGTCATGATCATCCCCGTCGTCGCCTCGTTCCAGCCCTGGTCGGGACCGCGTACGGCGATGAGGTAGATGGCGAGGTAGGGGCCGAGCCCGTCGCGGACGTCGGCGAGGAAGAAGTTGAGGGCGTCGAGCCCGCGCAGCGTCCGCTGCGACGGGGCACGACTCCGATCCTGGCCGGCGGCGGCGACGCTCGTCATCCGATCGATCTTTCGAAGCATGTCATGAAGGGGACCGATCGGCGCGTTTCACTGGCTCGACGAGCCAGGGCCTCGGGTCGATCGGAGCGGCAAACCCCGGCCCGAAATGAAGGTTCCTCGGCGGGGATTAAATTCTGCGTGAGCATCGAAGCCCGGGCACGGCCGACAAGATCAGCAGTGTATTCCGTATGTGGAATACTAATCCTCTAGGCTGCGATCCGCTTCTCTTTCCGGATCCCACCGTCGTCATGGACATGGACTTCGAAGGTGGCTCCGTCGCGGATGCCGCGAATCTCGAAATGCCTGGGCTTGCGGATCGGCGGTCCTTCGACGCGGTAGCCGGCATCCCGGACGAGGCGCGCCGCCGCATCCGGATCGCCCTTGCCGTGCCCCTTCTCCGGCCGCGCGATGATACGGACCGTACCGTCGGCGAGGACGAGGCGGGACACCTTGATCTCGCAGAGTGTCAGTTCGCCCTCGACGGTGACGGTCTCTCCGACCGTGGGCATCTCTTCCGTCGCGATTTTCGGACCGAGATCGGCAAGGCTCCTCGTGCCGTTCCCCTCCAGCGCGAGGCGATGGCCGAACACGGCCCAGACGATTCCGGTAGCGGTCGCGGTCTTTGGCATTGTCGTTGATCCCGATGAGTGAGAAGGCCGGTCATTCCCCTCCCCCGGAGGTCCGAGGGAGGGAATCGTCATCGTCAGAAGCTGCGCTTCTCGCGGATGTCGCCGTCGAACCCGACATGGAGCAGGCGCTCGCGCCCGTCCTGGCCCTTGGCCGCCATGTCGAGATGGCGCGGTCCGCGTCCAGTGACGCGGATGTCGGAGTAACCGGCCGCCTCGACCTTCGCGGTCAGGGCCGGCGCATCAATGGCGGGGCCAAGGCCGACCTTGTCCTTCGCCCAGTCAAGGCCTCCCGGCTTCGGACCGCGCGCCGGACCGAGCACCACCGTCTTGCCATCGGCCCGGGTGAGGAGGGTGGCGTGGAGGAAGCCGTTCTCGAAGCGGCCCTGCACCGTGACCGCCTCGCCCTTGGTGAAGAGGGTTCCGCCCTCGCCCTGCTTGCCGGTCTCGACCAGGGCACGGCCGGACCCGTCCTGCAGGATGAACTTGTTGCCGAAGATCTCGGCGACGTCACCCTTGGCGGCAATGGCGGCCGAAGGAGAGAGCTGCGCGATGGTGACCGGCGCGACGGGGGTCAGGGTCACGCCGGAAGTCTGCGCCAGAGAGAGGCCGACGGCCCCGAAGGCCAGGGGAGCGGCAATGGTGCCGACGATCCAGCCGCGGCGCGAGCGGCGCGGGGCGGCGGGACGCGGCATCTCGGTGGCGGTTCCGTCGATGGTCTTCTCGGTCGTCATGGTGTCGATGTCCTGGAAAAGCGTATCCCCTCTCGGGTTGACGCCGTTCTAGGCTCGCCCCTCCAACCCGATCTGAACCGCGCGGTTCAGCCCCGGTTAAAGCGCGGCGCGTAGGCGCCGGGGCTCCACGTGCCACCCCTCCGCCCCAAGGATCCCGATTCCGATGAAGCTCCTTCTGGTGGAGGACGATGCGGCGCTCGCCGCCGAAATCGCCAAGGCCCTGCGCGCCGAGAACTTCGCCCTCGACCACGCGGTCAACGGCGAGGACGGCCAGCATCTTGGCGAGACGGAGACCTACGACGCCGTGGTGCTCGATCTCGGCCTGCCCAAGCGAGACGGCGTCTCGGTGCTCCAGGCCTGGCGGGCCGCCGAGCGGACCATGCCGGTGCTGATCCTCACCGCGCGGGATGGCTGGAGCGACAAGGTCGCGGGCTTCAAGGCGGGGGCGGACGATTATCTCGTCAAACCGTTCCGGGTGGAGGAGCTCGTCATCCGCCTGCGCGCTTTGGTGCGCCGCGCCTCGGCGCACGGGGCCAACCGGATCGTCTGCGGGCCTCTCACCTACGATGCCGGCCTCGGTACGTTCGAGCGGGATGGCTTGCCGCTTAAGCTGACCGGGCTCGAATGGCGGGTGCTCTCCTGCCTGATCCTGCGCAAGGACGGGGTGGTGCCCCGTGGCCAGCTGATCGAGCGGGTCTATGACGGCGACGCGGAGGTCGATTCGAACTCGGTGGAGGTCATCATCACGCGCCTGCGCCGCAAGATCGCCCCGGCCCGGATCGAGGGCGTGCGCGGCCACGGCTACCAACTGGTGCCGGGGGAGGCGCCATGACCCCGCCACATCCTCCCCACGGACCGACTCCCCGCGGACCGGCTCATGCGCATCGCGGCTCCCTGCAGCGGCGCCTGATCCTCGCTGCTGTCGTCCTCGTCACCGTCGCCCTCGTGGTGGCGGGGGTCGCCATCGGCTTCATCCTGCACCGCTTCGTGCGCGGCCAGCTCGACAGCCGCCTCGACAGCCAGATCGTCGCTATCGCCGCGAGCCTCGAACGGGGCCGCGACGGCCGCCTCGCTCTTGGGCGCAACCTCGACGGGCCTCCCTTCGACCGCGACCGGTCGGGCTGGTCCTGGCAGGTCCGGCAGGGCGACGCGGTCCTCCGCTCCGGCTCCCTGGAAGGCCGCGACCTCAGCGTTCCCGAAGACGACAGGCGGGATGACGGGGGCCGCCACCGCGACCGTCCCCGCCCGGCGGACGGGGTCGATCCCTGGGGCAACCCGGTGATCCTGCGCATCCTCGCCCTGCCGAACGAAGGAGGAGCCGGCCCGGCGACGATCGTCGCCTCCGCGCCCATGGCGGCCCTGCACGGCCCCGTCCGCGAGGCCAGCCTCACCCTGGCGCTGATCCTCGCCGTGCTCGGCCTCTGCCTCCTCGCCGGCCTCGTGGTACAGGTGCGCCTCGGCCTCCGACCGTTGGAACGCCTGCGCCGGGACCTCGCCGAGGTTCGCGCGGGCCAGCGCGCACAGGTGCCGGAGAAGCAGCCGGCGGAAATCCGCCCCTTGGTGCGCGAGGTGAACGCGCTGCTAAGCGAAAACGCGGCGAATCTCGAACGGGCGCGCACCCATGTGGCCAACCTCGCCCACGGGTTGAAGACGCCGCTCGCGACCCTGACCATGGCGCTGCAGGACGGGGAGCGCGACCCCGACGGCCGGCTGGCAACCCTCGTCTCGGGCATGGACGGGCAGATCCGCCACCATCTGCGCCGCGCCCGCACGGCGGCACTGGACGGCGCCACCCGCGAGAGGACGGCGCTGGAGGCGCCCGTGGCCGATCTCCGCTCCACTTTCGCGCGGCTCTACGCCGAGAAGGGCATCGCCTTCACCGTCGAGGTGCCGGACGGCATCGCGGTGGCCTGCGACGGCCAAGATGTGGACGAGATGCTCGGCAACCTCATCGACAATGCCTGCCGCTGGTGCCGGGCGCGGGTCCGGATCGCCGCCGCCCTCTCGGAACGGGGCGTCACCGTCACCGTGGAGGATGACGGGCCGGGCCTCGACGGGGATGCGGCCGCCGGAGTTCTCGGACGCGGCAAACGCCTGGACGAGACCGTGCCCGGCCACGGATTTGGCTTGTCGATCACCACGGAACTGGCCGAACTCTATGGCGGCTCGCTCCGCCTCGACCGCGGAAGCTTCCATGGTCTTCGCGCGCGGCTCGACTTGCCGGCTTAACTTGCCGGCCCGACTCGACATGGCAGCGTTAACCGCACGAATTCTTTAGACAGGCGGCGCACCTTGATCGGGACGGAGCGGGCGGCATATGCCCTGCTGCGAAGGGTCCTCCCGATCCGCTCAGGCCGCGCATTCGTCCCAAGATGGCACGATGGGGGCACAAGGCGGAGGAGAGACGGCTCATTCGGGCTCGGGCGGGAGGTTCTGGATGTCTGAGATCGACCACGACGTCATCGTCATCGGGGCAGGCCTCGCCGGGACCACCGCGACCATCGCCCTCGCCAGGGCCGGTTACGACACGGCCATCATCGACACCCACGCGGTCTATCCCCCTGATTTTCGGGCGGAGAAGCTCGGCGTGCCGCAGATGGACCTGTTCGAGAAGCTCGGTTTCGGGGACCTTGCGCGGGCCGTGACGACGCCGGTGGACGAGGTCTGCGTCACGCGCTTCGGCCATCTGTTCTCACGCCATGCCGTGCGCGAATACGGCGTCCACTATACGCCCCTCATCAACGACCTGCGCGGCGCCCTGCCTGCCTCCTCGCCCCTAGTGGTCGGGCGCGTGGCGGAGATCGAGACCGGACCGGACCGGCAGCGGGTCACCCTCGCCGATGGCAGCGTGCGCACCGCGCGGCTGGTGCTTCTGGCCACCGGCCTCGGTGACCTGCTTCGGCGCAAGGTCGGCATCGGCAGGACCATGATCAGTGAGAAGCACTCCCTGTGCTTCGGGTTCGACATGGCGGCCCCGCCCTCGTCCTTCGGCTTCGAATCCCTGACCTATTACGGGGAAAGCGCGGAGAGCGCGGTGGCCTATGTCACGCTGTTTCCCATCGGCGCGACCATGCGGGTCAATCTCTTCGTCTACCGTGCGCCCTCCGATCCGTGGGTGAAGGAATTCCGCAAATCCCCCGAGGCACTCATGCGGCAGGCCATGCCCGGCCTCGCCCGCCTCTGCCCGGATCTCACCGTGACGGGGCCGGTAGAGATGCGGCCTATCGATATCGTCCATGCGGCCGATGCGGAGCGCGACGGGGTCGTCCTCCTCGGCGACGCCTTCCTGACCCCCTGCCCGATCCCCGGAACCGGGATCGGCAAGGTTCTCACCGACGTCGACCGGCTCTGCTCCGAGCACCTGCCGCGCTGGTTCGCCACCCCGGGAATGGGCAAGGACAAGATCGCCGCATTCTACGCCGACCCAATCAAGCAAGCCTCCGATCAGCAATGCCTCCGGGCCAGCCTCTATGCCCGCGACATCACGGTCGGCAGTGGCGCCGTGTGGACCCTGCGGCGCCTGCGCAACCGCATCGGCCGCTACGGCCTGCACGCCCTCCATCGGCTGCGGACGACGATCGCCAAGCCGCGCCGTCCGGCCATCGGGGAAACCAAGACCGTCTGAGCCGGGCTATCGCCCCCTGCGCCAGCGGGGGGAGCGGGCCGAGCCGTCGATGAATTCGAAGGCCGAGGTCCGGTTGAGGGTGTGGAGACGGGTCCCGGGAAAGAGCGGACCCGAGCGCAGGATCGTCTCGACGGTCTGGGCGTAGCCCTCGTCGTCGAGGCGGTCGATCCGCGCCAGCGCCAGCGCTTCGCCGTAACCCAGGCGGCAATCCTGGACCGGACGGATCAGGGCGCCGTCCCGCTCCACGATGCGTCCCGCCGGCCGCGCGGAGGCGATGTCGATGAGCACCGGATTGCGCGCATGCGGCGTCCAGGGGCCGCGGAAATCCGGGGCCGACCAGAGATGCAGGCTGTCGTGGTAGGAGCCGAGCACCGTCCCTCCGCCGACATCGGCGGCCTGATCGCGGACCGTCGCGAACATCCACCAGCGGCCGTCCCGCTCCAGCAGGGTCGGATCGCTGGCGGTGACGTCGCTGAGCAGCGTCGCTTCCCTAACCCAGCCGCCCGGAAAAGCGGTCGCGCGGTAGAGGTCGACCGTGCCGTTGGCGCAGCTCTCCGGGATCATCCAGAACGAACCGTCGCGCTCGAACACGAACGGGTAGGACAGGTGATACGGCTCCTCCAGCACCGGGACCGGCGTCCCGATCGGGCCGTTCGCATCGAAGGCAACAGCGGAGATCAGCGCCTTGCCCGTCGCGTGCGGGAAATCCTCGACGAAGAGGATGGTGCGGCCCTCGTGCTCGATCCCGAACGGATCGGCGTAGAAGCGGAGACCGTCATCCGCCAGGTCGTGCCAGCCGGACGAGGGATGCGCGCGCAGGTCGACGAGATCGGGGCCGGCCAACCGGCGCCAGCCGACGCGCCAATGGGGCGCGCGATAGCAGAGGTAGTAGAGGCGCCGGACGACGAGGCGCGCCGCCATCTTCGCGGCGCGGGTGCCGATCGTCTTCACGGACAGGGCCGGCGCTTCGGGTGATGCGAGGACGCCATCCCGAAGAAGCGGCCGGGCGCCCGACAGCGCGCCGACGATGAGCGTCATGCTGCGGATCAGCCCATCCTCGAACGCGAGGAGCATGGTCCCGCGATCCTCGGCGCCGAACCGCCCGGAGGCGATGATCCTGCCCTCCGTGGAGAGGGCCGCCACGGGGGAGCGGCCGGCGAGAAGCGCGGCGAGAAGCGCGCCCTCGCCCGCCACCCCGTCGAAGCCGAGACGCCAGACCGGCAGGTCCGGGCCGCCCTCGGCATCGCCGCAGAGATCGAGGATGCAGCACGCGGCCGCCGTTGGCTCGGGATAGGAAGCGAGAGCGCTCACCGGCACGGGAGCGGACAGACCGCCGAGGGACAGACGGTTCAGCAGGGCTTCGAGGCGGAACAGCAGTACGGCGTTGTCGGGCAGGCCGCCCGGCCCCGGCGAGCGGTCGACCTCCACCTCGAGCCCGGGAAGTGCTGCGAGTCGTTCCAGAAGACGCAGATGCCAGCGGCGGGGGGCGCGTCCATCCAGCCTCAGTCGCAGGCGCATCGTCGTCGGTCCCCGAATAGTCGAAAGCCGAGGCCGAAAGCCGCGGGCTGTTGAGATCGGTCCGACGCGGGACGTCCCCTCTACGTGTGTCGGTTACAGCATCACGATTGAGAAACCCTTCACCGCTCCTGGCACCGAGCGTCGGCGGCAGGCCGATCTTAACGTTTCGCTAACCATGCTCCGCACGAAGGGGGCCGAGATCGCGCAAATCCCCGGGTGTTGGTGAATCGTCAGTAAAGTCGGATCATGCCTGTATCCGAAGGACGGGCTGTATCCCGGCCACGGCCCGAGCATCCGATGGCACAGATCGACAGACACATCGCGGCGGCGGATTGGATCGGTCGATCCAGCATCGACCGGCCGCCCTCCTCCGAGCCCGACAAGAGCGCCGAGATCGGCGATCTCTGGCGCATCCTCACCGTGCGCCGGGCCTGGGTGCTCGGAACCGCCGCGCTGCTCACCTTCATCGGGGTGGCCTACGGGTTCCTCGCACCGCCGCTCTACGCGGCCACCGCCCAGATCCTCATCGACCCACGCGACAAGCAGATCGTCACCAACGACGTCAATCCCGTCGCCATGGCGCCGGATGGCGGCGTGATCCAGGTCGAAAGCCAGGCGCGGGTGATCGAATCCGATTCCGTCCTGACCCGGGCCGCCCGCGATGCCGGTTTGCTCGACGATCCGGATTTCGGCGGCGTCGGCACCGGCTTCCTCAGCTGGACCCTGCGTACCCTCCAGGGCGAAGGCTCCGCCCCGAGCACGGACGCCGCCGCCGAGGGCCGGGCTGTCCGCGCCCTGCGGCGCAGGCTCGCGGTGAAGCGCGCCGACAAGGTCTTCGTGGTGGATGTCGTCGTCACCGCCGGCAACCCGGACAAGGCGGCCCGGATCGTCAACGCCATCGCCAGCGCCTACCTCAAGGACCAGACCACCGCCCGCGCGGACGCGGCCTCGCGGGCCTCGGCCGAGATGGCCTCGCGCCTCGACGACCTGCGCAAGCGCGTCAACGTCGCCGAGAACAAGGTCGAGAAATTCAAGGCCGAGAACGGGTTGATCACGGCGAGCGGTCAGCTCATCAGCGAGCAGCAACTGGCCGAGAGCAACAACCGGATCGTAGCCGCCCGCGCCCGCACGGCGGAAGCGCGCACCCGGCTGCAGCAGATCAAGGACGCGCGCGGCACCGCCTTCGGACCGGATTCGGCCCCGGAGGCGATCCAGTCCGCGGTAATCGAGCGGCTGCGCAGCCAATATGCGGAGCTTGCGAGCAAGGAAGCGGATCTGCGGACCCAGCTCGGCAACCGCCACCCCTATATCGAGGCGGTGCGGACCCAGATGCAGGACGTGAAACGCCTGACCGAGGTGGAGCTGGCCCGCATCTCCCGCTCGGCGGAGACGGATTACCAGCGCGCCGCCGCCAACGAGAAGGCGCTGACCTCGAACCTCGACGAGCTGAAACGGGGCTCCATCGTCACCGGCGAGGCCTCGGTCCGCCTGCGTGAGCTCGACCGCGAGGTGGATACCAGCCGGGCCGTCTACAGCAACTTCCTCAACCGCTCGCGCGAGATCCAGGAACAGACGGGCATCGACACCACCAACGCCCGCGTCATCAGCTGGGCCCGTCCGCCCGCCGAGCGGAGCTGGCCCCTGCGCCTCCTGCTGTTCGCCGGTGGCCTCGTCAGCGGCCTCGGCCTCGGGGCCGGCCTCGCCTTCGTGCGCGAATATCTCGACCCCACCGTCCTGTCGCGACGCCAGATGGAGCGGCTCTCGCACACCTCCGTGGTCGCCACCTATCCGGAGTTCAAGGCGGGAAGCGAGCGTCCGGCCAGCGTCGCCGCGAGCCTGACCCTCGACCGGCTGGCGAGCGTGCGCGGCCAGATCCACCCGCCGGGCCAGGCCTTGAGCGTGCTCGTCACCTCGGCGGCCTCGGATGCGGCGGACCGGCGCTCGACGATCCACCTGCTCGCGGCGGTGGCGACGGCGCGCGGCGAGCGCGTGCTCGTGGTTGAGGCGGACCTCGAGGCCACGCCGGAGCAGGACGCCTCCGGCCCCGGCCTCATCGAGGTCCTGCGCGGCGAGGTCGGGATGGCCGCGGCGGCCAAGGCGGATTCGGAGAGCGGTGCCGCGCGGATCGGCATCGGCGATATCGCCAAGGCCTCGCGCGAGGCCCTGAGCCGGGCCAATATCGAGCAGTTCCTCGCGGCCGGCAAATCGAGCTTCGACCTCATCCTCATCGATGGCGGCGTCCTCACCGGCAACCTGCGGATCGGGCCCCTCGCCTCAGCCAGCGACAGGCTCCTGATCGTCGCGAAGAACGGCGCCACGCGCCAGCGCGACCTCCTCGACATCCTCGACATCTCGGAAGTGCTCGGCCGCCCGGTCTCGGGCAGCCTCTTCGTCGATCGCTACGCGGCGGCGGCGTGACGGGCGGGCCATGAGGAGCGCGGTCCACTCCCCGGCCCAACGACGGAACGAGGTCGGAGCGGCGTCGCGAAGCCCGATGCCGTTCGGCCTGATCGCCCTCACCGTGCTGATCCTCGGCGTATCGGGCGGCATGCTGTGGAATGTCGGCATCAATTACGACGGGCTCACCGGCGCGGCGCCGCAGAAAATCCATCCCTCGACCTATCTGGTCATCGTCCTGTTCGGCTGGGCCGCCCTCAGGTCCGGCAACCCGGCGGGGTATCTCGTTTATGCCGTGCAGGTGCGGCCGGCGGGGATGCTGCTGGCCGCATGCAGCATCGGGCTGTTCCTGCACATCGTCCTGCGCAGCGGCCCCGGCATGGCGGGGGCGCTGGACACGTTCCTGCTGCCGGGCCTCTTCGTCGTCCTGCTGGCCGACCGCGACGCGCTGACCTGGAGGCGCCTCGAACTGACGGTTCATGCGGTGCTGCTGGTCAACGCCCTGCTCGGCCTCACGGAATTCGCGACGAAGACCCTATTCTTTCCCTACCGGCTCGACGGGCAGGTCTTCGCCACGGATACGCGTTCGGCCGCACTTCAGGGACACCCCCTCGGCAACGCCACCCTCACGGCCTGCTACGTCCTCGCCCTCATCGGCGGCGGCGGGCGCATGACGGTTCCGCAGCGCCTCGCGATGATCGGGCTGCAACTCGCCGCCCTCGTCGCCTTCGGCGGGCGCTCGGCCATGGTGGTGACGCTGATCTTCGGCGGCGGCTACGGCCTCTTCGCCCTGCACAAGGTGTTGAGTGCGGGCCGGATCCCGCTCCTGGCGGCGGCGGCGGGGATCTTCCTGTTCACCCTCGTGCCCCTCGGCATCGGAGGACTCGCGGCCGGCGGGTTCTTCGACGCGCTGCTGAGCCGCTTCATGGCCGATGGCGGCAGCGCCAATGCCCGCGTGGAGATGCTCGACCTCGTCGCCAGCATCCCCTTCCGCGAATTGCTGGTCGGCCCGGATATGAGCCTGGTGGATTCGCTACGGCGCGTCAGCGGACTCGAATGGGGCATCGAGAACCCCATCGTCCGGACCCTCGTCTATCAGGGCATCTTCATGACGGTGCTGCTCACCGTCGCGGTGACGCTCTACATGATCGAGCTGGTCCGCCATTGCCGCAGCGGCACGTTCCTGCCCGTCATCGCCTTCGTCATCCTGGTGAACACGTTCGAGGGGATCGGCGCCAAGACCACGCTGCTCGCCAAGTTCGCCATCCTGCTTCTCGGCCTGTTCCACGCGGTCAGCGATCGTCCGCCGGGACGCGCAGACCGAGGGCGGTGACGATGGCCGGATCGAAGCGCCGGGTGGCATCGTCCATCAGGCCCATCCCGTCGAACAGGTTCCAGAACGCCCAGGGGAAGCCCTCGGCCTCGGCCGCCTCGCGCACGTCGCGGACGTAGCGCGCCCGATCCTCCGCATGGGAGGCGACGTAGCGCGCATCGCTGCGCAGGGCACCGAACTCCCCGAGCACGATGTTCCGCGGCGCGATGCCGTGGCGGCGACCCCATTCGCCCACGATGGCGAGGTGGCGGGCGAGGTAGCCCTTATCGGGCTGGGCGGCGAAGTACTCGGCGAGCTTGGCCTCGGTCAGCGCATAGGCCTCGCGCTTGGCCTCCGCCGACAGGACGGTGTCGCCGGCCATCCTGGCCCGCACGGCGGCGAGCGTCGTCTCGAGACTGCCGGCGGAGGCGGGCCAGGGCACCGCGTTGAGGGCGCGGTAGACCGGCTCCCGCATCCAGGGCGCCCCCTGGTGGCTGAACAGGTAGGGCTCGTAATAGTGGAACGTGAACAGCAGCGGGGCGGAGCGGGCCAGCGGCGCGGGGTCGAGGGCGGTGAGCCCGGTGATCATGCTGCCGCAGGCGCCACAGGCCACGAGGGTCAGGCGTGGGGCGACCCGTCGGGCCTCGCCAAGGAGGTCGTCCTGGATCGTCAGCCACGATGCCGCGCCGCATCCCTGCGGCGGCTCATTGACGGGCTCCAGCGCCAGCCGCTCCGGGGCGATCCCCTCCAGCAGGCGGGCGAGGTCTGAGACGACGTGGCGATAGGCGGGAAACAGCGGCGCGCCGGGATCGCCGTAGAAATTCTGCGGGTTCCAGTGATGCGTCGCGCCATTGGCCTGCACGTTGACCAGGACCGCGAGATCCGCGCGCAACGCCGCCTCCACCGCGGCCCTGAGGTCGGCCATGAGGCGCCCGCGCTCCTCCGGCCCGGCGGCGGCGAAGGGGCCGGGATCGACGGGCAGGCGCAGGAAGTCGAACCCGGCCGCGCGCAGGCGGGCGAGGTCGCGCTCGGTCGGGACGGGCCGGCCCTCCTGGAACGGCGGCGTCCCGTAATCCGTGCGCGGCGCCGGGAACTCCCGCGTCAGGGAGAACCAGGGCCAGGTGTTGACGCCGCGCGTCAGGCGGAGCGGCGGCGGGGCGGCGGCGGCAGCCGGCACCAATCCCGCCGTCACCGCCGCAGCCGCCAGGATCGCCCTACGTGTGGGCGGCGGCCTCACGAAGCGCGATCCCGGCCCCGTCCTCCGATCGCCATCGAGGCATGAGCCTGAGAGGCATGCGCCTGAGAGACATGAGCCGGGGGGACATGGACGGACGAGGTGGCGGGGTGGTTCGATTCCTGGCCCGCCGGTGCCGCGAAGCCCCCGAGCGCCATCGCCTCGGCCTCGTACTGCTTCAGGATCTCCGACCATTCGAAACGGTCGGCGGCACGGGCGACCGAGGCGACACCCGCCTTCCTCGCGGCGCCGTCGTCGGCGATCAGGGTTTCGATGTGCCGCTCGCAGGCATCCGCATCGGCGAAGTAGAACTGCTCCTCGCCCGCCGTGCCGCGGTTGAACGGATTGTCGTGGGCGACGACCGGGTTGCCGGCCCACAGGGCCTCTACGAGGGAGGGGTTGGTCCCCCCGACCGTATGCCCGTGCAGGTACGCCCGCGCATGGAAGCGCAGGGATCGGATCGTCTCCGCCTCGTAGATGGCGCCGGGGAACAGGACCTCGTCGCTGGCCGCCTCCCTCACCGCGCGGTGATAGGGGTTGCCGTCGGAGAGCGTGCCGAGAACCACGAGCCGCATCCCCCGCACCTTGCGCGAGAAGGCATCGACCATCGTGAGGATGTTGTTGTCGGGCTCGATGCGGGCGATCGAGGTCATGTACCGCCCCGGTTTCAGGCCGAGGGCTTCGATGGGGGCGGTCGGTGCAGCCGAGATCGGGTCGCCGCCATACGGGATGGTCGCGATGGCGGATCTCGGACGGCGCGTGGCGACGTGATCGGCGATGGCCGGGTGGTCCGCCACGAGGCGGTGGGAAGCCCAGGCGGCGATCCACTCGTTGGTCCAGAACCAGGCCCGCACCGCCATCGACCATTTCGGCCGCTTCCACTCGATGCCGTCCATGTTGGTGATGATCTTCGCGCCGGCGAGACGCAGATACGGCAGGAAGATCGCCCCGTTATAGCCGAGGACGAGGCTGACGCCGCCCCGCTTGGCCGCGTCGCGCACGCAATGCCAGTCGAAATCCAGGGTCGCCCGCGGTCCGCTGGTGGACACGGCCACATGGATGAGCTCGACGCCCCTCCAGGTCGTCGTGCGGAAGCGCTCGCTCACCGCCTCGACCTCGTCCTGGCAATAGACTCCCACATGCCAGCCGCGATTCACGAGGAAAAGCGCGAGCTTCTCGGCGAAGGTCTCAAACCCGCCATGGCATGCGGGAATGCCGCGAGTCCCCAGGATCAGAAGCGAGGGCTTGTGCGACGACATCCGAGTCTCCTTGTAGCCCCCTATGATCCCGAGACGGGACACGAGAAACATCTCTAGGCAACCATGCGGCGTGATTACACCGCGTGAGGTTCTTGCTCGGTAACGAATGAAAATAGGGCGGCATGTCATCTTGGGGCAGTTAAGACTGGGATCGAGGTCGAATTGGCATGCGCATCACCTGCGTCCACCAGGGATACGAACTCTACGGTTCCGACCGCAGCTTTGTCGAAAGCGTGCGGATCTTCCGCGCGGCCTATCCCGGCGCCGTCATCGATGTGGTCCTGCCCCGGACCGGCCCGATCGTGGGTGCCCTCGAAGGGGTCGCCTCGCGGATCGTGTTCGAGCCGCTCTGGATTCTCCGGCGGCGCGACCTGCCGCGCCTCGCGACCCTCGGTCTGCTGACGCTGCCGGTGGCGATGCTGCGCGCCTGGCGGCGGTTGCGCGCGAGCAACCTCGTCTACATCAACACCTCCGTGGTGGCGGATTACCTCCTGGCCGCCCGGCTCTGTCCCGGCCGCGCCATCGTGCATGTCCACGAGATTCCGCAAGGGGCCACCCTGAAGCTGCTCAGGGGGCTGATCCGCTGGAGCGGGGCCGACATCGTGTTCAATTCCCGCGCCACGGCGAGCGCCTTCTCGCTGACCTCCAAGGTCGCCATGCGGGTGGTCTATAACGGCATTGCGGGACCGGAGACGCCGCCACCCTCGACCTATGATGGCGCGCGCCCCTTGCGCCTGCTGATGCTGGGCCGGATCAGCCGCATCAAGGGCCAGGAAATCCTGGTCGAGGCGATCCGCTCGCTGCCGCCGGAGGTGCGCGCGCGGCTCGACGTGCGCATCGTCGGCAGCGCCTTCGAGGATACGGCACGCGAAGAGGCGCTCGGCCGTCAGATCGCCGATGCGGGGCTCGGCTCCATCATCCGCCTGTCCCCCTTCGTCGATGACCCGTCCGATCTCTATCGCTGGGCGGACGTGGTCACGGTGCCGTCGCGCCTGCCGGAATCCCTCGGCCGGGTGGCGATCGAGGCCATGGCCTATGGCCGCCCCCCCGTCGTCTCCCGCATCGGCGGGCTGACGGAAGTGGTCGAGGACGGGTCGAGCGGCTGGGTCGTTGCGCCCGATGATGCCCGCAGCCTCGCCTCCGCCCTGGAGCGGATCGTCACCGATCCGGCCTCCTGGCACGGCTTCCCGGCCGCAGCCCGTGCCCGCTACGCGGCTCTGTTCGGAGAAGCCGCCGCGGCGGAGGGGCTGGTCGCGATGGTCAATGCCCGCATCGGCGGCCGCGCCGGCGCCGATGCCAGCACCGTCGTGGCGGGCTGAAGCGCCATGAACGGTCTGAGCCGCCTCGTGCGCCGCTTCATCCTCATGCTGGGGGGCGAAGTCACCCAGAGCGCCTTCCATTTCGGGATCAACATCGTCCTGGCGCGAAGCCTAAGCCCACACGATTACGGGCGCTTCGCCATCCTCTTCCTCGTGGGTGGGCTGGCGCTTACCTACATCCGGTCGCTTGCCGGAGTGCCGGCCACCATCACGATTCCGCCGCGCGCCGGACGACGCGCGGCGCGCGGGTTCGACGTGACCTTCGGTACGGTGGCGGTCATCCTCTCCGCGACGATCGCGGCCGGAGTCTGCGCGGCGCTGATGGCGACCTCCGACATCAACGCCCTAGCCGGCAGCCTCTTCGTCGGCCTCTGGTCGCTGCGCAGCTACCTGCGCCTCGCACTCTTCGCCAAGCACCGGCCGGCGATTTCGGGGATGGGAGACGTGGTCTTCGCCCTCTCGGGCACCGCCTTCACCGTGGCAATGATCCATTTTCAGGGCGCACCCGGCCTCGACGAGACGCTGTTCGCCCTGGCCTGCGCCAACGGCCTCGGCATCGTCGCCTCGCTCGCCCTGTTGCGGGAACCCATCCGACTGAGCCTCGGCCGCTCGGTGCGCCGCCGCTACGGGGCGATGATCCCGACCCTGTCCTGGTCCCTGGTCAACGTCACCACCGCCAACGTCCAGGGCCAGGGGCAGAGCCTTCTCGTGGCCGCCATGGCGGGGCCGGCCGCCTATGCGCCGATGGCCGCCACCTTCGTGCTGTTCTCGCCCCTGCGGCTCTCGGCATCGGCCCTGATCAACATGGTCCAGCCCGAGGTGGCGGGCCATCTCGCCCGGGGCAACTTCACCCTCGCCCGACGCTTCGCCCTCATCTGCTCCGGCCTCCTCGGGCTCGGCTGCATCGCCTACGGCGCCATCATCCTCTCGGTGCTCGAACTCATCGAGCACAAGCTGTTCGCCGGCCAGTTCTCGGGAGCGCCGATGATGCTGATCGCGGTGGCGGCCTGGGCCATCGTCACGGTCTCGCTCATCCACGCACCGATGCGTATTCTGATGGAGACGATGCAGGACTTCCGTCCCCTCTCGGTCATCGCGGGCGTGAGCGTGGGAATCGGCGCCGTCGCCGTGATCGGCCTGCTGCTGATGGCCCAGCCGGCTTGGTCGCTCTTCGGCGTCCTGATCTCCGAAGTGGTGGTGCTGGCGGGCTGCCTCTGGATGCTGAAGCCCTGGCGCGCCGCCATGCCCGTGATGCAGCCCGACCTCGGCCGCGATATCGAGGCGGGGACCGGCCGATGACCCTTTTTACCCTCCGCGAGACTTCTCGCACCATCCATCCCGACACGTCGGATGCGCGCGCGGATGTGTCTCGCTGCGTGGCGATAGCCAGGACATCCCAGTCATGAGCGTGATCCAAGACGTCCCCGCACCGACGCGCCCCGCCTCCGTCCGCCGGTACGACGCACGCCTCCACACCACGATGGCGACGGTCGCCCACCTCTGGAGCAGGCTCGAATCCGACGGGACCGCCACGGCCTATCAGCGCCTCGACTGGGCGACGGCCGTCATCGAGCGCCTGGGCGCCGCCTCCAAGGCCGAGCCGGTCATCGTCGAGGTGATCGACGCCACCGGGCGTTCGGTCATGCTGGTGCCCCTGGCGCGCCTGCGCCATCGCGGCTTCCGGACGATCACCTGGCTCGATCTCGGGGTCTGCGACTATGCGGCGCCGATTCTCGCCCCCGGTATCGACCTCTCGGCCGACGAGATAGCCCTGGCCTGGACCGCGATCCGGGGCGTGCTTCCTCGGGCCGACCTGATCCAGATCAGCCGGATCCCCGACGATGTGGGCGGCCGGCCCAACCCCTTCGCCACCCTGCCCGGCTGCCGCCGGATGGACATGCAGGCCTCGGGCGTCGCCATCGAGGGCGACGCCGAGACTTTGCTCGCGCGCCTGTGCCGTCCCAGCACCCTCAAGGACATGGCCAAGCTGCGCCGCCGGCTGGAACGGGCGGGCACCGTCACCTTCGTCGAGGCGAGGAGCGCCGAGGAGATCGACCGGATCTTCGATGCGCTGGTGGAACAGCGCCGCTCGCGCTTTGCCGAGATCGGCCGCTTCAACCTGCTCTCACGCCCCGATGTGGAAGCGTTCTACCGTGAAGGCGCCCATCGGGGCCTCGCCGGCGGACCGGTCCGCCTGTTCGGATTGGCGGTGGACGGGGAATGGATCGCCTGCGCCTACGGCCTCGTCCATGGCGGGACCTTCCATGGCCTCCTGCTGACGATGGCGGGAGAAACCTGGCGCAACACCTCGCCAGGCCTGCACATCGTCGCCGAAACCCTGCGCTGGGCTCGTGCCGCGGGGCTCGGCTACTTCGATTTCACCGTCGGCGTGATGCCCTACAAATCCGATTTCGGCGTCCAGACCCGGGACCTGAGCGAGCTCGCGGAGGTGGTGACCCTTCGCGGGCACATGGTGAAGCACACGATCACGGCAGCCGAGGCGGCCAAGATCTGGCTGCGCAGCCATCCGGAATGGTTCGCCCGCGCACAGAAGGCGCGCCGATGGCTCCGGCGCAAGGTGGCCTGAAATCGCCGCTCGAAGCGCCGGTTGGCCTCCCCGCCCGATGATGCTAGGGACGTGCTTGGTGAGTCTCCGTAGCTCAGCTGGACAGAGCACAGGTTTCCTAAACTTCAATTGGGCGTCGCGAGGGGAAACCACGCGGCGGATCCGCTCAAATTCGGGGAACGCCCACGGCCCGCATGCGCGCTGGCCCGGCCGATCCCGAGCCAAGCCCCGGAGCCATCCGGGGAAGGTGTAGAGACTAGACGGGCGGCGCCTAAAGATCGCGAAGGGTCATTCCCCACCGATCCATGGCGAAGGGATAGTCCAGACCACGAACGCTCCGGCACGGGGCGGCGGCGGAAGCCGAAGTGGGATGAAACCTGGGGTCGCAGGTTCGAGACCTGCCGGGGACGCCACCACCACCCCATCCTCGACCGATCGTCCCTTCCCCGGGCTCCGTGCCCGGCAAGGGCGTGGAATAGTACGGCCGTGCCGTCTTTTTCGGGTTGGGTTGAGCAGGGGAACGTGGAAGAAACAGCAACCATAAGAGCCATGAGCGTCGAGGATCTGTCCAAGGGCAAGGTGCGCGACAAGGCTCATGAGACTGGACGGGATCTGACATGGCTGGGCAAAAGACCGATGCACGCGATGTCCATGTCGGCATGCGCATCGCCGAGCAAAGGAAGAGATCGGCCCTGACCCAGAAACGTGTCGCCCAGAGTTTCGGCATGTCTGCGGCACAACTTCAGAAGTACGAGAAGGGCATCAACCGCATCAGCGCGATCCATCTCGAGATTCTGAGTCGCATGACCGGGATGCCGATCGATTACTTCTTCGATGGCATGGACCGTAGCGACGACGCCCCGCTCCGTGGTCTGAGCGAGCCGCCCCAGCAGACCTTCGTGCCCCAGGACGGAGCGCTGGCTCCGTGGAGCGGTCTCGTCGATGTCGTCGCCAAGCACGTGACAGAGCATTTCTCGGACGCCAACCGCCGCGAGTTCGCAGCCGCCATCCATGCCCTGGACGAAAAGCTGAACGGATGATCTAAAGTATGATTCGTTCGTTTTAGCGGATACGTTCGGTTTGTCATCTTGACCGCCTGGGGAGGGAGTGCCAGAAGCTCTCCGTTCCGAAGACCGGGTCGAACGCTGCCGAGGCGAACCCGAAACGGGGGGCCTCAGATGCCGCGTTCCAACTACCTGTTCACCAGCGAGTCGGTCTCCGAAGGCCATCCGGACAAGGTCTGTGACCGGATCTCGGACACCATCGTCGATGCCTATATCGCCGCGATGCCGGAAGCCCGCCTCGGGGTCGAGACCCTGGCCACCACCAACCGCATCGTCATCGCGGGCGAGGTGCGCGGCCCGGATTCCGTCACCTTCGAGCACCTGGAGCACCTCACCCGCGAAGCGGTGAAGGACATCGGCTACGAGCAGTCGGGCTTCCACTGGAAGAACAACGACATCGCCATCCACCTGCACGCCCAGTCCGCCGATATCGCGCAGGGCGTGGATTCTTCCGGCAACAAGGACGAGGGTGCCGGCGACCAGGGCATCATGTTCGGCTACGCCTCGGACGAGACGCCGGAGCTGATGCCGGCGCCGATCTACTACGCCCACAAGATTCTCAAGGATCTGGCCGACGCCCGCAAGGCGAAGCAGGGCGATGCGGCCAAGCTCGGCCCCGACGCCAAGAGCCAGGTCACCGTCCGCTACGAGAACGGCCGCCCGGTCGGCATCACCCAGATCGTGCTCTCCACCCAGCACATCGACGAAACCCTCGATTCCGCCGACGTGCGCGCCATCGTCGAGCCCTACATCCTGGCGGCCCTGCCCCAGGGCTGGGTCGGCGAGGAGACCGTCTGGCACGTCAACCCCACCGGGAAGTTCGTCATCGGCGGGCCGGACGGGGATGCCGGCCTGACCGGCCGCAAGATCATCGTCGACACTTATGGCGGCGCGGCACCGCACGGCGGCGGCGCATTCTCCGGCAAGGATCCGACCAAGGTCGACCGCTCGGCGGCCTACGCCGCGCGCTACCTCGCCAAGAACGTCGTGGCCGCCGGCCTCGCCACCCGCGCGACGATCCAGCTCGCCTACGCCATCGGCGTCGCCAAGCCGCTCTCGATCTACGTGGACCTGCACGGCACCGGGACCGTCGACGAGGCCAAGCTCGAAACCGTGCTGATGGATGCCCTCGACCTCTCACCCCGCGGCATCCGCATCGCCCTTGGCCTCAACAAGCCGATCTACGCCCGCACCTCCGCCTACGGCCATTTCGGCCGCAAGCCCGAGGATGACGGCGGCTTCTCGTGGGAGCGCATCGATCTCGCCGACACCCTCAAGTCGGCCCTGTCCTGACCCGTGGAGAACGGGCGGGATGATCTCCCGCCCAACGAGGGCGGGACGGCAATCGAGGGCGCGGACCGTGCCTTCTACGGCCGGCGCAAGGGCAAACGCCTGCGGGCCGGACAGGAACAGCGGCTGGCCGACCTGTTGCCGCTCCTGCGCGTCGCGCTGCCGACCGAGGGGGCGCGGCTCGACCTGCCCGGACTTTTCCCGAATCCGGTGGACGAGGTCTGGCTCGAGATCGGGTTCGGCGGCGGCGAGCATCTCGCCGCCCAGGCCACGCGTCACCCGCAGGTCGGCATCATCGGCGCGGAGCCTTTCGTCAACGGCGTCGTCAAGCTGCTGTGGGCCGTCGATGACGGCGACCTCGACAATGTCCGGATCTGGGACGAGGACGCCACCCAGCTCCTCGCCGCCATTCCCGATGCGAGCCTCGCCCGCGTCTACCTGCTCTATCCCGATCCCTGGCCCAAGCGCCGCCAGCGCAAGCGGCGATTCGTCTCGGACGAGACGCTGTCTGAGATCGCCCGGGTCCTGAGGCCCGGCGGCGTCTTCCGCTTTGCCAGCGACATCGACGATTATGCCGGCTGGACCCTGGTGCGGGCCGCGCGATGCGACGCCCTCAGCTGGACTGCCGAAGCCGTCACCGACTGGAAGCGCCCCTTCCCGGAATGGCCGGGCACCCGCTACGAGGCCAAGGCGATCGCGGCCGGCCGTGGCCCGACCTACCTGGAGTTCCGCCGGCTGGGCTGAGCGGGTGCGTTCCGGCACGGCTTTTTCGTCGTAAGCCCTTGCGGCGCAGAGCGTTGCGACCTCAGATGCCGGGGCAATGAGCATCCGGGGCTACCGGGTCGAGCGATGATGCCCCATACGAGTCCGGGGCGCCGCCGAATGAGGTTGCGGAGTGGGCAGCGGATCTGATCCAGGATCGCCAGTGCTGGGGGATGCGCGTCCCCAGGCCGACCCCTATCGGCGCAGCTTCGATGAGGCCGGAATCGGACTCGTCATCCTCGATTGCGGCACGGAGCGCATCCTCGACGCCAACCCGTTCCTGACAAACCTCCTCGGATACGAGGCGGGGAGCCTGACGGGGCGGCCCGTGACGGTGCTCGGAGACGGTCCCGACCTGCTCTCCGCTGGCATCCGGAGCTGGGGCACCGCGAGCGGGAGCCCCGTCGACGTCCGCATCCGGACATCGCCCTCATCCGATACCGGCGCCCTCCGCACCTTGGTGGTCGAACGGGCCGATGCCGACGACATCGTGCGCTCGGAGGAGAACCGCGCCGCCCTCACCGCCGCCGGGCTCGGAGAATGGCGGATCGATCTCGCGGACGGGCTCCTCAGGGTGTCGCGGCGGGCAGCCCATATCCTCGGTTTCCCTCCCGGTACGTTACTGACCTGGCCGCAGGTCGCCGGCCTGATGGAGGCGCCCGAGGTGGAGAGGGTGAAGGCGACCGCTCGTGCGGCGATGCGCGACGGCACCCCCTTCGCCATCGAGGCCCGCCTGCGTCGCGCGGGCGACGACATCGAGATCCGGATCAGCGCGAGGGGGCAGGCGATCGGTGCCGTGGGCGACCGATCCGGAATCGTGGTGGGTGTGCTGCAGGACGTGACGACGCGGGTGGAGGCGCGCGACGCCCTGCGCGAGAGCGAGGAGCGCCTGCGCATCGCCACGTCGCTGGCCGAACTCGGCATCTTCGAATGGCATATGCTCGACGATCAGGCCGTCTGGGAGAACGAGCGCATGTTCGCGATCTTCGGGCGTCGTTCCGAAGAGGGGGCTCTCGGCAAGCGCGAGTTCCTCAGCACCGTCCTCCATCCCGACGACCGCCCCGCGTTCCGCCGGGCGATCTCGACGGCCTTGCGCGAAGATTCCACCCTGCAGGCCAGCGGCCGCATCCAGCGCGCGCATGACGGCGCGTGGCGCATCATCGACATGGCCGGGCGCTTCGAAAGCGACGCCCCCGATCGTCTCCCCCGCAGGCTCATCGGCGTCGTCGCCGACGTGACCGAACGCAGGATCGCCGAGGAACGGCAGGCCCTGCTGATCCGCGAGTTGCACCACCGGGTGAAGAACACTCTGGCCACCGTCCAGGCCATCGTCGGCTCCACGGCCCGGACGGCGTCCAGCATCGAGAGTTTCTACGAGGCCTTCGTCGGGCGGATCATGTCGCTCGCCCACACCCATTCGGTCCTCACCGAGGATACCTGGCAGACCGCGTCCCTGCGCAACCTCCTCGAGAACGAGCTCAGACCCTATGGCGACGGCGCGTCGGACGGTCCGGGGGCGAGGCGGATCGTCCTCGACGGGCCGCCGGTGGATCTCACTTCCGAAATCGCGGTTCCCATCGGCATGGCGATCCACGAACTGACCACCAACGCGGCAAAGCACGGCGCGCTCTCGACGCAGGAGGGCCGGGTCGCCATCGTCTGGAACGTCACCGAGGATGCGGCCGGGAAAACCCTGCATCTCGCCTGGTCGGAATCCGATGGGCCGCCGGTGCGACCGCCGACGCGTCAGGGCTTCGGCTCACGCCTGCTGCAGCGGGTGCTCACGGCGCAGGTCAGCGCCGACATCGCGGCGAGCTATCCCCCCGAAGGGTTTCGCCTGACCATGACGGCGCCGCTTCCCGCCCGGACCGAAGGACTGAACCCGCTGGCCTGACGGAGCTTCACGCCGCTCCGCGGGCGGCGCCCTCCTCGCCGCCCGCCTCGACGAAGGCCTTGAGCTCATCGAGGGAATCGAAGGTGAACTGACCGCGCGGCGTATCCGCCTCGATGGAGCCGTTCGAGTACATCACGTAGGTGTTGCCCCCGGACGCGTAGGTGCCCACCACGGCAAGACCGCCCTTAAGGAGGCTCGCAGCAGGATCGGCTTCCTCGGGCGGTGCCGGGCTCGGCACAGTCTCCGGCTCATCGACGACCGACGATCTCAGTCCCAGGGGCTCTTCGCGATCGGCCTCGCGAGGCGGCGCCGGGGGCAGCGCGACAGGCGCGGGGGGTGCCTCCACGACCGGGGGGACGGGCTCGGGTGCCGGGATGACCGTATCGACCATGGCCGTCGGCTTGACCGCCCGAGGCGGCTTGTTCGGCTTGATCCGGCGCGCCGGTGCGGCCTCGGCATCGGGCTCGACTGCGCGGAGCTGATTCTGCCGGGCGTCCTCGACGGGGGGAGGCGGCGGTTCGGGCAGGAGATCCGGCAGAAGCGGCGATGCCGGGTCGCTGCCGAGCGGGGCCTCGTCGGCAAAATGCGGCGGCGACGCGAGCCTCGGTTCGGCGAGCCCGACCGCGCTCGGGCGCTGCCGCCCGGGGGAGACCGGCTCCTCCGCCGCATCGGCCGTGTCGAGCCCCGGCGGCTCGATCCGCCCCCGTGCCTCGAATACCGACGGATCGACGCCGAGCCCAGCTCCCTGCTCCAGCAGGACCCGCTCCAGGCGCTTCAGGTAGGTGGCCACCACGGCCAGACCGAGGAGGAGCGCGCCGGACGACGCCGTGGCGGCGCCCGCGATGGTCATCGTCCAACCGCTTTCCAGCCTGACATAGGGAAAGCCCTGGACGACGGAGGCGATGCCACCGACGATCATGACGACGGCGAGCGCGAACAGCGCGAGGATCATGGAACTCTCTAACCAACGCCCGCACATCAGAAGTGCGGCGCGCACAGTAAGGCCCGGTCCGGGTTTTGCAAAATCGACCTCCAGGAAAATCCCCCCACGCCCTTCGATGCCGGACTCCCGTTGCCCTTGGAGGAGGACCGACTTAGGTACGAACGCGTTGGAGAGCGGACGGTGAGCCCCTCGCATCCCTCGGAGCGAGCCTCACCCCTGCGCCATCAGACCCGGGAGACCTGCCTATGACCTTCACCCTGCCCGAACTGCCCTACGCCTACGACGCGCTCGGCCCCTACATGTCGAAGGAGACCCTCGAGTTCCACCACGACAAGCACCACAAGGCCTATGTCGATACCGGCAACAAGCTGCTCGAAGGCACGGGTCTCGAAGGCAAGACCGTCGAGGAGATCGTCACGGCGTCCTACGGCACCAACCAGCCGCTGTTCAACAATGCCGGCCAGCACTTCAACCACCTCCACTTCTGGAACTGGATGAAGCCCAACGGCGGCGGTGCGGCCCCGGCGGCCCTGGCCGCGAAGATCGACGAGGATCTCGGCGGCTTAGACAAATTCAAGGCGGATTTCATCCAGGCGGGCGTCGGCCAGTTCGGCTCGGGCTGGGCCTGGCTCGCGGTCAAGGACGGCAAGCTCGCGATCCTGAAGACCCCCAACGGTGAGAACCCACTGGTGCACGGTGCCAAGCCGATCCTCGGCGTCGACGTGTGGGAGCACTCCTACTACATCGACTACCGCAACCGCCGCCCCGACTACCTCAAGGCGTTCATCGAGAACTTGGTGAACTGGGAATACGTCGAGAAGCTCTACGGCGAAGCCTCGAAGTAACGTCTCGGTTCCTGTCGCGCCGCGGGTCTCGCGACTCGCGGCGTTGTCGTGCGGAGCCGCCGGCATCCATCGGGGCCTGACGAGACCGTCGCAGCGCGGCTCTCCTCCCTCCTTGTGGGGAGGGGGAACGCATATCGACGAAGCCTTCCGTTTCCCTCTCTCCGATCGATTCGCATGATCCGCAGCATCCTCTCCGTCGGCGGCTGGACGCTGGTCTCCCGCGTCACCGGCTTTGCTCGCGACGTGGTGATGGCGGCCGTGCTCGGGGCGGGGCCGGTGGCCGATGCCTTCGTCGTCGCCTTCCGGCTGCCAAACCATTTCCGGGCGATCTTCGGCGAGGGGGCGTTCAACACCGCCTTCGTACCAGCCTATGCCGGCCTGTCCGAGACCGGCGAGGCGGGCGCGGCCCGGCGTTTTGCCACCCGCGTCTTCACCCTGCTGCTGCTGACGCAGATCGTCCTGCTGGCCCTCGCCTGGTCGGCGATGCCGTGGGTGGTGCGTGCCCTGGCGCCCGGCTTCTCGGACGATCCCCTCCGCTTCGATCTCGCCGTCGCGCTGACGCGGATCACCTTTCCCTACCTCCTCTTCATCACCCTGGTGACGTTGCTGTCGGGCATCCTCAATGCCCACCGCCGCTTCGCCGTGGCGGCCGGCGCCCCGGTCCTCCTCAACCTCTCGATGCTGGTGGCCCTGGCGCTGGCGGGGTTCTTCCCGAACGCCGCCTACGCCGCCGCCTGGGGCGTTTCGGTCTCCGGCGTGCTGCAATTCGGCCTCGTCTGGCTCGCCTGCCGGCGCGCGGACATCGCGCCGGCGCTCGGCGCGCCGACCCTGCGTGATCCGGCAATGACGCGGTTCTTCAAGGTGCTCGGTCCGGCGGTGATCGGCGCGGCCGGGTTCCAGATCGCCTCCTTTGCCGACACGATCATCGCGAGCTTCCTGCCCACCGGCGCGGTCTCGGCCCTCTACTACGCCGACCGGCTCTACCAGCTGCCCTTCGGCGTCATTGCCATCGCGGCGGGGACGGTGCTGCTCCCCGAGATGAGCCGGCGGATCGCCAAGGGTGATGTCGTGGGTGCGCATGCGGCGCAGAACCGGGCGGCGGGCTTCTCGCTCGCCCTGTCGGCCCCCTTCACCATCGCCTTCCTCACCCTGCCCGGCCTGATGATGACGGCCCTGTTCCAGCGCGGCGCCTTCGGCGCCGAGGATGCCGCCCGCGCCGCCTCGGTGCTCGCCGCCTACGGCCTCGCTTTGCCCGCGGTGGTGCTGGTGCGCAGCGCGGTGGCGAGCTTCTATGCGCGCCAGGACACGATGACGCCGCTCATCGCATCACTCGCCTCCATCGCCCTCAACGTTGCGCTCAAGATCGTGCTCACCGGGCCTTACGGCGTGACCGGCCTGGCGCTGGCCACTGCCATCGGCCAGTGGCTCAACCTTGCGCTGCTCGTGGGGCTCGCGTGGCGCCGGGGCTGGACGGCACCGAGCCGGGGCCTTGGCATCACCGTCATCGGCGTGGTCGTCGCCTGCGCCGCTCTCGCCGCAACGGCGATCTACGGCCTTCCGATCGTGGAGCGCTCGGTGCCGGCCCTGCCGCATTTCCGCGAGATCGTGGTGCTCGGGCTTCTCGGGATCGTCGGGGCCCTCGTCTACGCCGCCCTGCTGCTGGGGACCCTGCGGGCCTTCGGCCTGCGCTTGCGCCGGGCTTGATCCTCTCGGATCAGCAGCCCTGGCAGATCCCGTTCAGGACGCGGTCCAGCCGCTTCTGCCGCTCGGTCCGTTCATTGGGATCGACGATGGGGGCGCCGGCCGCACCCGGCGGAACGGTCTGGCCCGTGGTCGACGTATGAGGCGCCGTGACGGTGGTCTCAGGTCCGCCCCCCGTTCCGGTGACGGCGGCCCGAGCCTCGGGCAGGATAAGGAACGACAGGCCGAGAATGGCGGCAAGCACCCGAAGAGTGCGTCCTGTTCGCGCCGAACCCTTGTATCGTCCCTGCATCATCCTCTCCGCATCGTATCGCCGGCACGCTCGCATGGCCTGTGATTCCAGCTTGCGTGCCTCACCTGGCATCGAAACCCGAAACCGGCGTTAAATCGCGGAAGTTCCAGAATTAAATTGCCATCGATACAGGGATTAATCTCGTCCGATCCACTGGTCTGCCGGATCAGTTCAGGCCGGCAAGGTGGTCCGGCTGCGCTAGTCTTTGATCCTGTTTGCGTTGTTGTCCCAAAGCGTTTTCCTCATCGTGAGGCGCCGCGTAGCGGCCTCGAAGGAGGCTTCCAGGGATCGCTCTGGTGTCTGGAGCGCTCCGTCAAAGGCCTTTGCTCAAGCAAAGGGCACCTCCAGGATGAGGCGGTCTGCTGGGATGATCGACTTTGGCGGATGAGCGACGTTGGCATGAGCATCCGCTGAGAAACTCGAGCCCACTGGCCCTCGACGTTACTGCCCTGCCCGCCCCCGCATCGAGGCTGGCTGGCCCGGCAGGCTCAGCCTGAACCCCGTATCGTGAACCGCGTCTCCCTCGATGCGGTAGACGCCGATGGTCCGGTCCACGTAATTGCCGATATAGACGTGCGCGCCCGAGGGACTGAAGGCGATGCCCTGCGTCACCGCCCCCGCCTCGGACTGTCCCGTGGGCCGAACGAGCCCCGACGGATCGATGGTAAGCAGCGTCATCGTTCCGGTGGGAGTATAGCCGGGGCCGCTCGCCGGAGCGCTCGATCCGCGCACCACGGCCACCGCCGCATGCCGGCCATCGGGCGAAATCGCCAGGGTTTCGGGCGTGTCGCCGATGCCAAGATGGTCGATCACCACCGGGCGCGGCGCATCGGCCCGGATCACGCTGACGCTGTCGGCATGGCCGTCGCTGGGCTCAGGCCCGGTATTGGCAGTCAGCGCCAAACGCCCGTCGGGCGTGACCTCCAACCCATAGATGCCGGGGCCGACGGGAAGGTCGAGGGTCGGATCGTAGCTGGCCTGGGTGCCGTCGAGGGCGAGGACACCCACCTTGGCGGCCTTGTTCTTGGCGACGAACGCGCGGCGTCCGTCCGGAGCGATGGCCACCGCCGCCGCCTCGTCGCCCACATCCACAGTGGACACCGCGCGCACGCTCGTCCCCGTGATCGACAGGATTGTGACGCTGCGGCCCTCACGGTTGGCGACGAGGGCGACATTTCCCGTCCGCGCGATGGCGAGGCCCGAGGGCTGGCGCCCGACGCGGATCGTCTCCACCAGACGCGGAGGATCGGCGAGGAGATCGATCACGTGGAGCCGGTCGTCCGCCTGGGCGTACCAGGCCTCGCCCTCCTGCCGCATGAGCACGGAGCTCGCCACCAGTCCGAGCCGTCCGTCCGGGGTGATCTGCAGGTTGGTAGGTGGCCCATAGACCGAATTGTCGAGGGGCAAGCCATTGTCGAGCGGCAGGACATGGGCGAGGCGGGGGCGGGCCTCGTCGCTCACATCGACGATGGCCAGCGCATCGCGGCCATTGGGGCCGTTCCGGCCGCCCTCGGGCAGGAAGAAGGTCTTTCCGTCGAGCCCGACCAGGAGATAGGCCGGGGCCTCGGCGGCGCAGGCGGGCGCCAGGCCGAGCAGCCCCGCCAGAAGACATCCGAACAGGCGCATGGTTCTTCCTCCCAGCCGGCGGTCGCGCGTTGAAATGCCGGGTTCAGTCACGGCCGAGGGCCCTGCGTATCAGCCGTTTCGCATCCTCGCTGCCCCAATCCGCCGGTCCCTTCATGACGCCGAGGATACAGCCCTTGGCGTCCACCAGCATCGTCGTGGGCAGGCCGAGCGAACCGGTCGCCTTCTGCATGGCCGGCAGCACCCGCCCGCCGGGATCGGAATAATAGGCGAGGTTCGTGATCCCATTCTCCTTCAGCCATTGCGGCGGCTTCTCGAGATTGCGCGTATCGACGTTGATCGCGGCGACGGTGAAGTCCGTCCCCCCCAGCGTCTGCTCGAGCCGGTCGAGGGCCGGCATCTCGGCCTTGCAGGGGGCGCACCATGTCGCCCACAGGTTCACCAGCGCGAGCCGCCCCTGCAACTGGGCGAGGGTCCGGTCGGCGCCGTCCGGCCCCTTGAACACGAGGTCCGGTGCGGCGCGCGGAACCTTGGAGACTTCCATGGCCGCCACCTCGCCGCTTGCCTGGGGGGCGATGCGGGCGATCGTCTCGACAGCGCCACGGCACGGTTCGGCCACCGTCTCGCTGTTGCCGCCGGTCGGACGCGTCCCGTATACGGCGAGACCGCCCGCGATCAGGACGGCGACGACGGCTCCCGCAGCCAGGGTCGCCTTGGCTCCGGGCATCATCGTTGCGTCGCCCGACGGGTGGATGGGGCGGCCGAGAGGAACAGTGTCGACATGAGCAACCGGATGTGGGGCGGGCGCTTCGCGAGCGGCCCCGCCGAGATCATGGAGGAGATCAACGCCTCCATCGGATTCGACAAGCGCCTCGCACCCCAGGACATCCGCGGCTCGCTGGCGCATGTGGCGATGCTGGGCAAGTCAGGCATCCTGCCATCGGCCGATGTGGCGGCGATCGAGGACGGTCTCAAGGCCGTGCGCGCGGAAATCGAGGGCGGCGGCTTCGTGTTCAAGCGCGAGCTCGAGGACATCCACATGTCCGTCGAGAGCCGGCTCACCGAGATCGTCGGCCCCACCGCCGGGCGCCTGCACACGGCCCGTTCGCGCAACGACCAGGTCGCCACCGACATGAAGCTCTGGGTGCGCGACACCATCGACAGCCTCGACGAGCAGGCCGCCGGCCTGCAGCGGGCCCTGGCCGAGAAGGCACTCGCCCATGCAGCAACCGTGATGCCGGGCTTCACCCATCTGCAATCGGCCCAGCCCGTCACCTTCGGGCACCATTGCCTCGCCTATGTCGAAATGCTGGCCCGCGACCGTGGCCGGTTCCGCGATGCCCGCGCGCGGCTCAACGAATGCCCGCTCGGAGCCGCGGCACTCGCCGGCACCTCCTTCCCCATCGATCGTCACGCCACGGCAGCGGCCCTCGGGTTCGACCGGCCCACCGCCAACTCCCTCGACTCGGTGGCCGACCGCGACTTCGCCCTGGAATCGCTCGCCGCCGCCTCGATCTGCGCCGTGCACCTGTCGCGCTTCGCCGAGGAACTCGTGGTCTGGACCTCGGCCCAGTTCAACTTCGTGCGCCTGTCGGACGGCTACACCACCGGCTCGTCGATCATGCCGCAGAAGCGCAACCCGGATGCGGCCGAGCTCGTGCGCGCCAAATCCGGCCGCGTCATCGGCGCGCTCACCGGCCTGCTCATCGTGATGAAGGGCCTGCCGCTGGCCTATTCGAAGGACATGCAGGAGGACAAGGAGGGCACGTTCGACGCGCTCCAGGCGCTCTCCCTGTGTCTTGCCGCCATGACCGGCATGGTGCGCGATCTGGAGCCCAATGCCGACGTGCTCGCCCGCGCCGCCGGCTCCGGCTATGCCACCGCCACGGACCTCGCCGACTGGCTGGTGCGCGAACTCGGCCTGCCGTTCCGCGAAGCGCACCACGTCACCGGCCGCCTCGTCGGCGCCGCCTCCGCCAAGGGGATCGGGCTGGAGGAACTGTCCCTCTCCGAGATGCAGGAGGCGGAGCCCAGGATCACCGACGCGGTCTACGCGGTGCTGGGCGTGGAGAACTCCGTCTCCAGCCGCACCAGCTATGGCGGCACCGCGCCGGACAACGTCAGGGCTCAGGCCACGCGCTGGCTGACACTGCTCGACGCGCCCTCCGCAGCAGCGTGATTCACAGGGCGACAAAAAAGCTCGGCCGGAGCGGATGCGTTCACGGTCGAGCTATGTGATCCTGCCTAAACAGGTTTGAGGACGCGAAGCCGGTGACCACTTTTGCTAAACCTGCTGAGAACTCGGACCAAGCACGCCGGAGATGTCGATGCCCGTCGAGAGTTGGATGAACCCCGAAGAGACCGCCGCCCTCGCGGCGCAAGCCACCACCGTGATCGATTCCGTTCTCGCCCGCCTGCCGGAGGCCGACCGGGCGGCGTTCTGGGCATCGATCCGCAAATGCTACAACACGCCTTACAACGACCCGAAGCCCCGCGCCCTGCCCGTCCGTGACGTGATGGAAGCCACCGCCACCGCACCGCATGTGGCCGCCTCCATCGCCGATCTGTCGACGGCTGGCGTGGCAATCGCCGAGCCGCCGCAGGTAGAGGTGGCGATGGGTGCCATCCTCGCCGGATCAACCTTCGGACCGGAGGCGCACCCGGCCTGAACCGTCCGGGCATGCGGGGCTCATCGAGCGGACCCGATGCTCGATCCGGCTCGACGGGATGCGCATGATGGGATCCCGCCGCAATTCCGCACAATTTTACGGCATGTGTCGATACCACGACGAACGCCGCTGGTCCGCCGCTGACGACGCAGGTCCGCCGCGCGCGCTGCCGGCGGCCTTTCTTTCGTATTCGAGAACCTGAACACGATGCTGCATCCCCTCCGCCGCCTTCTCGTCGTCAGCGCCACGGCGGCTGTCCTGCCGATCCTCAGCCCAGCCCATCTCGCCGGCCCCTCGCCGGCCATGGCGCAGCAGGAGGCCGTCGCCGAGACCGAGGCTCCGGCGAAATCCCGGGGACGCGGACGGGAGAAGAGGAAGGCGGTGAGCGCTCCGGGCATGCAGCAGGCGACTCCGGTGGCGATCTTCGGGGACTGGAACGTCTTCGCCAACGGACAGGGCAAGTCGCGCACCTGCTATGCCATCGCCCAGCCCCAGGCCCGCACGCCGAAAACCCTCAAGCGCGATACCGCCTACCTGTTCGTGACCATCCGCAAGGGCGACAACGTCCAGAACGAGGTCGCGGTGATGTTCGGCTTCCCGCCCAAGCCCGCCGCCAGCCAGGCGAAGGCCAACGCCACCGCCGCCTCCGATCCGACCCTGAGCCTCGGCAGCTCGCAATACGGCTTGGTGGTGAAGGACGAGAACGCCTGGCTGCAGAACCCATCCGAGGAGGCCCGCCTCGTGGGCGAGATGGCCAAGCTGGCCAAGGTCCAGGTCAAGACGGTGTCCATGCGCGGCACCTCCACCAGCGACGACTACGCGCTGGCGGGATTCGGTGACGCGATGAAGCGCGCCCGCGAGGAGTGCAAGTAAAGGCGACCACTCCGCGATCCGGAGCGGTCGCCTTCAGGTGAAGCCGAAGCGACGGCGTCAGGGGCCGCCCAGCGCCGCCCGCGTGAGCGCATCGGCCCCGATATCCTCGGTGCCGTTCATGCCCAGGGTCTCGATCAGCCGGCCACGGGCGCGGCTGACACGGCTCTTCATCGTCCCCACGGCGACGCCGCAGATCTCGGCGGCCTCCTCGTAGGTGAAGCTCTGCGCGCCCACGAGAACGAGGGCCTCGCGCTGGCTGAGCGGCAGGAGGTCGAGGGCGGCCTGGAACTCGCGCATCTCCACCCGGATCTCCTGCTCGGGCAGGCTGGTCAGCCGCGCCGCATGGGCCCCGTCGGCATCCTCGACCTCGCGCTTCCGCTTGCGCTGCTCGGAATAGAACAGATTGCGCAGGATGGTGAACAGCCACGCCGTAAGGTTCGTGCCGCGAGCGAAGCTGTCCGCCTTGGTCCAGGCCCGCACCAGCGTGTCCTGAACTAGGTCGTCGCTGCGGTCGAGATCGTAGGTCAGCGAATAGGCGAAAGCCCTGAGGGCCGGGATCGCGCCGAGCAGCAGATCGCGCATCTCGGAATCGGCGCCGGCGGGCGTTCCGACAGGATGGAGGAAGCTGGTCATCATGAGGTCTCCCGCGAAGCAGGCTTGGCCGAGAGTTCGGTGAGGAGGGCCTCGAACCGGTCGGGCAGCGGCAGATTGAGGACGTCGCCGTAGAGAAGGCGGAGGTTCCGGCCGATCCGGCGGCGGGACTCCGTGTCCATGCCGACTCGGTCCATGCCGGCTCGTCCCCCGGTCGCGGCGGGGCAGACCAAGTCTCCCGTTTCGGGAGACGAGGCTTCGCCGCCGGCGGCGTGGGAGCCGGAGACCCGCTTCCCCGCGTCCAGCACCTCGAAAGGGCTGTGGATATCGCTGGCGTCGATCGTCATGGCTCTCCACCGTTATGTCGGTTTCGGTCCTAGTGACGAGCGCTTTAACGCGTTCTGAAAAATGTATTCAGAAACCTTTAAGCTTGCAAAAGCAGCGTCGCTCCTCGAAATCGCATCGTCGATCGAGGTTCTTTTCACATGTCATGCGCGGACAAGCTGAGCCGTTGATCGACATTACATTTGCGAAGCTGGACAGCGGCTGAACGAAGACGGTACCCCCTGCGTGTAATGTGAAGAGGACAACTGGCTGGATCGCGTTGTCCTCGAAGCGTGAGCGCGAAAGCCCGCGAAGTCCGCGCCTGCATGCTCCAGCCGCTTGCCAAGCCAGACAGGCGCTCACCCGGCAGGAAACGCAGAGACCGCGTCGCGCGGCGTAACCTGCCGCCGGGGAATTTCACCCGATCGCCGGTGGTATGGCTCGCCGAGGCCGTCCGTCTGCCCCATAAGGCGAGGAGACGACCCGAGCCACGAGGACGAATCTTGACCGTCACCCAGCTGACCCACCACGACCTCGACGGCTACGGAGCCTCGACCATCGTCGGTGCCTTCCTCGACGTGTCGCGGATCGTCCATATCCCGCGCTATGCCGATGTCGGCCCGGTGGTCGATGCGGAACTGAAGCGGCTCTCGCGCGCCCAGGCGCCCGAATGCCTGATCATGACGGATCTCGGCCTGGAGGCCGTCGCCGTCACGTTCATCACCCGGTTCGCGGCCATGAACCTGCGTCGCGACGAGGCTACGCGGCACCGGCTGATCGTGCTCGACCACCATGCCTCGTCCCTCGATCAGCTGCGCGAGCAGGGCCTCACCCTTGCGCTCGTGCCGGAGAGACCCGGCCTCACCAAGGTCGAACTCTCCGACCCGAACGTGGTCGTCCTCATCGACGAGGACCGCTGCGCCACCCGCCTCGCCTACGAGCATCGCGAACTCTACGCCTCGCGTGAGGTGGAGGGCGAGACGACCGAGGAACTCGAGACCCTGGTGGCCGCCGTCGACGCCCTCGACCTGTGGAAGAAGGAGCGCCCGACCTTCCGGGGCGGCCTCGCCCTGGACGAGATCTTCTGGGACAACGTCGCGACCCTGATCCCCGTGGGCCATCCCTGGCATGACCGCTTCATCAGCGCGTTGCTGCAGGCGGTCTCCGCCCTGTTGCGCGAGGGCGCATCGCCGGCCCGCGTCGAGGCCGAGATCGCCGCGACCCGGCGGCGTCTCGTGGATGCGCTCCTGGTCGACGAGCCCCAGGACGACCCAGCCCTCTCCACCCGCATGCGGATGGCCCGGGCGCTGGCCCGGTCGGATGCCCTGTTCCACCGGCTCTCGGATGGGACGATGCTGTCCTTCGGCCTCGATTCCGGCATGTTCCAGCGCGTCTCCGACCTCGTGATGGAGGGGGGCAGGGCGACCCGCGTGGTCAATGTCCAGCGCACGGGCTCGCTGTCGTTCCGCTCGAACAACGAGACGGCGCTGGACGGTGCCCGCAAGTTCCGCGGCGGCGGCCACAAGGATGCGGCCGGCGGCAAGCTGAATGCCGGATCAGCCTTCTCCCTGGCCGATGCCGTCTCCCAGGTCGAGCCGGTGCTCAACCCGCCGCAGCCCGATCCGGCTTCCAGCCCCTTCGCGGCGCTCAAGGCCTGGAAGGGCTGAACCGCGCCTCGTCAGCCGACCTTGCCCGTGGTGAGGACGCCGCGGGCCGCCGCCAGCACGTCCTCGCTGAGCTCGTCGTCGTCGATGGCGCGGGCCAGGGCGACAGCTCCGATCATGAGCGACAGGCTCGCCAGCGCTCGCTGCCGCCGCCGCTTCGCCAGGGCCGTGGGAAGCAGGCCGGTCATGCGCTCGATCAGGTCGCGGGCACCGTGGAGGAACCGCACCCGCAGCGGAGAACCGGGTGCTTCGCGCGACACGTCATTGACCAGCGCCGCCAGCGGACAGCCGACGCCTGGATTTCGAACGTGCCCGAGGGTCAGGTATTGGGCCATCCACCCGTCGAGATCGTCGGGGCGCCAGTTCTGGTTGGCGGCGAGGTCGAACGCCTCGACCGCCAGCGCCTCCTTGCTGGCGAACTGGCCGTAGAAGCCGCCATGCGTCAGACCCGCCGAGGCCATAATATCGGCGACGCCGACGCCGTGCAGTCCGCGCTCGCGGAACAGAGCAGCGGCGACCTCGACGACCCGCTCCCGGTTCAGCTTGGCCTGCGCCTGTGACACCTTCGGCATCGTGAGATCCTCCTGCTTGACCTCCCGATATATAGATGATCGGCCTCATGCAAAAGAGACATCGTGACACCCCCCCGGGGCGGACGATGAGAGTCGACCTCACCCGCCGTCCCCCGGACTTACCGCACGCGGGGCAGGATCTGCTCGGCGAAGCGCCGCATCTCGGCCTCGAACGGCTGGAACTGCAGCATGAACAGGTCGATGCCGGCGTCATGGAAGGCGCGGATGCGCGCGGCGACGGTCTCGTAGCTGCCCACGAGCCCGGCCGCCGTGCCGCCATTGGTTCCAACATGGTGGGTCGCCGCCGCATCGGTCTTGGCGAACATCACGCTCGCCGCGTCGGTCCGGGCTCTCGTGGCATTCCGTAGCCCCTCGTCGCGCCGGGCCAGGGCCAGGAGCCGGGTATGCTCGGCCTGCGCCTCGGCATCCGTCCCGCGGGCGATCACGAAGGCCGAGAGGCCGTAGCGCAGCGGCGCGTTGGCGGCGGGCCGGCGCGCGACGTCCGCGATCAGGGCTTTGACGTCGTCGAGGGGCTGTCCGTTGATAAACCACACATCCGCCCGCTCCGCCGCCAGGGCGCGGGCCGGCTCGGATTCGCCGCCGAGATAGATCGTCGGCCGCGGTCGGAAGGTCCCAGTCGGGCGCAACTGGTAATCCTCGACCTGGAAATGCCGGCCCGCATGGGTGACGCGCTCGCCGCGCATCAGGCGGTCGACGAGGCCGATCCATTCCTGGCCATAGGCGTAGCGTTCGTCATGGGCCGGGAAGGGCAGGCCCGCCCGCTCGAACTCGGCCTTGTTCCAGGCATTCACGAGGTTGAGGGCGAAGCGGCCCTCGCTCACATGCTCGATCTGCAAGGCCATCTTGGCGAGCACGACCGGATGGTAGAGCCCTGGCTTGATCGCCGCGATGATCTCGATGCGACGGGTCAGGGCGGCGAGCGCAGCGGAGGCCGTCCAGGCTTCCAGCTGGTCGCGCTCGTCGTCGTAAGGGTTCGCCGTGTGCTGGGCCACCAGGACCGCGTCGAAGCCGAGCGCCTCGGCCTCCAGCACCAGGGCCCGGTTGCGGGTCCAGCTGGCATCGTCCGGCTCGTCCGGATCGTGGTGGGACGCGCGCGAGCCGTGGACGGCCGCCCAGATCCCGAAGCGGGGTGCGTCACTCATCGGCCTCGCCTCACCCGTTCGACCGGCGAGGTCGTTGAACGCCGGTCGCACCAGCGGACGAAGGCGTGGACCGGCGGCGGCCAATCGGCGCGCGGCCCGGCGCGCGGCGTGACGTCGGTCATCATCGTCTCCAGATCGGGAAAAGCAGTCCGGCGCGGAACGACACCCAGCTCAGGCCAGGACAAAAGCTTGGTCTCGACTGCGGATCATCAACCCGTCGATTGAGGGATCACGTGGATGTGCCATGTCTTAGCGAGATGAGTTGCGAGTTCGCAAGGAAACAGTTTTTTGAATTTCAGTGCTTTTGCGGACGAATGTTTCCCCAGCCCTCGCCCGCGGGCCAGCGACGCCTCCTGCTCTTCACAAGAAGTACAACAGTCGCCCAACGATCAATCAGAATGCGATCAACATGCGGACAAGTATCACATCTCTTACAGCAATGAAAAATCATCGCATTATAATAATATATATCAATAATCGGGCTTCACTCAAACAAAAGACAGAATTCCAAACACTATTGCTCCGATCAAAACGGCTTCCATGACGATTCGACAGATCAAGACGAGCTGGTTGGCCAAGTGATCGACATAATGACGGCCCGGCTCGGGCAAATGTCCCTTGTCAAAATGCTGCATGGCCAATATCGCCCCGACGCTAAATTACCGACTAAATGTCAGCAATTCATATACCATTCCATAACCTTTTAAAGGTCCGGCGATGCTGCGCGGCGAGGTTGAATACAAACATTATGCACTGTGAAGGTGTATAGCGACCCCTCAGAATGAAGCTAATTCACCACTCTTATCATCGGATCACCACCGGCACCACGAGACCTTTACCGGTTACACGCGATCATTTGTTCATAAACAAACATATAGCACAAATATTTAATACTCACTTTATCACTATAAACACGACCGGCACAGCAAGCGGCCGACCGAACGCCATTACCAGGACGAAGCGATCTGCCAAAAATGTATTCGCGCGCACTTCGAATGGAGAACCATCGGTTCAGGCCCGCCGATATCACGCAGCGAGAGGTCGTCGGGATGGCATTGCCCGTGGATACGGGGCGCGGAACAATCCGAGGGCCGCAATGACTATTACGGCGGCGGACGATAGGCTCGCAGAGGCAGGTCGGGGGACAGACGGTCTTCCGTCTCCACGCTTCTGGGCGCAGGTTTGGGTGCGGCGACGGGAACCGTAGGCGCGAGGGCAGGCGCGGTATCAGTAATGTACCGCGGTGCCCCGGAGGCGGGACCGGCCGGCAGGGGCACGGTGGCGGTGCCGGCGGCGGGCTGTGGAACAGTCGGGACGCTGCGCTCCAGGCTCGGCGAGAGTGGCGCGCGCCGGTTGTCCTCGGCCTTCTGGGTTCGCGCGCTCGGCCGCTCCATGGATCCCGGGGGCTGCGGATCCGCCTTCGCCGGTTTCTCGACCCCCTTCGCGGCCTGGGCCGAGGGCCGCTCGCGCCGCGTCTTCGGTGCTGGACGCGTCGACACGCGCGCGCCGCCGCCATCACGTCCGGCGCCGATGGAGAGGTGCATGCGTTCGATGCCGGAGACGAGATCCGCCAGGGTCGCGGTGGCCGTCCGGCACAGGCTGACCCGGAGGGAGGCCGCGCGCTCGGTACTGCCGCCGAACAGGCTGTCGGGAGCCGATCGCCCACCGGAGCGTGGACCGAGGTCGATCCATTGCCAAGCGTAGAGGCAGTTGCTGCCCACCGCGAGGCCGACGGGGCCGTAGGCGTTCCGCTTCGGCACGGTGGAGACGCGCATGCTTTCCCCGGGGAATCGCGCCAGGAGTTCCGCGGCGATACCGAGACGGGTCGGCTTTCCCATGGAGAGGGTCGGGCCGAAGCGAGCGCCCGTATCGGTGCCGTTGCGAACGCTGATCTCGGCGTAGTTGCGCGCCCCCCCGGCATAGGTGACGCGCTGGGCGTAGCCATCGCGAAACGCGGTCTGCGCCACATCCGCGACGCGGCCCGCGCCGGGGATCTCGACCACGGACTCCGCCTGGGCCGCCTGCGTCGTGAATGCCAACGGCAGCAAGATCATGGCGGCGAAAACGCCGGATCGCGGGGCGGCTGCGGACCGATTGGAGCGGATCATGGACGTTGCATCGAGCTCGGCGCGGTGTCGGGGTTATCGTAGCCGCGGTTGACGGCCTGCGAATTCGGCAAGGTGAAGCGGTCCGTCTCCGACGCCGCCCGTTCCTGAGGGGCACGGGTTCGCGCGGCCTGCTGCGCTCGCCATAGGGTGCCCTCGCCCGGCTCCGACAGGGTGGAGGGCCGCTCGGAACCGTCATAGCCCGGCATCAGGTTGAAGCCATAGCTCTCATAGGGCATCGGCCCCGCTCCGGAGACCCGGCGCGCCACCAGCGGCATGGTCTTCGATGCGGGCGGCTCGGCCAAGAAGGCCCCGTCCTGCCGATCGGCGACCACCCGCGCCAGGGACGGGGGAGCGTAGCGCAGGGGATTCTCCGCCGGCACAGCGAGGGGGAACTCGCTGCGCTGGACCGGCAGGGGCTTGGCCTGGCCGTCCCCCGACGAATCCGGTTTGGGCACCCGGCCATAGGCGGCGGTGTTCCGGGCAGCCGGGGCCGGGGCGGAGGCGGGAGCAGCGCCCGGTGCCGGGCGCGCGCCCTGGGGCGGGGAGGCGTCCGCGGTGGCCGCGCAAGCCAGGGGCGGTCCGGCCGGTCCCTCGCGGAACAGCAGGTCCACCACCTTCGGGAACAGGCCGTCATAGCGGTTGACGAGGGTCAGGTAGTCAGGCTTCCGCTTGAGGCGCTGCAGCGACAGGGCGTAGCCGGTCACGGCGGATTCGCTCGGGAGCCAGGCCACCGCGTGCTGAAACCACTCCAGGGCGGCCTCGAACTGGCAGGAATTGTAGGCGTACCAGCCCAGCGCCTCGGCCCCCTCCCCCGATGCCGTGGCCAGGGTCACCTTGGCGTAGCGGTTGATCCGGTCGAGGTCGATGAAGCTCGGATTGGCCTGGGTAAGCTTGCGGCCCATCAGGTCGATGAACAGGATGCTGTTGCCGACATACTTGTCCCGCCACGCATAGGCGACCTCTTCGGCCTCGCGCAGCATCCCGAGTTCGCGCAGGGTATGGGCGAGGCCGTGGGCGATCATGGCATCGCCGCCACGGCTGATCGCGAGCTTGAACCAGTCGAGGGCCGCCCGGAACTGACGGTGGTTGTAGGTGTACCAGCCGAGCAATCCGGTCTGGCTCGAATCGCCGGAGGCGCGGGCATAGGTCTGGAACGCGGCCATGTCCGCCGGGCTCGGCTCCTGGGCCGGAGCGCCGTGGAGATCGGCGACGATGCGGGCGCGGGTGATGTCGTTGGCAATCGCCTTGAACTCGGAACCTCCCTCGGCATCGCTGCGCCCCATGGCGACGAGCTTCTCCGCCATGGCCATCGGCAGGGTCGACATCGCCTTCTGGATGGTCGCGAGACGCACGCCGGTGTCGTTGCTGGTGTCGAGCACGGACTTGTAGAGGGCCAAGGCCTCGGCGGTGCCCCCCTCGGAGGCCAGGGCCTCCGCCGTCGTCCAGTAGCTCTCCACGTCGCTGGGATCGAGGGCGGAGGGGTCGGCCCGGTAGAGGGCCACGATGTCCGCCGTCTTGCGCGCGGAGGTCAGGGCCTTCAGGCGGCTGCGGAAGCTGGCCCGCAGGAGCTTGCGCGACAGTTCGTCGGACGGGCGCCAGTTCGGGTCCGCCGCGCGCCGGGCCGCGATCGCCGCATCGAGGTCGTCGAAACGCCCGGCGGTGAACAGGTCCCAGAGCGGCGCCTCTTCCGGCGGGCTCGGCTGAAGGGTGTCGAGGTCGGTGGGCTCGACCCAGCCGGGATAGAGCTGTTTCAGCCGGGCGGCCTCGGCCTTCATCCGTGCCGTCTGCTTCTGCGATGCGTAGTAGCGCAGAGCGCTCTCGTCGACCATGCCGGCGGCGCCGGAACTGCCGGGCGCGGCGATGATCGCGGGCGCCCGCGCCGCCTCGTCCGGGTTCTCGGTCTGCGCCGCCACCGGAGTGACGAGACACAAACCGGCGAGAGAGGCGCCGCACAGCAGCGCCAGCCGTCGCGCGCGCCCCGTCGCAGAGGCGGTGGCCGGCCGTTCCCTCACGCGGATCACCGTGCCGGACATGACAGGTTCCTCATCTGCAGTGCCACCATCGACAGGAGGTGCAGCGTCGTCGGGTAATAGTTCTCGCCGGCCTGTGGCCGTCCGAACCCGTCGGGCAGAGGCGTGCCCTTCCGGTCGCACAGGAGCAGCGCCGAGAGAGCAGTGTAGCCGCTCTCGCTCAAGGACTCGACCGTCCGGCCGTCGGCGGTATCGACGATGGGCAGACGCTCGCGGTCGGGCCCCGACCAGAGGGCGACGAAAGGCTCGTAATCGGCCGGGCGCCCGACCCCCGCCCAGACCATGTAGAGCGGGATGCGGATGGCGTTGTAAGAAAACAGCGGCGGGAAGCCGTCCGCCGGACGCGGTTCTTCTCCTTTGAGGGAAATCCACTCGGTTGGCAGTTTCGCCGTGCCGAAGCGGGAGCGGCGGATCAGGTTGAGGCCGCTGGCGGTCAGGGCCGTCCAGTCGAATTCGGGGGCCACGATGGGGAGACGGGCGAAGGCCGGGAACACCCAGTAGGAGAGGTTGATCAGCGGCCCGTCCGCGCGCTCCGCGGCGGAGAAGCCGGAGACCGCCGGCAACAGCAGGGCCCCATTCTTATCCTTGAACAGGATGGTCTTGCGCGCCACCTCCACGGCCATGCGCCGCGCGGCCACCCGGTACGAGGGCTCGTCCCAGGCCTCGGCCGCCTCCGTGAGCGCCCAGGCGACGAGGACATCGCCATCGGAGGCATTGTTCAGATCGGCCACGGCCGGCCGTTTGCCGGGCTCCCAGCGCCAGGCCATCAGCTCGTCGGAGCGGACCATCAGGTTGGCGCGGGTCCATCCCCACAGCCGTTCGAAAGTGACCCGGTCATTGGCGGCCACGGCGAGGAGCATGCCGTAGCCCTGCCCTTCGCTGTGGCTGATCATGCCGTTGGCGGTGTCCACCACCCGGCCGGCCTCGGTGATGAAGCGGGACCGGTAGGAGCGCCAGACATCGGGGTTCTTCAGGGAGTCGACGAGGGCCGTCGCCCTGGAGGCTCCGGGCATGGCATCGCCTTTCGCGCTGGGGGCGCCGGGGATCGCGGTGGCGGGCGGGACCGGCGAGGCGCCGTCCTGCGCCCTCGCGGGACCGATCCAGGGGCCCGCGGCGGCCAGAGCGGCGCCGAGCACCAGGCCGAGGATGGGAAGCATGGTGCGGGTCATCCGTTCTTCCGGCCGATATTGCGCACCAGCGATGTCGTCGCCAGGCCGAGGACCAGGGCGAGGCCGAGGGTGAGAGCCACGTAGATCGCCGGGTTCATCGAGAGCCAGCCGGCGGTGACGAGGCGGATGTTAGAGAGGGAGCGGGTCTTCGTCTCGATGAGATCGACGTTCCGTGGCCCCACCGTCTCGAGGGAGCCGTCGGACGCATCGAGGAACGCGAAGCGCCCGTCGATCCGCGACCAGACCTCGGGATCCACGAGGCAGGCCGTCGAGGCCTTGAGCAGGAGGGCGTTGGGGGCGGTGACCACCGTCACCGACCCGTCGAAGCCGCTCTGCACCGCCGCCTTCGAGGGAAAGCCCTGGGCCATGAGCAGGCTGGCGCCGGGGGGGACGGTGACGGTGGCCGGCGTCGATGGCGCCGCGCTGAACAACGCGCGGGGATCGCCGACGAGGGTGCCGACCAAGGCGCCGGCCCGCTCGACCATGCCGTCCGCCGCCTCGAGGATGGGATGGCGCGTGCGCAGGGTCTCGTCCCACTTGGTCACGAGATCACCGTCCGACAGCCTGGCCTGGGGGGTGCGCCGCGTCTCGGCGGGAGGGGCCGCGGAGGGGATCGAGACCGGCGCCGCGCGCAGGATCAGTTCGGGCAGGCTGCAGCGCGGCGGCAGGTTGCGGCGAAGCCGGTCCAGAGTCGGCGCCGGCACCGAGCCCGATTGACCGGGCGCCCGCGCCGTCTCCGCCCGCGCCTGCCAGATCGACTTGATCTGCTCCGGGTCGAGGCCGAGCCCCGACAGGGTCGAGGGAGACAGGGAGCGCACTGGGCCGACGACCAGGGTCGGCCCGGAGGAGCCGCCCTGCAGGTCACCGGCGAGCTCGAAATCGATCATCCGCCCGGCGGCGCCCGCCAGCCTGGCGGCGAGGGTCGCGGCGGCGGCCACCGTGTCCTTATCGAGGGTCGGCAGGACGAGGCGCGGGCGCCGCTCGGACTTGACGAAGGCCAGGGCTCCGCTCGTCGTCGCGGCAAGGTCCGGGATCCTGGCCGCACGCGCCAGAGTGGGGATCGACAGGCTCGCGCGGTCGAGGATCAGGAAGCGCTCCCGCTTCGAATCCGTGGCGTTGAGTCCGCAGGTCTCGTCCGCCGGGGTGGGAACCTGGGCCATGATCGCGACCCGGTTGAGGCCCGGACGCCATCTCGCGAGGGGCAGCGGGATCGTGTTGTTTTCGAACACCTCGCCACGGGTCTGGGCCAGGGGCACGCTGGCGGCATTGCTGCCGTTGAGATCCACGAGGATGCGGGCTTCCGAGGTCAGGCCGGACGCGTAGGCGCCTGCCAGATCCAGCATGACCTTGCCGTAGTCGGCGGGCAGGAAATCCGCCGGCAGGTAGACGTCGAAGGCGGTGCGCAGGAGCCGCCCCGAGAATTCGCGGGTCGAGACGCCGAGGCTCTGCAGCGAGACCGTCTCGTCCCCCTCCATGACCGTGCCGCGCGCCAGGGACGCGGCCTTCAGGCCGGCGGGGGTGCCGTAGACTTCGCCTCCCCGCGCCAGGGATGCGATGGCCTCCTCGATCTCGGCATAGCTAGTGCCGCTGACGACGAGGGTCGGCGCCCGGTCCGGGCGCGGCGGCAGGACCACCAGCCTCGGCCCGCCGGTGGCGCCGATCGATTCGAGATCGGGCATCTCCCGCAGTTCCGCCGCCGTCCCGACGATGAGGTTGAGGCCGGCCCGGCCGGTCATGGGCGGGCCGAACTCGACCACGGGGCGAGCGATGCGGCCGATGAGGCCCACCGCTTCCACGGCGTGGATCATGCGCTCGAGACGGGGCAGGTTCGGCTTGTCGTTCGCCACCACCCGGACCGGCAGGGCACCGCTGTCGTCGGGTTCGAGGGCGGGAAGATCCTTGAGTTCGAGGCTGGCGGCCGCGACCGGCGCGATCACGAGCCCGGAGCGCGACGGGTCGATCTGCGTCCAGAGTTCGTAGGTGGCGTTGAGCGAGCAATCGACCCGGTGGCGCTGGCTCGCCTGCAGGGAGACGGAATTGTAGCCGAGCTTGAGGCTCCCCTCGGGGACCTCGAACTCCACCACCTTCACCGCGCCCGGCGCCTGGATGCTGGTGCGGCCGACCACCGCGCCGTTGACGCTCACGCTCAGTTCCGAGGCTTCCGGTGCCACCGAGATCGCCGACAGGTAGGAGATGCGCAGGCGCGGGCGGCCCCGCGTCTGCGCTTCCGTCAGATAGACGGGGAAGCGCAGCGTCGCCTCCTCGCCCTCCATCCGGAACCCGTCGGTGGTGGCCGCCAGACGCCGCGCCGGGGCGATCCTGGCGGCGGGCGCGTCACGCCGGGCCTCCTCCGGCGGGGCGCTGGCGCGGGGCGGCGGCGGCGGTGGGGCATCGGGCCGGCGCATGGCATCGCCGACGGGAGGAACCGAGAAACGCTCGGTCGGCCCCGATCCGAGAAAGCTCTGGGCCTGGCTCGCCGGCGTCGGCACGACGAGACCGAGGGCAGTGAGGCAGGCGAGGACGCGGACGGACTGCATGGCGATCTCCCTCACGTCCGCACCAATGGATCGTTGGCCCCACGGTTCGCCGGTTTTCCGGATCCTTCGAGAAGGCGGTCGTTCTCGAATTCCAGCATCAGCCGGACCCAGTCCGTGGCGGCCTCGCTGCCGGGAATGCGGCTCGCTCCCTGAC
>NZ_VMOA01000012.1 GCF_020662345.1 Methylobacterium sp. W2 | reverse complement strand
GTCCCCTCCCGCCCTCGACAAGTACACGCACCCGATGAACGCCGCTCCCGCGATCACGCAAGCTCAGCTGACCGGCCGCCACAAGGCCGACGAGCAGGCCCCCGTGCGCATCGCCGTGAAGGACCTGAACTTCTATTACGGTTCGTTCCACGGCCTGAAGTCGGTCAACCTCAACTTCCACGACCGCCAGGTCACCGCGCTGATCGGCCCGTCCGGCTGCGGGAAGTCGACCCTCCTGCGCACCTTCAACCGGATCTACAGCCTCTATCCCGAGCAGCGCGCCGAGGGGCAGATCCTCCTCGACGGCCAGAACGTCCTCGATTCCAAGGTCGATCTCAACGAGCTGCGCTCGCGCATCGGCATGGTGTTCCAGAAGCCGACGCCGTTCCCGATGTCGATCTACGACAACGTCGCCTTCGGCCTGCGCCTCTACGAGAAGCTGCCCAAGGCCGATCTCGACGTCCGCGTCGAGGAATCCTTGCGCAAGGCCGCCCTCTGGGACGAGGTGAAGGACAAGCTCAAGCAGTCCGGCATGGGCCTGTCCGGCGGTCAGCAGCAGCGCCTCTGCATCGCCCGCACCGTGGCCCAGCGCCCCGAGGTGATCCTGTTCGACGAGCCGACCTCGGCCCTCGACCCGATCTCCACCGGCCGCATCGAGGAACTGATCGAGCAGCTGCGCTCCGAGTTCACGATCGTCATCGTCACCCACAACATGCAGCAGGCGGCCCGCATCTCGCAGTTCACGGCGTTCATGTATCTCGGCGAGCTGGTGGAGTTCGGCCCGACCACGCGGATCTTCATGAACCCCGAGAAGCGCCAGACCCAGGACTACATCACCGGCCGCTTCGGCTGAGCCCGCCGGGGCCGCGTTCCGCGGCACCGGTCCCGATCCTACGCGATGCAGGCTGCCCAGGGCGGCCTCGGTCGAGGAGTGCGAGCATGCCCAACCACATCGTCAGTTCCTACGACACGGAACTGGAAAACCTGCGCCGCTCGATTTCCGAGATGGGCGGGATCGCCGAGAAGATGATGACCGATTCCGGCAACGCCCTGGTGCGCCGGGACGTGCCCCTGGCGCAGGCGGTGATCGGTGCCGACAAGCGCCTCGACGCCCTCCAGCACGAGATCGAGGAGCGGGCGATCCTGCTCATCGCCAAGCGCCAGCCGCTCGCCATCGACCTGCGCGAGACGGTCTCGGCGATCCGCGTCTCGAACGATCTTGAGCGGATCGGCGATCTGTCGAAGAACGTGGCCAAGCGCGTGGTGGCCATCGCCGAGCAGATCCAGCCGCAGAAGATCGTCATCGCCGTCCAGCACATGGGCGACCTGGTGCAGGAGCAGCTGAAGGACGTCCTCGACGCCTATGCGAGCCAGGACGTGAAATCCGCCCTCGACGTCTGGGAGCGCGACGATTCCATCGACGCCCTCTACAACTCGCTCTTCCGCGAGTTGCTGACCTACATGATGGAAGATCCGCGCAACATCTCGTTCTGCACCCACCTGCTGTTCTGCGCCAAGAACATCGAGCGGATCGGCGACCACACCACCAACATCGCCGAGACGATCCACTACCTCGTCACCGGCACCAACGATCTGGCCGAACAGGATCGCCCGAAGAACGACGCATCGAACTACGCCACCGTGTCGTTGCCCGCCAGCGCCTGACCCTCCCTCCGGTCGGGCCATTCCGGCACGATCGTCGCGCGGCCGTCCTGTGCGTGACGGGACGGCCGCCCTCACCCTGAAAACACCCGCATGAGTACGCGCATCCTGATCGTCGAGGATGAGGAGGCCCTCACCCTTCTCCTTCGCTACAACCTCGAAGCGGAGGGCTTCGTCGTCGATACCGCGGCGCGTGGCGACGAGGCCGATCTGCGCCTTCAGGAGCAGGTTCCCGACCTCGTCCTCCTCGACTGGATGATGCCCGGCCTGTCCGGCATCGAGCTGTGCCGCCGCATCCGCGCCCGGCGCGAGACCGAGCGGCTGCCGGTGATCATGTTGACGGCGCGCGGCGAGGAGGGCGACCGCATCCGCGGCCTCGGCACCGGCGCCGACGATTACATCGTCAAGCCGTTCTCGGTGCCGGAACTGCTCGCCCGGGTCCGCGCGCTCCTGCGCCGGGCCAAGCCGAGCCACGTGGCGGACCTGCTCATCGCCGGCAATATCGAGCTCGACCGCGTCAGCCACCGCATCCGCCGGCAGGGCCGCGAGATCCATCTCGGTCCCACCGAATTCAAGCTCCTCGAATTCCTGATGCAGAGCCCCGGCCGCGTGTTCTCGCGCGAGCAGCTCCTCGACGGGGTCTGGGGCCACGACGTCTATATCGACGAGCGCACGGTGGACGTGCATGTGGGCCGCCTGCGCAAGGCGATCAACCGCCCACGCCAGAGCGACCCGATCCGCACCGTGCGCGGCTCCGGCTATTCCTTCGACGAGATGTTTTCGACCGACGAGTGAGAGTACGGCCGGAACATCGCGGCTTTCCGAACGGCTTTTGCCAGGCAGACCGCGTCCCTCTCCCCCTTGTGGGGAGAGGTTAGGAGTGGGGGTGGTTGGGTGACCCTCACCCGGCTGAGGCTGGCGGGGCGACCCCCACCTCCACCTCCTTCCCGCAAGGGGCTACGCACCACGACGTCATTTCGGGTCGCCACAGGCGAGCCCAGACCCGGAGGGCCGCGCCAGAGGCGTGCAATCCAGAGGCGCCAAGGGCGTAAAGTCCGGCACCACCTGTGTTTCTGGATCCTGGGCTCCGCTGCGCGGACCCAGGATGACGGGGTGTTGCGAGTGCGCCTTAGGCCGAACTCTCTTGGATAGCGGGAACAGCTGTCGAGCGGATGGGTAAATCCAGTAGACTTCAGTTTGATCCGTTTTCTCGGCGAATGCTGATGCAAACGTAGATCGTCCAAGCCGATCACCTCATCCTGAGGTGCCCCTTGCTTGAGAAAAGGGCCTCGAAGGAGGCGTCCAGATGCCGAAGCGGTCCTGGAAACCTCCCTCAACGCCGCTACGCGGCAAGTCAGGATGAAGTGAAGCCTTAGAAAAAACACATCGACTAAGATCCGAGAGACGGAGTTCCGGTGCGCCGCCCGCCCTCCCGACGATGCCGGCTCAGCGGTCGAAGCGTCGCATTGAACGGCTGTCCCGCTCGGCATTGCGCCGGGCCCGGTCGTCCGCCCGAGCCCGGTCGCGCTGAACCGTCTCCATACGTCGGAGCGTGTCCGTCCGCTCGCGGTGCGCCCGCGCCAGGTCGCTGACCGCGTTCATCGCACGCACCCGGTTCGCATCTTCTGCCCGAGCGTCGGGCGACCATGCCGCGAGGAGAAGGGCGACGACGGCGAAGGGGGAGCGGAACATCGGGTCTCTTCTTTCGGATCGGATGCGGCTGGAAGGAGCCGTCCGTGCACTGTGCATCATAGTGCGGCAAACGCAGGGCTCGGAATAATATAATGCATTTCATGCACTGGCTGCATGAGTGGTATTTGGCGTTTGGTATACCAGAGCGGTGGGGAGGCTGTCATACATGCTGCAACGCAAACGCATCGCCCCGAGGAACACCGATATGACCGCTCTCATTCTCACCGCCGTCGCCGTCGCCGCTGCCGCCAACATCTCCCTGGTGGCCTTCGTGGCCGATCGCCTGACCCCCACGACCAGCACCTCCACGGTGACGGCGGGCGAGCTCGTCCTCGTGAACGACAACGCCCCCGAAGCCCTGAAGCGCGCGGCCTGAACCTCAGCCCGAACGGCTCCAACGTCACCGCCATCGGCCCCGTCTAACCAGACGGGGCTTTTTCATGTCGCGTACCGCTAGAAAGCCTGTCGCATGGCGGTCGAAAGGGCCCTCGCGTGGCGGTGGATTGGCCCGTCTCATCCGACGGGTTTCGGGCCCGGCGCTTCGCTCTCCCGCGCGAGCGAGGCGGCCTGAGCGAAGCGGGCGCGTACCGCCTCGCTCATCCGGCCGAGGCCGAGATGCGCGGCCATCCGCGTCTCGATGCCGGGTGCCGGATCGAGGTCGCGGGCGAGGCCTGCGAGCTCCTGCAGCGGGATGTCGGCGGGCGCCCGGTTCTCCCCTCCCGCCGGACGGAACCTCACCGGCCCGGCAGGGGCGGCCTCCGGCCAGAGGACGATGCGGTCGCCCTCGCTGGTGTGGGGGCAGCGGGGATCGACGGCCCCGAGCGCGCGCTGGCGCAGGCGGGCGGTGATCCGGGAAAAGCCGTGGGCCCGCACAAGGCGCTCGGCGAGAATGTCAGCGAAAACAGGGCCTTCGCGCGTGACCAATTCGGTCGCCATCGCCGCCAGGGTGGCCTCGTAATCGGGGTCGTGGAACCGGGCGGGATCGGGAGAGAAGCCGGACAAGTCCGCCGGTTCATAGAGGCCGGGGGGCTCCGCCTGAGGAACGTCAGGCATGGCCGGCTCAAGCACCACCGGCTCCGGTTGCGCCCTGTCGGCGTCGAGATCGGCCCGCAATGCCCGGTCGAGCCGGTCGAGGGCGCCTTGCGGATCGTTCCACCAATCGGTGCTCCAGACCCGGTGGATGCGCCACCCAAGGTCGGTGAGCACCCATTCGCGCAGGCGGTCCCTGTCCCGCGCCGTGGCCGCCCGATGGTAGGTCGCCCCATCGCATTCGACTCCCGCGAGGTAGCGACCCGGAGCGTCGGGATGGACGATGCCGAGGTCGATCCGAAAGGCGGAAACGCCCACCTGCGGCACGATTCTCCAGCCCCGTGCGGCCAAAGCCGCCATCACTGCGCCCTCGAACGGCGATTCGATGTCTCCCCCCGTCGGCGCGGCCGCCGTCTCCAAGGCACGGGCTCCGTGTTCGGCGAAATCGAGGAAGTGCTTGAAATCGCGCACCCCGCGGGCGCTGCCGCGGCCGAGATCGACCTGATCGGCCCGCATCGAGGCGAAAACCACGAGTTCACGCCGGGCGCGGGTGATCGCCACGTTGAGGCGGCGGTGTCCGCCCTCGCGGTTGAGCGAGCTGATCTGCCCAGTGATCCGGCCCGCCGCGTCGGGACCCGCCGCCACCGAGAACAGGATCACGTCGCGCTCGTCGCCCTGCACGGTCTCGAGGTTCTTCACGAAGACCGGCTCCTTCCAGGTCCGCCCGTCGAAGAACCGCTCTAGCTCCGGCCTTCCCCGCCGCTCGGCATCGAGCAGGTTCTCGATCAGTCGCTGCTGCTCGCCGTTGAAGGTGACGATGCCAAGTGACCGTTCCTCCGCCGCGAAGGCCGGGGCCGTGAGGCGGGCGACCACCTCCGCCACCAGGGCGCGCGCTTCCGGCCGGTTCACCCGCGCGCCGCCGCGCTCGTAGAGGCCATCGGCCACGTAATGCAGCCGCACCGCCCGGTCCTCGGTGACGGGGGAGGGGAAGGTGACGAGGTCGCCGCGATAATAGTGCCGGTTCGAGAAGGCGATGAGGCTCTCGTGGCGGCTTCTGTAGTGCCAGGCGAGGCACCTTTGCGGCAGGTGCGCAGCCAGGCACTCGTCGAGGATGCTTTCCTGGTCGGCGACGTCGAGGCCGTCCGAGATCTCGTCGACGCCGCGATCGCCCACATTGGTGGGCGGCAATTGCTCCGGATCGCCGACGATGACCACCTGCCGGCCCCGTGCGATGGCGCCGATGGCGTCCCAGGGGGCGATCTGCGAGGCTTCATCAAAGATGACGATGTCGAAGGGCTTCGCCTCGGCCGGCCAGTACTGGGCGATGGAGAGCGGGCTCATCATGAGGCAGGGGGTCAGGCGGGTCAGCGCGTTCGGCATCCGCGCGAAGAGCTGGCGCAGGGGCATGTGCCTGGCGCGCTTGGTGATTTCGCGGGCCAGCGTGCCCCATTCGGGGTCGGTGCCGAAGGCGCCGGCGAGCGGCACGCCGCCGCCGATACGGGCACGCACCGCCGCGCCGGCAAGGCCGGAGTGCCGGGAATCGGCCTCGCCGAAGCCCCGGATCGCGTCCTCGTGGCGCTGGCCCATGAAATCGCGCAGGCGGATATCGTCGGTGACGGCGTGGTCGATCCACCAGCGCGCATAGGCGCCCTCGAAGGCCGCGAGAATGGCGTCGTCCCGCAGCGTTCCGGCCTCGATCGCGGCGACGAGCGGACCGAGTCCCGCCTTCGTCGCCTCGCTCACCGCCCTCTGCCAGCTCGCCCAGGCCTGCGCCTTGGGCAGCGCCTTCTGCCAGCGTTCCGCCACGGCGAGGGTGCCGGCCACCCAATCGGCCTCCGTCTCCAATGGGCAGTCGGGCTTGGCCCTGCCGGCCAGACGCCCGAGCGTCTCGATCGCCTTCACGGCGGCGCCTCTCCGGGCGGCGAATTCGTCCTTTGCCAGGGCGAGGCCGCCTCCGGCCTCGAGACGGCCATCCTCCGCGTCGAGGAACTCGGCGAGCCTCGCCCGGACGATGTCGGGGCCTCCCACGAGCGGAGCCATGGTGGCGATGACCGGTGCGAGCCGCGTCGCCCAGGCCATTGGGGCGGTGAACAGGTCGGCGGGGGCCGTCGGATCCGACCAGGGATGTCCGAGCTCCGCCGCGGCGCTCGCCAGAACCTCCGCCAGAGCGGGCCGTGCCGCCTGCAGGGCCTTGATCTCGGCGAGGGTGACGAGGTCCGGCCCCACATCCTCCGGCGCACTCTCTTGCGCGAAGGGGGTGAGCAGGCCGCGAACCCGGCTGAGGCGCCGGGCCCGAAGGAAGAAATTCGAGGCTTTCGCCGCGCGCCACTCCGCCATCAGGCGGTCGAGGTCGCTGCCGAACACCGAGGGGGCGTAGGGGACGAAGAGCCGGGCGTTCAGCCGGGCGAGCTCATCCTGCCGGGTACGGCGGGCCTCGACGGCCTGGCGCAAGGCCGCGCCTCCGGGGCCGAGGAAGCGCAGGCCCATCCGCGCCTCCGGTCGGAACAGGGCGGCGGCGAGGGAGGAGAGGGCGCGCAGGCCGTCATAGGTCCGGCCGAGGGGCTGGAGCCCCATTGCCTCGGCGAAACGCAGGCCGGAGGTCGCGAAGTCCGGCAGGGTGCGGGCGAGTTCGGGAACAGCCTGTTCCATCTCGGCCCGCCACAGGGGCGACCAGGCGATCGCGCCGATGCCCCGGAGGGGATGGTTCGCGATGTCGCCGACGATGGGGCGAAGGGCGGCAAGCTCATGGCACTGGGCGCGCAGGCTGTCCCGGTGGCCGGGCGCGGAGGTCGCGTCCTTCGGCCAAGCGAGGCTGAGCCCGTCCCGGCCGGCCTGCCGGTCGGCAATGACCCGCCCCATGGCCGCGTGGGCGCTGAGGCCGTTCGGACGGGTGGCATGCAGGCTCTCCACCACGCCGTTCAGGCCCTCCCGGCGGCGCTGGAGATCGGTGGCCGCGTCCTCCCAGGGGACGCTCTCGCCGCCCCTCGCGGTCCAGGCCTCGCGCAACTGCGCAATGACGTGCGTCTTCTGGGCCTTGGCTGCATGGACTTCGAGGCAGCAGGCGCCCAGTCCCACCGCGTCGAGGCGCCGGCGCACCACCTCCAGGGCCGCGCTCTTTTGCGAGACGAACAGCACCGTGCGCCCCAGGGCCAGGCACTGTGCGATCATGTTGGCGATGGTCTGGCTCTTGCCGGTGCCGGGCGGCCCGAACAGCACGAAATCCTTGCCCGAGGCCGCCGCGAGGATCGCCGAGACCTGGGAGGAATCGGCGAGCAGCGGCGTGAAGATGCCGGAGGGCGGATGCTCCGCATCGAGGCGCTCCGGCACGGGAAAGCCCGTCGCGTCGCCGTAGGCCTGTTTTGGCGTGTCGAGGAGGTGGCGGACTACCGGGCTGCGCTTCAGGAGGTCCGTGCGCTCGCTCAGATCCTTCCACATCAGGAACTTGGTGAAGGAAAAGGCCGAGAGCACCACCTCGGTCGTGACCTCGAACCCCTTGAGGTCGCGGATATGGGTGCGCACGATCCGCCAGATGCCCTCGACATCGATGCCGGATTCGTCGCCCGGCAAGCCATCGGCGAAATCCGGCATGTCGAGGTCGAAATCCTGGCGCAGCATCTCCAGCAGGGTCGGGTTGAGGCGTGCCTCCTCGTCATGGCGGACAAGGCGGAAACCGGCGCGGACGCTGGCGCGGGTCAAGGCCGCCGGCACCAGCAGCAGCGGCGCACGGGCGGGCGGCATGCCGCCGCCCCGCGTCCAGGTGAGGAAGCCGAAGGCGAGGAACAGGACGTTGGCGCCGCCCTCCTCGAAGCTGCCACGGGCGAGCCGGAACAGGTCGGTGAGGCGGGCCTCCAGCTCCTCCGCCCCGACATCGGCGGCGATCTCGCCCCGGTCATGGTCCGCTGCGCCGACCATCGCCTCGGGGGCGGGCCGGGCAACGAGCCGGAAGGCGCGGCCCGCCGCGAGGGCGTCCTCGAACGCTCCCGGCTCGGGACAATCGAGGATGAGCGATCCCTTGCCCGCCTTGAAGTTGAGGAGCTTGTTCCGAAGGGTCAGGTCGAGGAGCCGCAGCTTCCAGGCTTCGAGCCGGTCGCGGGGCTCCCGCCGGGGTGGGTCGATGCGGGCGGCGGGACGATCCTCGACGAAGGACGGCGGCGTGCCGAGCGCCTGGGCGAGCGGAGCCGCGATTTCCGGCGCCACCGCCCGTGCGCCGGGCTCGCCCGTATCGAGGGGCGAGATGCCGGACAGCCGGGCGCGCCGCAGATCGAGGACCATCTCCAGGGGGGACTCGGCATCCGCATCGATCAGGCGCGCGCCGGCCGCCACCGCATCCGCGAAACTCCCTGGCGGATCGGCTGTAAGAACCGTGGTCTCGATCAGGATCAGTTCCTGCAGGTCACGGCGCTTCCGCAGGGCCTGGGCGTCGTCGCCGACCGTTTCCGGCAGGGTCTCGTCCACGAGCCACAGCCCGAGGAGCGCGTGATCGCGGGTGAGGATCAGGAGCGGATTGAGTCCGGCCTGCTCGCAGCAGGCGGCCCAGAACAGGGTGAGGTCGAGGCAGGTGGCGAGCCGCCGCTCCACGATCGCGCCGGGCTCGCGGACCTTCTGTCCCGACCGTTCGAAGCTCGCGGGCGGCAGGATGTAGGTGATCCGCAGGGCCGCCATCGCCGCATGGATCGCCTCCGCCATCTCCCAGGCCCTGGCCCTCCTTCCGCTGCGATAGCCGTCGAAGGCGGTGCTCCGCCGTGCCCGTTCCAGGATCGCGGCGGCGGAGCGCAGGATGCCGTCAACCGCCGGATCGTTCGGTCTCACGAAGGCCGCGAGCAGTTCGGGCGCCGCATCCGCGCCTCCCCAATGGGAGGGAGGAAGGAGCCGCAGATCGAACTCCTCCCGGGCGAGTTCGCCCGCCCGATCGCTCCCCTCGGGTGGCACCGTCAACGTCAGCGTGACGGTACAGAGCCGGCTCTCCCGCAATCCGGCGAGGATCGCTCCGTCGATCCGCAGATCCGGCGCATCGATGCGCTGAAGGCCCCCCGCCGCGATTTTCTGGATCGGCAGGACAAGGGGGCGGAACAGCGGCGGTATTGCCGAGATGCGGAGCGCCACATCGGACAGATCGGCCTCGCCGCCATGGGTCACGGTGATGTCCCGGATGAGCGGAATCCCGTTTTGCCAGGATGCGACGCTGGCATGGTCGGCGATCGTGCAGGCGAGACCGCAACGCGTGCGAGCCCCTTCCGACACCTCGAGCGTATCGTCCATCGCGCCCGGTTCCCCGCCAGTCGGCGAGGGTTTTACAGGCGTGCCGCTCGCACCCGCAAGTCGCACTCGCAGGAGTCGCCCGGCGACCGCACCGATCCGCGTCGGGCTCGCGGTTCACCTTCCTCGCTTCGCTCGCCGTGCTTGGAATCGTTCCATAACATAGCGATTGCCCGGGCAAGACGAGGCTCTGTATAGCAATGGGTGATCGGCATTTCGATGAAACTGCCGGTCGTCGCGGCGTCGAGGCCATTCGTTTCGCTGGCGTTGCATTGCCGAGCCCGCCTGCCGTTCGCTCCTCGCAATCCGGTGCTGCCTGCCGATGACAGATTCGACCAAGCCGAATGCACGGCGATCGCAGGGGCGCTACCGCCTGATGGTGGCGGGCCGGACCCTCCTCGCGGTCTTCGGAGGCTATGCTCTCGCGGCCATCGCCACGGCCTTCCTGTCCCTGACCTTGCCCCTCGACCGTTCGGAGGCCGTTGCCGCCGCCACCCTGGCGAGCTTCGCGATCATGGCGGGGGCGGTGATCTGGGTTTTCTCCGCCCGTACCCTCGCCCGCGCGGCGATCGGACTGGCGCTGCCGGCGTTGTGCCTGGGCGCTGGTCTCTGGCTCGCCCTCGGTAGCGCGGTGCAACCCGCATGAAGCAGGGGTTTCGCCAATCGATGGCGTGGCTGCACACCTGGGCGGGGCTCGTCACCGGCTGGGTGATGTTCGCCGTCTTCGTCACCGGCACCGCCACCTACTACAAGTCCGATATCTCGCTCTGGATGCGGCCCGAGCTCCGGGCGCAGTCGGAATACGACGTGGTTCGCGCGGCCGAACTCGGCGTCGCTCATCTCAAGGCCCATGCGCCGAAGGCCATGGCTTGGTTCGTCGGCGTGCCGCAGCCCGACAAGCCGTATATCGGCGCGTACTGGATGGTCACGCCGGACGGCGAGTTCGGCAAGGCCCTCCTCGATCCCGAGACCGGCGCGCCGACAGAGGCCCGGGCCACGCAGGGCGGCGACTTCTTCTACCGCTTCCACTACGAATTGCAGATGCCCCCGGCCCTCGGCCGCTGGATCGTCGGCATCTGCGCGATGGTCCTGCTCGTCGCCCTCATCAGCGGCATCGTCACTCATCGCCGGATCTTCGCCGATTTTTTCACTTTCCGGCGTTCGAGATCCGCCCAGCGCGGCTGGCTCGACGCGCACAACGTCACCGGTGTTCTGGCGCTGCCGTTCCACCTGATGATCACCTATACGGGCATCGTCTCGCTCGCGCTTATGTACATGCCTTGGGGCATGGTGAGCGTCTACAAGGGCGACGAGCTGCGCTTTTACGTCGAGTCCGGCCAGATGCCGGCCTGGCGGGTCGCCGAGGGCAAGCCGGCCGAGCCGGCGCCGCTCGGTCCTCTCATCCGCCGCGCCCAGGCCGAGGTGAGCGAACCGCTCGAGATGGTCTCGATCAACAATCCCGGTGACGCCAATGCCACCGTGGTGGCGGTGTTCGAGGAGCCCCATGGGCTCGCCCATCGCCATCCGCAGATCGCCTTCCATGCGGTGACCGGGGAGCTGGTCGAACGGACCGGGCCGCTGAAGCCGGCGGCACATGCCTATACGAGCTTCGTCGGCCTCCACGAGGCGCATTTCGCCGGGCCGGCCCTGCGCATCCTGTTCTTCCTGTCCGGCCTGATGGGCTGTGCCGCCATCGCCACCGGCCTCGTCCTGTGGACCGTGGCGCGGGCGCCGAAGGGCGTTGTCCGTCCCGCCCCCGGCTGGCGCGTCGTTCATGCGCTGAACATCGGCACGATCCTCGGCCTGCCCATCGGCATGGCGGCGCTCTTCCTCGCCAACCGCCTCGTTCCGGTGGAATGGGCCGCCAGGGAATCCTGGGAAGGAGGCATGTTCTTCGGAAGCTGGTTCATCGCTGCCCTGATCCCGCTCGCTCGCCCGCATCGCCGGGCATGGGGCGAGATGAGTTATGCCGCCGCGCTCCTCTTCCTCGCCATCCCCCTGGTCGATTGGGCACAGACGGGATGGCGTGCCGACTTCCTGGGTTTCAACCTTACCATGGTGGCGCTCGCGCTGGTCTTCCTCTTCGGCGCGCGCAAGCTCGGGCGACAGCAGGGGGCGCAGATAGAGGCCGCCCGTACCACCGGAGATCTCGTCCGAGCATGACGCCCGTTGCCGTATCCCTCACCTCACTCCTGAGCTTCTCCGGTCTCGCCTGCCTCTGCCTGAGCATGGACCGGCATGGCCGGACCCTGTTCCACGGGCGTCCCTCTCGGGGCCGGGACGGGGCGTTTCGCGTGGCGGGCTGGCTTTTCATTGCCCTGGCCTTCGCGGCTGCCGTCGCCACGGCGGACTGGAACTTTGGTCCGGTGCAATGGCTCGGCTCACTTACCGGGGCCGCGCTCATTGTCGTGGCGTTGATGTCCTATCGCCCGGTCTGGATCCGCCCGGCGGCCATCGCCGCACTTCCCCTCGCCCTGGCCACCGCGTTCTTCGTCTGAGCTAGCGGCGGGTTCCCGCCTGGCCGGATGGGTCTATGTGAAGGCTGTTCGACAGGCATTCACAAGGACGATCGATGGCGCTCGACCCTGCTCTCGCGGACCGTATCGCCGCCTCCGTGGAACGGGGCTTCGCCGATCAGGTGGCCCATATCCAGGCGCTCGTCCGGTTCGGCTCGGTGCGGGGCGCCGAGCACACGATTCAGGACCACGTCTTTCGCTGCCTGAGGGACCGCGGCTATGCCATGGAGCGGGTCCGCATGGATCATGCGGCCATTGCCGCGCATCCTGGCGGGGGACGGATCGCGCCTGACCATTCCGACGCGCCCATCGTCGTCGGCATCCACCGGCCCCGCCATGAGACCGGCCGCTCGTTGATCCTGCAGGCACATGTGGACGTCGTGCCCCCCGGCCCCCTCGACCTGTGGAGCCATCCGCCCTTCGATCCCGTGATCCGGGGTGACTGGATGTACGGCCGGGGGGCCGCCGACATGAAGGCCGGCCACGCCGCCAACCTCTTCGCCCTGGGCGCGCTGACGCGGATCGGGCTTCAGCCGGCTGCCACGGTGACGGTCCAGTCCGTGGTCGAGGAGGAATCCACCGGCAACGGTGCCCTGATGACGCATCTGCACGGCTACCGGGCCGATGCCGTGCTGATCCCCGAGCCCGAGGACGAGAAGCTCGTGCGCGCCAATACCGGCGTGCTGTGGTTCACAGTCGAGGTGCGGGGCACGCCCGTCCATGTCCGCGAGATGGGGGCGGGGGCCAACGCCATCGACGCGGCCTATCGGGTGATCGGGGCCCTGCGCGAACTCGAGGAATCGTGGAACGCCCGCAAGGCGGGGCGCCGCCATTTCGAGGGCGAGGCGCATCCGATCAACCTCAATGTCGGCCGGATCGAGGGGGGCGATTGGGCGTCATCGGTGCCCGCCTGGTGCCGGATCGCGTGCCGGATCGCGATCTATCCCGGCATCGGCGCGGCGGATGCGGCACGCGAGATCGAGGCGACGGTGTCGGATTTCGCCCGGACCGACCCATTCCTGGCAAAGACGCCGCCGGTGGTGGCCTTCAATGGGTTCTTCTCGGAAGGCTACGAACTGGAAGAAGGCTCGGAGGCCGAGGCCGTGCTCGCTGCCGCCCACAAGCGGGCCACGGGGACCGACCTCCAGAGCTTCATGTCGCCGAGCTATCTCGATACCCGCGTACACGCCCTCTACGACCGGGTTCCGGCGCTGTGCTACGGGCCGATCAGCGAGAACATTCACGGTTTCGACGAACGTGTCAGCCTTGCTTCGGTCAAGCGGATCACCACCGCGATGGCACTGTTCGTGGCCGAATGGTGCGGGACCGAGGCGCTCGGGCGATAGGCGCGGGCGTCGCGGCCTGTGTTCCCGCGCCTGCCCCTGCAGCCGGAGCACGCGCGGTCTGTGTTGCCTCGCGTCAGCGAATGCCGCCGCTGGCGGTGATGTTCTCTCCGGTCAACCAACGGGCATCGTCGGAAGCGAGGAAGGAGACGACCTCGGCGATATCGTCCGGCTGGCCGGCCCGGCCGAGCGGCGTCTGCGCGATGAACCCGGCTTCCATATCGGAGCCGACGATGCCGGCTGTGTGGGTGCCCTCGGTCACCACAAAGCCGGGGCTGACCACGTTGACCCGGATTCTGCGTGGGGCGAGCTCGTTGGCGAGGACGCCCGAGATCGCGTTCAAGGCGCCCTTGGTTCCGGCATAGACCGCCGCACTCGGCGTGTTCACGTGCGTGATCGCCGAAGAAATATTCACGACGCTGCCGCCTTCTCCGAGATGCTTCGCCGCCGCCTGGGTCGCCAGCAAGACGCCGAGCACGTTGACGTCGAAGAGCCGGCGATAATGCTCGTCGGTGATGTCCTCGATCGACGCGAATTCATAGACGCCGGAATTGTTGACCAGCACGTCGAGTCGGCCGAACCGCTGCACCGCCGCCTCGATCAGTTCCTGTGCCTGGGCGGCCTTGGAGACGTCCGCCTGAACTGCGATGGCCTTGCCCCCGGCCGAAGTAATGGCCTCGACCACGGCGTCGGCTCCGCCCTTGCTCGATGCGTAGTTGACCACGACAGCCGCGCCGTCCTTCGCCAGGGCTTTCGCGATTGCCGCACCGATGCCCTTCGATGCGCCGGTCACCACGGCCACCTTCCCGTCAAGCTTCGACATGTGTGCTATCCTTCGTCAGGAACTGGCTCCGGACTGGCTGCCTATGTTCCTTAGTTCGGAACTTCGGAACTAATCAAGCGAAGATCAAGCCCCCATATGGACGAATTATGAGGCCCCTGTTTCACCCCGCGATCGAGGACATCCAGCCGCAAGCGATCCTTCACGCCCTGTCCGATCCTCGCCGCGCGGTGATCTTCGCGCGGATCAGGAGCGCAGGCTGCGTCGAGGCGTGCTCGGCCTTGTCCGCGATGGGGGACCGGATCATCCCGAAATCCTCGCTCTCCAGCCACTTCAAGGTGCTGCGTGAGGCTGGGTTGATCCACTGCGAGCGTCACGGCGTGGAGATGCGGAACCGCTCACGTTGCGCCGAGGTGGAATCCCGCTTTCCAGGGTTGCTGGCGGCGATCATGGGCGCCTACGCATCGAGCATCGACGCAAACGCGTGCAGGACAGGCGAGTAATAGGCGGCGCGCCGCCTCGCGCTGCGAGCGCCGATTTGCTCTGACGGACGCAGGACGTTGTCTTTCGGCCTGCTGGCGTTCCTCAGCTCATTGGCGCCGTTGTTCAGGTCAAGCCGGAAGCGAACGGTCGCCTAAGGGCGTCCCGTTCCTGCGCGGCAGACTGTATGTGGCTCACAGGGCAGCATCACCGGACCTCGCCGATTCTGCGCATGAAGCGTCGGACTCGAAGCTGTGGTGCGCGGGGCCTTATGAGATGAGTGGCAGACACGTGGCCCATGCCCCTTGCCGGAACGCCCGACACCTTATATTGCGACGCGATAGCTCGATCCCGTGACCCGGCGCTGCCGGCCGCATCCCTGCGGCCCGTCGCGTGACGGGCTCTTCTCGCTGCCGGATACCTTATGAAGCTTCGCAACATCGCCATCATCGCCCACGTCGACCACGGCAAGACGACGCTCGTCGACAAGCTCCTGTCCCAGTCGGGGTCGTTCCGAGACAACCAGCGCGTCGAAGAGCGCGCGATGGATTCGAACGATCTCGAGAAGGAGCGCGGCATCACCATCCTGGCCAAGGCGACCTCGGTCGTCTGGAAGGATACCCGCGTCAACGTCGTCGACACCCCCGGCCACGCCGATTTCGGCGGCGAGGTGGAGCGTATCCTCTCGATGGTGGACGGCGTGATCGTCCTCGTCGATGCCGCCGAGGGCCCGATGCCCCAGACCAAGTTCGTGGTCGGCAAGGCCCTCAAGATCGGCCTGAAGCCGATCGTGGCGATCAACAAGGTCGATCGTCCGGATGCCCGCATCACGGAAGTGGTGAACGAGGTGTTCGACCTCTTCGCCGCTCTCGACGCCACCGACGACCAGCTCGATTTCCCGATCCTCTACGGTTCGGGCCGTGCCGGCTGGATGGCGACGTCCCCCGACGGATCCCAGGAAGACGGCCTCGCGCCGCTCTTCGACCTCGTGCTCTCTCACGTGCCCCAGGCCAAGGTCGAAGAGGGTCCGTTCCGGATGCTCGGCACCCTGCTCGAAGCCAACCCCTTCCTCGGCCGCATCATCACCGGCCGTATCGCGTCCGGTACCGTCAAGCCGAACCAGGCCATCAAGGTCATGGACCGCACGGGCAAGCTCGTGGAGACCGGCCGTGTCTCGAAGATTCTCGCCTTCCGTGGCCTGGAGCGCGCGCCCATCGACATCGGTGAGGCGGGCGACATCGTCTCCATTGCCGGCCTTGTGAAGGGCACCGTCGCCGACACCTTCTGCGACCCGCAGGTGGAGACCCCGATCCAGGCCCAGCCGATCGATCCGCCCACCGTCACCATGTCCTTCATCGTCAACGATTCGCCGCTGGCCGGCACCGAGGGCGACAAGGTCACGAGCCGCATGATCCGCGACCGCCTGTTCAAGGAGGCCGAGGGTAACGTCACGCTCAAGATCGAGGAAGCCGCCGACAAGGATTCGTTCTTCGTCTCTGGCCGCGGCGAGTTGCAGCTCGCCATCCTGATCGAGACGATGCGCCGTGAAGGCTTCGAGATCGCCGTGTCGCGTCCGCGCGTGGTGCTCTCCAAGGACGAGAACGACAACGTCCTCGAGCCGGTCGAGGAGGTCGTGGTCGACGTGGACGAGGAGTACTCGGGCGTCGTCGTGCAGAAGATGTCCGAGCGTAAGGCCGAGATGATCGAAATGCGGCCCTCCGGCGGTAGCCGCCTGCGCCTCGTCTTCCATGCGCCGACCCGTGGCCTCATCGGCTACCAGGGTGAGCTCATGACCGACACGCGCGGCACGGCGATCATGAACCGCCTGTTCAAGGCCTACGAGCTCTACAAGGGTGAGATGCCCGGCCGCCGCAACGGCGTGCTGATCTCGAACGACAAGGGCGAGGCCGTGGCCTACGCCATGTGGAACCTGGAAGATCGTGGCCCGATGATGATCGAGCCCGGCGCCAAGGTGTACCAGGGCATGATCATCGGCGAGCACAACCGCGAGAACGATCTCGAGGTGAACGTGCTCAAGGGCAAGAAGCTCACCAACATCCGCACCACCTCGAAGGACGAGGCCGTGCGCCTCACCCCTCCGATCCGCATGACCCTGGAGCGCTCGCTGGCCTGGATCCAGGACGACGAGCTAATGGAAGTCACACCGAAGTCGATCCGCCTGCGCAAGACTTACCTCGATCCGAACGAGCGCAAGCGCTTCGAGCGCTCGGGCGGCGTCGCGTAAGCGACCCCATCGTCTCACCGCTTTGAGAAGGCCGGGCCCAGTGCCCGGCCTTTTTCGTTTGGGGCATCGCGCCCGCCGAACGTTTCGGAAAGAGGCAGCCAGCAGCCCCGGGGATATCGGAGCGATACCACCTAGAATTTATCTATAGCAAACGTTAGGTTGGTTTATGCAGACCGAGTTCGTGATCGTTGATTCCGGATCAGCAGGCTTCGGCGGCCTGAGAGCGCGTTGGCGCGGATCGCGTGCCGATGACGGCGACGATCCGCGTCCGCCCGGATGGCGCCGGTCGAAGGGCGCCGTTTTCAAAAACTGCTCCCGCCCGACCCTTCGTGCCGGGGGGCTCCGCCCCTCCGGCCCCGGACCTGCCGCGCCATCGGCCCAACGATCCGGCCTCGAACCTCCCGCCCTGCTCCATCCCTTGAGGCGATCGCCCGGAGGGCATCGCTAGAGCCACCGAAAAACCAAGACAGGGTGTTCAATCGGAGCGGTGCGGATGGACGTGCAACGTGGAGCCGACTTCGATCATTTCATCGACGTCCTGCGTCGGTTATGCCAGCGCTTCGAGAGATATCGGCCGGAGTATCGCAGGGGCCTGGACGAGTATTCCCTGCGGAACGAATACCTCGATCCGTTCTTCGAGGCCTTGGGCTGGGACGTCCGAAACACCAAGGACGATCCGCCTTTCATGCGGGACGTGCGGGTCGAGTACAGGGCCTATGACGGCGTCATCAATGGGAAGGCGGATTACGTTTTCCGTATCGGCGGGTTCGATCGTTTCGTCTGTGAAGCGAAGAAGTTTCCCGAAAAGTTAGAGAACCATCGCTTCCAAGTTCAGAACTACGTCTACAACCTGCGTCTCTGGATCGGCCTGACGACGAACTTCGACGAGTTGAACCTGTTCGTTGTCGGCGGAAAGCCGAGTCGCGAAAAACCGTTCAGCGTCGTGCCGGGCTGGCGCCTCTGCTATCAGGACTATCTAGCGGCGGCTCCCAAGATCTGGGACCTGCTCTCGCGTCAGGCGGTCGCGGCGGGGTCCCTGGAAGCGTTCATCCAAGACCTTCCCAAGGTCTTGTCCCGAACCGAACGGCAGCTCTGGCTGATCAAGCCGGACCGGAACAGGACCGTCGACACCGACTTCCTGCATTATCTTGAAGGCGAGCGCGCCCGGCTCGCCAAGTCCCTGATCAAGAACAACGCCGCCCTGCGCTGGGATGTGGATTCCATCAACGAGGCCGTCCAGGTCATCCTCGACCGGCTCATCTTCCAGCGGGTCTGCGAGGACCGCGACATCGACACCTTCCAGCCGCTCCGGCAGGCCCTGGCCCTCTGGGAGCGGCACGGATGCCGGAAGGGTGCGTTGTGGCCCCTGATCGTCGGTAATCAGGCGAACATGCGGGCAGCCTTCAACGGGGGGCTCTACGGGCGCGCCGGAGCGCCGTCCCACTTCGTCGAGACCTGCGTGGTTGACGACCGCTGGCTCGCCGATTTCATCGAACACCTCGCGGGAGATGAATCTCCCTACCTCTTCAGCACCCTGCCGATCGAGATTCTCGGATCGGTCTACGAGCGCTTCCTCGGTTCGATCATCGACGAAAAGGGAAACGTCACCGCGAAGCCCGAGATCCGCCGACAGGGCGGCGTCTTCTATACGCCTGAACACATCGTCGCCCACATCGTAGACGGCGCCCTGGCGCCGCTCCTTGAAGGCCGGACACCGGAACAGATGCGCCGGATCCGGGTGCTCGATCCGGCTTGCGGGTCTGGAACCTTCCTAATCCGGGCGCTGGAGAAGCTGTTCCAGGCCCACATCCACTATTACCATCTGAATGTGGACAAGCGCGACGGGAGATCCGTTTATCTCGACGCGCACGGCGACTTGAAGCTCACCAGCGAGCTCAAGAAACGTATCGCCAAGGATTGCATCTTCGGCGTCGATATCGACCGGCAGGCGGTCGAAGTCTCGGAGATGTCGATCTATCTCAAGATCCTAGAGGGCGAGACACAATCCACGCTGGGACGGCAGAGGCTCCTGTTCCCGAACGAAACGTTTCTGCCCGACCTGTCCGGCAACATCCACGTCGGAAACAGCCTCCTTGGAACGGATGCCTATGCGCTTCTGCCAGCCGCCCTGCGGATCGTCGAGGCGCGGCCTTTCTCCTGGGAGACGGCGTTCCCGGACGTGTATGCGCGCGGCTGGTTCGACGCGGTCATCGGTAATCCGCCCTACGACGTCATCGAGAAGGAACGCGGCGCGGCGTCCTGGCCCCACGACGTTTTCCGCGCCTATCTTGCGAAGACGGACCGGCTGGATGCCGCCAAGGGCGGCAAGCTGAACCTGTTCCGGTTCTTCCTGATCCAGAGCCTGCAACTCGTCAGGCATAACGGCTACCTGGGCATGATCGTGCCCATGGCGCTCCTGGCGGATTTTAGTTGCAAGGCGACGCGCCTGTCCGTCCTGGATCAGCTCGACGAACTAAACGCACGCGCCTTTCCGCAAAAGGATATCCGCCAGCATCGCGTCTTCTACGACGCCAAGCTGTCGACGGTGATCGTCGGAGGCCGCAAGCGCCCCTCGTCCCGGCGCAGGCATAACCCGCCCATCGGTCTCCACGTCTATCCCCGGGCGTCCTTCGATGATCCGTCCCAGGATGTCGTGATGCGACGTTCTGAACTGGCAGCCATCGATCCTCTGGGCCTGCCGATCCCGATCACCGATCAAGTCTCATGGGAACTGGCCAAGAAGCTTCATCAGTTGAATTCGGTCGCACGCCTCGACGGCATCGAGGGCATCCGGATCACGCGCGGCGAGATCAACCAGACGATCTATCGGACCTTCATCACGGACAATCCCCGGCACAGCAAGCTGCTCAAGGGTGTCGAGGTCTCAGCCTACGCGATCCATCGCACCCTGAGCCAGGGGCGGGTCGAATGGTTCGATCGCGCACGGTACGAGCAAGCCCACCGCACGCCGGACCCGGTCGGCATCCGCCGTATCGCGACCCAGAGGATCACCGGCGTCGACGAGAAGCACCGGATCGTCGCGACGCTCTCGGAGCCGGATTGGTACTTCGCCGACTCGACCAACTCCGTCGTCGTCGCGCCGACCTGTGGCCTGTCGCCGGAGTACATTCTCGCCTGTTTGAACAGTCGGCTGCTGCAATGGCGCTTCCAGCTCACCAGTTCCAACAACAATGTCGGGACGAACGAACTCGCCGCCCTGCCGATCAAGCTGCTCGACCTTGGGGATGCCGGCGAGGCGCGGACCCACGCCGCGATCGTCGCGCAGGTCGGGCACCTGATCCAGCTGGGCGTGCAGCTCAATGCCAATCCGAGCGTGAAGATCCGGGCGGACGCGACACAGCGCTTCCGGGAGGTTCGGTCCGGTCTCGATCGGATGATCGAGACGATCTACAGCCTGACGGCGGACGAAACAGCTCTGGTCCATCGCAGGTTCGAGGCCCCTCGGCGATAGGCGACGGACGGGACCGTCGCTCGGCTCACCCCTCCTTCGCGCGCTCCCGCAGGAGATACTTCTGTACCTTCCCCGTCGAAGTCTTGGGCAATTCTCCGAACACAACGTCGCGGGGCAGCTTGTAACCAGCCAGCCGCTCGCGGCACCAGGCGATGAGGGCGTCGGCCTCCACGGTGGCGTCGGGCTTCAATTCGACGAAGGCCATGGGGGTTTCACCCCACTTTTCGTCGGGGCGGGCGACGACCGCGGCGGCGGAGACGGCGGGGTGACGGAACAGGGCGTCCTCGACCTCGATCGAGGAAATGTTTTCGCCGCCCGAGATGATGATGTCCTTCGAGCGGTCCTTCAATTGAATGTAGCCGTCCGGGTGCTTGACCCCGAGGTCGCCGGAGCGGAACCAACCGCCCGCGAAGGCGGCCTGGGTCGCTGATCGGTTCTTCAGGTAGCCGCGCATCACCACGTTGCCGCGAAACATCGCCTCCCCCATGGTCTGTCCATCGGCCGGCACCGATTCGCAGGTTTCGGGGTCGCGGATGTCGAAGCCTTCGAGCACGGGGTAGCGCACGCCCTGGCGCGCCATTTTTTCCGCACGCGCGTCGGCATCCAACGCGTCCCAGTCCCGGTGCCAGGCATTCACGACGGCCGGGCCATAGGTCTCGGTGAGGCCGTAGAGATGGGTGACGTCGAAGCCGGCGGACCCCATGGCAGCGAGCACTGCCTGGGGCGGCGGCGCGGCGGCCGTGAGAAAGGCCACCCGGCGGGGCAGGGGGCGGCGCTCGGAATCCGAGGCGTTGAGCAGGAGCTGCATCACGATCGGCGCGCCGCAGAGATGCGTCACGTCGTGCTCGGCGATTGCTGCGTAGAGCGCTGCGGCCCGGACCTGGCGCAGGCAGACATGGGTGCCGGCGACCACCGACAGGGTCCAGGGGAAGCACCAGCCGTTGCAGTGAAACATCGGCAGGGTCCAGAGATAGACCGGGTGCTGCCCGAGTTGGCCGGTGATCACGTTACCGAGGGACAGGAGCGCCGCGCCGCGATGATGATAGACGACGCCCTTGGGGGCGCCGGTGGTGCCCGAGGTGTAGTTGAGCGAGATCGCGTCCCACTCATCCGCCGGCATTGCCCAGTCGGACGCCGGATCGCCCTCGGCCAGCAGGGCCTCGTAGCTGAGGCTGCCGATCGCCGTGCCCTCGCCGGTGAACACCGGATCGTTTACATCAATGACGAGGGGCCTCGCTCCGACTTGCTCCAGGGCGGGGCCGACGACCCGGCTGAACTCCCGGTCGGTGATCAGCACCCGGGCCTCGCCATGGTCGAGGCAGAAGGCGAGACCAGCCGGGTCGAGACGGGTGTTCAAGGTATTGAGCACCGCGCCGGTCATGGGCACTCCGTAATGGCACTCGATCATCTCGGGAGTGTTGGCGAGCATAACCGCCACCGTGTCGCCCCGACCGATGCCCCGTGCTTTGAGGGCCGCCGCAAGACGCCGGCTGCGCTCGTAGAGCTCCGCATAGGTTCGGCGCAACTCACCATGGATCACCGCCACATGGTCGGGAAACACCCGCGCCGCCCGGTCGAGGTAACTCAGCGGTGTCAGAGGCTGGTGATTGGCCGGGTTTCGGTCAAGGTCCCGGTCGTAGATCGTCTTCGCGTCTCCGGCGACCGAATCGGGGGCATTCATGGCGTCTGTCTCCCTTTGGGATACAGTACCCGTCCCGCTGATCCGCTCAACGCCCTTCGCTAGCCACATGAAAAAGGGCGTGCCCGATCCGAGGACGCGCCCTTCTTCATCAATATCCGTCAGCCGCCACCGGGATCGGTCTCGTCGTCGGGATTTTTGTCGCCTTCAGGCCCTTGTCCCGGTTTGCCCTCGGTCTTCTCGTTCGGGTCCATCACTGCATCCGGAGCCGAATTGGCCGGCTTCTCTCCAGGTGATTTACTGTCCTTGTCCGCATCGTCCGCCATGGCTGTTTCCTCCCCTTTCAGAGCGTCGTCGCTGCCTCTGCCTTAAACCCTTCACCGCTTGCGGTCGGATTGACCGTCCGACGAGCCACCGACGGGGGTCGGGTTGCGCCCTGCGTTGTCGGCGTCCTCATTCCAATCTGTCTTCCGATCAGCATCGGTGAGGCCGCCAGCGTCGATCCCGGTGATCTCCGCCTGCTCAGCAGTCTGATGGCCACCCCCTACGGCAGGCTTGCCCTGGCTCCCGACGTCATCGGGCTTGCGGGTGGCAGCGTCGGTGGGGTTCTTGTCGAAATCCGACATCTAACCCTCCTCGTCCGTGCCGACCGACGCCGTGGCGCGATCGATGCCTTCCTTGGCATCCCCTCGTGGTGCGGGCGCCTTCTGCGAGGCATCGCCGATGGCGCGGATGTTCTCCGCCGGCACCTCGGCCTCGGTTTCATCCGTGGCATCCGAGCCGGGGGTTCCAGAGGCTATCCGAGCAGTCTCGGCTTGGCCGGACGGGTCGCTCTTCAGGTCGTGCTGCGTTCGCGCGGGCAGACCGATATCGCGGGCCTCGTCCTGGCCGAGATCCTGCCCGTTGCGATCGGTGTAGGCGTCGAAGTTCTTGAGCGAAGGGCGTGAGGCGCTGGTCATGAAGTCCTCCCAATCTTGAGGACTCAACCCTTCGACGCGGTGGGAGGTTGCTTTGGCCGCAAAGTCCGGTCACGCGGAGGGAAGATCAGAAAAAAGGCGTCCCGATGCGCGAGCATCGGGACGCCTCGTGAAGAGAGAACGGCGACGCGGGCGCCGCCCCGCGAAGGTCAGATGCCCTCGAACAGGGCCGACGAGATGTAACGCTCGGCAAAGGAGCAGGCCACCGTGACGATGCGCTTGCCCTGGAACTCAGGCCGTGCCGCCAGCTTCAGCGCTGCGGCAACGTTGCCGCCGGTGGAGATGCCGCCGGGGATGCCTTCGAGCTTGGCAAGAAGCCGGGCGGTGTCGAAGGCTTCCTGGTTCGAGACCGTAATCACCTCGTCGATGACCTCGCGGTCGAGGTTGCCTGGGATGAACCCAGCGCCGATGCCCTGGATCTTGTGCGGGCCAGGCTGGCCGCCGGAGATGACGGGCGAATCGGTCGGCTCGACGGCGATGACCTTGAGGTTCGGCAGGCGCGGCTTCAACACGCTGCCGACACCCGTGATCGTCCCGCCGGTGCCGACACCGGCGACGAACGCGTCGAGATGACCCTGGGTGTCGTTCCAGATCTCCTCGGCCGTGGTCTTGCGGTGGATTTCCGGGTTGGCCGGGTTCGAGAATTGCTGCGGCATGATCGAGCCGGGAATCTCGTTGAGCAGTTCTTCGGCCTTGCTGATCGCGCCCTTCATGCCCTGCGGGCCGGGGGTGAGGGCCAGTTCCGCTCCGAGGAAAGCCAGCATCTTGCGGCGTTCGAGGGACATGGTCTCGGGCATGACGAGGATCAGACGGTAGCCGCGCGCCGCCGCCACGAAGGCCAGGGCGATGCCGGTATTGCCGGAGGTGGGCTCCACCAGCGTGCCGCCCGGCTTCAGTTGGCCGGAGGCTTCGAGGGCGTCGATCATGTTGACGCCAATACGATCCTTCACGCTCGCGATCGGGTTGAAGAACTCGAGCTTGAGCAGGATCTCGGCATCGACGCCGCGTTCCTTGGTGATGCGGTTGAGCCGGACCAGGGGCGTGTTGCCGATCGTCTCGGTGATCGAGCCGTAGATATGGCCGTGGCCGGGTTTGCGGGTCTGCGAGGGGCTGGTGTCGGCCATGACAAGGTCTCCTGATCGGCTCTTACGCATTGCGAAGGCCTCGACAGGCCTTGCGCTCGGTGTGCGCCGGGATATCGTGTCGCTCTATGCGAGGCAATCGGCAATGGCCGCAGGGCAAAGACAAATCTTCTCTGTCTGCAACAATCGGAATCGACAGTAGAAATATTGATTTGCTTGATGTCGCATTGAGAGAATGTTGTTCTCGCGATGCCGCGCGCGGCCTATCGTTCGGGATTTTCTGGGCGGTCGCGCGCGATCAATGCCGGGATCAGGCGGCGCTCACGAGAACAGGACCATCGCCGAGAGTACGAGCAGAGTCGCGCAGAGCGGCGTCGACAGCGCGATCCGGAAGGCGCCCGGATGCAGGCTCGGCGGGCAGGTATAGACCGCCTCTTCGCGAGCGCCGCTGCGGACGACGCTCCCCGTCCCCCATTCCAGTCGCTTCACCATTTCGCTTCCCTCGCCTCAACCGCGAGCGGCAGAAGGCGACGGGGGCATTGAACGAGGGGTAAAGCCGAGCCGGAGACCTCGGATCGTCGTCAACACGGTCTTAAAGCGAAGCCGACATTTGCGATGGAGCCAGTGTCGAGGCGCCTGACGGATGGGCACCGAGGGCGTAGGCAGGGCATCGGACGGTCCCGCCTGCACCGTCGTCGCTGCTCATATGTCGACCGGATGGGGGCGACGCGCCGTCTTTGCGCTCTCCCGCCTCGGTTCCATCGGAGTCAGCCGAGTGGGCCTGTCGCCCGCGAAACATTCAACGCAGCGCCTTTTCGCCCAAGGGAGGGCGCCCGGTGACCGGCCGTGTTGCGTCGAGATTTAAAGCGCGCGGTCGAACTTCAACTCGCCCTTCTGGCTCTTGATCACCAACTGAGATCCGACGAGATCCCACTGGGCGGCGGTGCGCAGGGCGATGAAGAAGTCCTGCTCGCTGGCACCAGTACCCTTGTCACAGGGCTTCTTCGTCAAAGCGAGGGGGCCGACGGCGAGGTGCTGCTCGCGCAGGGGGAAGGCCGTGGCGGCGAAGGTGTTGCAGCCGCCGTAGCCGCGGGCGCGGTACTGCTTATCGATGATGAAGCTCGGCCGATCATTGCCGTTGAAGGGCTTGCCGTTCAGGCTCACGGCGGTCCAGGTCGCATCGAGCGGAAACATCTTCTCCTGGGCCTTGGCCGCCGGAACGTACTGCTTCTTCTCGGGCTTCTCGCGATTGTCCTTACCGAAGCCGGTGACGTTGGATCCCTGCGCCATTGCGCCCGTCGCCAGCATCCCCGCCGTCGCGGCACAAGCCATCGCGGCGAACAGCATCGCTCTCATCGTCAGGCCCTCCTTCGTCATCATCAATCGAACTCGCATGGTCGCGCACCGCGTCCCGGTGGCAAGAGTTCGGGCCGCGCGTTCCGTGCGGAGCTCCGTGTCGGACGAAGCTCGCCTGGACAGCGTACGGACGCCCTTCGGATAAGATTCCAGCACAAATATGGTCAAGACTGTCTATCGTGAGTTTTCCTTGTCATCCCCTTCCAAACGTCGCTCCACGCTCACTCTACGTGAACAATCCCGCTGCGAGCCTCGTTAAAGCAGCTTAGAGGCTGGCGCGCTTCGAGCGCCATTGCATGACGGAGAGCTTCCTGTGTCGGGATTGGACGAGAACGGACGCGGCGAGGCAGGGCCGAACACAATGAGCCCGGCGCAATCGCGGGCCGCTCGCGGCATGCTGGGCTGGTCTGAGGCGGATCTCGCGGCCAAGGTCGGTCTGGCCGAGCAGGACGTAAAAGCCTTCGAGAATGGCACCGGCGATCCGGCATCGGGCTGGATCGAGGCGCTGAGAAGTGTCCTCATGACTGCCGGCATCGTCTTTCACGAAGGCAGCGAGAGCGGTGTCGGCCTGCGCGCGTCGGGTGGGGACGAAGGCACGCGGCTCGGTTCGCTGACCACGGAGAACGATCACTGAGGTCGAAGTGAGTGGCGGCTAGGTTTTGTTGCGTCCCATGGCGAGAGACTTGAGATCGAAGGCCGGATCCGCCACCTCGTCCTGCGTCGGCGACAGGCCGCGCGCGATGATCCGGCGGGCGGCCATGTGCTCGGCCGCCGAATCCACCGTCTCGATCCCGGTCAGGTGCGGACCGCGATAACGGAACACCGCAAAGCCCCCGACGGTGGCGCGTCGCACCGAGACGTCGCCTGGCACCGGCAATCCCACCATCTGCAGCTTATGCCCGGCCTGATCGCTCCAGAACCAGGGAACGGCATCGTAGGGGGCGGGGCGTCCGGTGATGCGGGCGGCAAGGCAGCGACCCTGATCGATGGCGTTCTGGACGGATTCCACCCGTGCCGTGCCATGGGCGGCGAAGCGTGTAGGAAACTGGGCGCAATCGCCGATGGCCGAGATCAACGGATCGTCGGTGAGAAGGACGGAATCGACGACGATGCCGTCTTCCACGCGAAGGCCGGCCTCGGCCGCGAGGTCCTGGTTCGGAAGGACACCGATCCCGATCAGGACCAGATCCGCCGGGCACGTGGTGCCGTCTGACAAGACAATCGACGCGGCCCGACCGGCCCGACCCTCGATGGCCTGCACGCCGCTGCCGAACAGGAAACGGATGCCGGCGCTCTCGTGTACCTCTCGGAAGAAGGTGGCAATCGGCTCGGACACCGCCCTCGCCATCGGACGGTCCGCGGCCTCGATGACGGTGACGGACAGACCGCGCTCGGCGCAGATGCTGGCGAATTCGAGCCCGATGAACCCCGCACCGACGATGGCAATGCTGCGCGCTTCTGCGATGGCCGCCTGGATCCGGTCGGCATCCATGATCGAGCGCAGCTGGTACACGCCCCCGAGCTCCGCGCCGGGCACCGGCAAAGGTCGATTTCGCGATCCGGTGGCGAGGACGAGGTGATCGTAGCCGAGGTCGCGTCCGTCGCTGAGGCGGACTTGGCGGGCCGCCCGGTCGATCGCGACGGCCTTGACCGAGGTCTCGCAGGCGATGCGGTGATCGGCGTAGAAGCCCGGCGCGCGCAGGAATAGGCCAGCGGCATCCACCTTGCCGGCGAGATAGGCCTTCGAGAGCGGCGGACGCTGATAGGGAAGGCTCGGCTCGTCGCCGATCATCGTCACCGGTCCGGCATAGCCCGCCTCGCGCAGGGAAGCCGCAGCCTGCAAACCCGCCTGACCGGCACCGACGACGACGATCCCGGTGTCGCTCACGCCTCGAACTCCGCGGTGACCGAACTGACGGCCGGTGTCAGGGCCAGACGCGGCAGCTTCCGCCCGCCTTCCTTCACCGTGTAATCCCAGAACGCCGCCGCCGCCGGCCCGAGCACCTTGTCGGCGCGGCGGACCACGTACCAGTCGCGGCGGATCGGTAATCCCTGCACGTCGAGCAGGATGAGACGCCCGCTCTCCACCTCGGCCGCCACCGTGTGGCCGGAGATGAGGGCGATGCCGAGCCCGGCCATCACCGCCTGCTTGATGGTTTCGTTCGAGCCCGAATCGATCCCGAGCTTTGCGCGCTGGATCATGATGCCCGACATGAACTCCTCGAACACCGTACGAGTGCCGGACCCCTCCTCGCGCACCAGGAAGGATTCCTCGGCCAGATCCGCCCGGGTGAGGTTGGTGCGCGTGCTGATGCGATGGCTCGGCGCCGCGATGATCACCAGCGGGTGCGCGCCGAACATTTCGGCCTCGATGGCGAAGTCGCGCGGCGGACGGCCCATGATGGCGAAGTCGATTTCGTAGTTACGCAGGGCCTCGACCATGGCGCCGCGATTGCCGACGACGAGGTTGATCTCCACTGCGGGATAACGGTCGACGAAGCCGGCGATGATCTGAGGCGTGAAGTACTTGGCGGTGGACACCACCCCCATGGCGACCCGGCCGCCGCTTCCACCCTTGAGGGTCTGGAGCCGGTCGGCGCAGGTCTCCAGCACCGTGTTGATGCTGTCGATCGCCCACAGCATCTCCCGCCCGGCATCGGTGGGCTTCAGGCCCGTGGGGGTCCGGTCGAACAGCAGCAGCCCCGCCTCCTCCTCCAACTGGCGGATGCGCGCGTAGAGCGCCGCCGAGGTGACGTTGAGTTCCTGGGCCGCACGGGTCATCGTTCCGAGGCGGGCGACCGCTGCGACGGCCTGGAGTTGCTTGAGCGAGAGGTTGCGCATCCGGCGTTTTTAGTTTTTTTGGAACCGCCCGCAAGTTTTTTCAGAATTCCTTCTTTGCACGGGGAATGCCCGTCTGGCGCTCTGGTTGAACCCGGCGCTATCGTGCAAAGGGCGGTGCTCCGGGCTTTCGAAGGCCCGGTACCTGGACGGATGATGAGCGGCCGGATGGTCTCCGGCATGTCTGTGGAAGAGGACGTGAGCCGATGTCGTTGGGGTCTCTGGAAATCGGGTCGCGGCTCGATGCGTACCTCGCCCAGGCGGTCGCCGCCGATCAGGGCCTCGCCGATGTCGCCGCAGTCATCGCGGCCTGTGCCGAGGCGGCCGTGGACGTGAGCGAGGTGATCGGCCGCGGCGCACTGGGCGGCGGTGATCTCGCGGCGCAGGGCGAGCAGAACAGCGACGGCGACGTGCAGAAGGCCCTCGACGTGCTGGCGCACCACCGCTTCACCGAGGCCCTGCGCGGCGCGCCGGTGGCGGAGGTCGCCTCCGAGGAGGCTGAGGGCATCATGCTCCTCAATGCCGGCGCCCCCCTTGCCGTCGCCATTGATCCCCTGGACGGCTCGTCCAACATCGGCGTGAACATGGCGGTGGGCTCGATCTTCGGTATCCGGCCCGTGGGCGCAACGGCGGAGAACCCGCTCGGCTCGTTCACCAGTCCCGGCACCGCTCAGCTCGCCGCAGGCTTCGTCACCTACGGTCCGGCGACCTCCCTGGTGCTGACGCTCGGCTTCGGCACGCAGATCTTCACCCTGGACCGGGCCGAGCGCGTGTTCCGCCTCACCAGCCCGCGGATCGAGGTGGTGGCCGCCGCCAAGGAATACGCCATCAACGCCTCCAACGCCCGCCATTGGGACACCCCGGTGAAGGCCTATATCGAGGATTGTCTGGCCGGTTCCGACGGGCCGCTGGACAAGAATTTCAACATGCGCTGGCTCGGCTCCCTGGTGGCGGATGCGCAGCGGGTTCTCCTCCGTGGCGGCGTGTTCCTCTATCCCGGCGACAACCGGAAGGGCTACGCGCAGGGCCGCTTGCGCCTTCTCTACGAGGCCGCGCCCATCGCGATGCTGATGGAGCAGGCCGGTGCGGCCGCCACCGACGGCGCCAACCGCATCCTCGACATCTCCGCCACCGGCATCCACGAGCGCGTGCCGCTGGTGTTCGGCTCGAGCGAGGACGTGGCCTGTGTCGCCAAGTATTACGGTGGCCGCAACGCCGCCGCCGGCCGCTCGCCCCTGTTCGGGCAGCGCGGCCTGATGCGCAGCTGACCGGGGACGGGCTGGAACCGGTCGGGCATCGCTCATGTCGGCGCGTCATCCCATCATCTCGGTCACCGGATCGTCGGGCGCCGGCACGACCTCCGTGCGCAACACGTTCGAACAGATCTTCCGCCGCGAGGACGTGAGCGCGGTCTACATCGAGGGGGACGCGTTCCACGCCCTCGATCGCAACGCCATGCGTAAGGCCATGGCCGAGGAGCCGACCCTCAGCCACTTCGCGCCCCGCGCCAACCTCCTCTTGGAACTGGAGGAGGTGTTTCGCAGCTACGGTGAGTCCGGGGGCGGGCGTACGCGCCACTACGTCCATGACGTCGCCGACGCTCAAGCCTATGGCGCCGAGCCGGGCACCTTCACGCCCTGGGAGGATTTCCCGCCGGGCTCCGACCTGCTGTTCTACGAAGGCCTTCACGGCTGCGTCGTCGACGACAACGTCGATATGGCCCGCTACGCCGACCTCAAGATCGGCGTCGTGCCGGTGATCAATCTCGAATGGATCCAGAAGCTGCACCGGGACCGCTCGTTCCGCGGCTATTCCACCGAGGCCGTCACCGACGTGATCCTGCGGCGCATGCCGGATTACGTGCAGACGATCTGCCCGCAATTCACCTGGACCGACATCAACTTCCAGCGCGTGCCCACGGTGGACACCTCCAACCCCTTCATCGCCCGCTGGATTCCCACCGCCGACGAATCGATGGTGGTGATCCGGTTCAAGGATCCGAAGGGTATCGACTTCTCCTACCTGATCTCGATGATCCAGGGCTCCTTCATGAGCCGTGCCAATTCCATCGTGATTCCCGGCGGCAAGCTCGACATCGCGATGCAGCTCATCCTGACCCCGATCATCATGCAGCTCGTGGAGCGCAAGCGCCGGCTCGCCTGAGACGACCCGACGTCCGCGCGACGGCACTTGCCGGACCGAAAGAGTGAACGAGATAGCCCGTATGACGACCCGAACGGCCGGCCCCATCATCTCTCCCTCCATCCTCGCGGCGGATTTCGCCGCCCTCGGCGAGGAGGTTCGTGCGGTCTCGGAGGCCGGTGCGGACTGGATCCATCTCGACGTGATGGACGGGCATTTCGTGCCTAACATCACCTTCGGGCCCGACGTGGTGAAGGCGCTTCGGCCGCACAGCGCCAAGGTCTTCGACGTCCACCTGATGATCGCCCCCGCCGACCCGTATCTCGCCGCCTTCGCCGAGGCGGGCGCGGATGCGATTTCGGTCCATGTCGAGGCCGGCCCGCATATCCACCGCTCGCTCCAGACCATCCGGACCCTCGGCAAGCGCGCCGGGATCGCGCTGAATCCGGGCACCCCTGCGAGCGCCATCGAGCCCCTGATCGACATGGTCGATCTCGTCCTGGTGATGACGGTGAATCCCGGCTTCGGCGGCCAGAGCTTCATCCCCTCGACCCTGGAGACCATCGCCCGGATCAAGGCCATGACCGCCGGCCGCGACATCGACATCGAGGTGGATGGCGGCATCACCCCGGAGAATGTCGGCCTCGCCGCCGCTGCCGGAGCCAACGCGTTCGTCGCCGGCAGCGCCGTGTTCAAGGGCGGACCGGCCGGATATGCCGAGCGCATCGCCGCGATCCGGGCGGGCGCCGGCGGCACCGTCGCATGTTGAAGGCGCTGATCTTCGACGTCGACGGGACGCTGGCCGAGACCGAGGACCTGCACCGGCAGGCCTTCAACCGCGCCTTTTCCGAGCTGGGCCTCGACTGGCACTGGTCGCCGGAACTCTATGCCGACCTCCTCACAGTCATGGGTGGCAAGGAGCGGCTCGCCCATTACGTGGCCACCGAGCACGGCGATCCGGATGCGGAACGCCGCGCCCAGATGGGCGAGATCCACGACCGCAAGACCGGGATCTACGGCGACCTCGTCACGAAGGGGGCGCTCGAACTGCGCCCGGGCATCGCGCGCCTGGTGGGGGAAGCCAAGCGCGCGGGCCTGCTTCTTGCGGTGGCGAGCACCACGAGCCGTCCCAACGTGGATGCGCTCCTCGCCGTCAATTTTCCCGAGGGTAGCCCCTTCGACGTGGTCGCCTGCGGCGACGAGGCGGAGCGCAAGAAGCCGCATCCGGACGTGTTCGTCCTGGCCCTGACGCGCCTCGGCGTGGCCGCGGGAGAAGCCATCGCCTTTGAGGATTCGGCGGCCGGCATCCGCTCGGCGCTGGATGCGGGCCTGCCCGTAGTAGCCACGCGCAGCCGCTACACCGGCAGCCATAGTCTGGACGGCGCCTTTTCGGCGGTGTCGGATCTCGGTGAGCCGGGGACGCCCCATACCCACCTCTCGGGAACCCCATGGACCGGGGGTGTCGTCACCCTCGCGGGGCTGGCGGCCTGGCACGAGCGGGCGGGCTGATCCCCTTGGCCTGCCTGGGGAACAGCGTCGCGCCAGCCAGGAAACCGAGGCCGGCGGTGAGGGCGAGGCGCCACCAGGGCCGCCCGGCCCCGTCGTCTCGGGAGGATGTCGCCATGTTCGTATCCGCCGGGGCCGGAAAAGCCCTGTTCCGCCAACGCGGCGGGCTCGCTCGCGTTGCCTCCATGGGCGGACCCGGCCTATAACCCGGCCAAATGCCGCTGCGGCGACGCATGCGTGCCCCTCCGTTCCACCTCCGATACGACCCAAGGTCACGCCATGGCCGGCCATTCCCAGTTCAAGAACATCATGCACCGCAAGGGCCGCGTCGATGCGGTCCGATCCAAGATCTTCGGCAAGCTCGCCCGCGAGATCACGGTGGCGGCCAAGCTCGGCATGCCCGACCCGGCGATGAACGCGCGCCTGCGCGCCGCCATCATTGCGGCCCGGGCCGAGAATGTGCCCAAGGACAATATCGAGCGCGCCATCAAGAAGGCCTCGGGCGCCGATGCCGAGAGCTACGACGAGATCCGCTACGAGGGCTACGGCCCCGGCGGCGCTGCCCTCATCGTCGAGGCCCAGACCGACAACCGCAACCGCACCGCCTCCGACGTGCGCTCCGCCTTCACCAAGTCCGGCGGCAGCCTCGCCGAGACGGGCGCCGTCTCCTTCATGTTCGACCATGTCGGCGTGGTGGAGTTCGACGCCAAGGTGGCCGATGCCGACACGATGCTGGAGGCCGCCATCGAGGCGGGCGCCGATGACGTGCGCTCCTCCGATGATGGTCACGAGATCACCTGCGCCCAGGATTCCTACGGCGAGGTCTCCAAGGCCCTGGAGGCCCGCTTCGGCGAGCCGCGCCGCACGGCCCTGGTCTGGAAGGCCCAGAACACCATCGAGGTCGACGACGAAACCGGCGAGAAGTTGATCCGCCTGGTGGAGGTCATCGAGGACCAGGACGACGTCCAGAACGTCTACGTCAATTTCGCCCTCTCCGACGCGCTGGTGGCGAAGCTGGAGGGGTGAGCGCCCCGGAACCGAGAGGGGTCATGCCAAATCCGATTGATCCCTTCGGGAGGGCGGATTTGGGCCTCGCTGAGGTGCCGGACGGGCTCGACCGATCCGGTCATCCGCTTTGCTGGAGCGGAATCGGGATCACGCAGCCTTGACGGTATCCAGGAAGCGATCGACTTCAGCACCGAGCTGACCGGCTTCGTGCGCGAGGGCCGAGGCCGAAGCGAGGACCTTGGCCGCGGCCGTTCCGGTCTCCCCGGCCGACCCGGCGACGCTTCCGATAGTCCCGGTGATCGCACTGGTGCTTGCGGCGGCCTTGGCCACGTTGCGGATGATCTCGCGCGTTGCCGCGCCCTGTTGATCCACCGCACCCGCGATAGTGTCCGCCGCACTGCTCATGGTGCGGATACGCGCAACGATGCTCTCGATGGCAGCCACCGCCTCGCCGGTCGTCCCCTGGATCGCGCTGATCTGTTGAACGATCTCTTCGGTGGCCCTGGCAGTCTGGTTGGCGAGCTCCTTGACCTCCGAGGCGACCACGGCGAAGCCGCGACCGGCGTCGCCGGCCCGCGCCGCCTCGATCGTGGCGTTGAGCGCCAGGAGGTTGGTCTGTCCGGCGATGCCCGTGATCATCCCAACGACGTCGCCGATTCGGGCGGCGCCCGTGCTCAGGGCCTGGACCAGACGGCCCGTCGCATCGGCCTGGCCAACCGCGCCTTGCGCCATGCGCGCCGATTCCTCCACCTGCCGACCGATCTCCTGAACCGAGGCGCCGAGCTCCTCTGCAGAGGCAGCCACCAACGTGACGTTGGCGACAGCGCCCTCGGCCGCGGTCGCGACGGCCCGCGCGACGGCGCTCGCCTGTCCCGCCGTACTGTCCGCCGTCCCCGCCATCGTGCGCGCTGTGTCCTGCATTGCCGCGGCGGCCAGTGTGACCCGGCCGAGGATGCCGCTCACCGTGGATTCGAAGTAGTGGGCTGTCTGCTGCATCGCGGCTCTGCGCTCTGTTTCTGCACCGGCACGCGCCAGGGCCGTTTCCGCCTCGAGGGCCTGCATGCGCGCCATCTGCGTCCGGATCTCCCGCTCAGAGGCCGCCTGGGCGGTGAAGGTCGCCACGATGGTTTTTGCCACCCAGGCGAGCACGCCGGTCTCGAGGATCAGGATGACCGCATGGAGCGCCACGCGCCTCAGTTCCCCTCCCGCGACGCCCTGGGGAAAGATCAGAGCCGGCATCGCGAGATCGAGGGCGAGGTGGTGCCCGGCCGTGGCCGCCGCACAGGCAATCAGGACGCGCCAGTCGCACCACGCCACGACCAGTGCCATGCAGGCGAAAAAGTACATGTGCAGGTCGATCTGCCAGGAATGCCCGGAGAAGATCGAGAGCAGCACGGCCGCCATGCCGATCAACGACAGGCTGCTGACGAGGCGGGTCACCATACCGGTGGGAGATCGCCAACGTGTCAGCGTGCTGAGCCCCGCCAGGATGGTTGCCGCCAGGATGGCATCCGTCGGAGCGTTCCCGCTGAACCAGGCGCCGAGCCCGATGATCGGCAGGTGCAGCCAGAGGAGGACGATCAGGAATCGGCTGAAGCTCCGCCGGAGAGTCTCGAGGTTCGTCATTGAGGTTCGGGTCTTTCAGATGCGCTTGGCTAGGGGAGCTCGGGCTCGTGAAGCAGGGGATCGGGATGCGGAATCGCAGCCGCGCGCGTCGCCGGCGTCGATGACGAGCCACGCGCCGGAGGCGTAGAGGCGGGCGACCAGATCCGGTGGGCCGGCGGTGACTACGATGCTGTTGGTCCATCCGCCCATGCGCAGGATCGACCCGCCGGCTCGGGCGACGAGGGCGGCCATGTCGTGCCCGGGCGGGCCAAGGACCACCACCGTTCGGGAGGCGGGTATTGCCAAGAGGCCGAGTGGGACCAGGACGACCGTGATCACCGCTAGACCAGCGATGAGTCCGGCGGCAGGTCGGCTTAGAGAGCATTCTGATCTGTTCAGGGGCACCAGTAATTCAGTCAAATTTCATGTCATTCTTATAAAATCATATAAAAATATCTATAAAGCCTTACCAAAATCGCATTTACAAACTGTTTGTCGAATCTTTTCTGATAATATCTGCGTCTTATTGGATATTTGTAATAAGTATCAAATTATAAATCTGGATTTTGGACGCGTGATTCGGTTTTTTGCAGTAATATTGCGAGTTTCGCTCCGATCGGCTAGAGTTTAGAAGGACAACGGCCGCAGGGCAGGCCAACAGTCTGGCGCGGGGTCTACCCCAGGTATCGGTCCGGAGGCTTCGGCGTCAGGATTGTGCATTGCCAAAGTCTTGCCTGTGCCTGGTTCAGGCCTTGGCACAAGACATCGTTCACGATATGTCCTTACTGCTCAGATTGGCGCGGTGCTCGCGCCCGGAGCGGTCCGATCCATGATTTTGTTACCTTTGGTCCTGCCCGCATGACCGGTCCCATCCGCATCCTCGGCATCGATCCCGGCCTGCGCCGCACCGGCTGGGGTCTGATCTCCGTCATCGGGACCAAACTGACCTATGTCGATTGCGGCGTGGTGACGTCGGATGGGGACTTGCCGCTCGCCCTGCGCCTGCGGGAATTGCACGAGGGCATCGCCCGCGTGGTGTCGGGGTTCTCGCCCGACGAGGTCGCCGTGGAGGAGACCTTTGTCAACAAGGATGCGCAGGCGACCCTGAAGCTCGGGCACGCCCGCGCCATCGCCCTGCTGGTACCCGCGCTGGCGGGGCTTCCCGTCTCCGAATACGCCGCCAACCTGGTGAAGAAGACCGTCTGCGGCTCGGGCCATGCCGAGAAGGTGCAGATCCAGGCGATGGTGAAGTTCCTGATGCCCAAGGCCGAGTTCAAGACGGCGGACGCGGCGGATGCCCTGGCCATCGCCGTCACCCATGCCAATCATCGCGGGGCGCATGCCCTGAAGAAGCTCCACGCCCCCGTCGCCGGGGTGAGCGGGCTTGCCGCCGCGCGGATCGCGGCGGCCCTGGCGAAGGAGTGAGCATTCTCCTCTCGCCCTTGCGGGACGAGCTGGGGGGCACCGCCTGAAACGCCTCCCCGCGCGGGGGGAGGCGGCCGCTCACTGCGCCTTGAATTCGCCCTCCAGCCGCAGGGACACGTCGTCGCCGATCGCGGGGAGGAAGGCGCTGACGCCGAAATCCGAGCGCTTGATCACGGCCCAGCCGTCGAAGCCCACGGTGTAGCGCTTGTCGATGGGGTTGAGGCCGGCCCGGTTGAAAGTGGCGTCGAAAGCCACTGGCTTCGTCACGCCCTTCAGGGTGAGGCTGCCGGCGACGCGGGCCGTGGTCGGGCTCGTGGGCTCCACCAGGGTGGCGGTGAAGGTGGCGGTGGGAAACTTCTGGGTGTCGAAGAAGTCCGGCCCCTGGAGATGGCGGTTGAGCGCCTCGTTGAGGGCGTTGATGCTCCCCATGCCGATGGTCACCGTGAGCCGGCTCTTGCCCGGATCCTTGGGGTCGAGGTCGGCCTGTCCCGCCACGTCGGTGATCTGGCCGTAATAGGTGGAGTAGCCGAGGTGGCTGACCGACCAGGTGATCTTGCCGTGGGCCGCGTCGAGCACGTAGCTCCCGGCCCGGACCTGGGTCGGGTCGGTGGTGGGGCCGGCATCCTGGGCCGGGCTCTGGGCATTTGCGGTAGCGGCGGCCATCACGACGAGGAGGGCGGCGAGGGGTGTGCGCATCGGGCGGTCACTTTCTCTCGGAGGCGGGTCGGACAGGCGGGCCTGTCCCTGGTAAAGACCCGTCCGTGATGACGGGATGACGCATGATCGGCAAGTTGAAGGGCGTGGTGGATTCCTACGGTGAGGATTTCGTGATCCTCGACGTGCAGGGGGTCGGCTACGTGGTGCATTGCTCCGCCCGCACCCTGCAGCGGATGCCCGGCGCCGGCGAGGCGGCGTCGCTGGCCATCGAGACCCATGTCCGCGAGGACATGATCCGGCTCTACGGCTTCCGGTCGGATGCGGAGCGCGAGTGGTTCCGCCTGCTCCAGACCGTGCAGGGGGTCGGCTCCAAAGTCGCCCTCGGCCTCCTATCCGTCCTAGAGCCGGAGGCCCTCGCTACCGCCATCGCCATGGGGGACAAGACCTCGATCGCCCGTGCGCCGGGGGTCGGTCCGCGTCTGGCCGCTCGCCTCACCGCCGAGCTGAAGGACAAGGCGCCGGCCTTCGCACCCATCGACCCCGCCGTGCTGGCCTTGTCCGGCGCCGTGGAGGATCGCACCGCGCCGCAACCCGCCGCCGATGCGATCTCCGCCCTGGTCAATCTCGGCTATGCCCCGGTCCAGGCTTCAGCCGCCATCGCCGCGGCGATGAAGGGCGCCGGCGAGGGGGCGGAGGCCAAGACCCTGATCCGCCTCGGGCTCCGCGAACTCGCCCGCTGAGTCCGGGCGCTGCCACGGGTGAATCCTCATCCGGCCCGGCGCCGGTTTTAATGGTCTACGTTACGGCGACCCGCTGCTTTGACTGGGCGGATCGGCTTTCGTCCTTCCGGTGACCTGTCAAATCCGCTATCGACCGGAGCCCCGACTGGGCGGACCGCGCTCCGGGATTGAATATGACGGGCTTCTGGATATCCCTGGCGGCCGCTTTGGTCTCGTGCGCGGCGCTGGCACCGGCCCTGGCGGCCGATCCGGCGGGCGCGCCGCCGCCCGTTCCGGATACGCCCTCGCCGTTCTTCCTGTTTACCGACACCCAGGTGAGCTACCACTACCAGTTCCCCGCCGCCGAGCCGGGCGTGCGGGTGCGGAACGCGGACGGCTCGTTCCGGTCACGCGGCATCCCCAAGCAGATCTTCACCTTCTCGCATGCCAATGCCTGGGCCTACGGCACCAATCTCCTCTCCCTTGACATCCTGAAATCCGGCTCGCAGGAACGCGCCGGCACCACCAACGCGCCGGGCGGGTTTTTGCTTCGCGATGACGGCGCGACGGAGGTCTATGGCCTCTATCGCGGCACCCTCAGCCTAAACGCCCTCACCGGGACCAAGGCGTTCGTGGTGCCCGGCCTCGTCAAGGACGTCTCCCTGTCCTATGGGTTCGACGCCAATACGAAGGACACCGCCTTCGGCCCGCGTAAGCGCAACGTCGTCGGCGGCCTGAACCTCGCCTTCGACGTGCCGGCCGGCTTTCTCAGCGCCTCGGTCCACGCCTACAAGGAGTGGAACCGCAACGGCTTCAACCCCTATCCGAACCGGGACATCAGCTACGACACCGTCCCCGAGATCGAGATCGCCTACAGCTTCCCCCTGGCCTTCACCGGCTTGCCCCTCAGCGTCACCGGCATCAACAACATCGTCCTGCCCAAGGGGCGTGGTGTCCGCAACCCTGCGATTTTCGCCTTCAACCGGCAGACGGGGCTCGAATTCGTCTCCCGCACCAATCTCGTGCTCGACCTCGGCAAGCTCGTCTACGACCAGCCCGACCGCGTCGATGTGTTCATCGGTTTCCAGTACTGGCTGAACAAGTTCGGCAATCTCGAAACGGCGACCCTGAAGGGGACGGAAGAGAAGAGCTTCCTCGCCGGCATCGCGTTCCACGTCTTCTGAGCAGGCTCTCCCCGATCGAGCCCCGTGGCCGCAGGCGCGTCCGCGTGCCTTGCGCATTCGTCCCGCGGCAGTTAAGTTATTGAGAAAGCAGTAGATTTTAAAAGTTCTAAAAAGGCACGCAAGCAAATGATCGGGGAGGGGAATTTGCCGATGACGCAATTGTCTCGTCCGCGATCGACGCTTCCTGTTTCGTTCAGCGAGCTCCCATGATCGTCTGTTCCTGTAACGTGTTGTCCGACGGTGCCGTCCGCGCGTGCCTGAAGGACGGGCCCGATTGCCCGCGAACCCCGGCGCAGGTTCATGCCTGCCTCGGCTGCAGCCCGAAATGCGGCCGCTGCGCCCGGACCATCCGCTCGATCATGCAGGCGGCCCTGCAGGGGGCCCTGCAAGACGCGGTGGCGGAGTCCGGCCATGCGTGCGGAACGGGTTGCGCAAGCGGCTGTAGTTTGGTTCAATTCCAAACTGCGGGGGAGGGGATCGCCGCCTGAGGGCCTGTGCGAGGTCCCACGCTCCCCTTCGAGCTTGAACTAGCCGGACGGGAGTGAGTTTTATGAAGGGTGATGCGAAGGTCGTCGAGTACCTCAACAGAGGTCTGCGCAGTGAACTGACGGCCGTGAGCCAGTACTGGCTCCATTTCCGCATGCTGAACGACTGGGGCTATATCGATCTCGCCAAGTTCTGGCGCAAGGAATCCATCGAGGAGATGAACCACGCCGATCGGTTCATCGATCGGATCCTGTTCCTCGACGGGTTTCCGAACCTGCAGGAGCTCGATCCGCTGCGGATCGGCCAGAACATCGAGGAGATCATCGCCTCCGATCTCGCCGCCGAGACCGAGGCCCGCGCGCTTTATCTCGAAGCCGCGCAGTATTGCGATTCGATCAACGACCGGGTGTCGAAGATCCTGTTCGAGGAGCTGGCCGCCGACGAGGAAGGCCATATCGACTTCCTCGAGACGCAGCAGACCCTGATCGCCCAGATCGGCCTGGCGCTCTACGCCCAGAAGCATATCGGCGGCCTGGAAGCGATCGCTCCCGAGAAGGATTGATCCGAAGCTGAGCGCCGGCCCGGCCGGCGCTTAGCGCGCGATCACACGATAGTAGATGTCGCGCAGGGGCAACACAGCCTGGATTGCCCCAAGATCGAGACTTGCATCGATCGCCTTGATGACACGCAGCCCGCTCCAAATGCCGTCGACCCGGTCGAAGACTTCGATATGTGGTTTGTCGCGTGCCACCAGCACGTAATGCTGCAGGGAGCCGAGTTGCTGATAGACGTGCCACTTCTCGAAATGGTCGCGTGCTTCCGTCCCTGGAGACAGCACTTCGAACAGGATAGTCGGGTTGTCCACCGAGGTCGTTCCCGGTTCGAGGTCGCCGCAGACGACGAGGACATCCGGCAACATCGCTGCGTCGAGCGATTTGCATTTCATATAGAACGTCTCGGTGAAGGTCTGGCAGGAAGACCCTTTGGCGCGAAAGACATTTTCAAGACCGGTCGCGATGTTCTGGACGATGCGTCCGTGCTCCCAGCGGGCGCCGACCATCATCCGCACGACGCGGCCGCCGATCAGTTCCCAGCGCTCGTTGCGCGGCTTGTCGGCCAGCAACTCCTCGAAATCGTCGAGGGCCATCCTCTCGAATTGCTGTGAGGCGTCACTCATCGCGAACCCCCTGCCGCGGCCGCCTGCCGCCGATGGGGCAGTGTAGCGCGCGCGGCGGCGTTGTGCGACATCGGGCCGAACGCCCGTCCACCGGAGCAGGCCCCGTGCCGGGCCCCGACCGAGAGCCCGTGTGAGCAAGCTTCCCAAATCGCCGAAATCCCCGACCCTGCACCCGCTTCCGGAGTCGCTCCTCACGCCCGAGCGCCGCCCGGACGACATCGAGCAATCGATCCGTCCGCTGAGCCTTGCCGAGTTCATCGGCCAGCGTGCGGCGCGTGCGAACATGCAGATCTTCATCGAATCCGCAAAGAAGACCGGTTCCGCCCTCGACCACGTCCTGTTCGTCGGGCCGCCGGGTCTCGGCAAGACTACCCTGGCGCAGATCGTGGCGCGTGAGCTCGGGGTGAACTTCCGCTCCACCTCCGGCCCGGTCATCGCCAAGGCCGGGGACCTCGCGGCCCAGCTCACCAACCTCGAAGAGCGCGACGTGCTCTTTATCGATGAGATCCACCGCCTCAACCCGGCGGTGGAGGAGATCCTTTATCCGGCGATGGAGGATTACCAGCTCGACCTCATCATCGGCGAGGGGCCGGCCGCCCGCTCGGTGAAAATCGAGCTGCCGAAATTCACGCTGGTGGGCGCCACCACACGCGCCGGGCTGCTCACCACGCCCCTGCGAGACCGGTTCGGCATCCCGATCCGCCTCGAATTCTACGATGTCGACGAGCTCGAACTCATCGTCACCCGCGGTGCGCGGGTGCTCGGTATCGGCATGTCGGCGGAGGGCGCCAACGAGATCGCAAAGCGCGCGCGCGGTACGCCACGCATCGCCGGCCGTCTCCTGCGCCGGGTGCGCGACTTCGCCATCGTGGCCGACGCTCCCGCCGTCACGCGGGCCATCGCGGACCGGGCGCTCCAGCTCCTCGACGTGGACCCGGCCGGCCTCGACGTCATGGACCGCAAGTACCTGACGATGATCGCCACCTCCTTCGGCGGCGGCCCGGTGGGAATCGAGACGATCGCGGCGGCGCTGTCCGAGCCGCGCGACGCCATTGAGGACATCATCGAGCCGTTCCTGATCCAGAAGGGCTTCGTCCAGCGCACCCCGCGCGGACGCATGCTGACCCCGCACGCCTACAAGCACATGGGCTTCGTCGAGCCCCGGCGGGAATCCGGTTCGCAATTCGGATTGTTCGGGGCGGCCGATCCCGATGGCTGATGGGAGAGGCCATTTTGTCCTGCGCTTTGCGAGGAAGGCTTTCGAAGCAAGGCAATGGGTGCGCAGCCCTTCGCCCCGCATGCGGAGAGAGGGGGGTGCTAGCGTCGGTCCGAAAGCCAGATCCTATGCAAGAGCCCCGGCCGAAACGGGATGGGTGGTGCAAAAGGCGACGTCCGTCCCATGAGCTCCGAACCCGCACCCTCTCCGGTCTGGATCACCCGCCGCACCGTCGTGCTCGGGCTCGGCGCCGTGGCGCTCGCGGGCAGTGGCACGGCCGCCTACGGGATCGGCATCGAGCCGATGCGTCTCGCCATCACGCGGTACCGGATCAGGCCGATGGCACCCTGGCCGTCGGGCCTGACCCTGCGGATCGTGGCCGTCTCCGACGTCCATGCCTGCGATCCCTTCATGACGCCCGAGCACATCCGACGGATCGTCGAGGCGGCCAACGGCCTCGGCGGCGATGTGATCGTGCTGCTCGGCGATTATGTGAGCGGCATGAAGCGGATCACGGGCCTCGTGGATTCCGCCGATTGGGCGCCCGTCCTCGGCGGCTTGAAGGCGCCGCTCGGTACCTATGCCATCCTCGGCAACCATGATTGGTGGGTCGATCGCGCCGCCTGCGAGCGCGGGCACGGCCCGACTTTCGCCAGGGAGGCCCTGACCCGCGCCGGCATCCGCGTTCTCGAGAACGAGGCTCTGCCTCTGCGGGTGAGGGGACACGAAGTCTGGCTCGCCGGGCTCGGTGATCAACTGAGCTTCGAGCGCACATGGTGGCGTTACGGTCTCCCCCGGAAGGGAAGCGACGACCTGCCGGCCACCCTTGCGGCGATCCCCGACGGCGCGCCCTCCATCCTCCTCGCCCACGAGCCGGACATCTTCCCGAAGGTTCCGGCCCATGTGGCGCTCACCCTCTCCGGCCATACCCACGGCGGACAGGTCCGGCTCCTCGGCTATGCTCCCGTCGTCCCCTCCCGCTATGGGCGGCGCTACGCCTATGGCCATGTGCGCGAGCAGACCGATCTCGTCGTGTCCGGCGGTTTAGGCATGAGCGGCCTGCCGGTGCGCCTCGGCGTTCCCCCCGAGATCGTCGTGGTCGACCTGTCTTCGGAAGCCATCACATGACGTCTCATCGCATCGATATCCGCGTCTATTACGAGGACACCGATTTTTCCGGCTTCGTCTATCACGCCAGCTACCTGCGCTTCATGGAGCGGGGGCGGACGGAGCTGTTCCGGACCCTGGCCGGGAACCAGTCGGAACTGCACCAGGAGGCCGACGGACTGCATTTCGTCGTGCGCCGGATGGTCATCGACTATGCCAGGCCCGCGCGGATGGACGATCTGCTCGAGATCCGGACCTGGACGGCGCAGATGAAGGGCGCTTCGATGCATCTGATGCAGGAGGTGCTGCGCGGGGACGACAGGCTGGTCCGCGCCGAAGTCGTCATCGCTTGCGTCCGTGACGGACGGGCGATCCGCCTGCCGGACAGCCTGCGCCAAGCTCTGACGACGATGCAGGTCGATGAGGCATAGCAGGCCGGCCGAGCGGATCCCCGACCTTCAGATCTTGCGGACCTCGCCCAGGAAGACCGTGACCGCCTGCGTGAGGTGATTGATCTGCTGATCGAGTTCAGTGGTAGCGCCGAGCACGCTCTGCGCCGAGGCAGCGGAGCTGTCGGCACTGGCCGCCACCGCCACGACGCTCTCGTTCACACGCCTCGTCTGCAGCGACGCCGTGTTGATGCTGCGGCTGATCTCGGTCGCGGTCGCCGTCTGCTCCTCGATTGCCGCCGCCACCGTGACGGCGCTCTCGTCGATGCGGGCGATGGTCACGGCGATCCGCTCGATCATCGTCACGGTCGCGGTGGTCGTCGCCTGGATCTGCGTGATCTGCTGCGAGACCTCGCTCGTCGCACGCGAGGTCTGGTCGGCCAGTTCCTTGACCTCCGTCGCCACCACGGCGAAGCCGCGCCCGGCGACCCCTGCCCGGGCGGCCTCGATCGTCGCGTTGAGGGCAAGCAGATTGGTCTGGCTGGCGATCTTGCCGATCATTCCGACCACCCGTTCGATACGCTGCGAGTTCTCCCGCAGCGCCTGGACACTGGCCACGGCCTGCCGGACTTCCTCCACGGCCGCCGACGTGACCGAGCGGGACCGGTTCATCTGCTGATTGATCTCGGCATTGGAAGCGTTGAGCTCCTCCACGGCGGCAGCGACGGCCCCGACATTCGAGGATGTGCCACTCGCACCGGTCGAGGCGATTTCGGCGGCTTGCGAGGTCTCGCCGGTCTTGTTCAGGACATGGCCGGCGGCTCCGCGGACCGTCGTCGTGGCCTCCGCGGCCCTTCCCAGCGAGGTCTGCGCCGCCTGGTCGAAGGACGCGATGGCATCTGTCAGAGGTGTCATGTCCGCCCAGGACAGAACGGCGGCGAGGTAGTCCCCATTGCCCGAGTAGACGGCCGAAACGTGCAGATCGAGGGTCTTGGGACCGAGGCGAATTTTCGTCCGCCAGGGAAGACGCGCGGGATCGGACACGATCCCGCGCTGGTGGCTTGGGTTCTTGTGAAACACGTCCATGGAGCTGCCGACCATGCGGTCGGGGTCGACGCTGCTTGGAATGTGCTCGCGTAAGGTGTGAAGGGTCTCGATACTCCGACGGTTCGCGTAAGTAATATTTGCGCTCGTCGGGTCCAAGACCAGCACATTGACGGGTAGAGCATCGAGGACGGCCTCGAAGTCCACGCTCATGCGTGTATCTATCGTCGGCTTTGTCTCTTTTTTAAATCGAGCGAGCGCGAGCATGGAAATCTTTTCCAATCCACGGCAAATACAGAGCGAAATGCTGCTGTTGGTGTCGATCAATATAAATCTATAAGGTATAACGATTTATTAAAAATCAGATCTGTACTGAATTTGTAAGAACAATATTTCGTCATCTCTGTCTTGTGCCGTCCTGAAGGATTGGGGTCCGTCGGCGGGTCCCCCTTCGGTGGACCGGTCCGGACCGACCGCAAGGGAATGTTAACCCTGCCGGATGCTTAACTGGCGCGGACACAACCGCGGTGCGCTGCACAAACCAGCCCTTACTTTCGACAGATTCGCGGACCATTGAACGTTGAAATCACTCAAGGTTCCGGTTCGAACGCGAAGGCCGGGCCGCCGGTTCTGCGGCAGCCCTGCACTGGGTTTTTCGAGGATCGTGTTGCCATGAACCCAGCCGATGCCATGCAGGCGCTGCCGCCGCCGGACATGAGCCTGTTCAACCTGTTCTGGCACGCCCATTTCGTGGTCAAGCTGGTGATGGTGGGGCTGCTCGGCTGCTCCGTCTGGTGCTGGGCGATCATCGTCGACAAGACGCTGCTGTTCCGCCGCACGAAGACCGAAATGGACGCGTTCGAGGAGGCGTTCTGGTCCGGCCGCTCGCTGGAAGAACTCTACCGCTCCTTCAACGACCGACCCGCCACCAATCTCGGCGCCCTGTTCGTGGCCGCCATGCGTGAGTGGAAGCGCTCGTTCGAGGGCTCGGGCCGCCAGATCCAGAGCCTGTCCCAGCGCATCGACAAGGTGCTCGACGTAACGATCCAGCGTGAGGTGGAACGCCTCGAATCGCGCCTGCTGTTTCTCGCCTCCATCGGCTCGGCCGGTCCCTATGTCGGCCTGTTCGGCACGGTCTGGGGCATCATGACCTCCTTCACCGCCATCGCCGCCTCGAAGAACACGTCGCTGGCAGTGGTGGCCCCCGGCATCGCCGAGGCTCTGTTCGCCACAGCCATCGGCCTGTTCGCAGCCATTCCCGCGGTGCTCGCCTACAACAAGCTGCAGTCGAACGTCTCGAAGGCCCAGTCGCGGCTGGAGGGCTTTGCCGACGAGTTCTCCGCCATCCTTTCGCGTCAGATCGACGAGCGCCTGTCGCTCGCCGCCTGATCCCGCATCCTTAGAAGCATCGAGGCACGATCATGGGCATGGCCCACGGAGCGGCGCAGGGGGGCAGCAGGCGGCGTCGCGCGCGGCGGGGCGGCGCCATCAACGAGATCAACATGACGCCGTTCATCGACGTCGTGCTCGTGCTGCTCATCGTGTTCATGGTCGCCGCGCCGATGATGACGGTGGGCGTGCCCCTCGACCTGCCGCAATCCAAGGCGAGCCCGCTCAACTCCGATTCGACGCCGGTGACCCTGTCGATCCGCCAGACCGGCCAGATCTTCCTCGGCGAGGCCGAACTCACCGACGACACCATCGTCCCGAAACTCGTGGAGACCTCCAAGTCCGGCTTCGAGGAGCGGGTCTTCGTGCGCGGCGATAAGCGGGTCGATTACGGCCGCGTGGCCCAGGTGATGGCGATCGTGACCGGAGGTGGCTTCAAGAAGGTCGCCCTCGTCACCGAGCCGGACCAGAAGTAGCGGGCGCCGCCACCGTGAAGCTCCCCGCCAAACTGCGCGAACCGGGCGTCTGGATCTCCAGCGGCGTCCATGTCGCCGTTCTCACGGTGGCGCTGATGTCGGTCGCCGCCCCGGCCCTGCCCGACGCGCAGGAGGGCGTGCCGGTGGAGGTGATGACCGAGCAGCAATTCTCGGAACTGACCAAGGGCGAGAGGAACGCCGACAAGCCGATGCCCGACGCCAAGCCCCGCGCCGACAAGGTCGCGGAGAAGGCCGAGGAGCGCGAACCCGAGAATGCCAAAGTCGATGCGCCCGCGCCCCCGAAGCGCCCGGCCGACATGAAGGTCGCCAGCGCCGAGGAAATGCCCCTGCGTATGCCCGACCACGATTCCGAGAAAGAGGCGGCGGAGGCCGCCGCCAAGGCCGAAGCGGCGAAGCTCGCCAAAGAGGCCGCCAAGGCTGAAGCCGCGAAAGCGGCGGAAGCCAAGGCTGCGGCTGAGGCCAAAGCTGAGGCCAAGGCAGAAGCTAAAGCCGCCGCCAAGGCGGAGGCTGCCAAGGCGGAAGCCAAGGCCGAGGCGGTGAAGGCTGCCAAGGTCGAGGCCGAGAAGCGCGAGAAGCTGGCCGAACTCATCGAGCGCCAGGAGGCCGAGGCCATCGCCAAGGCGGAGGCCGCCAAGGCCGAAAAGGCCAAGGCTCTGGCGGACGCGAAGGCCAAGGCCGAAGCCCTCGCCAAGGCGGAGAAGGCTGAGGCCGAGGCGGAAGCCAGGGCCGAAGCGAAGGCAAAAGCCGAGGCCGAGCGTCAACAGGCGGTCGCGGAGGCCAAGGCTGCGGCGGATGCCAAGGCGCAGGCCGAGGCGAAGGCCAGGGCGGATGCCGCCGCGAAGGCCAAGGCGAAGGCCATGGCGGATGCCCGCGCCAAGGCCGATGCGGAGGCCAAGGCGAAGAAACAGGCCGAGCTCGCCGACAAGTTCAGTTCCGGCGACATCAAGCAGCTGCTCGCCTCACGGGCGCCCTCGCAATCCACCGGCGCCACCGGCCACGAGGTCCAGCGCACGGCTTCGCTGGGGGCGGCCAGCGGCACCTCGCAGCGCCTCTCGCCCTCCATGCGCGATTCCCTGATCGGAATGCTGACCCAGCAGATCGAGCGCTGCTACTCGGCGCCCCCAGGCGCCTCCCAGGGCGTGGTGCTGCCGATGCTCGATATCCGCCTCTCGGCCAATGGTTCGCTGAGCACCGAGCCGCGGATCATGCGCGGCGGCGCCAACGCCGTGGACCGCTCCCTCGCCGAGGCGGCGCTTCGTGCGGTGAAGCGCTGCGCGCCCTACAAGATCCCGCCCCAGTTCGCGCCGTACTATGACGACTGGAAGGCGATCAACGCGGAATTCGAGTTCTCGCGGGTGTGATACAGGTCGGTGATCCTTCCTTCGGATTCGTCCAATCCCTCTCCCCCATCCTGAGGTGCCCGCGTCAGCGGGCCTCGAAGGAGGCTTCCAGACAGCACAAGGGCCCTGGAAGCCTCCTTCGCGGCCTTCGCCCACGCTTCGGCACCTCAGGATGAGGTCGAGGATAGGAAGGACCGACGCTCCCAGAATCCCTGCTCAAGGTTTTCGGAATCTCTTCATGACCGACACTTTCCACCAGCGGCTCGCCTCGCCCCTGGCGTCGCTCCTCGCGGTCCTCGCCCTCGTGCTCGCCTTCGCGGCGCCCGCACAGGCGCAGCTGAACCTGCGCATCGGCGGCGGCTCGTTCCAGCCGATGCCCATCGCGGTCGCCGATTTCTCCGGTGATCCGAGCCTCGGCCTGCTGGTTTCGAGCGTGGTGACCAACAACCTGCGCCGGTCCGGCTATTTCGTGCCCCTGGAGAAGGGGAAGTTCCCTGAGAATCCCGGCTTCGATGCGGTGCCGGGCTTCGACAAGTGGCGTGCCGCCGGCGCCCAGGCCCTGATCACCGGCCGGGTCGGGCGTGATCCGGCCGGCAAGCTCAAGGTCGAGTTCCGGCTCTGGGACGTCACCTCCGGCCAGCAGCTCACCGGTCAGCAATATGGCGCGGACGTCGCCAATGCCCGCCGCACCGGGCACCTGATCTCGGACGTGGTCTATACCAAGATCACCGGGCTCGGCGGCTGGTTCGACAGCCGGATCGCCTTCGTCGACGAATCCGGCTCGAAGGAGAATCGCCGCAAGCGCCTGATGGTGATGGACCAGGACGGCGCCAATGTCCGTGCGCTGACCAACGGCGAATCCGCCGTGGTGGCTCCGCGCTACTCGCCCTCGACGCAGGACATCGCGTTCATGACCCAGGCCAGCGGGCAGCAGCCGCGCGTCCAGGTGATCAACCTCGAGACCGGCGCGCGTCAGGCCATCGGCCGGATGGATTCCATGAGCACCAGCCCGCGTTTCTCGCCCGACGGGCATCACCTCGTCATGAGCGTGCAGCAGGGCGGCAACGCCGACATCGTCAAGATGGATCTCGGCTCGAAGGCGCAGACGCCGATTACCAACGGCAACGCCATCGACACCTCGCCCACCTACTCCCCGGACGGCAGCAAGATCGTGTTCGAATCCGATCGCGGCGGCTCGCAGCAGGTCTACGTGATGGGCGCCGACGGCTCGAACCCGACCCGTATTTCCTTCGGCGAAGGCTCGGCCTCGCAGCCGGCCTGGTCGCCCAAGGGTGATCTCATCGCCTTCACCCGCCAGCGCAAGGGCGGTTTCGCCATCTGCGTGATGAAGCCGGACGGTTCGGGCGAGCGCGTGCTCACGGAGGGCTTCCACAATGAAGGGCCGACCTTCGCGCCGAACGGTCAGTACGTGCTGTTCTTCCGCGATCCCGGCGGCCAGGGCGGCGGCAAGCTCTACATGGTCGACATCACCGGCAAGGTGGAGCAGCCGGTGCCGACCCCGTCCTACGCCTCCGACCCGACCTGGTCGCCGCTGCTGGCGGGGAAGTGAGGGGAAAGGCGGGCAACGATCTCGACCGGTATTCCCGCCAAACCAAGGACTTCCGTCGAACGGTCCTATCCCTGTCGCGTCGCGTCCATGACCGGAAAGGAATAATCTCCCCGCAGGATGGGGTGGGGATACGGACCGCCGGGCTGCGGAGTTCCGATCACTCCGCCGGCAGCAGCCGGTCCCGCGCCTTGAGCGCCGGGAACAGGCGTCCCCACAGCGCGGCCACGAGGATCGTCGCGAGCCCGCCCGCCACCACGGCGGGTACCGCGCCGACGAGGGCGGCGAGCGTGCCGGATTCGAACTCACCGAGTTCGTTGGAGGCGCCGATGAACACCGTGTTCACCGCCGAGACCCGTCCGCGCATGGCATTGGGCGTCTCGCCCTGGACGAAGGTCTGGCGCACATAGACGCTGATCATGTCGGCCGCCCCCGTGACGAACAGGCAGGCCATGGAGAGCGGCAGCGACGTGGACAGGCCGAACGCCGTGATGGCGAGGCCGAAGACCGCCACCGCCTGGAGCATCCGTCGGCCGGCATGGCGTTCGAGGGGGCGATAGGCGAGAAGGATGGCGGTGACCACGGCTCCCGCCGCGGGCATGCTGCGCAGGGCGCCGAGCCCGAGGGGGCCGACATGGAGGATCTCGGCGGCGAAGATCGGCAGCAGGGCGGTGGCGCCTCCCAGCAGCACGGCCACGAGATCGAGGCTGATCGCACCGAGCACCACCGGCTGCGAGCGGATGTAGGACAGGCCGGCCGAGAGGGTGGCCCAGGTGACGGGCGGCCGCTCCGTCACGGCAGCGGGGCGAAAGCGGATCGCGACCACGAGGGCGCTCGCCAGGGCGAAGCTCGCCGCCGCCGCCCCGAACACGGCGGCGGGCCCCAGCATGTAGAGGAAGCCGCCGGCGGCCGGGCCGAGGATCGACGCGCTCTGCCAGAGCGAGGCGTTCCAGGCGATGGCCGATCCGAACAGGGGGCGCGGGACCAGGGTCGGGAGCAGGGCCTGCAGCGCGGGGTTTGCGAAGGCCCGCGATGTGCCGATGACGACGACGAGGGCGTAGATGGGCCAGATCGAGGCGGTGCCGGACAAGGCGAGGCCGAGAAGGCCGAGATCGGCCACGGTCAGGGTTGCATAGGCGATCGCCGTCACCAGGCGCCGGTCGTAGGTGTCGGCCACATGCCCGGTGATCAGGGCGGAGAGCATCGCCGGGAGAAAGCTCGCGAGCCCCACGAGGCCGAGGGCGAGGGCCGAGCGGGTCAGGTCGTAGACGAACCATCCCACCGCCACCGCCTGCATCTGGTAGGCGAGGCCGGTGAGGAACCGCGCGGCGCCATACAGCCGGAAATCGCCGTTGCGGAAGACCGACCAACGGGGCGCGGCGGGTTCTGTCATGGGGGACTCGGACGAGCGCATGCGGTTCGGGCGGAGATACGCCCGTGCTTGTCTAGACGAGATCGTCGGGGGCGGCACCGATGCCGGGTATGCCGGATGCGAGGTGCTGCCTTGTCGAATTGATAATGGTTGGGCCGATAAATTGCCTTCGATAGTGAGGTGTCATCGAGCTGTGCCGGAATGAACCAAAGCAATCTTGAGCAGAATCAGGCAGGCCAAGCTCAGCATTCGGTTCATGTTCCGACAACCTCCGCCTCGTCTTCGCGCGGCTCGATCAGGGCGTTCGAGAGGAGCGACATTCCGCAGGTCTGCCGTCTGTTTTCGGAGACCTTTCGCCTGGGCAAGAGCTATCAGGCGGGCAAGCTCGCCGCCTGCCTGGAAGCGACGTATTTCGATTCGCCGGGCTATACCGAAGGCACCGGCTCCATCGTCCATCTGGACCGGAACGGGGCCGTGGACGGCTTCATGGGCGTCATCGCCATGACCATGGTCGTCGGTGAGCGGACCCTGCGCGCCGGAATCCTCAGCGCCTACATGGCCGCCGATCCCGACAACAATCCCGGCATCGGCGTCAGCCTCGTCCGGGGCGTCACCGCCCGCGATTTCGACCTCCTTTTCACCGACACCGCCAACCGCACATCCCTCGATATCGCCCGCGCCACCCGCTTCGTGATCCTGCCGGCGCAGAGCCTCGAATGGGTGAAGATCCACCGGCCCGCGGGGACGGTGGCGTATTTCCTGGGAAAGCGCCTCCCCGGGCTCGCGCGTTGGGTCGTCCCGATCGCCCGCTCGGCCGATAGCGTGCTCCGGCGCTTCCTGCCCTCCGGCTCCCCACGCCCCGACGGTATCGTCTCGCGCCCCATCGCCGCCGCCGATTTCGCGGAGGCCGCCCGTCCCTTCCTCGCTCACTACGATCTGAAGCCGGACCCGGCCGAACTCGGCTGGTTCGTCGACCAGGCCGGTCTCCAGACGAAATACGGCCCCCTGCAGATCCGCGAGGTGGTGGATCGGATCGGCCGTCGGATCGGGTTGTATCTCCTCTACGCCCGTCGGGATGGCGTCGCTTATGCGCTCCAGGTTTTGGCGCTGCCCAACCGCGAGGAACTCGTCGTCGGCCAGATGTTCGCCGATGCGGCCGCACACGGAGCCGTCGCCGTGCGCGGGGCGACCTCACCCGACCTGATGAAGGGACTCTTCCGCCAGAAGGGGCTCTTCTATCACCACGTCATGGGGACGATCGCCTGGACGCGCGATCCGGAGGTGGCGGCGACGCTTCGCAGCGGCAACGTCTTTCTCGGCGGGCTTGCCGGAGAGACCTGGGCCCGGATCGTCACCGAGGATTTCTCGTGACGGGGCGGATTCCTCAGGAAGCGTACTTTACCGTGCAGCCATAGGGCTTTGCGGTCCTGACGCTCACCGGCTTGCCGGCGGCGATCTCGGTGAGGGCGAGGTCCACGTAATTTTTCGCGGTCTTGAGGTCGTCGAGATTGGCGGAAGGCTTGTCGTCGATGCCGCCCTGATAGAGCAGGGTGCCGTCGCCCGAGACGATGAACATGTGAGGCGTCGTTTTGGCGTCGTAGGCGCGGCCGATCGTGCCGGCGGGGTCGAGGATCACGGCGGTAGGCGCGGCCCCACGGGTCTGGGTCAGGCGGTTGGCGGCCTGCCCGTCCACCGCGCCCTGCTCTCCGGGGGCGGAGGAGATGACCGACAGCCAGACGATGCCGGCCTCGGTCCATTTCTTCTGCAGGGACTGCATCGCCTGGCCGCCGTAATGCTTTATCACGAAGGGGCAATCGTGATTGGTCCATTCGAGGACGACGGTTTTGCCTCTGTAATCCTCCAGCCGGACGGTTCGGCCATCGGCATCCGTGCCGGTGAAGAGCGGAGCGGGCTTGCCCACCTGCGGGCCCGCCGCCATCGCCTCGCCGATGGGCAAGAGCCCGGAGAGCCCTGCGGCGAATGCGGTTGCGAGAATCATCCGGCGGGGCAGGGCCATGGCTCTCACCTTTTCGTGGTCTCGAGGGTGGCGCGCCGGTCGGTGGCCTTCGCCGGGATCTTGGACAACTCGTCGAGGACGATACCCGATGTCAGGATCTGCGGCAGCACGATGGGCTCGCCCGTGCCGGTATAAAGCAGATAGAGCGGCACGCCGCTGCGGCCATGCTTCTCCAGCAGGGTGGTGATCTCAGGATTCTGGTTGGTCCAGTCACCCTTCAGATAGGTCACGTCGCGCGCCTTGAACGCGGCCTCCACGCTTTGGGTGCGGAGCGCCGTGCGTTCGTTGACCTGACAGGTGATGCACCACGCCGCCGTCATGTTGACGAAGACCGGTTTGCCGTCGGCCACGAGGGAATCGAGGCGGGCCTGGGTGAAGGGCGTGATGCCGTCGGCCGTCGCATTCCTCATATCCGCCGAGGCCCGGTCTTGGTCGAGGCCGACGGTGAGTGCGAGGGTCGCCGCCAGGGCCGCGACGGCGGTCAGGCGGGCGAGCCCGGCGCCGATGCCGCCCGCATGGCGCGCCCGCTCCCAGGCCCAGGCGGCGAGGCCCACGAGGACGAGGCCGATCAGCGCGGCCAGAAGACCGGCAGAGCCGACCTGCTGCGACAGCACCCAGACGAGCCAGGCCACGGTGGCGTAGATCGGAAAGGCGAGCGCCCCCTTCAGCGTCTCCATCCAGGCGCCGGGCCGCGGCAGGCGCCGTAAAGCCGCCGGCCACGTGGTGAGGACAAGGAAGGGCAAAGCGAGGCCGAGGCCGAGGCTCGCGAACACCGCGAGGCTCACCAGGGGGGCCTGTGTCAGTGCGAACCCCACCGCTGAGCCCATGAACGGGGCGGTGCAGGGAGTGGCCACCACCGTTGCCAGGATGCCGGTGAAGAACGAGCCTTCGAGCCCCGCCCGCCGGGTCAGTCCGTCGCCGAGCCCGGCTATTCCGCTGCCCAGATGGACCACGCCGGAGAGGCTGAGGCCCATGGCGAAGAGCAGGTAGGCGAGGGCCGCCACCACGAGGGGCGATTGCAGCTGGAAGCCCCAGCCGATCCCCGCGCCCGCGCCCTTGAGGGTGATCAGCAGCCCTGCCAGGGACAGGAAGGCGGCGAGCACACCGGCGGTGTAGGCCAGCCCGTGCAGGCGTACGCGGGCGGGCGGCTCGCCCGAATGCTTCACGAGGCTCAGCACCTTGATCGACAGCACGGGGAAGACGCAGGGCATCAGGTTGAGGAGGAGGCCGCCGAGGAAGGCGAGGCCGGCCGCACTCCACAGGGTCAGCGTCTCCTCCGACGAAGTGTTTCGCGACGCGGAGTCCCGTGTTGTGGGAATCACCCCGGTGGGAGCGGCGGCGGGCGCCTCGCCGATGGCATAGGAGCGCTGGACCGTGCCATCGGCGGTCTGCTCGTCGAAGGTGAGGACGCCGGGAAGCTCCGAGGGGGCGGTCTCGCCGGGTGTCGCCCGCGCGAGGCTCAAACGGAACCCCTTGTCGTCGATCGTCAGAGTCTGGGGAGCGGCGTTCTCGATCGCCGTCTCGGAATAGGGGAAGAAGGCGGCCGCGCGGATCGCGTCGGGTTTCAGGCCGGGCGCGTCGGCGGTGAGGACCAGCCTGTCGCCCTCGCTCGTGAGTGTCACCGGCCAGGGGGAGGGCACGGGGAGTGCCGCGCGGGCATCCTCGAACAGCAGGATGTTGGCGGCCGAACTGCCGGTGCTGGTGCCCGGCGTGGCCACGGGCAGGCTGAGCTTCAGGTCGGCGGAGCCCGGAATGCATTCGCGCTCGCAGACGAGGTAGGTGAGCTTTGCCGCCAGGGTCACGGACTTGCCGGGCGGCAGTAGCGCCGGCGGGGTGATCTCGGCCAGCAGCACCGTTTCACCCTCGAAACCGAAATTCACCAGATGCGCCACCGGGATCCGGCTCGGCGTCGGCCATTGAATCGCGCCCGCCGTGAAGCCCTGGGGCAGCGACCACGCCACTTCGGGCGACAGGCCGGAATCGCCCGGATTGCGCCAGTAGACATGCCAGTGCGGGCGCATCACCATGCGGATGCCGATGGTGAAGGGCTCCCCGGCCCGGATCGCCCCCGGCTCGGCCACGAGGTGAGCCTTGACGAGATCGGCCGGCGGCTTGAGCCCCTGCGCCGAGGCGCCCATGGCACCGATCAGCGCGAGGAGCAGGAGGGCGAGGGGCCGGATCATCGAAACCTTGAGGCGGAGGGGCGGGGTACCCGACATAACACCCTGACGCCTAGATATGGCCGTTTGGTGCCGTGGTAAAACCGGCGGCCCGCGATTGCCCGCGACGGAATCGCCGCGATAGGGCGTTCGCCGTGAGCCTTGAACCCGAAAGGCTCACAGGAAGCGTCGGGGGTCGAAGGGCGCGAGGGGGATCTCCGGTGTCTCGCCGCCGACGAGCTGGGCGACGAGGCGTCCGGTCCGCGCCGAGCCGACGAGGCCCACATGGCCATGCCCAAAGGCGTAGACGACATCCGTGGTCTTGCGCGCCTGGCCGATGCAGGGCCGCCCATCCGGCATGCTCGGGCGATGGCCGAGCCAGACCTTCAGGCGATCCTCGGGTATCGGGTTCGGCAATCCGGGAAACATCGGGATCAGGTGATCGCGGAGGATCTCCGCGCGCTTCCAGTTGGGATTTGCCGCCAGTCCCGCGAACTCCACCTGACCGGCCGCGCGCAGGCCGCCATTCATGAAATTGACGATCATCTTGGCATCCGACGCCATGACCGGCGTGCGCGGCCCTGCCTCGGCGCCCGTCACCATGACGTGGTAGCCGCGCTCGCTCTCCAGCGGCAGCGTGTCGCCGAGGGAGGCGGCGAGGGGCTTCGACCGGGCGCCGGCCGCGACGACGGCGCGGTCGCAGGGGATCTCGCCCTGTTCCGTCGTGACCGCGGCGAGGCGCCCGCGTTCAAGCCGGAACCCCGTCGCGCGGGTTGCGACCCGGTCGGCGCCGCGCGCCTGCGCGAGGTCGGACAGGGCGGCGACGTAGCCGCCGGGATCGCGGCAATGGCCCGCCTCCTCGACCACGAGGCCGAACGTATAGCGCCGATGCAAGCTCGGCTCCCTCTGCCGCAACTCATCGGCCGAGAGTTCGAGCCAGGTGACGCCGACCTTGCGCCTGATTGCCCAGGACCGCGCCTCGCGCTCGAAAGCGGCCCGGTCGGGATAGACGTGCAGCACGCCGCGCCGCTCCACGAGCTGCGGGACACCCGCCTCCTCGGCGAGCGTCGCATGGAGCTTCGGCGCATCGACGAGGAGCGTCCGCATGGCGCGGGCGGTGCGCTCGATCCGGGGCGTGGTGGCGGCGGCGAGCAGAAACCGCGTGAGCCAGGGCATCACCTTCGGCAGATAGGCCCAGCGGATCGAAAGTGGCCCGAGCGGATCGAGGAGGAAGGAGGGCACCCGCTTCCACATGCCGGGCTCCGCCGGCGGGATGACCGAGTGCGACGAGAGCCAGCCCGCATTGCCATAGCTCGACGCCTGCTCGCCGCCGGGCGGGCCGGGATCGACCACGGTGACCCGATGCCCCGCCCGCAGGCATTCGATGGCGCTCACCGTCCCGACCGCGCCGGAGCCGATGACGACCACGTGGAGACCTGCTTGCGCGGTCATCTGGTGTTGTCCCTTGGTAGCATCCCTCGCCTTTCGCCGGAGCGCATCGGTTCGCCACCTATCACGGACGCGCTCGTGTTCCGAAAGGCAGCTTTCCGGAGAAGAAGGACCGGGACCACCGCCTTACCGGTAGCCCTTCCCCCAGGCGAATATAGCGACGACGAGGGGGAGGAGGCCGAAACCGAAGGCCGCAAGGATGCCAAAGCGAACAGGGGCGGTAGACGGCGGAGCGAAGCGAAAGCTGATCGCCCGCGTCGTCAGACCCGCATAGAGGCCGATGACACCGATCATCAGGATCGCGAAACCTAAGGGCCCGCCGGGGCCATTGCTGCTGTGGAGGCTGTTCACGGCAAGCGAGGTGACGAGCAGGCCCGCGAATGCCGCTAATCCGAGGTGCCACCATCTGCGCAGCAGAAGCGCAAACACGAATGGACCTCCGTAAAGCGCGACCATCAAGCCATAAAAATCCTTCATCCCGAAGGGCCTTTGGCGTCCCTCTTCTGAAGGATCACGCGTCCGCGTCCTTAAGCCGACCGAGCGGCCGCGTCGCTGCCTCGAGCCACGCCCGCGTCTCCCCGTCGAGGTCGGCGCTCAGGGCGTCCCGCACCCGTGCGTGATACGCATCGATCCAGGCGATTTCGGCCTCGTCGAGCAGGGACGGGTCGATGAGGCCGGTATCGTAGGGGGCAAGCGTCAGGGTCTCGAAGCCGAGCATCGGCCGGTCGCCGCCGGGGATCGCGCGTTCCTCCACGAGGACGAGGTTCTCGATGCGGATGCCGTAGGCGCCGGCTCGGTAATAGCCCGGCTCGTTGGAGAGAATCATGCCGGGTGAGAGGGCGGTGGTGCCGGTCTTGGCGATGCGCTGCGGGCCTTCATGCACGGACAGGAAGGCGCCGACGCCGTGGCCGGTGCCGTGATCGAAATCGAGTCCCGCCTGCCAGAGCGGCGCGCGGGCGAAGGAATCGATCTGCGCGCCGGTGGTGCCCTTCGGGAACACGGCCCGCGCGATGGCGACATGGCCCTTGAGCACGCGGGTGAAGCGGTCGCGCATCTCCGCCGTCGGCGTCCCGATCGCGACGGTGCGGGTGATGTCGGTGGTGCCGTCGGCATATTGCGCGCCCGAATCCACGAGGAACAGCTCGCCCTGGCCGACCGGCCGATCGGTGTCGCGGGTCACGCGGTAATGCACGATGGCGCCGTTGGGGCCGCTGCCCGAGATGGTCGGGAAAGAAATGTCGCGCAACAGGCCGGTCTCGCCGCGAAAATCCTCCAGCGCCTCCACGGCGGCAATCTCGGTGAGGCGGCCGTCCGGCGCCTGCCGCGACAGCCAGGCAAGGAAGCGCGTGACCGCGATGCCGTCGCGGTGATGGGCCGCGCGCGATCCGGCGATCTCGCCCGCGTTCTTCACCGCCTTCATCAGCGTGATCGGGTCGGGGCCGGGATCGACTTGGCCCCCCGCCTGTTCCACCAGGGTCGCCAAAGCCGACGCGCCGGTGCCGGAATCGAGCCTGATCCTGGCATCTCCGGCAGCGAGAGCGGCGAGGGCCGCGGCGAAATCCGCCCGCCCGGCGATGTCAGCGGACGGCGAGAGCGCCTCCCGCAGGGCGGGATCGATGGCCGGCGAGGTCAGATACAGGGCGGCGCGTCCCGTCCGGGGAACGACGGCGTAGCCGAGCGCCAGGGGCGTATGCGCCACGTCGCCGCCGCGCAGGTTGAACGCCCAGGCGAGATTGTGTGGATCGGAGATCACCAGGGCGTCACAGCCGCCACGCCCCAGCGCCTCACGGATGCGGCGGAGCTTCGCCTCGACGGAGTCTCCGGCGAGTTCGAGGGGATGCGCCATCACCGCGCCTGCGGGGGCGGCGGCCCTGCCGGCCCAGACCGCATCGACGGGGTTCTCGGTGACCGGCATGACGCGGGCGCCGGCCTTGGCCGCCGCCTTCTCCAGCTTGGCGACGCCTTCGGCGGTGTGGAGCCACGGGTCGTAGCCAAGCACGGCGCCCTGCCGCAGATGTTCGCTGATCCAGGCCTCGACACTGGTCTCGGCGAGCTGCACCGGGGTGAGGATTGTGGTGTCCACCTGGGCCGGGGCCTGGAGCGTGTAGCGCCCATCCACCACCAGGGCCGCCTCGTCGGCGAGAATCACGGCAGTGCCGGCCGAGCCGGTGAAGCCGGTGAGCCAGGCGAGGCGCTCGGCATTCGCGGGCACGTATTCCGATTGATGCTCGTCGGCGCGGGGCACCACGAACCCGTCGATCCCCACTCGCCGCATCGCCTCCCTCAGGGCGGCGATGCGCGTCGCGCCCTCCCGGTGGCTCGGATCGTCGAAGGTCTGGAAGCGGGCGCGGCTCATGGCGTCGAGCGTTACGCGCCGCCGGACGAGGCGGCAACCGCTCTCAGAGCGGGCGCGGTGCCGCTCCGCCGCGTTTGAGCACCAGGGTCGCCCAGCCCTCGATCAGGCCATGCCGGGCGAGGTGGAAGCCGCGATGGCGATAGGTGGAGAGAACGCCGGGCACGTCGCGCTCGATCAGCCCCGAGAGGATGAGCACGCCGTGGTCCGCCACAGTCGCCGTAAGGGTCGGCGCGAGGCGCTTCAGGGGCCGGGCGAGGATGTTGGCGAACACCACGTCGAAGCGCCGGCTGCGGTCCGCGCTCGCATGACGGACGCCGGGGCCGACATAGAGTCGGACGAGGCCGCCGAGCCCGTTCAACCGGGCATTGCCCTTGGCGGTGGAGACCGCTTCGGGGTCGAGGTCGCCGGCATGGACGGGCTGGTGCAGGGCCTTGGCCGCCGCGAAGGCGAGGATGCCGGTGCCGGTGCCCACATCGAGAACATGCGCGGGTCGGCCCTGCTTCAGGATGCCGGCCAGGGCCTTGAGGCAGCCCAGCGTCGTGCCGTGGTGGCCGGTGCCGAAGGCCAGGGCCGCCTCGATCTCAATGGCCAGATCGTTGGGCCGTATGGTGTGGCGGTCATGCGCGCCGTGCACGAGGAAGCGCCCGGCACGGACCGGGTTCAACCCCTCCAGGGAGGCGCGGACCCAATCCTGCTGGTCGATGGTCTCGAACACGGCCGCATCCGCCTGCTCGCCCACCAGGGGACGGATCAGGTCGCGGACCATCTCCTCGTCCGGCGCATCGGCGAAATAGGCCTCCAGCCGCCAGGTTTTGCCATCCTCCGCCTCGAAGGCGGCGACCGCCGTCTCCGTCGGATCGAACATCTCGCCGAGGATGTCGGTCATGGCGCGCGCCGACCGCTCGTCCGTGAGGAGACGCAGCACATGGGTGGGGCGGTTGGGATGAAGGCCTTCGAGCATGATGCGGGCTCTAGCATCCGCAGGGACTGCCCGCCACCGTCGCGGAACCGAGCTCGAACCTTCGCGTTTCCCTGCGCTTCTCCTGTCGTCCCCGTGGCGTTCGAGGGTGCGGTGTTGAGTACGAACCAGAAGAAAAACATCAGACGGGCTCCCGTGGCCATCGTCGGCAGGAAGACCGCCAGACGCCTCAGGGCAAGCGGACCCTCGGGGCTGCTCGATTCCGAGCCGACTTTCGAGCCGGTGCCGGGTTCGATGCTGGTCCTCCTGAGCCGGCTTCATCGCGCCGAGCGCCAGTTCAAGCCGGAGGAAGAGCCACCTGCGGCCTGAGTGCAGGTCCGCATCAATGACCGCGATCCGTGCTATCGATTCTGCCGACTGGCCGGCCCGGTTCACGAGGATCGGCCTGCGGTGAGAGGGATGCGCGTCTTCATGATCCAGGGCAGCGGCATCGGAGGTTTCGGCAGGCGGTTCGCCGGGACCGGCATCTGATCCGCCGTCCGTGCTCGATCTCACCCCCGACGAATGGACCGCCATCGGCTTGAGCCTGAAAGTCGCCTCCGTGGCGACGTTGGCCAGCCTCGTGCCCGGCCTCTTCATCGCCATGCTCCTGGCGCGCGGACGTTTTCCCGGCCGCGCGCTCCTCGATGGCCTGGTCCACCTGCCCTTGATCCTGCCTCCCGTGGTGACGGGCTACCTCCTGCTGCTCTCGTTCGGACGGCGCGGCACCTTCGGCGCGGCGCTCGCCGAGATCGGGATCGTGTTCTCCTTCCGCTGGACCGGGGCAGCCCTGGCCTGCGCGATCATGGGGTTCCCGTTGATGGTCCGGGCCATGCGCCTGTCCATCGAGGCGGTGGACCGGCGCCTCGAACAGGCCGCCGCCACCCTCGGGGCACGGCCGAGCGCGGTCTTCCTCACCGTCACCCTGCCGCTCGCCATGCCCGGCATCCTCGCCGGTTCGGTGCTGGCCTTCGCCAAGGCGATGGGCGAGTTCGGCGCCACCATCACCTTCGTCTCCAACATTCCCGGCGAGACCCAGACGCTGCCCTCAGCCATCTACAGCCTGACGCAGGTGCCCGGCGGCGAGGCGGGTGCGTTGCGCCTCACCCTGATCTCGGTAGCCCTGTCGATGGCGGCCCTCCTCGTCTCTGAACTGCTGGCCCGACGCCTCGCGCGCCGCCTCGGCACGGGGTGAGGTCTCCCATGTCCGCCACACTCCACACTGCTACCCTCGACATCGACGTCTCGCTCACGCGGGGGGCCTTCAGCCTCGACGTCGCCTTCACCGCCGGTCCCGGCCTGACCGCGCTGTTCGGTCGCTCCGGCTCGGGCAAGACCACGGTGATCGACCTCATCGCCGGGCTGGCGCGGCCGGATCGGGGCCGCATCGCGGTGGCGGGCGAGACGCTGCTCGACACGGAGCGGGGCATTGCCGTGCCGGCCCATCGCCGGCGCATCGGTGTGGTGTTCCAGCAGGCGCGGCTGATGCCGCATCTCTCGGTGCGACGGAACCTCGGCTACGGCCGGGCCTTCGCCCGCGGCCGCAGCGACGGCATCGCCTTCGACGGCGTCGTCGACCTGCTGGGGATCGGCCATCTCCTCGAACGGCGGCCGGCGGGTCTCTCGGGTGGAGAGGCACAACGGGTGGCGATTGGCCGGGCCCTGCTCAGCCGGCCTCGGCTCCTGCTGATGGACGAACCCCTCGCCGCCCTCGACGAGGCCCGCAAGGCCGAGGTCCTGCCCTATATCGAGCGCCTGCGCGACGAAGCCGGGTTGCCCATCGTCTATGTCAGCCACTCGGTCTCGGAGGTGGCGCGGCTGGCGCGCACCGTGGTCGTACTCGATGCCGGCCGTGTCGCCGCCGTCGGGGCTGCGGATACGGTGCTTCGCCGGGCCGACCTCCTTGCCACGCAGGAGGCCGAGGCTGGGGCGATCCTCGACATGATCGTCGAGGAGACGGATTCAGAAACCGGCCTGACCCGGCTGAGCGGGCGCGCCGGCCGGCTCTCCGTTCCCCGCCTCACGCGACGCCCCGGCACGGCGGTGCGCATCCGCGTGCCGGCCCGTGACGTCCTCCTCGCGACGCAGCCACCGGTGGGCTTGAGCGCGCGCAACATCCTGGAAGGGCACGTCGTCTCGATCCACGCCCTCGGCGAGGCGGCGTCCATGGTGGAGATCGACTGCAACGGCGCCCTGCTCGCGGCCCGCGTGACCCGTGCCTCGGTGCGCGATCTCGCTCTGGCACCCGGCCGCGCCGTCTACGCGGTGGTGAAAAGCGTCGCCTTCGATCCCCAGGGCGTCGGCACGGCGAGGCCGGAAGCGGTGGAGATCTGACCGCGGATCCGTCTGATTCCTAAAAAACCATCTATTCTCCTGAGGATTCCTTTGTCATCTTCAGGGGCAGTGGTGGGTAACCCGCGGGTTTTAAAGACTGGTTTACCCTCGCCGTCGTTTTTGGTTGCATGCCACGACCACCTTCGAAAGGGCGTGCAATGACGATCCTCAGTATCTCTCCGATGTCGATGCCCACCGTCGCGCCGGTCGCACCCACCGTGAATTCCCCGGCCCCGGTGCGCAAGGCCGGCCCGGCGACGACGGTCGGCACGCCGCTGGACCCACCCGTGCGGTTCGATGTCAGGCTGGACGACGCGCCCGTTGCCGACGACCCGGCGCCGAAGCCCGACGCGGAGGCGCCGACGGCCGATGAGCGCCGCATCACGGTGGATCAGGACACCAAGAGCCTCGTGTATCAGGTGGTGGATCCGAATTCCGGCGACGTCGTCGTTCAGTTACCCGAGGCCACGATTCTTCGAGCCCGCGCCTATGCGGAGGCAACGGCGATGCGGGCGAAGGAAGATCAGCGGCCCCTGGATCGGACGGCCTGACGGGAGCCGAGGCCGGCCGCACGGCTGAGGGCGGGTGGGAGAGCAAGGTCGCAGCGCAGGCTACGGCCTTTTCGCCGTTGGCCCGGAGAGCATGCGACGTCCTTGCAGCGAGGAGCAGAATTCCGTCGGCGGGCTGGTCGGTGCAACCCCCGACTCGTGACCACGCGACGGCGGTATCGCGGCAGTCTATTCGCCGTGCCGGGATGCGGTGCGAACCACATGCATCCGTGGAGATAGGCCCCCTCCGGCGTCAGGTGCGCAGGCCGGCGGCGATCTGATGGTTGATGTTGATGAGGGCCGACAGCTTCTCCGCCTTCGGCTCGATCATCGTGTCGATCATCCGCTTGAAGACGAAGGTCGAGAGTTCGGCGATGCTCGTCTTGATCTCGATCGGGAGCTGGCTGTCGGGTGCCGTCGCGGCACCGGCGATGATCGACCAGACCTTCTGGTTGAAGTTCAGGGCTTCGTTCAGCGCTCCGGACTGATTCTGCCAATCCGCCTGGATCGTCTGGAGCCGGCCCGCCGCCTTGATCAGGACGGCAGCTTCTGCCTCCCGAGGGGTCAACGCGGTCTGCGCGACCCGTGCATAGGCACTGGCTCCATAGGACATGGCCGATCCTTCTCCCGAAGCGGCCGAGCTGATTCGGGCCGCTGGAGGCAGACACTGACGGGGTAAGGTTAAAATCCGGTAGCGAACGGATATCGCCCCAATCATGCCGATAAGCTGGAGGAGGAGGAGACGGGGGGTGGATGACCTCGCCTGTCCGACGGGATCGACCAATACCATGGCGTGCGCTGCAGCAATGGGAAAATACCCACCGGCTTTGTGCAACGCATCAGTCAGATTTTGCGGTCATGCTGCATCTGGGCAGACCCACGCCGCTGGCTGGCATGACTTTCACTGACATGATGAATTTTCTGCTGGGTACGCTCGCCGGAGGGCTCATCGCCGGGGTCGTCACCATCGTGGCCGTCCGCCAACCCGAGGTCCAGGCCAAGCTCGGCCTCTACCCGGTATCGTCGGCCCTGCTGCTCCCGGCAGCTCCGCCGCGCATCGAGCCGCCCTGCAGCCTCGTCCCTGCGCGTCCCCAGAGCGACCAGAGCATCGGCCACCCGGACATGCTGTTCTCCAAGCGCCGGTTCTGGTTCGTAGCCCCTTGAAGGGACTACCGATCAGAGGCTGCTCAGCAGAAACATCACCATCGTCGTCGCCACGGTGGTCGATAGGAAACCGCACAGGGCCGCCGCGAAAGACGGGCCGGTCGCCGGCGAGTGTGCGGCGTGGGACGAGAGCAGGGTGAGATCGCTGTGCTGGGCGGACGCGTTCATGACGAAAGTCTCCCGACGGACAAGCTTTCCGTCGTTCGTGAAGCTGTGACGTGGGAATGACGGTGCGGCTGTGCGTGGCCGCACCGGACCGGGGCATACGGAGACAATCCGCGACAAGGCGGATACTTTTTCTAGTTTCGGTATGTCAGTCGACGAGGTCCGGAGAGCAGTATCGGCGTTCCGGTCACGCAGTTCAGTCGCAGCGGTTCACCGATTTGGCGGCCCGCAAGGCCCGCGTCTCGCTGCGAAGATCGATGGCGACGATACCGGCACCACAATCCTCAAAGGCTTCCTTCGCGTCTTCGTAGCGATCTCCGACCTCATCGAGAGTGTCGCAGACCCGGTCACGGTTGCCGAGCCGCGCTTCTTCGCGTGCCTGATAGCGCAGGGCCGCGGCCTCTTGGATCTTCCGTTCACCCTTGAGACAGGAGGGAGCCGCGAGGGTCGGGGCGATCATGCACAGCACGAAGCCGAAAGCGGCGATGGGCGTTGCAGGAGCGAAGCGCATGGGAGAATCCGATTGTGCGTCTCGTTGAAGGAGGGCTGTCCGTCTTTCGACATCGGCACCTTGGTACGGTCAGTACCTGATCAAGTTCAAAGCCAGTGATCGGTCGTCATCGTTGGTTATGCGGTTCAAACGGCGAACTCACGGCGAAGGTTCCGCAGGTTTCTTGCGCCTGCGAGAGGCCAAAACTTGGTCGAGGCGTACCGGGGCACAGGCATGCACGTCTACACCGACATCGTATTGCCGCGGGGCCGGCGTGAGCTTGCCGTGGGAATGGCCGTGGAGATTGAGGGCACCGCGCCCGATGCCGTTCCAGGTCCGGAACGCGTAATGGCAGAGGACGAGCCGCCGCCCCTCGACGTCGATCTCGGCATAATGGCCCACAGAGGCCCAGTCCCGTAGGGCGAGCGTGCCCGGACCGTCATTGTTGCCGACGATCAGGTGTTTCACGCCGTTGAGGGCGCCGACGATCTCGGCGACGCGCGCATCGGAGGGGCCGAGGGCCACGTCGCCGAGATGCCAGACGGTGTCGTCGGGCGCGACCCTCTCGTTCCAGTTGGCGATGAGGCCGGCATCGTGGGCCGCGAGGTCCGGATAGGGGCGGCGGTCGATGTTCAGCGCACGCCTGTCGCCGAAATGCGTATCGCTGGTGAACCAGACCGCCACGACCCCTCCCGGCTCAACCGCCGGGCCGGAAGCGCATGGGAACGGTGACGGCGAGGCTGCTCACGGAGACGCCGGGAGGAGCCGCCGGCAGCGAACCGCGCACGGCGGCTAGCGCGGCGCCGTCGATGACGCTGATGCCGCTGCTGCTGGCGAGCCCGGCGCTGAGCACCTGACCCGACCGCGAGACGGTGAAGCGCACCACGGCAGTGCCGCCTGCCGTTCCCGCCGCCGCGTTGCGGTTCATGCGGCCGTTGATGGCCGAGGCCAAGGCTCCCTGCCATTGACGCAGGGCGCTCGGATCGTTGCCGGAGGCGGACGATCCCGTGCTCGCCTGCCTCGCGGACGAGGCCGAACTGCTGGGCCCACCCTCCTGAGCGGCGCGCCTGCTGGTCTCACGCGCGGCCCTGAGCTTGGCTTCCTTGGCCGCCTTCAGCTTCGCTTCGCGAATGGCTTCGCGCTTGGCCTCCAATTCCTCCTGTCGCTTGGCCTCGATCCTCGGATCGGGCTTAGGCTTCGGCCGGACGACCTCCACGGGCTTCGGTGGCTTGACCGGCTCGGGGGGCTTGGCCACGACCGGCGGCGGGGGAGCGAGGGGCTCGGCCACCTCGGCGGTGGAGGTGACCACCTGCTCTTCCGGCGGCACCTCGGTGATCGTGTCGGGCGTGACCACGGGCTGGGTCTCGTCGGGGGGGATCTCGGCAGTCTCGGGCGGCGTCACCGCCACCATCTCCGGCGGCTGCACTTCTTCCACCACGTCCGGCGTCTCGACCGGCGCCTGTTCGGCGGGCGGAGGCACCGCCTCCGTCATGGCGGGGGCAGACGGGGCTTCGGCCTCCGTCGATTGCGGCGCCAGATCGATGGTGATCGTGTTCTCGCCGGGGGGCGCCTTGGGCGGCTGGCCGAACAGCATCATGCCCGCCAGCACCGTCAGGTGCAGGACGAAGGCCACGAGGAAGGCGGCAGCGAGTCCCGTGGGACCTTGCGGTCCGGATTCACGTGTCGAGACGAGGGCGCTCATCGGGTCTACCGCGGTGCTCCACTCGCCGCGGGGGCAGCCGGAAGCGCCCCGCCCGGGGATTGAGCGATGAGGGACACCTTGGTGAAGCCGGCCTGGCCGACGAGGCCCATCACTTCCATGATCTTGCCGTAGGGCACGTCCTTGTCGCCGCGCACCAGCATCACCTGGGTCGGGTCTTCTGCCGCCAGCGCCTTCAGGCGCGGCATGATCGTCTCGGGCGTCAGCTCGTCCTTGGCCAGGAACGGCTTGCCTTCCTTGTCGATGGAAATTTCCAGGGGCTTCTTCGCCTGCGCGACCTTGGCGGCGGTGGTCTTCGGCAGTTGCACCGGCACGCCCGTCGTCATCAGCGGCGCCGCGACCATGAAGATGATCAGCAGCACTAGCATCACGTCCACCATCGGAGTGACGTTGATCTCAGACATCGGCGCGGAATCGAGGTCATCCTCGTCGTCGCCGCCGCTGGCGCGGACCGAACCCATACCCATCGTTCGCCCTCCGGGGCATCGACGGCCGGCTCGATGGCCCGCCGCATGTCGTCACCGTGCCGCCGCGTCTGCGCCGGCCATGGAATGTTCAGAGCGTCGAGAGAGCCGTGCTACTCGGCGGCGGCGGCGTGCGGCACGCTCTTGCGGTCCCGCGCAAGGCGGTTGCCGAGGGTGCCGATGCTGGCCACGAAGGCGGATTGCACTTTGCCGAGATCGTTGGTCAGCTTGTTGTAGGCCATCACCGCCGGGATCGCGACGATGAGGCCGATGGCCGTGGCGAAGAGAGCCTCGGCGATGCCGGGGGCCACCACGGCGAGCGACGTGTCCTGGCTCTGGGCGATGGACGAGAACGAGTTCATGATGCCCCAGACCGTGCCGAAAAGACCGATGAACGGGGCGGTGGAGCCGGAGGTCGCCAGAAGCGGAAGACCGGTCTGGAGGCGCTTGACCCGCAACGTGAGGGCGGCCCGCATGGCGCGCTCGATACGGTCGCGGCGCTCGGCCCGGGTCTCGGTGGCATCCTGGTCGCGCCACGCTTCGAGGCCGGCCTGAACGATGCCCGCATCGATCCCCGAGCCCGTGGCTTCGAGGGACCCGCCCGAGCGGACCAGCGTATCGAACGCCTTGGCCTGACGCTTGGCGGCGGCGAAGCGGACGAGCTTCTCGAACACCACCGTCCAACAGGCGATCGAGGCGACCACCAGCAGGATCATGACGCTTTTGACGATCGGATCCGCCTGGAGAAACAGGCCGATGAAGGAAAAGTCGTGAGCGGCAGCGGCCGGCGCGGAAGTCGGATCCATGGCGGGCTCCTCCGGGTTCATTGGGTGGCGATCGCCGAGGGGCGACCGGATCGGCGTCCAGACAGGCCGTCGGCCCGTCCGTGGGGTCAGCGGGTAAAGGTCGCGCTCGTCTTGCTCTCGGTCTCGATCCGGTCGAGGCAGCTCTCGCGGCTGGCCTCGCCGCCTTCGCAGGCAAGGACGTCGTTGAGGAGGACGCGGCCGATCTTCGGGCAGGCGAGGGCCGGGAAATCGAACAGCCGGACCATGGTCTTGCGGTCCTGGACGGGGCCGACTTCGACGGCGAGGCGCTTCTGCGCGACGCCCTCCGTATCGAAGGCGAAGAGGTCGAGCTTAAGGGATTTCAGCGCGGTGCCGCGGCTGTTGTCCACGAGAAGATAGGTGCGGCAGGCTTCGCCCGCCGGCTCGAGACGGTTGAGTTCGAGCTTCAGGACGGGAGCCTTCGCGTCCTGGGCGGGTGCGGAGCCGGCCCATCCCACCGTGAGGGCGGCGGTCATCAGCGCGGCGCCCATGGCCCGGACGGGAGAAAGAGATGGAAAGTCGATCACGCGGTGCGCCTCTTTCATAACGGTCCGGTTCTCCTCGGTTGCGGCTATCCCTAGTCGCGTGCCCTGGTTGCATGCGTCGAAACGCCATGGCAAACGGGCTCGCCGAGACCCCTGGCAGGGCTCGTCTTCTGCGGTTCCTCGGGCATTGAGCGCGACGCTCGCGTTCCGGTGTCGCTCCAGCCTGACCCGTGGCGTCCGGCTTGCGCACCGCCGCATCGTTCGACGTGGCGCGGAGTATCCGAATTGATCCGCCAAGATCAAGCTTTGTGCTGAAAATCAGAGCAGTTCCAAACTGTTACTGCGACGCTCCCCTGGGGCACCGTCGATTACCTAATTCTCCCAAACAAATTGCCTGATCATCCTGACCTCTTGCGCCTTTTCTCGATCCGCGATCGTCATCCCCACTTGATGCGATGACGTTCCAGGCCGGCATCCCCCATTGGGGGGACCCGGGCGGTGCCAGGGATCGGCGGCGAGCGGAACCCTTGGAGCCAAACCCTTGATGCCGCTTTTCCACATCTCCATATCGCGATGACCGGCAGGCGACCGCCGGGAGGAGTGCTGCAGCAGGCGGGCTCCGACAGTTCGAAGTGCCTCAATCTATCGACCCTTGGGCTTCGCGAAGGAACAAGATCACGTGACGACACGGCCTTCTCCGTTCGGACATCCGTTTCTTCTCGGCTTCGACGAGATCGAGCAGGCCCTCGACCGCGTGTCGAAGGCGGCCAATGACGGGTACCCCCCCTACAATATCGAGCGCGTGCAGCGCTCCGACGACGAGCCCGAGCGGCTCCGGATCACCCTCGCGGTGGCCGGCTTTACGCGGGACCAACTCGACGTGATGCTGGAGGAGAACCAGCTCGTGGTGCGGGGCCGTCAGGTCGACGACAAGGCGCGTCAGTTCCTGCATCGCGGCATCGCTGCTCGTCAGTTCCAGCGTGCCTTCCTCCTCGCCGACGGCATGGAGGTGGTGGGCGCCGACCTATCGAACGGGCTTCTTTCCATCGATCTCACCCGCCCGGAGCCGGAACGGATCGTCCGAAAGATCGCCATCGCATCCCGCGACGACGTGTAGGCGCGTGACTCTTTCCTCCCATGCGGTCCGAGAAATGGCGCCGCACGGGAGCAAGCTCTGCCTCGAAAGGAGGGCATCATGACCAATTTTAACGCGAACCCGATCACCCCGGCTGATCTCGACCCTGCCGAGTTCAACGCCGCCGACCTCGCGGCCCTCGGCGAAGGCCATATCGCCTATGTCCGGCCGATCCGCTCCGACGAGGTGAAGCGGCTGTTCCCACAGGCGCCGGACCTGACCCCCGGCATGGACCTGTTCGCTCTTCTCTCGGCCAGCGGCAGCCCGATCCTGCTGGCCGATTCGCGCGATGTGATTGTCGCCAATGCGGCGGCGAACGATCTTCACGCCGTCAGTTTGCACTGAGCGGCAGGCACGCTCAGGCGATTTCCGCCACCGCCGCCAGCAGCCGCGTCAGATCCTGCGGCCGCGACAGGCGGTGGTCGCCATCAGCGATGAGGGTGAGAACGGTGCCGGGTGCCGGCAGCCGTTCCACCGTCGCGAGGGCATGGGTGTAGGGCACGTCTAAATCCCGCATGCCCTGCAGGATGTGGACCGGACAGCCCGGATCGATCGGCCCGCCGAGAAGGAGGTGCCGACGTCCATCCTCGATCAGCGCCATCGTGGTGGGGATAGGCTCCGGACCGTACTCGGTGGGCCGCATCCACACGCCCTCGCGTTCCATCGTCTCGCGGATCTCCGGCGGGAACCGCTCCCACATCAGGCGCTCGGTGAAATCGAGGGCGGGGGCGATTAGCACCATGCCGGCGAGGGGGGCATCCCCCCGGAGCGCCCGTGCCCGTGCCGCGAGGCAGGCGATCCAGCCTCCCATCGACGAGCCCACGAGGATGGCGCGCCCTGTCACAGTGGCGTCGACGACCGCCATGGCGTCTTCGAGCCAGGTCGAGATCGTCGATTCGGCGAACTCTCCCTCCGATTCGCCGTGCCCGGTATAGTCGAACCGGACGAGGGCGCGGCCATGGTCCCGCGCGAAGGCGTCGAGGACCATCGCCTTGGTGGCGCCCATATCGGAGTGGAATCCCCCGAGCCAGACCAGGGCAGGCCCGTCTCCCGCGCAGGTGCGCACAGCGATGCGGCGTGCGGCATCGCCCTCGCCCACGGTGATGAAGGTCGGGGCCTGGCTGAGCGCTGAGTCCATGCGTAGTCCTTTTAATCCGGTAAAACCGACATTTGACTGTGACGCAGTCGCATTTCGTTTACCGAGCCGTAAAGCGTGCCCCCGATGCTGGAGACCATGATCGAGACACGAGACGAGTCCCCTCGCCCCTTCGACGACTATTTTCCGTCAATTCGGCCGTCGCCGGAAGGATGGTCGCGATGAGCGGCGATGAGCGATTTGGCGCAGGTTTCCCCAGCGAAGCGCAGCCGCTGGCAGGCGCCACCGTGCTGCAGATCATTCCCGCCCTCGACGCGGGCGGGGCGGAGCGCACCACGGTGGATGTGGCCGCAGCCCTCGCGTCCGTGGGCGCGCGGGCACTCGTGGCCACGGAAGGCGGACGCCTCGTCGGCGAGATGCAGGCCAAGGGCGGGACCTGGCTTCCGTTCCCGGCGGCCTCCAAGAATCCCCTCGCCATGGCGCTGAATGTGGGTCGCTTGGCCAGGCTGTGCCGACGCGAGGGGGTCCAGATCATCCATGCCCGCTCGCGCGCCCCCGCCTGGGTGGCCCTCGGCGCCGCCCGGCGGCTGAAGATCCCTTATGTGACCACCTATCACGGGAGTTATTCCGGCCGGACCGGCGTGAAGGTGCTCTACAATTCGGTGATGGCGCGCGGCGACGTGGTCATCGCCAACTCGCACTACACCGCCGACCTCATCCGGATGCTCCATCCCGATCAGGCCGGCGACCGTGTCCGGGTCGTTCACCGCGGCACCGATCTCGCGCAATTCTCGCCCGGCGCCGTGGCGCCGGCCCGCGTCGAGGCCCTGCGCCGGTCCTGGGGCGTGGCGCCGCATCAACGCGTCGTCCTGCTCGCGGCCCGGCTCACCGCCTGGAAGGGGCAGCGCGTGCTGATCGAGGCGGCGTCCGTCCTGCGCGATCGGGGCATTGCCGATGTGGTCTTCGTCCTCGCCGGCGATCCGCAGGGGCGCTCCGCTTACGAGCGGGAACTCGACGCGCTGATCGAGGCCCGCGGGCTCCGCGACATCGTCCTGCGGGTCGGCCATTGCACCGACATGCCGGCCGCCTTCCGGGCGGCTTCGGTGGTCGCCGTGCCGTCCGTGGAGCCCGAGGCCTTCGGGCGTTCGGCTGTGGAAGCCCAGGCCCTCGGGACCCCGGTCGTGGTCTCGGATCTCGGCGCCGTGCCGGAGACGGTGCTCGCCCCGCCGGAAGTGCCTGCGTCCCAGCGCACCGGCTGGCGAGTGCCGCCCGGCGACGCGCCGGCCCTGGCCGAGGCTCTGCTTGAGGCGCTCACCCTTGGGGCCAGCGCGCGGGACGCCATGACGAGGCGGGGGCGCGCCCATGTGGAGGCGCATTTCTCCCTCGATGGCATGGTGGGCGCAACTCTCGGCATCTATGGAGAGCTCCTCGCCCACCGCCCGCGCTGACGTCGTATGAGCCGGTTCGTGAACCAAACCCGTTCCTGCCTGTTGACACAGGACGCAGTTCGGACATGGTGTCCGTAACCGGATTGCCGGAGCGATTGGTGGCAGGTCTAGCCCTCCGGGCGATGTCCGAAGGCTGCCGTTTCGTCGTTCACTAGGAGATTGAAGCCATTCGTAGACCAATGAGAGCCATGCCGGCCCCGCAGAAGGACGGGCCGCGCGCCAATCGGGACATCCGTGGCGTCCGCGAAGTGCAGCTCATCGATGATACCGGGCAGAACCGCGGTGTCGTTGCCTTCTTCGACGCGCTCACCCTCGCCGAAGAGGCGGGCCTCGATCTCGTGGAAATCGCGCCGAACTCCGTCCCTCCCGTCTGTAAGCTTCTCGATTACGGCCGCTTCCGCTTCAACGAACAGAAGAAGCAGAACGAGGCCCGCAAGAAGCAGAAGACGGTCGAGGTCAAGGAGATCAAGCTCCGCCCCGGTATCGACAAGCACGATTACGACACCAAGATGAAGGCGGTCATCCGCTTCTTCGAGGAGGGCGACAAGGTGAAGGTCACCCTGCGCTTCCGTGGCCGTGAGATGGCGCACCAGGATATCGGCCTGCGCCTGCTCGAGCGGGTGAAGAACGAGACCCAGGAAATCGCCAAGGTTGAAAGCGAGCCGATGCTCGAGGGCCGCCAGATGATCATGATCCTGGCGCCGCGCTGAGGCAGGCATCGTCCCGTCACGGGACATAGACGATTGAAAAGCCGCTTCCTTGGGGAGGCGGCTTTTTTTATCGCCTCACGGCCGGTCCCGAATATCGTGTGATTCGGGGCAGCTTTGTGCTTGTCGCGAGGGACGGGGGCGGCTTGTGGGCCGCCCCCAATTCTCGAGGTTTTACTTCACCACGGATACCTGCGCGTCGCCTACCCGCCTCAGCACGTTCACCGTGACGTCGCTGCCGTAGCGCTGGACCCGCAGGTCGATCCGCGATTCCCCGAGCTTCAAGTTGAAGATCGAGACGCCTTCGAGGAAGGCCGGCAGGGTGGGATTGCGCAGACGGATGCGGTTGCGGTCGTGCTGGATCTCCAAACCGATGCAGGCCGAGAGGAAGGCGAACGGCGCCGCCGCCGCCCAGGCCTGGGGCGAGCAGGCCACCGGATAGGAGACCGGTCCGCGTTGGTTGCGGCGCATGAAACCGCAGAACAGCTCCGGCAGGCGTTTCTGGTCCTGGTAGAGGGCGGTGTCGAACATGCCCTGGAAGATGCGGGAGGCTTCCGGCTTCAGGTCGTAGCGCGCGAGGCCCATGGCGACCAAGGCGTTGTCGTGCGGCCAGATCGAGCCGTTATGGTACGACATCGGGTTGTAGCGGGCCTCGCCGCGCGCGATCGTGCGCACGCCCCAGCCGTTGAACCCGTCTTTCGAGAGCAAGTTAGCGGCGACACTCGCGGCCCGCTCCGGCAGGGCGATACCGGTGAAGAGGGCGTGGCCGGCATTGGACGAGCGCACAGCGCATTGCTTCTTCGCCCCGTCCAGGGCCAGCGCGTAGGTGCCGATCTCCTCGCACCAGAAGGCCTTGTCGAAGTTTTCGCGGAGCGCCAGCGCCTCCTTGCCGAGGCGGGTGGCGAGGTCGTCGTGGCCGAGCAGGGTGGCGAGCTTGGCCATGCCGTTCTTGGCGGCATAGACGTAACCCTGGACCTCGCACAGGGCGATCGGACCTTTGGCAAGATGGCCGTCGGTGTGGAAGATCGAGTCGTGGCTGTCCTTCCAGCCCTGATTCTCGAGGCCCTTGTCGGTGTCGCGGGCATATTCGACGAAGCCGTCGCCGTCCCGGTCGCCGTACTCGTTCATCCATGCGAGGGCGAGTTCGAGGGCCGGCCAGATCCGCTCGATCGTCTCGATGTCGCCGGTGACGGCGTAATACTCGTAGGCCAGCATGACGAAGAGCGGCGTGCCGTCGATGGTGCCGTAATAGTGGCGGAACGGCACCTCGCCGAGCATCGCCATCTCGCCGCGCCGGGTTTCGTGCAGGACCTTGCCGGGCTGGGCGTCGGCGGCGGGGTCCACGGCCTTGGCCTGCGTCGAGGCGAGATAGCGCAGGACGCCCTTGGCGAAGTTCGGGTCGATCCAGAGGGCCATCATCGCGGTGATGATGCCGTCGCGGCCGAACACGGTGGAGTACCAGGGGATGCCGGCGAAGGGGTAGATACCCTCGGGCGTGCGGCTCGCCAGCATGTAGAGATCGGCGGTGGCGCGGCAGGCCGCTTCGTTGAACTGGTCGTTCGACGAGATGATCGTGGTGATGCCGGCGGTGAGCTGGCGCAGGTCCCGGCGCGCGTCGCGATAGGCACGGGCGAAGATCACGCCTTCACCGAGGCCCTTGGGATGGCGCGCGCCCGCGCCGCTTCCCGCTGCCTGCGACAGACCGGCGGCGGCGTCCTCGCCGACCTTTTCCGCGGCCGGGGCGCTGGTGAAGGCGCGGTGCGATTCGCAGACGACGCGGATGAACAACGATGTCCGGCCGCCCGGAGGCAGCGAGACCTCGAACTCGGCGCGGCCCGGCTCGATATGGTGCGGCTTCGGCCCGAAATGCAGGCTCGTGGTGCGCACCACCTCGTCGAGGCCGACATAGCGGAACTGGACTTCCGATTCGTTCGCCACCTGCACGCTGCGCTTGCCGCGGACCGGCCGGTCCATGCCGCGCACCTCGAACAGGTCGCGGTAGTCGGCGTCGAAAGTCACACCGATCTTGAGCTTCCAATGGCGCGAATCGTAGTTGCGCAGCCCGATCCGGTCGTAGCAGGCCCCCTTGAACAGGAATTTCGTCCGCTCGATCGCGATCAACTCGCGGGGGATCGTGGTCTCGTCATGGGCATCGATGCGGATGTCCGGCGTCGTCATGTCGACGCTCAGCGCGCCGTTGTCGTCCTGCATCACCGACGAGAGCAGCAGCGGACGCTGGTCCTCGATGGTGAAGCCGAGGCGCGACAGGTAGCGCGTATCCTGGAAATACAGGCCCTCTGGACCGGGGAGCACGCCGATATCGCCGTAGCTGTCGAGGACGGCGAAGGCTTCGCCGTATTTCAGCGAGCGTAGGGGGCGCTCCACCAGCGAGGTCTGCGCCTCGATATGATATTGCGGCAGCACCTCGTCGGCATCCTGGAACCCCTGTCCCAGCCCGTTCGTGCTGCTGGGACCGCCCTGTGTCGTCGCCGTGGAAGTGTTCGCCGCCATGCCTGAACGTCTCCGGGAAGTGGATTATCGGACCCGCGGTATCGAAGCCGGGCCTCTCCGGCCCGATGTCGCAGATCGTCTCGGTCGCGTCGACGGGCTCGATGAAGCGACTTTCGCTCCCTGGCCCGACGCGCTGGATCGTCTCTCGCGAATCAAAAGGCCGCCGGTCGCGAAAGGGCGATCCAGCGGCCTTCGATAACCGGTAGCGGCGGATCTCACGAATGAGGGCCGTCGACTCGGCGAGAGGTTAGCAAGGCTGACGCGCTATGGCACCAGCCTTTCTGCGAGGATTTTCAGGCAGGCATGGCAGCGGCGGACAGCGACGGGCGGGCCGAGCCGTTCAGATCGCCATAATGCGGGGTGAAGGCACCCGCGCGCGGCATCTTGATGACGTTCTTCTCGTTCTCGATCAGCTGCTCGTAGACCGCCACATACTTCTTCACCATGCACTCGGCGGTGAACTGCGTCTCGAAGTGGCGGCGCACGCCGGCGCGGCTCATGGTCTTGACCTTGTGCACGGCTGCAATCGCATCGTCCATCGTGTCGCACAGGACGCCGCTGACGCCGTCGGCGATAACTTCCGGCACGGAGCCGTTGCGGAACGCGATCACCGGCGTGCCGGCCGACATTGCCTCGATCATGACGAGGCCGAAAGGCTCCGGCCAATCGATCGGGAAGGCCAACGCCAGGGCGTTACCGAGGAAGTCCTTCTTCTGCTCCTCGTTGATCTCGCCGATGAACTCGACGAGCGGGTGGTGGATCATCGGCTCGATGACTTCGTCCCAGTAATCCTGGTCGGCCTTGTCGACCTTGGCGGCGATCTTCAGCTTCACACCGGATTGAATCGCCATCTGGATTGCGCGGTCGGGGCGCTTCTCGGGGGAGATGCGGCCGAGGAAGGCGAGGTAGCCGCCTTTGGCGTCCGGATAATACGGGCAGTTCTCGGCCGGCAGGCCGTGATGAATCGTCGACTGCCAGTTCGAGGTCGATGGCATCGGCTCGCGCTGGTTGTCGGAGATCGAGACCAGGGGCATGCCCGTGAAGGTGCGGTAGACCGGCATGAAATCGGGCACGTCGAGGCGGCCGTGCATGGTCGTGACGCACTTGTGGTAGAGGTCTTCGAACATCGGGTATTGCAGAAGGTCGATGTGGAAGTGCAGCACATCGAACTCGTGCGCCCGCTTATGGACGGTGTGCAGCATCGCCAGATGGCTCGCGGTGTGATCGCGGTATCCGAGGAGGCGAAGGCCCTCGGGCGTGCAGGCGGCGAGCTTGGCGGATGTCTCCGAATCGCCGCTGGCGAACAGGGTCACATCATGTCCCTGCCGGACGAGTTCCTCCGTGATCCACGATACGACGCGCTCGGTGCCGCCGTAGAACTTCGGAGGTACTGCCTCCGAGAGCGGAGCAATCTGGGCAATGCGCACGAAACGTCTCCTGTAAGGTCGAATATTGCGACGACCTAACGCCATCCGGCCTGAGTGGGACATGAACGGAACTCACGGCCAAGGTTCTGGTTCCGTGTGTCCCACAAGCGCCGTTCCTTGCCATCTCCCCCCCGTCCGGATGTCCCCGGAATCCTTGTTTCCAGGCCTCGTGACGGGACGATCGAGCGAAGGCGGGGCCATGCAGGAAACCGGCCATATCGGGCGTTTGCCAGGACCGTCGGACCACCGGTCAGGGGGCTGCGCGGATCGGTCGTGTTGCCGGATGCGATCCGCCCCATACTTCACGGGCATGGCCGGATTTGTGCGACGCACGACGCCCTTGTTTCGCTCAAGGGGGTCGTCTAAGCCTCGCGCCTGCGCAGTCTGGCATTGGAGCAATTCCATACCGGTCGAGCGCTCGCGAGGCGCTTTGCCCGCCACGAACACGAGAGGTGTCGTATGACAAGCCTGCTGGCGGATTATCTGCCCCTCATCGTTTTCATTGGCGTGTCGTTGTTCATCGCCGTGGCTCTGCTCGTCGCGCCGTTCCTCGTCGCCTACAACAGCCCGGACCCGGAGAAGCTCTCGGCTTACGAGTGCGGCTTCAATGCTTTCGACGATGCCCGCATGAAGTTCGACGTGCGGTTTTATCTCGTCGCTATCTTGTTCATCATCTTCGACCTCGAAGTCGCGTTCTTGTTCCCCTGGGCGATCACCTTCGGTGAGCTCGGCTGGTTCGGCATGTGGTCGATGATGGCCTTCCTCGGCGTGCTCACGGTCGGGTTCGTCTACGAGTGGCGCAAGGGCGCCCTCGAATGGGACTAGCCGTCCCGTCGACCTGACAATCGCATTGCCCGAAGCCGGATCCCGAGAAACCGATGGCCTTCAGTCCAGACATGACCCGGATCCCCGCCGTCGCACCTGCGCCGAAGGGGATCATCGATCCGAATACCGGCCGTCCCATCGGCGCCGATGATCCGACCTTCCTGTCGATCAACAGCGAACTCGCCGACCGCGGCTTCCTCATCACCTCGACGGACGACCTCATCAACTGGGCCCGCACCGGGTCGCTGATGTGGATGACGTTCGGCCTCGCCTGTTGCGCGGTCGAGATGATGCAGATGTCGATGCCGCGCTATGATTGCGAGCGTTTCGGATTCGCGCCGCGTGGTTCGCCGCGCCAATCCGACGTGATGATCGTGGCGGGGACCCTGACCAACAAGATGGCTCCCGCTTTGCGCAAGGTCTACGACCAGATGCCGGAGCCGCGCTATGTCATCTCGATGGGCTCCTGCGCCAATGGCGGCGGCTATTATCACTATTCCTACTCGGTGGTGCGCGGCTGCGACCGGGTGGTGCCGGTGGACATCTACGTGCCGGGCTGCCCGCCCACGGCGGAGGCGCTGCTCTACGGCGTGCTCCTCCTGCAGAAGAAGATCCGCCGCACCGGCACGATCGAGCGCTGAGGGTCCGCCATGAGCAACGGCATCTCGATCCTCGCCCATACCGCGGCCCCGGCCGACGGCTCGCTCCAGGCGCTCGGCGACCATGTCGGGGCGGCGCTTGGCCCGGCCATCGTTTCGCGCACCATCGCCTTCGGCGAACTGACGCTGAACGTGCAGGCGAGCGACATCGTCTATGCACTGACCTATCTGCGCGACGACCCGGCCTGCGCCTTCCGGTGCTTCATCGACATCTGCGGCGCGGATTACCCGAACCGCGAGAAGCGTTTCGACGTCGTCTACCACCTGCTCTCCCTGCGCCATAACAGCCGCATCCGGGTGAAGGTGCAGACCGACGACCAGACCCCGGTCCCCTCCGTCATCGACGTGTTCCCGGCTGCCAACTGGTTCGAGCGCGAGACCTACGATCTCTACGGCGTCCTGTTTTCCGGACATCCCGATCTCCGCCGCCTCCTGACGGATTACGGGTTCGAGGGGCATCCGCTCCGAAAGGACTTCCCGCTCACCGGCTTCGTCGAGGTCCGCTACGACCAGGACGAAGCCCGCGTGGTCTACGAGCCGGTGAAGCTGGCGCAGGAATTCCGGAACTTCGACTTCCTCTCGCCATGGGAGGGCACCGAATACGTGCTTCCGGGCGACGAGAAAAAGTCGGCTTGAGAGGCGGAGCGAGGCCATGACCGAGCACAATATCCGCAACTTCGCGATCAATTTCGGCCCCCAGCACCCGGCGGCGCATGGCGTGCTGCGCCTCGTTCTGGAACTCGACGGCGAGATCGTCGAGCGGGTCGATCCGCATATCGGCCTCCTGCATCGGGGCACGGAGAAGCTGATCGAGCACAAGACCTACCTGCAGGCGACACCGTATTTCGACCGGCTCGACTACGTCTCGCCTATGAACCAAGAGCATGCCTTCTGTCTCGGCATCGAGAAGCTGCTCGGGTTGCAGGTGCCGCGCCGGGCTCAGCTCATCCGCGTGCTGTTCTGCGAGATCGGCCGCATCCTCTCCCACCTCCTCAACGTCACCACGCAGGCGATGGATGTCGGCGCTTTGACGCCGCCGCTCTGGGGCTTCGAGGAGCGTGAGAAGTTGATGATCTTCTACGAGCGCGCCTCGGGTGCGCGTCTCCACGCCAATTACTTCCGGCCCGGCGGCGTGCACCAGGACCTGCCGCCGGCGCTGATCGACGACATCGAGGCGTTCATCGACCCGTTCCTGCAGGTTGTGGACGACCTCGACAATCTCGTCATGGGCAACCGCATCTTCAAGCAGCGCAACGTCGACATCGGCATCGTCACCGTGGACGAGGCCATGGCCTGGGGCTTCTCCGGGGTGATGGTGCGCGGCTCCGGCATCCCGTGGGATCTGCGTAAGTCGCAGCCCTACGAATGCTACGAGGAGATGGAGTTCGACGTTCCCGTGGGAAGGAACGGCGACACCTACGATCGCCAGGTCATCCGCATGGAAGAGATGCGCGAATCGGCCAAGATCATGCGGCAATGCTGCGTGAAGCTGCGTGAGCCCGCCGGGCAGGGGCCGATCGCCGCCACCGACGGCAAGTTCGCGCCCCCACCGCGCCGCGAGATGAAGCGCTCGATGGAAGCGCTGATTCACCACTTCAAACTCTACACCGAAGGCTTCCACGTCCCGGCCGGCGAGGTCTACGCGGCGGTCGAGGCGCCCAAGGGCGAGTTCGGCGTCTATCTCGTCGCCGACGGCACCAACAAGCCCTACCGCTGCAAGATCCGCGCTCCGGGTTTCGCCCATCTCCAGGCCATGGACTGGATGTGCCGCGGCCACATGCTGGCCGACGTGTCCTGCGTGCTCGGCACGCTCGACATCGTGTTCGGCGAGGTGGACCGGTGACGGTATTCGAGGTTTCGCACTGATGGCCAACCGCAGACTCGCCCCCGCTTCCGAGCAGCCGGCCTCCTTCGCCTTCTCGTCCGAGAACGCCGAATGGGCGAAAGGGCAGATCGAGAAATATCCCGAAGGGCGTCAGGCCTCCGCCGTGATCCCGCTTCTGTGGAAGGCGCAGGAGCAGAATGGCGGCTGGCTGCCGCGCGCGGCCATCGAGGCGGTGGCGGCCGAACTCGGCATGCCGCATATCCGCGTTCTCGAAGTGGCGACCTTCTACACGATGTTCGCCCTGGAGCCGGTGGGCCGATTCTGGATCCAGCTCTGCGGTACGGTGCCGTGCGATTCCTGCGGCGCGCGCGAGCTGAAGGACTACCTTCAAGAGCGCCTCGGTGCGCCTGGCCATGTGAGCGCCGACGGCAACTTCTCGTGGCTCGAAGTCGAGTGCCTCGGCGCCTGCTGCAACGCCCCGATGGCGCAGATCAACCAGGATTACTACGAGGACCTGACCCCGGATCTCCTCGGCACGTTGATGGACGATCTGGCCGCCGGCCGCCCGGTGAAAGTCGGCTCGCAGGTGGGACGTACCTCGTCCGAGCCGAAGGGCGGCGCCGACACCCTTACCGACGCGACCCTGTTCGATGGCTCCCGCGTCGGTGCCTGGCGCAAGCGCTTCGAGGAGCATGCGGCCGACGACACCACGTCCGAGGGCAAGTCCGAAGCGGCGTCCTCCGAGCAGCGCGCCGCCACCGATCCGAAGCCGGCCAAGCCCGATGCCGGGCGTGCTGCTGCCTCGTCGGCCTCTGACGGCCCCGCCCAGCGCTCGGCCGGAGGCGAAGAGCCGGTCAAGACCGGTGACAAGGCCGACGCAGCGGACGGTGACGATTCCAAGGCTCAGCCGGGTCATCCCACGGCCAATGCCGGGGTGACGGTGGCGCGCGCCGAAGCCGCTGGTGCCGAGGCGGGAACGCAATCGGACCTGCTCCGGGACGAGCCGCCGCCGCAACCCCTCGCCTCCGGTGCCAGCGACGATCTGGGGCCGGACGACACGACGTCGCCCAAGGCCGCCAAGCCGACGAAGTCGCCCCCCAAGCCGGGCGCTTCGAAGACGGAGGGGAACTGACATGCTCTCCGATCAGGATCGCATCTTCACCAACCTGTACGGCCTGCATTCGCCGGGCTTGGACGAAGCCAAGAAGCGCGGCGCCTGGGACGGCACCAAATTCCTTCTGGAAATGGGCCGCGACTGGATCATCGACGAGATGAAGGCGTCCGGCCTGCGCGGACGTGGCGGTGCCGGCTTCCCCACCGGCCTGAAATGGTCGTTCATGCCCAAGAAGTCCGATGGGCGTCCGCACTATCTCGTCGTCAATGCCGACGAGTCGGAGCCGGGTACCTGCAAGGACCGGGAGATCATGCGGCACGATCCGCATCTCCTGATCGAGGGCTGCATGCTGGCCTCGTTCTCGATGGCGGCCCATGCCTGCTACATCTACATCCGCGGCGAGTACGTCGCTGAGAAGCACGCCCTGCAGAAGGCGGTGGACGAGGCCTATGCGGCCCGCCTCGTCGGCAAGGACAACATCCACGGCTACCCGTTCGACATCTATGTCCATCACGGCGCCGGCGCTTACATCTGCGGCGAGGAAACCGCTCTTCTGGAGAGCCTCGAAGGCAAGAAGGGCATGCCACGCCTGAAGCCGCCATTCCCGGCCAATATGGGCCTCTACGGCTGTCCCACCACGGTGAACAACGTCGAGTCCATCGCAGTGGCGGGCACGATCCTGCGCCGGGGCGGCGCGTGGTTCGCCGGGTTGGGTGGCAAGAACAACACCGGCACCAAGCTGTTCTGCGTGTCGGGCCACGTCAACAAGCCCTGCAACGTCGAGGAGGAGCTCGGCATCACCTTCCGCGAGCTCATCGACAAGCATTGCGGCGGCATGCGCGGCGGCTGGGACAACCTGCTGTGCTCCATCCCCGGCGGCTCTTCGGTGCCGCTGGTGCCGGCCGAGCAGATCATCGATGCCAAGATGGATTTCGATACCCTGCGCGGCCTCGGCTCCGGCCTCGGCACGGCGGCGGTGATCGTGCTCGACCGCTCCACCGACATCGTCTCGGCGATCGCCCGCATCGCCTATTTCTACAAGCACGAGAGCTGCGGCCAGTGCACGCCCTGCCGAGAGGGCACCGGCTGGATGTGGCGCGTGATGCTGCGCATGGCCGAGGGCCGCGCCCAGCGCCGCGAGATCGACATGCTGCTGGACGTGACGAAGCAGATCGAGGGCCACACGATCTGCGCGCTGGGCGATGCAGCGGCTTGGCCGATCCAGGGCCTCATCCGCCACTTCCGCCCCGAGATCGAAAAGCGCATCGACCGCTACAGCGCCAACCCACACAGCGACCCTGTGCGGATGGCAGCAGAGTGATCGCCATGTCTTTCGGACCGATGTTCGACACCGAGAAGCACGCATGACCAAGCTCATCGTCGACGGCACCGAGGTCGATGTTCCGGCCGAGTACACCCTGCTGCAGGCCTGCGAAGTCGCGGGCGCGGAGATCCCGCGCTTCTGCTTCCACGAGCGGCTGTCCATCGCCGGCAATTGCCGCATGTGCCTCGTTGAGTTGAAGGGCGCGCCGAAACCCGTGGCCTCCTGCGCCTACGCGGTGAAGGATTGTCGTCCCGGTCCCAATGGCGAGCCGCCGGAGATCCTGACCCGGTCGGGAACCACGAAGAAGGCCCGCGAGGGGGTGATGGAGTTCCTCCTCATCAACCACCCGCTCGATTGCCCGATCTGCGACCAGGGCGGCCATTGCGACCTGCAGGATCAGGCGATGGCCTACGGTGTCGATTCGACTCGCTACGGCGAGAACAAGCGGGCCGTCGAGGAGAAGTACATTGGCCCGCTGGTGCGGACCGCCATGAACCGCTGCATCCATTGCACCCGCTGCGTCCGCTTCCTGGCGGAAGTGGCCGGCGTGCCCGATCTCGGCGCCATCGGCCGCGGCGAGGACATGGAGATCACGAGCTATCTCGAGAGCGCCATGGGCTCCGAGCTGCAGGGCAACGTTGCGGATCTCTGTCCCGTGGGCGCCCTCGTCCATAAGCCGCAGAGCTACGAGGTGCGGCCCTGGGAGTTGTCGAAGACCGAATCCATCGACGTGATGGATGCCGTCGGCTGCGCCATCCGGGTCGATGCCCGCGGCCGCGAGGTCATGCAGATCGAGCCGCGCGTCAACGAGGACATCAACGAGGAGTGGATCTCCGACAAGACCCGGCACGCGGTGGACGGCCTTCGCGCCCAGCGCCTCGACCGGCCGTATCTGCGCGAGAACGGCCGTCTGCGGCCCGCCTCCTGGGGTGAGGCTTTCGCCGCCATCGCCGCTCGGATGAAGAGCGCCGATCCGAAGCGCGTCGGCGCCATCGTCGGCGATCTCCCCGCCGTCGAGGAAATCTATGCCCTGAAGACCCTGATGGCGTCCCTCGGCGTGACCAACCTCGATTGCCGCCAGGCCGGCGAGGCGATCGACCCCGCCTGGGGCCGCGCCGCCTACACTTTCAATCCCACCATCCCCGGGATCGAGGATGCGGATGCGATCCTTCTGGTCGGGACCAATCCGCGCCTCGAAGCCTCGCTCCTCAATGTGCGCATCCGCAAGCGCTGGCGGATGGCGCCGCTGGCGGTGGGCCTCATCGGCGAGGCCGTGGATCTCACCTACCCGCACACCTATCTCGGCGCCGGCCCCGACACCCTGGCCGACATCGCCGCCGGTCGGCACAGCTTCGCTGAGGTGCTGAAGGGCGCGAGCCGTCCCCTCGTCATCGTTGGGACCGGGGCGCTGTCCCGGCCGGACGGAGCCGCCATCCTCGCGGCCGCGGCCGCCCTCGCCGAGGATGTTGGAGCGGTGACCCCGGAATGGAGCGGTTTTGCCGTGCTCCAGACTGCCGCCGCCCGCGTCGGCGCCCTTGATCTCGGCTTCGTGCCGGGGGAGGGGGGCTTGAGCTTCGGTGCGATGGCCGAGCCGGGTGCCCTGGACGTGCTGTTCAACCTCGGGGCCGACGAGGTCGAGATCGGTGCCGGTGCCTTCGTGATCTACCAGGGCACCCACGGCGACCGTGGCGCCACCCGCGCCGACGTGATCCTGCCGGGGGCCGCCTACACCGAGAAGAACGCCACCTTCGTCAATCTCGAGGGCCGGGTGCAGACCACCAACCGTGCCGGCTTCCCGCCGGGCGACGCCCGCGAGGATTGGGCGATCCTGCGGGCCTTGTCCGACGTGCTCGGCAAGCGCCTGGCCTTCGATTCCCTCGGCGCCCTGCGGCGTGCGCTCTATGCGGAATATCCGCATTTCGCCGCCCTCGACGCGGTGGCGCCAGGCGACGTCGCCGCCACGGTCGAGACCCTGGCGGGCCTCGGCGGAGAGGCGAACCGATCGGCCTTCGTGTCCGCGGTGCCGGACTTCTACCTCACAAATGCCATCGCCCGCGCGTCGCGCGTGCTAGCCGAATGTTCGAGCCTCGCGCGGACGCGCGGCCTCGAAGCGGCGGAATAGGGGCTGCCGACCATGCTGGAAATCGTCGGCACCGTCCTGCTGCTGGTGCTCAAGAGCTTCGTGCTCCTGGCGCTGCTTCTCGTCTTCATCGCCTACGCGCTGCTCGCCGATCGCAAGATCTGGGCGGCGGTGCAGCTGCGGCGCGGCCCCAACGTGGTCGGTCCCTGGGGCCTGCTGCAATCCTTCGCCGATCTTCTGAAGTTCGTACTGAAGGAGCCGGTGATCCCGGCCGGTGCCAACAAGGCGTTGTTCCTGCTGGCGCCCCTGGTCTTCGCCACCCTGGCCCTGGCGGGCTGGGCGGTGATCCCCCTGGCCGAAGGCTGGGCCATCGCCGATCTCAATGTCGGCATCACCTACATCTTCGCGATCTCGTCCCTCGGCGTGTACGGCGTGCTGATGGGCGGCTGGGCCTCGAACTCGAAATACGCCTTCCTCGGCGCCCTCCGTTCCGCCGCACAAATGATCTCTTACGAAGTCAGCTTGGGCTTCGTCATCATCTGCGTCCTGCTCTGCGCTGGCTCGCTCAACCTCTCGCGCATCGTCATGGCGCAGGACACCTCGCTCGGCATCCTCGGCTGGTACTGGCTTTGGCTGTTTCCGATGTTCGTGGTGTTCTTCATCTCGGCGCTCGCCGAGACCAACCGGCCTCCCTTCGATCTGCCGGAGGCCGAATCGGAGCTCGTGGCGGGGTACATGGTCGAGTATTCCTCGACGCCGTACCTGCTGTTCATGCTCGGCGAGTACGTGGCGATCATGACCATGTGCGCGCTCGGAACCGTGCTGTTCCTCGGCGGCTGGCTCTCGCCGATTCCCTTCGCGCCCTTCACCTGGGTGCCGGGGCTGATCTGGTTTGCCCTGAAGGCGAGCTTCCTGTTCTTCATGATCGCCATGGTGAAGGCCATGGTGCCGCGCTACCGCTACGACCAGCTCATGCGCCTCGGCTGGAAGGTGTTCCTTCCGCTCTCGCTCGTCTCGGTCGTCGTCGTCGCCTTCGTCCTCAAGCTCACCGGCCTCGCGCCGGGGGCATGATGCAACGCATAAGGGAGATCGCGCCATGAAGCTCGATCAGGTCGCCAAGGGTCTGCTGCTGAAGGAGTTCGTGTCGGGGTTCTCCCTCGCCATGCGCTACTTCTTCAAGCCCAAGGCCACGATCAACTACCCCTTCGAGATGGGGCATCGCGGGCCGCGCTTTCGTGGCGAACATGCGTTGCGCCGCTATCCCAACGGGGAAGAGCGCTGCATCGCCTGCAAGCTATGCGAGGCGATCTGCCCGGCTCAGGCCATCACCATCGAGGCCGGGCCGCGCCGCAACGACGGCACACGGCGCACCACGCGCTACGACATCGACATGGTGAAATGCATCTATTGCGGCATGTGCCAGGAGGCCTGCCCGGTGGATGCCATCGTCGAGGGGCCGAATCTCGAATTCTCCGTGGAGACCCGCGAGGAGCTTCTCTACGACAAGGACAAGCTGCTCCTGAACGGCGACCGCTGGGAGCGCGAGATCGCGCGCAACATCGCGGTGGACGCGCCATACCGGTGATGACGGGAGCCCCGGCGGTTGTGCGCCGCAGGGGTGGGTTCTATAGACGGGCGGCCTGCACGGGCTGGTTTGAATTTCGGCAGAAGGGGCCGTCCTCGGGACGGCTGATCTCCATAGTCGCATGAGTGCAGCCGCAGCCTTCTTCTACCTGTTCGCCGGCATCGCGATCGCGTCCGCGTTCATGGTCATCACCTCGCGCAATCCGGTCGCGTCGGTGCTCTTCCTCATCCTGACCTTCGTCAACGCGGCGGGCCTGTTCGTCCTGATGGGCGCCGAGTTCCTCGCGATGATCCTCGTGGTGGTCTATGTCGGCGCCGTCGCGGTGCTGTTCCTCTTCGTCGTGATGATGCTCGACGTGGATTTCGCGCAGCTGCGCCAGGGTTTCCAGCAATACCTCCCCGTGGGGGCGCTGATCGGGGCCGTCTTCCTCATCGAGCTCCTGCTCGTGGTAGGCTCTTGGACGATCGATCCCGGCCTGATGCAGGCGCCGCTGGGCCCGCTCGCCAATGTCGAGGGCGTCACCAACACCCAGATGCTCGGTCGGGTGCTCTACACCGACTACGTCTTCTACTTCCAGCTGGCCGGGCTCATCCTGCTGGTGGCGATGATCGGTGCCATCGTGCTCACCCTGCGCGACAGGCCGGGCGTGAAGCGGCAGAACATCTCCGTCCAGAACGCGCGGACGCAGGAGATGGCGGTGGAGACCCGCAAGGTGCCCTCGCGCCAGGGTGTCGAGGTCTGATGTCGGCTCTGCAGAAGGATCAGCGCTCATGATCGGCTTGAGCCATTACCTCACGGTAGCGGCGATCCTGTTCACGCTCGGCGTGCTCGGCATCTTCGTGAACCGCAAGAACATCATCGTCATCCTGATGTCGGTGGAGCTCATCCTGCTCGCGGTGAACATCAACCTCGTGGCGTTCTCCACCCATCTCAACGACATCACCGGCCAGGTCTTCGCCCTGTTCGTGCTCACGGTGGCGGCGGCGGAGGCGGCCATCGGGCTCGCCATCCTCGTCGTCTTCTTCCGAAACCGCGGCTCGATCGCGGTGGAGGACGTGAACATGATGAAGGGCTGATCTTCCCCCAAGCCGAGCCGCGCGGCACCCCGCGCGATCCCATTGACGAGAATGGAGCGAGGCCGGTCATCCGGCACGCTTCCGGAGGCCGGGCCAGCCAGCGATGTATCACGCGATCGTCTTCTTCCCGCTCATCGGCGCCCTGCTCGCCGGCCTGTTCGGCCGGCAGCTCGGCCCTCGCGTGTGCGAGTACATCACCACCGGCTTCCTCGCCTTCTCCGCCCTCCTGTCCTGGGGCGCCTTCTTCGAAGTGCCGGGCTCGGATCACGCCACCCGCGTGCAGGTGGCGACCTGGTTCACCGCCGGCGACCTCGTGGTCGACTGGGCGTTCCGCATCGACACGCTCACCGTGGTGATGCTGGTGGTGGTGACGACGGTCTCGACCCTCGTCCACCTCTACTCCGTGGGCTACATGGCGGAAGATCCGCACCGGCCGCGCTTCTTCGCCTACCTGTCGCTGTTCACCTTCGCCATGCTGATGCTGGTGACAGCCGACAACCTCGTGCAGATGTTTTTCGGCTGGGAGGGCGTCGGCCTCGCCTCCTACCTGCTGATCGGGTTCTGGTACGAGAAGCCTTCGGCCAACGCGGCGGCGATGAAGGCCTTCATCGTCAACCGCGTCGGCGATTTCGGCTTCTCGCTCGGCATCTTCCTCGTCTTCGTCCTGTTCGGTTCGGTGGCCTTCGACGGCATCCTGCCGCGCGCCGCCGAGTTCAAGGACGCTACGTTCCACTTCCTCGGCTACGACTGGAACGCCATGACCCTGGCGTGCCTGCTGCTCTTCATGGGCGCCATGGGCAAGTCGGCGCAGTTCCTGCTCCACACCTGGCTCCCCGACGCCATGGAGGGGCCGACCCCGGTCTCCGCCCTGATCCATGCCGCGACCATGGTCACGGCCGGCGTGTTCATGGTGGCGCGCCTGTCGCCTTTGTTCGAGGTGGCGCCCAACGCCCTCATTGTCGTCACCGTCATCGGCGGCATCACTGCGTTCTTCGCGGCCACGATCGGCATGGTGCAGAACGACATCAAGCGGGTCATCGCCTACTCGACCTGCTCGCAGCTCGGCTACATGTTCGTCGCCCTCGGCGTCGGTGCCTATTCGGCCGCCGTGTTCCACCTCTTCACCCACGCCTTCTTCAAGGCGCTGCTGTTCCTCGGCGCCGGCTCGGTCATCCACGCGATGCACCACGAGCAGGACATGCGGAACATGGGGGCTTTGCGCCGCTACATCCCCTTCACCTCGGCGATGATGACCATCGGCACTCTGGCGCTGATCGGCTTCCCCTTCACCGCCGGCTACTACTCGAAGGACGCGATCATCGAGGCAGCCTATGCCTCCACGCGGCCGGGCCACACGCTGGCCTTCCTGGCCACCGTCATCGCCGCCCTCATGACCTCGTTCTATTCCTGGCGCCTGTTCTTCATGACGTTCGAGGGCCCGGCGCGCTGGGCCGGACATGGCGCGGCTCATCATGACGACCATCACGCGGCGCCGGCCGCAGCGCATGCCCACGCGGCGGTCCAGGCGGATGGCGCGCCGGGCCACCACGAAGGCGTCGCCCATGACGACAAGGGCCACGACGTCGAGCCGGCCTCGCACAGCGCCATCGAGCATCACGACCATGCGCATACGCCGCATGAGAGCCCGCTGGTGATGACGATCCCGCTCGCGATTCTCGCCTTCGGCGCGCTCTTTGCCGGCCTGATCTTTAAGAACCGCTTCATCGGTGAGGGCATGGAGACGTTCTGGGGGCATGCCCTCGGCCACGGCCCCGACAACCACATCATGCACGACATCCATTCGGTGCCGGCTCTAGTGGCCTATTCGCCCTTCATCATGCTGGTGATCGGCTTCCTGCTGGCCTTCTGGATGTATATCCGCCGGCCGGAACTGCCGGGCCAGCTCGCCGCGCAGCAGCCGAGCCTGTACCGGTTCCTGCTCAACAAGTGGTATTTCGACGAGCTCTACGAGCGCATCTTCGTCCGGCCGGCCAAGAACTTCGGCAAGTTCCTCTGGAAGGAGGGCGACGGGCGCGTCATCGACGGGCTCGGCCCCGACGGAATCGCCACCCGCGTGCTCGACGTCACCCGCGGCGTGGTCCGGCTTCAGACCGGCTACGTCTACCACTACGCCTTCGTCATGCTCATCGGCGTCGCCGCAATCATCAGCTGGTACATGCTGACCGGCCTGCCGAAGGTCGGGCACTGATGTCTCGCGCAATGACGGCCGCCAACCCGTATTGGAGTGCCCGCTAGATGTTCGGCCTCGGCATTCTTTCAGGCCTGCTGATCGTGCCGCTCTGCGGCGCGGCCTTCATCCTGACCCTCGGCAACGAATCCGAGAGCGTGAAGCGCAACGCCCGCTGGGCCGCGCTCGCGACCACCATCGTCACCTTCCTCCTCAGCCTCGTGGCCTGGGGCCGGTTCGATCCGTCGACATCGAGCTTCCAGCTCGTGGAGACCCACGGCTGGCTTGCGGAGACGATCAAGTTCAAGCTCGGCGTCGACGGATTTTCGATGCCGCTGATCCTGCTCACCACGTTCCTGATGCCGTTCTGCATCGGCGCGTCGTGGCTCTCGGTGAACACGCGGGTGAAGGAGTATTTCGTCGCCTTCCTCGTCCTCGAGACGACGATGATCGGCGTGTTCTGCTCCCTCGACCTGGTGCTGTTCTACCTGTTCTTCGAAGCCGGCCTGATCCCGATGTTCCTGATCATCGGCATCTGGGGCGGCAAGCGGCGGATCTACGCTAGCTTCAAGTTCTTCCTCTACACCCTGCTCGGCTCGGTGCTGATGCTGCTCGCCATCATGGCGATGTACTGGCACGCCGGCACCACCGACATCCCGACCCTGCTGCACACCCGCTTCCCCGTGGGCCTGCAATACTGGCTGTGGCTCGCCTTCTTCGCCTCCTTCGCCGTGAAGATGCCGATGTGGCCGGTCCATACCTGGCTGCCCGACGCCCACGTGGAAGCGCCCACCGCCGGCTCGGTGATCCTCGCCGGCATCCTCCTCAAGATGGGCGGCTACGGCTTCATCCGGATCTCGCTGCCGATGTTCCCGGATGCCAGCGCCTATTTCGCGCCGATGGTCTTCGCCCTTTCGGTCATCGCGATCATCTTCACCTCGCTGATCGCGCTGATGCAGACCGACATCAAGAAGCTCATCGCCTATTCGTCGGTGGCGCATATGGGCTTCGTGACGCTCGGCCTGTTCACCCTCAACGAGCAGGGCATCCAGGGCGCCCTGTTCCTGATGATCTCGCACGGCATCGTCTCGGGCGCGCTCTTCGTCTGCGTTGGCGTGGTCTACGACCGGATGCATACCCGCGAGATCGCGGCCTATGGTGGCCTCGTGAAGCGGATGCCGCTCTACGCTGCGGCGATGATGGTGTTCACCATGGCCAATGTCGGCCTGCCCGGCACGTCGGGTTTCGTCGGCGAGTTCCTGGCCATGATGGGGGCCTTTAAGGCCAACCCCACCGTCGCCTTCTTCTCCGTCTTCGGCATCATCCTCTCGGCCGGATACGCCCTCTGGCTCTACGCCCGCGTGATCTACGGCAAGCTTGAGAAGCCCAACCTTCAGGGCATCCTCGATCTCGACCTGCGGGAGAAGATCATCATCGCGCCGCTCGTCGCCCTGACGATCTATTACGGCGTGCATCCGGCGCCCATCCTCGACACCTTCGCCCCCTCCACGGAGGCGCTGTTGCAGAGCATGAAGACCGCGCTCTCAAACACGCAGACCGCGGCGGTCGTCCCGCCCGTGGCGCGCTGAAGGTCTACGTCAGATGACCGCTATCCAGGCCGTCCTGCCCTCGCTTTCGCCGGTGATGCCGGAGCTGATCCTCGCGATCGGCGTGCTGGGGCTGATCCTCTACGGTGCGTTCCGCGGCGAGCGCTCGGTGGAGAGCGTCAATGTCGGCGCGCTCATCCTGCTGATCCTCGCTTTCTTCGTGGTCGTGTCGCAATCGGGCGCCAAGGTCACGACCCTCAATGGCTCGTTCATCGTCGACAATTTCTCGAAGGTGATGAAGGCGCTGATCCTCCTCGGCTCGGCCGCCACGATCCTGCTCTCGCGCGATTATTTCCAGCGTGAGCGCATCGACCGGTTCGAGTTCCCGATCCTGATCGTGCTCTGCACTATCGGCATGATGGTGATGGCCTCGGCCAATGACCTGATCGCGCTCTATCTCGGCCTCGAACTGCAGTCGCTCGCCGCCTACGTCATTGCCGCCTTCCACCGCGACAACCTGAAATCCACGGAAGCCGGGCTGAAATACTTCGTTCTCGGCGCCTTGTCCTCGGGCATGCTGCTCTACGGCTCATCGCTGGTCTACGGCTTCACCGGGACCGTCTCTTTCCCCGGCATCGTCTCCGCGCTCAACGACAATGCCGGTATCGGCATCGTACTCGGCATCGTGTTCGTGGCCGCCGGCGTCGCCTTCAAGATGTCCGCCGTGCCATTCCACATGTGGACGCCGGACGTCTACGAGGGCTCGCCGACACCGGTGACGGCGTTCTTCGCCTCGGCGCCGAAGATGGCCGCCGTCGCCATGACCGTGCGGGTCTTCATCGGCGCCTTCCCGGACGTGACGGCGATCTGGCAGCAGATTATCGTCTTCGTCGCCATCGCTTCCATGACCCTCGGCTCGTTTGCCGCCATCGGCCAGCGCTCGATCAAGCGCCTGATGGCGTATTCCTCCATCGGCAATATTGGTTACGCGCTCATCGGCCTCGCCGCCGCCTCGGAGGAGGGGATTCGCGGCGTGGTGATCTACATGATCATCTATCTCGCCATGACGCTCGGCGCCTTCGCCGTGCTCCTGTCCCTGCGTCGCGGCGGGCGGATGTACGAAACGGTGGACGACCTCTCCGGCCTCTCGCGCACGCATCCGGTCCTGGCCTTCTGCCTTGCCGCGATGATGTTCTCGCTGGCCGGCATTCCGCCGCTGGCCGGGTTCTTTGGCAAGTTCTACGTCTTCGCCGCCGCGATAAAGGCCGATCTCGTCGGTCTCGCGGTGATCGGTGTCGTCACCTCCGTGGTCGGCGCGTTCTATTACTTGCGCCTGGTCAAGGTGATGTATTTCGACGAGCCCCAGGCTCCCTACGAAACCATGGCGCCGGGTCTGCGCATCGTGCTCGGCCTGTCGAGCGCGGTGGTGGTGCTGTTCTTCCTCGTGCCCTCTCCCCTGGTGAGCGCGGCGGGGGCCGCGGCCAAGTCGCTGTTCTAGGATTGTGTCGGGATATCGCCTCGGCGCGGCGGCCAAGGCCGCCGGGCATCGACTTCACGTTCACGAGAGCCTCGGCTCCACTAACACGCAGGCGATGGACCTCGCGCGCCAGGGCGAGAGGGGACCGCTCTGGGTCGTCGCGCTGAGGCAGGAGTCGGGGCGCGGTCGCAGGGGAAGCCAATGGGCGTCCCTGCCCGGCAACCTCACGGCCAGCCTGCTCTGGCCGGTCTCGGACGTCGATCCGGTCCAGGTGCCGAGCTTGGGCTTCGTGGCAGGCGTGGCACTGATCGCGGCTCTGAAGCGAACGATCAGACCCTCTCACCCTAAACAACCAATCAGATCACCTCAGGATGAGGTCGGCGGTGGGAAAGTGGGTGGCACGAGCCCCTTCCGCCTGAAATGGCCCAATGACGTCCTGGTCTCCGGCGCGAAGCTCGCGGGTCTGCTCCTGGAGGCCGAGACCCATCCCGGCGGGCGCAGAACGGCGGTGATTGGCTTTGGCGTCAATGTCGCCGCGTCACCGCAGGACTTGCCTTATCCCGCGACAAGCCTCAGTCAGAGTTCGTACGAAACGCGCGCCGAGGATCTGTTCGACTATCTGTCGGACGAGATCGTCGCTGCAGCGCGACTTTGGAGCCGGGGCGGCGGATTCTCATCGATCCGCCGGCTTTGGCTCGACGACGCCGCCGGAATCGGCGCACCGGTCTCGGTGCGGATCGGCGGCGAGATCGTGCACGGAATTTTCGAGACGATCGACGAGGCGGGGCGGCTCGTCGTCCGATCGGATGATGGGACGCGACGGACCGTGACGGCGGGCGAGGTGCATTTGGGTTCGGCCGCGACGGCGGCTTGAGGTTTTACAGTGATGACGACAGGGCAAGACGAACTCGTCTTCGTGCCGCTCGGCGGCGTGGGCGAGATCGGCATGAATGCGGCGCTCTACGGCTTCGGGCCGGAAAAGCGCCGGAAATGGATCATGGTCGATTGCGGAATGGGCTTTGCCGGGGAAGAGGGCTTCCCGGGCATCGACCTGATGTTCCCAGATCTGAGCTTCATCGAAGAGCGCAAGGACGACCTCCTCGCCATCTTCATCACCCACGCGCACGAGGACCATATCGGCGCCATCGGTGAGCTGTGGCCCAAGCTGAAGGCGCCGGTCTACGCCACGCGCTTTGCCAAGAACCTGCTCGAGGCGCGGCGCCTCAGCGAGCCGGGTGCGCCGAAGGTAATCCTGCGCGAGATCGCGGCGCACAAGCCGGTGACGGTCGGTCCCTTCGAGATCGAATACGTTCCGGTCTCGCACTCGATCCCGGAATCGAATGCGGTCGCCATCCGCACGGCGCACGGCCTCGTCCTGCATACGGGCGATTGGAAGCTCGACGCCACGCCGATCCTCGGCGACGTCACCTCGGAAGCCTCGTTCCGCAAGCTGGGCGACGAGGGCATCATCGCGATGATCAGCGATTCGACCAACGTCGTGCGCGAGGGCCGCAGCCCGAGCGAGGCCGAGGTCGCCGCCACCCTGCGCGAGCTCATCGCCGAGGCGCCTCACCGGGTCGCCGTCACCACCTTCGCCTCCAACGTCGCCCGCATGCGGGCGGTGGCCGAAGCAGCACGCGATTGCGGCCGCGAGGTCATCGCCGTCGGGCGGGCCATGGACCGGGTCATCGGCGTTGCCCGCGAATGCGGCTTCCTCGACGGCCTGCCTGATTTCCGCTCGGCCGACAGCTACGGCTACCTGCCCCGCGACAAGGTGGTCTGCCTGCTCACCGGCTCGCAGGGCGAGGAGCGTGCGGCGCTCGCCCGCGTCTCCCGCGACGATCATCCCGACGTGACGCTGGCCGCCGGCGATCGCGTGATCTTCTCGTCTCGCGCCATTCCCGGCAACGAGCGGGCGGTGGGTGCGATCATCAACGACCTGATCAATGCCGGCATCGAGGTGGTGACCGACCGGACGAAGCTCGTCCACGTCTCCGGCCACCCGCGCCGCGACGAGATGGCCGAGATGTATGCCTGGACCCGGCCGAGGACCGCGATCCCCGTCCACGGCGAAGCGCTGCATCTCGACGAGCACGCCCGCTTCGCCCTCGCCCAGGGCGTCGGCAACGTGGTCAAGGCCCGCAACGGCAGCGTCGTGCGCCTCGCCCCCGGCACGCCGGCGATCGTTGAGCACGTGAAGGCCGGCCGCCTGTTCAAGGATGGCAACATCCTGATCGACGGCAAGGACCGCGCCATCCCCGAGCGGCGCAAGCTGTCGCAAGCCGGCGTCGTGTCTGTCGCCATCGCCATCGACGTCCAGGGCGAGGTTCTCGGCGAGCCTGCCATCGACATCATGGGCCTGCCCAACCGCGGCAAGAACGGCCAGCCGATGCTCGACGTCGCCGTCGAGGCGGTGACGCGCACTCTCAGCGGCCTGTCGAAGCAGAAGCGCAAGGATGCCGAGGCCGTGGAGAAGGCCGTCGACCGGGCGATCCGCTCGGCCGTGAACGAGGCCTGGGGCAAGAAGCCCGCCTGCCACGTGCAGGTGGTGGAGGTATGAGAAAGCGGGGTGGAACGGTGGCCTGACGTTGCCCTTCCACCCCGCGACCTCATCCTGAGGTGTCCGGAGCGCAGCGAAGGCCTCGAAGGAGCCCTTCAGTACGCGCTGCGACCACTGGAGGGCTCCTTCGAGGCCGCTGGCGCGGCACCTCAGGATGAGGGCGATGGGTAGGATGACGAGAGCGAAAGAGGGGAGCAGACCATGATCGGACGCCTGAACCACGTGGCCATCGCCGTGCGCGACCTCGACGCGGCCTGTGCCATCTATCGCGACACCCTCGGCGCCACGGTCACCGAGCCCCTGCCGCAGCCGGAGCACGGCGTGACGGTGGTGTTCGTGAACCTGCCCAACAGCAAGGTCGAGCTGATGTCGCCGCTGGGCGAGGGCTCGCCCATCGAGAGCTTCGTGGAGCGCAACCCCAATGGCGGCGTGCACCATGTCTGCTACGAGGTCGACGACATCATCGCCGCCCGCGATAAGCTGAAGGCCCAGGGCGCCCGCGTCCTCGGCACTGGCGAGCCGAAGATCGGCGCCCATGGCAAGCCGGTGCTGTTTCTCCACCCCAAGGACTTCCTCGGCACCCTCGTCGAGCTGGAGCAGGTGTGAGCGGCGTGAACGCCCTCGTCCAGACCGTCTCGGCGACGGTCTGGCGGACGCTGGCCACCATGCTCGTCATCGTCTCGGCCGTGGCGGCGCTCGCCGTAGTGCTGTTCAAGCTGACGGTGTTCGGGGCCTTCGCCCTGTATTTCGTGGTGTGGTGGACGCTGCTCTTCGTGATCCTGCCGCTGCGCAATCAGGTCGAGACCGACCCGTCGCTGATCGTGCCGGGGCAGGATCCGGGGGCGCCTGCGGCCCCGCGCCTGCTCGAGAAGGCGATCTGGACGACCCTGCTCGCCAGCCTCGTCTTTCTCGTAGTGATCCCGATCTTCGAGCTGTCGGGGCTGTAGCGCCGCGATCCGGACATATGTCGGATCGGGCAAGTGTCGGATTAGGCGAGCGTCGGACCGTCCTGCGCCCGTATCCGCGGGGTGCCGACAATAAAAAAAGCAAGGCGTGAGCCTTGCTTTTGAGACGACAGATGACGTGTCAGCCTATTTTATCTCACGCATTTCTGACGGCGTGGCGGCTGAAATTTCCTCCCGAGACTCGGACCTCGCGCTGCCTCTCCGGGCGTCGCGACCATCACGGTGGCGCTTATAGGAACTGGATTGCGCATTGTCACGCCTTCGGAGATGATTCCTGGCGTTTTTTTGCAGGAGTTGGCGAGTTTAGGCTGCCATTTCGCCCGCGACCCGCTTCCGTGACCATGCGGGGCTTTCCCTGAGCCCGCACGGCGCTTGTCTTTTCTCGATGCAATGTGTTGTGTGCCCCGCAACGATGCGCGGTACGATCGCGCTCCAAAACGATCCAGGGCCCCCGATGCGTCTCTCCCGCTATTTCCTGCCGACCCTGCGCGAGACGCCCAAGGAGGCGGAGATCGTCTCCCATCGCCTGATGCTGCGGGCCGGCCTGATCCGTCAGGAAGCGGCGGGCATCTATGCCTGGCTGCCCTTGGGCCTCCGTGTGCTCAACAGGGTCTGCGCGGTGGTCCGCGAGGAGCAGGACCGGTCCGGTGCCATCGAACTGCTGATGCCGTCGATCCAGTCGGCGGAGTTGTGGAAGGAATCCGGCCGCTACGAGGCCTACGGCAAGGAGATGCTGCGCATTTCCGACCGGCACGACCGCGAGATGCTGTTCGGCCCCACCGCCGAGGAGGTCATCACCGAGATCTTCCGCGGCAGCGTGCGCTCCTACAAGGACCTGCCGAAGAACCTCTACCAGATCTCGTGGAAGTTCCGCGACGAGGTGCGGCCGCGCTTCGGCACCATGCGCTCGCGCGAGTTCCTGATGAAGGACGCCTACTCGTTCGATATCGATCAGGCGACGGCCCGGCACGCCTACAACAAGATGTTCGTGGCGTATCTGCGCACCTTCGCCGGCCTCGGCCTCAAGGCGATCCCCATGCGCGCCGATACCGGCCCGATCGGCGGTGACCTCAGCCACGAATTCATCATCCTGGCCCAGACCGGCGAGAGCGAGGTGTTCTGCGACAGGCAGTACCTCGATTTCGACGTTCCGCCGGTGACCACCGATTTCGACGACGTCGCCGGCCTCCAGGGCACCGTGGACCGCTGGACCTCGCTCTACGCCGCTACCTCCGAGATGCACGAGCCCGCCGCCTTTGCCGAGGTCGGCGAGGACAAGCAGATGGCCGCGCGCGGCATCGAGGTCGGGCACATCTTCTATTTCGGCACCAAGTATTCCGAGGCGATGGGGGCCAAGGTCACCGGGCCGGACGGCGTCGACCGCCCCGTGCATATGGGTTCCTACGGCATCGGCCCGAGCCGGCTGGTGGCGGCGATCATCGAGGCGTCGCACGACGAGGCCGGCATCATTTGGCCGGATTCCGTGGCGCCCTTCGACGTCGCCCTCATCAACCTCAAGACCGGCGATGCGGCGACCGACGCGGCCTGCGCCGAGATCCAGTCCAACCTCGAGGCCAGCGGCCTGACGGTCCTCTACGACGACCGCGACGAGCGTCCCGGCGCCAAGTTCGCCACCGCCGATCTCATCGGCCTGCCCTGGCAGGTCGTGGTGGGCCCGCGCGGCCTCGCCGAGGGCAAGGTCGAGATCAAGCGGCGCTCTGGCGGCGAGCGCGAGAGCGTGGCGCCCATCGACCTGATCTCGCGCCTGAAGCGGAGCTGAGGCCCGCATGGCTCTGGCAGAGACGGTGAAGGAACGGCTGGCGGGTCTCTCCGGCCTGTTCAAGCGCGGCAGCACGCCGCCCTTCGCGGCCTTCGAATGGATCATCGCCGGGCGCTATCTCCGGGCCCGGCGGCGCGGCGGCGGCGTCTCCGTCGTCGCCTTCTTCTCGGTCCTCGGCATCGCCCTCGGGGTCGCCACCCTCATCATCGTCCTCTCGGTGATGAACGGCTTCCGCACCGAACTGCTCTCGAAGATTGTCGGCATCAACGGCCACGTCTTCGTCACCCCCATCGACAAGCTGTTCACCGATTACGTCGATCTGTCCGACCGCCTTTCCAAGGTCGCCGGCGTCCGCTCGGCGATCCCCCTGGTGGAAGGCCAGGCCTTTGCCTCGTCGCCCTATGGCGGCAGCGGCGTGCTGGTACGCGGCATCAGGGGCGAGGACATCGATTCCATCGGCTCCATCGCCAAGACCATCCGGGGCGGCACCCTCGACGGGTTCGATGACGGGACGGGCGTCGCCATCGGGCGGCGGCTCGCGGAATCGCTCGGCCTCCAGGCCGGCGACCAGATCACCCTGTCCACGCCGAAGGGCGCGACGACACCGTTCGGCACCGCGCCACGCACCAAGGCCTATACGGTCAAGGCGATTTTCGAGATCGGCATGACCGAGTTCGACGCCACCTTCGTGTTCATGCCGCTGGCCGAATCCCAGGCCTTCTTCAACCGGGACAGCGACGTCAGCCTGATCGAGGTCTATCTCGACAATGCCGACGCCGTGGCGCAATTGCGGCCCGATCTCGAAATGGCGGCCGAGCGGCCCGTCCTTCTCACCGACTGGCGCCAGCGCAACCGAACTTTCTTCGGGGCGCTGGAGGTGGAGCGGAACGTGATGTTCCTCATCCTCAGCCTCATCGTCGTGGTGGCGACCCTCAACATCGTCTCGGGCCTGATCCTGCTGGTGCGCGACAAGTCGAGCGACATCGCGATCCTACGGACCATGGGTGCCACGCCCGGCACCGTGATGCGGGTCTTTCTCATCAACGGGGCGCTCATCGGCGTGGTCGGGACGTTGAGCGGGCTGGCTCTCGGGACGCTCATCACCCTCAACATCAAGCCGATCCAGCGGGTGCTGTTTCCCTCGGCCTGGGACCCGACCGTACGGTTCCTGGCCGAGATCCCGGCCGAGATGAATTCCGGCGAGATCACGGTGGTGGTCCTCACCTCCATCGCCCTGTCGCTCGTGGCGACGCTCTATCCCTCCTGGCGCGCCGCCCGGCTCGATCCGGTGCAGGCCCTGCGTTACGGCTGAGGGGAGATTCAACCATCATGACAACCCAAGCCGAGGCGGCCGGCGCGCAGCCGGTCCCGGCCCTGTTCTTCGCCAAAGTCGAACGCCGCTACACGCAGGGGACGGGGGCCCTCGACATCCTGCGCGGCGCCGATCTCGCGATCTGGCCCGGTGAACTCGTGGCACTGGTGGCACCCTCGGGGGCCGGCAAGTCGACGCTATTGCATCTCGCCGGCCTGCTGGAGCGGCCCGATGGGGGCGAGGTCTATATCGGTGGCCAGCCCACGGCGGCCATGCCCGATGCCGAGCGCACTCGCTTTCGCCGCGAGGAGATGGGCTTCGTCTACCAGTTCCACCACCTCCTGCCGGAATTCTCGGCCCTGGAGAACGTGGTGATGCCCCAGCTCATCCGCGGCCTCGGTGCCAAGGAGGCCAAGGCGCGCGCCACCGAACTCCTGAGCTTCCTCGGCCTGAAGGAGCGCTTGGTCCACCGCCCGGCCGAATTGTCGGGTGGCGAGCAGCAGCGCGTCGCCATAGCCCGTGCGGTCGCCAACGGCCCGCGCCTGCTCCTGGCCGACGAGCCGACCGGCAACCTCGACCCGCACACGGCGGCGCATGTCTTCGGCATCCTCGTCTCGCTGGTCCGCGCCTCGGGCCTCGCGGCGCTGGTGGCCACCCACAACATGGAGCTCGCCGCCCGCATGGACCGGCGCGTCACCATTCGGGACGGGTTGATCGAGCAGCTGGCTTAAAAGCCGGATCGGCGAAGAGCAGGAAAACGACCCGCCGGGCTCAGCGGCGGCGTCGGGGCGCCATCTGCTCGATCGCGTCGCAAGCGGCGCCGACTCCGTCCAGCCCGTCGAGGCGCAGCCTCAGATCTCCACAGGCTCGCGCCACCTCGGCCGAGGCCAGCAGGCGGCGAAGCCGGCGCGCGCCGCGCGCGGGCGTGAAACGGCGCCGACTCAGGCTCATCCCGGCGCCGAGGCGCTTCACGCGTGCCGCCTCGTCGAAATGATCGAACGCCACCGGAACGATCATCTGCGGCGTGCCGGCGGCCAGGGCCTGCGCCACGGTGCCGATCCCGCCATGATGGATCAACGCCGCCGACCGGGGCAGCAGGACGCTGAGCGGCGCATACGGGACATGGATCAGGTTATCCGGAAGGGACTCGGGAACCTGACCGTGCTCCGGAGCGAGCAGTACGCCCCGCCGCCCCAGACGCTCGCAGATGGCGAGGGCGGTGCGGAAGAAGCCCGATGCCTGGCGCATGGCCGATCCGTAAGTGAAGACCAGGGGGGCATCCCCGCCCCTCAGGAATCGCGTGAGACGCGGCCCGAGGCGGTCCGTGTCGCCGAAGCGATCCGCGATGGGAAAGCCCACATGCCTGGCCTGCTGGGGCCAATCCGGCTGAGAGGCCGCGAACCAGTCGGGAAAGAGCAGCAGGACACGGGAGGGGCTGTTCCACCAGTAACGCAGCCGACGCACGGGGTTGAGGCCGAGTTCCTGCCGAAACGCGTTGATCGTCGGTAAGGCAGCCGGGCCGATCACGTATTTGTCGGCGCCCCGGCCGACCCAGTGGCGAACCCGAGACGGCGTCCAGGCGGGGAGCGGCACGCCCGGCAGGATCGGGGAGGCATAACGGCTCTCCATCAGCAGCGGCATCGCGTGGATCGTGATGACGGGAAGGCGCAGCTTCTCCTGTGCCACGCGCGCGCCGAAGGCCAGCGTCGAGGCCACCACGATCGAGTGGCCCTTGCGCGCGTTCGCGGCGATCCAGCGATAGGTCTGCTCGGTGGCGGCGGCCATGTTTCCGAACAGGGCGGCCGCCCCCCGGCGCGGATGCCAGAGTTCGGGGTCGGCGGTGATGCGGCGGTAGTCGCAATTGTCCCCGAGGGAGTGGAACGGCAAGCCGATCCGCGCCGCATGATCCGCGAAAGGGGCGGGGGCGGCCAAGATTACATCTTGTCCGCGACGGAGGAATTCAGCGCCGATGGCGAGAAACGGAAGGACGTCGCCATGGGAGCCGATGGCGACGAGATGTATTCGCATTCGACCCTTCACATAAGATAGCGAAATCGGCCGAGAATGGAATGTTATCCGCGGTTCTTCGCCCTGATTGGCCTTTCAAGTTCTTCGGGGCTGATCGGGTTGCGTAGGGATGACTATTTGTCCGCTTTCTGACGAAGCCCGCCGATCGATCGCGAGAGTCTCGGACATGGCCTCGAGGGAGCATGTCGGGCGGCGAAGCAGAACGGCGACGCATGGCAGATGGGGCCGGCACCGGGCTGTATCAGGATGTTTACCGCTCGCTAACCACCTCGCGACGCGCGCTGAATTTCCGCTTTACACAGAACAAAACAGGAACAAAGATCGTCACGTCAACGAGAGGCGATCACAATGCTCAAGCGGATGATCCTGACCGGCGCGGTGGAATTCATGGCCTTCGGGTTGCTCTCCGGCGCGTTCGTCGTCTGGGCGGTGGCGCTGGCCCCTCTGCGGTAGGGGGCTCGCCTTAACGTTCGGTGAGCTTCAGCTCGATCCGGCGGTTGCGGGCGTAGACGTCGTCGCTGGTGCCGGCTTCGATGGGCTGGAATTCACCGAAGGCGGCGGCGAGCAAGCGCTGGGGCGGGATGCCCCTGCCGGCCATGTACTGCACCACGGCAATGGCGCGGGCCGCCGAGAGCGACCAGTTCGAGGGGAATTGCGAACTGGCGATAGGGCGGGCGTCGGTATGCCCGTCGATCCGCAGGACCCAGGGAATGTCCGCTGGGATCTGTTTCGACAGATCGAGGATCGCCGTGGCGATCCGGTCGAGTTCCGGTGCCGCCTCGGGCTTCAGGCTCGCAGAGCCCGCCGGGAACAGCACCTCCGATTGCAGGACGAACCGGTCGCCGACCACACGGATGTCACTGCGATTGCCGAGGATCTGACGCAGGCGGCCGAAGAAGTCGGAGCGGTAGCGCGCCAGTTCCTGCACCTTCTGGGCGAGGGCCACGTTGAGGCGGCTGCCGAGATCGGCGATGCGGACCTGGCTCTCGCGGTCGCGGCTCTCGCTCGCGGCCAGCGCATCCTCCAGGGCGGCAAGCTGCCGGCGCATGGCGCCGATCTGCTCTGTGAGGAGATCGATCTGCGACGCGGCGCGGGCGTTGGTGGCGCGCTCGGCCACCAACTGCTTGTCGAGCTCGCCCTGACGATTGTCGCCGCTCGCGGCGGCGCCGGCCTGTTCCTTCAGCTTGTCGCGCTCGGCCTCGGTGCCGAGCAGCGTCGTGCGCAGGTTCGAGGCCTTCTCCTCCTGCGCCCGGCGCGTGGAGCGTTCCAGTGCCAGGAGGTCGGTGAGATCGGCGATCTGGCGGTTGAGCCGGTTCAGCACCGAATCGCGGCCGGTGATCTCCTGGGACAGGAAGAACTGTCCGACGACGAAGATCGTCAGCAGGAAGACGACGGCGAGCAGCAGCGTCGCCAGGGCGTCGACATAGCCCGGCCAGACGTTGAGGCTCCGATCCCGGCGCGTGCGCAGCGAGGCCATCAGGTCTTCTCGCGGCCGAGCCGGTCGAGCACCTGCTTGAGTTCACGCTCACGCGTCGCCTGCGCCTCGACCCAGTCGCGGATCATCTGCTGCTCGGCCCGCATGTGCTGGACGAGCCCCTGGATACCTTCGGCGAGGTTGGTCATCGCCTGGGTCGCCACGCGGCCGTTGGCACCTTCCGAGACGATGGCCGAGAGCCGGTCCACCGCCTCGGTGAGTTCGCGGGCCGAGGCCGGCTCCTGCGTCGCCACGGGGCGCGCCGCCGCGGCCTGCTCCTCGCCGGAGACCAGCCAATCTTCCAGTTCGTTGTGGAAGCGAGCATGGGCCTGGCCCGCCTGGAGGTCGAGGAACCCGGTGACGAGAGAGCTCGACAAGCCGAACAGCGAGGCCGAGAAGGCGAGGCCGATGCCGGAGAGCGGCTTGGCGAGGCCGTTCTTCAACTCGTCGAACATCGCGCTGGCCTCGCCGCCGCCGCGCATGCTCTGGATCACGCTGCCCACTGCGCTCAGGGTGTCGATGAGGCCCCAGAAGGTGCCGAGCAGGCCGAGCAGGATCAGCAGACCGGCGATGTAGCGCAGGATCTCGCGGCCCTCGTCGAGGCGCGCCGCCACCGTGTCGAGATAGGAGCGGATGCCGGCCTGCGTCGTGCCCTCGCGCCGCGCCAGGATCGCCGGGGAGAGGGGTGCCAGCAGCGAGGGCGGCTTGGCCGAATCCTCGCCGGCGGCGACCGCATTGACGTAGGCGACCTCGCGGAAGAGGCGGATCACCTGCCCGAAGGCGAGCAGGATCGCGATGAGGAGGACGCCGAGGATCAGCCCGTTCAACCCGGCATTGGCGAGGAAGGCCGGTGTGATCTGCCGGAACAGCACGAAGGCGAGGAACCCGACGAGGGTCAGGAAGACCAGCATCCGGATCAGGTAGATGCCCGGGCGGCTCAAGGGGGCAGTCGCGGAGCGGGTCGCCATGGGGTGTCGGGGACTCTATCTACGCGGGCTCGCGAAACGGGCGGGTCGACCGTGCCCGCACATTGGCGTCATGCCCCGCCGCGATCAACCCGCCGCGAAACTCATCACCAGCTCAAGGGGCCTAATCCCAAGCGCGGGGCCAGGTTTCTTCGAGATGTGGGCCGAGGCGCACCGCCGAGACCATGGTGGCGAGCCCCGTCGCGTTGTCGGTCTCCACGGCGATCCCGCACAGGGTGCCTTTGCCTTGGGCCGCTTCCAGGCGCGCGCCGGGGGTCTTCTGCAGGAAGCGCCGCAGGGGTTCGTCTTTCTGCATGCCGAGGATCGAATCGTAATCGCCGCACATGCCGGCATCCGACAGGTAGGCGGTGCCGCCGGGGAGGATGCGGTGGTCGGCGGTGGGGGTATGGGTGTGGGTGCCGACGACGAGGCTGGCGCGGCCGTCGAGGAAATGCCCGAAGGCCTGCTTCTCGCTGGTCGCCTCGGCATGGACGTCGACGATAACGGCGTCCGCTACCTCGCCGAGGGGGCAGGCGGAGAGCTCACGCTCGGCGGAGGCGAAGGGATCGTCCAGCGCGTCCATGTAGATGCGGCCCATGACGTTGAGGACGAGGACGCGCGCGCCGCCCCGCGTCTCCACCACGGTGGCGCCGCGCCCCGGTGTGCCGGGCGGATAGTTCGCCGGGCGGACGAGGCGGGACTGGCGTTGGATGAAGACCAGGGCTTCGCGCTGGTCGAAGGAATGGTTGCCCAGCGTCACCGCATCGGCGCCCGCCTGGAGGAGCTCGTCGCAGATCGCCTCGGTGATGCCGAAGCCGCCGGCCGCGTTCTCGCCGTTGATGACCACGCAATCGAGGCGCCAGCGCTCGCGCAGCTTCGGCAGCCGGTCCATCACCACGTTGCGGCCGGGGCGGCCCACCACATCGCCGAGGAAGAGAAGTCGCATGTGTCGGTGTCAGTCCCGGACGAGCGGGATCGGCCCCGCTTCGGTGATGAGATGGTCGAGGGGCTGGTCGTGCGGCTCGGAGGGCACGGTCTCCACCTCCTGGACGGAGAAGGCGATGCCGATCGTCAGGACCGGGCCGTTGCGGGAGAGTCGCTCGATGGCCTGATCGTAATAGCCGCGCCCGTAGCCGATACGATGCCCGCGCCGGTCGAAGGCGGCGAGTGGCACGATGAGGGCGGTGGGATCGAGGGGCGGAAGGTCGTCGCGTGGTTCGCTCAAGCCGAAGGAGCCCGGCACCAGCGCCTCTCCCGCCCGCCATTCGCGGAACACGAGGCCGTCGGGCGTCACCTTGGGCAGGGCGACCCGCTGTCCGCGCGCGAACAGCATCTCGATGAGGGGGAGCGGGTCGACCTCACTGCGGATCGCCCAGAAGGCGCCGACGATGGCGGCATCGGCCAGGGGCTCGACCCGCATGACGCTCTGCGCGATCCGTAGACCGCCGACCCGGCGGGTCTCGGCGTCGAGGCCGTCGCGCCGGGCAAGGGCCTGCTTGCGAAGCGCGGCTTTCAGAGCGGGGAAATCAGAGTGCGGAGCCACGTGAGCCGTTGGAGTTGCGATCCCGGGAAACCTACAGTGTAGGTGGGCGCCGTGTTGGCCAAGTCCAGGGACAGGGCCAGGGACAGCTCCCTGGGGAGTCGATAAGGCCCCGGGGAAAAGTACTCCTGACGAACCCCGCAGCACCGCTCGACTCATGTAGCGTCGGCGGGCGTTCCGCGCCAGGGGGTGGGGCGGGCAATCGTGCGAGGGACGCTCATCCCGCCGCCAGCGCATGCGCCAGCCGCTCGATCCGGTCCGCCGCCCGGCCGAGCCCTTCGGCGATCCGGGTCTCCTCGTTGGCGCGGAGGGAGTCCGCGGTTTCGACGCGCTCCCGAAGCGTGACCGTTTCGGCCTCCAGATCCGCCAGGCGCCGCTTGAGCTCCGCCAATTCGTCCGCCTGGGTGAGGGCGGCCATCACATGCAGGCGCATGTCGCCGATCTCGCCGAAGGATTTCCGCATGTCGGTGACGCGGGTGTCGAGCTCCGCGGCCAGCGCTGAGAGATGCGCCTCCTCGCCTTCGGCGCAGGCCATCCGGTAGCTCTTGCCGTCGATGGTGACGCTGATCTGGGGCATGTCCGATGGGGCTGGTGTGAGAGGTGTCGGATTAGAGAGCTCTCCGCCGAAGGGGATGCCGGTTCGGCGAAAGAGAGCGCAGCCCTAGCGTGCGGCGCGGGGACGGGCCAGCACGCCCTCCACCGCTTCGATCGCCCGCCCCAGGCGGTGGCCGACATCGCTCGTGGTCGCCTCCACCGTGGCGAGGCGCGCGCTGGCGGCGTCGAGTTCCGCCGCGAGGCGCGCGCGATCCTCCGCCATGATCGCGAGTTCCGTCTCCAGGTCGCCGGGTTCGCGCTCGGCCTCGAGGCGATGGGCCACCGAGGCCTCGAGGCGGGTCAGCACCGTATCGAGCCGAGCAAGGGCATGGTCCACGTTCGGCCGGTCTGGCGTCTGGCTCATCGTTCTACCTTCCGCCGGATCATGAAAGGGCTGGCGCATCTGTTTCGGAAAAGCGGATTTGTAGCCAAACCTCCACCGATCCGCGCGCGAAATCGACGCTTTGCCATCATATGCGGGGAAGGAAAACGAATCGATCGGGCAAAACCTTTGCCAGCGGTTTCCCCCATGTTAGAGACCGCGCGCTCCTCGAACCGACCGCCAGATTGGGAATTCGAGCCCGTGACCCGTTCGACCATCGATCCCGCATCGGTCGTTTCGCGGACGCATGAGGGTCCGAGGATGGGCCAAGCGGTTCATCTGACGTTCAACGGTGCACATGACACAGCGACGCCGAATGGCGGCTCCGCCCCTCCGGTCCGCTGTCTCGCTCTTGCTGCTTACGGGTTCCGCTAGGTCGGTGCCCGGTACATAGAAGGATTCACGCCGTGTCGGTGAAGGTTGCCATCAACGGGTTCGGACGCATCGGCCGCAACATCCTGCGCGCCATCCACGAATCCGGCCGCAAGGATATCGAGGTCGTCGCGATCAACGATCTCGGCCCCGTCGAGACCAATGCCCACCTGCTGCGCTTCGACTCGATCCACGGCCGCTTCAACGCCAAGGTCGAAGTGGACGGTGAGTTCATCGTCGTCGACGGTCAGCGCATTAAGGTCACCGCCGTGCGCAACCCGGCCGAGCTGCCGCACCGCGAACTCGGCGTCGACATCGCCCTGGAATGCACCGGCATCTTCACTTCGAAGGACAAGGCCAAGGCCCATCTCGACGCCGGCGCCAAGCGCGTCATCGTCTCGGCCCCCGCCGACGGTGCCGACCTGACCGTGGTCTACGGCGTCAACCACGACAAGCTGACCGCCGACCACCTCGTCATCTCGAACGCTTCCTGCACCACCAACTGCCTCGTGCCGGTGGCCAAGGTGCTCAACGATCTCGTCGGGATCGAGCGCGGCTTCATGACGACGATCCATTCCTACACCAACGACCAGCCCTCGCTGGACCAGATGCACAAGGACCTCTACCGGTCCCGCGCCGCCGCCCTGTCGATGATCCCGACCTCCACGGGCGCGGCCAAGGCCGTCGGCCTCGTCCTGCCGGAACTGAAGGGCAAGCTCGACGGAACCTCGATCCGCGTGCCGACCCCCAACGTCTCGGCCGTCGATCTCGTGTTCACCGCCAAGCGTCAGACCTCCGTCGAGGAGATCAACAACGCGATCCGCGCCGCGGCCGACGGTCCGCTGAAGGGCGTGCTGGCCTATACCGACCAGCCCAACGTCTCCATCGACTTCAACCACGATCCCCACTCGTCCACCTTCCACCTCGACCAGACCAAGGTGATGGACGGCACGTTCGTGCGTATCCTCTCCTGGTACGACAACGAATGGGGCTTCTCGAACCGCATGGCGGACACCGCCGTGGCGATGGGAAAGCTGCTCTGAGAGCAGCGCTTCCGGGCGGCCCGCGGGCCGCCCGGGATGCCTCGTGAACGACACCCTTTGATCGACCAGCAATGGTGCGTCCGACATGACCGAGCCTTCGCCGACCCCGTCGACCGGAACCAGCTTCATCCCGGGCGCCAAGAATTCTCAGAGTATGACTTCCGAGAGAACCGCGCTCGCGGGTGCGGCGCCGTCGCCGGTGCCCGAGACCCAGGCGATCGCCAACCAGCAGGCGGCGCCGCCGCTCGTGGTCGGCAAGGCCGAGCCCTTGGCTCAATCCGCGCCCGCCCCATCGTCGCCCGGCGCCGATCAGCTCGCCCGCATCGAGGACAAGTGCGCGCGGATCGAGGACAAGTACGCCCGCTCCGAGGCCCTGCTCTCCCGCGTTGAGGAGAAGATCGAGGGGGCGACCGCCCGCATGGGCGAGGCGGCGCGCCAGTCCGACCTCGCCGCCCTGCGCAGCGAAGTCCGCGCCGTCGCCGACCGCACGCGTCGGCTGCCCGGCTCCGGGGCCCTGGTGCTGACGGCGGTCATCACCGCCGTGCTCACCGTGGTGCTGACCATCGCCGCCCAGCGCTTCCATCTCGACGGGCTCATCACCCCGCGCTGATATTTCTCTCGACGACTCTGAAGGCCAGGATGACCGCTTTCCGCACCCTCGACGATGCCGGCTCCCTCCAGGGCAAGCGCGTGCTGCTCCGCGTCGACCTGAACGTGCCGATGGAGGGGGAGCGCGTCACCGACGCCACCCGCATCGAGAGGATCGTCCCGACGATCCGTGAGATCGCCGATGGCGGCGGCCGCGTGGTGCTGCTGGCGCATTTCGGCCGCCCCAAGGGCAAGCCGGTGGCGGCTGATTCGCTGAAACAAGTGGTCGCCGCCCTGTCCGACCGTCTCGGCCGTCCGGTCGCCTTTGCCGAGGATTGCATCGGCGCGGCCGCGTCCTCGGCCGTCTCGACGCTGAAGGACGGCGACGTCCTCCTCCTTGAGAACACCCGCTTTCACGCGGGCGAGGAGAAGAACGAAGCCGGTTTCGTGGCGGCCCTCGCTGCCAACGGCGACGTCTTCGTCAACGAGGCCTTTTCCGCCGCTCATCGCGCCCATGCCTCGACCGAGGGCCTCGCCCATGTGCTGCCGGCCTATGCCGGCCGGCTGATGCAGGCGGAGCTCGACGCGCTCACCAAGGGACTGGAGGCGCCGAACCGCCCGGTCATCGCCCTCGTCGGCGGCGCCAAGGTTTCCTCAAAGATCGACCTCCTGCAGAACCTCGTCGCCAAGGTCGACATGCTCGTCATCGGCGGCGGTATGGCCAACACCTTCCTGCATGCGCAGGGGAAAGCCGTGGGCAAGTCCCTGTGCGAGAAGGATCTCGCCGAGACGGCGCTCCGCATCCTCGATGCCGCTGCGGCCGTCAAGTGCCGCATCATCCTGCCCGTCGATGCGGTCGTCGCCGCCGAGTTCAAGGCCAACGCGGTGCATGAGACGGTGGGCATCGATGCCGTGTCGGAGACCGGCATGATCCTCGATGCCGGCCCGGCCTCGGTCGCCGAGATCGACGCCGCCATCGACGAGGCTGCCACCTTGGTCTGGAACGGACCGCTCGGCGCCTTCGAGCTGACACCCTTCGATGCCGCGACGGTGGCGGCGGCGCGCCACGCGGCCGAGTGCACCAAGGCCGGTAAGCTCGTTTCTGTGGCCGGCGGCGGCGACACGGTGGCCGCCCTCAACCATGCCGGCGTTGCCGACGATTTTTCCTACGTATCCACCGCCGGCGGCGCGTTCCTCGAATGGCTGGAAGGCAAGGTCCTACCCGGCGTCGAGGCCCTGCGCGTCAAGGAGTAATTGGTTCCATCGTCCATCCCATCACCTCATCCTGAGGCGACCGCGGCAGCGGGCCTCGAAGGAGGGCTCCGGCATCCTCCACGCGAACTGAAGGGCTCCTCCGAGGCCTTCGCTCCGCTTCGTCACCTCGGGATGAGGGATTTGGCTTGGATTTCGGGCCGATGACGCACGGTTCTGTGGCCGAAGGCTCCGGGATGGAGTTGCGACGGGCTCGGTAAGGTCCGACAAGGCAGACATATTTCAGTGGATGGCGGCCCGACGGGTCGAAGCCATCGTTTGAGGAGACACCAATGGCACGCATCACCCTGAGGCAGCTCCTGGATCACGCCGCCGAATACGAATACGGCGTCCCGGCCTTCAACCTGAACAACATGGAGCAGGGCCTCGCCATCATGGCGGCGGCCGATGCCACCGATTCGCCGGTGATCCTGCAGGCGAGCAAGGGCGCGCGCGCCTATGCCAACGACGTGGTGCTGGCCAAGCTGATCGACGGCCTCGTGGAGATCTACCCCCACATCCCCGTCTGCATGCATCTCGACCACGGCAACAACGAAGCCACCTGCGCCACGGCGATCCAGTACGGCTTCACCTCGGTGATGATGGACGGCTCCCTGAAGGCCGACGGCAAGACCCCGGCAGATTACGCCTACAACGTCGAGATCACTGGCAACGTCACCCGCATGGCCCATTGGGCCGGCGTCTCGGTGGAGGGCGAGCTCGGCGTGCTCGGCTCGCTGGAGAGCGGCCAGGGCGAGGCCGAGGACGGCCACGGCGCCGAGGGCGTGCTCAGCCACGACCAGCTCCTTACTGACCCGGAAGAGGCGGTGAAGTTCGTCACCGCCACCAAGGTCGATGCGCTCGCCGTCGCCATGGGCACCAGCCACGGCGCCTACAAGTTCACCCGCCAGCCCGATGGCGACGTGCTCGCCATGAACGTGATCGAGGAGATCCACCGCCGCCTGCCGACGACCCACCTCGTCATGCACGGCTCCTCCTCGGTGCCGCAGGACCTGCAGGACATCATCAATTCCTACGGCGGCCAGATGAAGCCGACCTGGGGTGTGCCGGTGGCCGAGATCCAGCGCGGCATCAAGCACGGCGTGCGCAAGATCAACATCGACACCGACAACCGCATGGCCATGACCGGTCAGATCCGGAAGGTGCTCACCGAGAACCCGGCCGAGTTCGATCCGCGCAAGTACCTGAAGCCCGCCATGGACGCGATGACGAAGCTCTGTCGCCAGCGTTTCGAGGAATTCGGCACCGCCGGCCAGGGCTCCAAGATCCGCCCGATCTCGGTCTCCGAGATGGCCAAGCGCTACGCCAACGGCTCCCTCGACCCGAAGATCGGCGCCGCCTGAGCCCCGGCTTCATGGCTCCGGATCGGATCCGGAACCATGCGTGACGTGGTGATCTCGCATCGTCTGTCCCCGAGACGCGGAGCCCGCGTCTCGGGATCATGCTGTTAGGACGAGAAGAATGGCCGAACCCCGCACCCGCCTCGCCCTTTTGTCCCCCCACAGGGTCGAGGCCCATCAGGCCGACGCCCTCGCCGAGGCGCTGAATGCCGCCTGCGCGGCGGGGGACGTGGCGGCCGTGATCCTGCGCCTCGCACCGGCGGACGAGCGCAGCCTCGTCAACCTCGTCAAGCGTCTGGCCCCGGCGGCGCAGGCCACCGGCGCCGCCCTGGTCGTCACGGTGTCCGATTTCGCCGGTGACCTCGTCAGCGTCGCCGCCCGGGGCGGGGCGGACGGCGTCCATGTGGACAAGCCGCGCGATGGGGCTCTGAAGGATGTCCGCGATCGCCTCGACGACGGCCGTATCCTCGGGGCCGGTGGCTACGAGCAGAAACACGCGGCCATGGAGGCGGGCGAGGCCGGCGTCGATTACGTGATGTTCGGCGGCCTTTACGCCGATGGGATCGCGCCCGATGCCGACACCGTGCGCGAGCGCGCGGAATGGTGGGTCGAGATCTTCGAGACACCGTGCATCGCCGTCGCCCATGACCTCGCGCAGGTGGAAGGACTCCTGGCGACGGGTGCCGAATTCCTCGGGCTCGAGAGCGCCCTCTGGATGGTGGAGGGAGCCGATCTCGCCGCCATCCAGGCGTTGGTCTCGGCCTCGGAGGCCGATACGTGAGGCGCGTCCGCCGGGCCGCCCTCGGCCTCGCTCTGGCCGGGGGGGCGGCGTTGTCAGCCCGTGCCGAGGCGCCGAAGGTGATGCCGACCGATCCGGCCGTGCCCCAATCCCTGACGGCTCGTCCCAAGGAGATGCTGAAGGGGCAGATGCGGGACCTGCCGACCCCGTATTCCATCGGCGCGGTCGGCGCGGTGCCGCCACGGTCGAAGACCGAGCCCGATATCGCCTTCGGCGCCTACCAGCGCGGCCAATACACCACCGCCTTCCGCGAGGCGACGAAGCGGATTGCCGCCGACAACAAGGACGCCGCGGCGATGACGCTGCTCGGCGAGCTCTACAACCAGGGCCTCGGGGTCAAGCAGGATCCGGTGAAGGCGGCCGAATGGTATCGCCTGGCCGCCAACCAGGGCGACACCCACGCCATGGCCTCCCTCGGCCTGATGTCGATCGATGGCCGTGGCGGCACGAAGGACCCGAAAACCGGGCGCCGCTGGCTCGAACAGGCCTCCGCCAAGGGCGACACCACGGCCGCCTACAACCTCGCCCTGATCCTGATCGGGACGGGAACCGAGCCGGACGAAGCCAAGGCCGCCGAGTTGTTCCGCAAGGCGGCGGAGGGCGAGATCGGCCCTGCCCAGCACGATCTCGGCGTGCTCTACCTCCAGGGGAGGGGGGTGCCGAAGGATCCCAAACAGGCGGCCGAGTGGTTCCGGCGCGCCGCCGATAACGGTGATCTCGCCGGCGAGGTCGAGTTCGCGATCCTGCTGTTCAACGGCATCGGCGTCGAGAAGGACGAGGGCCGCGCGGCCCGCTATTTCCTGCACGCCGCATCGCGGGGAAACGCCATCGCGCAGAATCGCGTGGCCATCCTCTATGCCCTCGGACGGGGGATGCAGAAGAACCTCGTGGAGGCAGCGGCCTGGAACCTCGCCGCCGCCGCCCAGGGACGCTCCGACCCCAAGCTCGACGAGACCCTTGCCGGTCTCAGCGCCGAGGAGCGCGGCCGGGCCGAGCGTCTGGCCGAGGCCCGGATGAAGGTGGAGTGATACCAGTAGACGATGGGGCGACCTGATCGTCTACTGCCCGCGCGACCGCGCGACCGCGCGGCGGCGGCCGTGCGCCGAACGCACTGATTTCGGCCATTGGTCGGGATCAGTGCCTCTTGGTAACAAGACCCGCGCGCCGCTTGCCGCGGACGATGCGGCATCCATGGGCGCCTGCGCGCGTTTCTCCTCTGCCCCGCATCGGCGAGGGGTGAGGCGGGCGGCAAACATGCTATGGCCGCGCAAGACCGTTCTTTGAATCGACCCGGACCTTTGCATCGATGATCAGCTCACCCCTCATGACCGTCATGGTCGACGCCGTCCGCAAGGCCGCCCGTGGCCTCAAGCGCGACTATGGCGAGATCGAGAACCTCCAGGTTTCGCGTAAAGGTCCCGGCAACTTCGTTTCCGCCGCCGACCGTAAGGCTGAGGAGGTGCTGCGCGACGCCCTGATGAAGGCGCGCCCGGGCTACGGCCTGATTCTCGAGGAATCCGGGAATATCGAAGGGCAGGACAAGAGCCATACCTGGCATGTCGACCCCCTCGACGGCACCACCAACTTTCTCCACGGCATCCCGCATTTCGCGATCTCGGTGGGTCTCGAACGCGAGGGCCAGATCGTCGCCGGCGTCATCTACGATCCGGCCAAGGACGAACTGTTCGTGGCCGAGCGCGGCAAGGGTGCCTATCTCAACAACCGCCGCCTGCGCGTCTCCGGCCGGACCGACCTCGCCGACGCCCTCGTCGCCTATGGCTCGCCCTATCTCGGCCGCGGCGACCATCCGAAGCTTCTGCGCGAGGTCGCGGCGGTGATGGCTGTGACCGGCGGCTCCCGCCGCTTCGGCTCGGCCGCCCTCGATCTCGCCTATGTCGCCTGCGGCCGCTCGGACCTCTACTGGGAGCGTGACCTCCAGACCTGGGACATCGCGGCCGGCATCATCCTGGTGCGCGAGGCCGGCGGCTTCGTCACCAGTGCCGATGGCGGCGCGGAGCCCCTGGCCGCCCGCTCGGTGGCCGCCGGCAACGAGAGCCTGCACGACGACCTCGTGAAGCTCCTGCGCCGCGCCAACGCTTGAAGGCGCGAAGCCGGGCCTGGGTCATGTGCTCGGGCGCCGGGCTCCATGTCGGACTTTTAGGATGACGACCGCGTCTCCTGTCGGTTTGCGTTAGCAAGCCAACGATTCTCCTGCCTTAGTGCCTGCTCGGGATCATTTTAAGGTCTGGCAGAGTTTTCGGGTCATGAGCCTGACGGAAGCCCAGTGGAGGAATGCCCGGGCGTTTCGAGTGTGGCAGTACCGGCCCTCGGCGGTGCTTCAGTAAAGCTAACGATCGCTCGACGATCTGGCGCTTTGGCAGGACGGTAAAGCTTTTGGACGCCGTCGACGCGGCTTCTCGGACCGCTTCATGATCTCCCCCCTCGACCCTTCCGCAGGCGCGTCTCAAGCCTGCCTGGCAGCGCGGCACCTGATAGCAGCCGTCGGCGTGGTTGCATGGAAAACTGAAAAATACTCCTAGGATAAGTAATTTCGTTCTTTTTTATTAAGCAAAGAAAGTCTTTTTACTATAAAAACTCCATTAACTATTTTAGATTAGCTAATTAAAATTACGAATTATGAAATGTAATAATATTTATATTTATGTAATCAAAAATATAAATATACATAATAGTTTTTACTTATATTTCCGGTCTTACAATGCTTGATTGTGTCGAGTTGTGCTTCAACAGCAACAGCATGCGGATGGGCGCGTGATATGATCGCTGTTGCAGATTCGCTCAAAGTTCCACCGACCAATCCTAGTGAGGCAAATTATGGCCACCAAAGGTAATGATCTAATCATAGGAAGCAATCGTAACGACAAGCTCTTCGGGTTAGGCGGCGATGATATTATTAGAGGCGGGGAAGGGAATGATTTTTTAGTTGGGGGTGATGGATCTAATGAAATTTATGGCGGCAATGGAAATGATATCATTTTTGCGAATCTTGAGGGTAGGCTTCGCGCAAATCCAAGACTTTATATGGACCCTACAGATTGGGCGACCTCTGCGATTGAGGGAGGGGCAGGAAATGACATTATTGTTGGAGTCGGCGTTCTTAATGGTGGCGAAGGAGACGATATAATTTTTCTAGGGATCAGATCCGGGGAAACCGAAGGTAGCCTCAATGAAGTAGATTCGGGAACTGGTAACGATGTAATATTTAGCTTCGCAGGCCATGTTGAGGCGGGTTCTGGGGCAGATACTATTGTCTTCACTGGCTCCGGCACTGCCGACATCGGCCCTGGTTACGGCTATCCGGGAGACGGCGATCTTGATCGCGTTATTATCAACGGCAATCCCACGGGTATTATTGGATTAACCGGAATAGATGAAGGTGATATTATAGAGTTTTCTGGAGTTTCTGGAATAAAAAAGTTATCTGATCTCGATGGTCGGATTGAATATATTGATGATGGAATTGTTATATATATTAGCAGAGACATAATTATTAGTATTAGTAATACTTGGGGTAATCGGCCAAAATTCGTATTCAATAAAACGGATACAGGAGAAATGCTCAATGAAATTCAAGAAAAAATCGATAATATTCGGGTTGAATCAGTGATTGGCACAGAAAAAGACAACGTATTACGAGCTAAGATGCCAGAATTGGATTATAAAATATCTGGCAAAGGTGGGAATGATAGAATTTACGGCTCTAACGGGAATGATGTGCTAGACGGCGGAGCCGGAGAAGACATGATGTCTGGTGGGAAAGGCAATGATTTATTTATTGTAGATAATATTAATGATATTATAATTGAAAAATTATCTGGCGGATCTGATGAGCTGCGAGCATCTGTCAGTTATCAATTAGGCACGACGGCCCTCGTCGAAATAATCCGAACGACCGACATTAAAAGTAAATCTACCATCGACTTTATAGGCAATGAATTTTCACAGACAATAGAAGGCAATTCCGGAAAAAACTTAATTCATGGTAAGGACGGTAACGATGTTCTTCTTGGAGACGCAGGGAATGATCGTTTGTTTGGCGGTGGAGGTAACGACAAATTGAGCGGCGGCAACGGCAATGATACGTTTTTCTTCGACACGGTCCTAGACGCTCGAAGCAACACCGATATCATCATTGATTTTACTAAGAACGCCAATCAAAAAGATGTCATTTCATTGGAAAACGAAATTTTCACGGGGCTTTCGAAGACTGGAAAGTTATTTTCCAGTGCATTCAAAGATTTAAGTGCTGCTGATATCGATAAGAGCGATAGAATTATTTACGATCACGACAGAGGTGCTTTGTATTATGATCAGGACGGGGCGGGTGTTAAATTTGAGATGATTAAATTTGCTGATTTAGATAACAGAGCATCGATTAGTGCAAGTGATTTTCTGATAGTATGAATGAGTGGGCGGGGCCTTAAAAAGGAACGAGGCCCCGCTCTGCCAATTTTGGCTTTGCTAGTGGAGCATCGTCCGCGAGCCGGTGGCTATACAGGACGTCACCGAACCCCCAGAGGTACGCCGAGCCCTGGCGGTTATCGACTTCAATACGATCTTTGGGCTTTCAAAGTGTCGCAGGTTTAAGATGCAAAACCGGCGACTACTTTTGCGAAACCTGATTTGAGATAAAATAAGGCTTGCAAGGCGTTGCGAAACGGCGCACGCGCTTCGGCAGACGCCGCCCCATTTCGGGATAGCGGGCGACGAGGTCGAACGCATCCTCGATCGTCCTGCCGACGCTCCGCGCGGCAGCGGGATGACGTTCATGGATGTGTTCGGCGATCTCTCGCAGCCTCCGCATGGCGGTTGCGGAGACGAGGAGCTTCACCGTTCGAAGCTCCGAAAAGCCGCCGATACCTCCTCTGCCGAAGCGTATTCACCGCGTTCGATCTCCGCCATGGCGTCCAGTACGTCCTAGAGATGGTCCGGGTCGATATCGTCGGCGCCGCCGATCTCCGTCATGCTGATGATGGCCTGCGCGATCGTGTCCTGATCGGCGGGTGGCATTCGCCGGACCGCCTCGACCGCCTTCTCCAGCAGATCCGTCATGGTTTACCTCGCTCGCGCATAATAGGCCGTTCCGACCGGCTACGAGAAGGGGGTGACGAGGGCGGGGAACACCATCCACGATTGCGCCACGCGGCGCCGGGGTCGGCGACCGGGCAAGCATGCCCCTCTGGTCCCGGGGCACCGCATCTGATCTAAGCCGCCACACAATTTGCTGAAGAAAGCCGCCCGCATGGAAGCCCGCCGCCACTCCGCGCTAAAAGATTCGATCCGTTCGATTCCGGATTACCCGAAGCCCGGAATCGTCTTTCGCGATATCACCACGCTGCTCAGCGACCCGCGCGCCTTCCGCCGGGCGGTGGATTCCCTGGTCCACCCCTTCGCGGGCGGCCGGATCGATCAGGTGGCGGGCATCGAGGCGCGGGGCTTCATCCTCGGCGGCGCGGTGGCGCACCAGCTCTCATCGGGCTTCGTGCCGATCCGCAAGAAGGGCAAGTTGCCCCACAAGACCGTCTCCATCGCCTACGCGCTGGAATACGGCACCGACGAGATGGAAATCCACGTGGATGCCATCAAGCCGGGCGACAAGGTGCTGCTGGTGGACGATCTCATCGCCACCGGCGGCACCGCCTGCGCGGCGGTGAACCTGCTCCGCCAGATCGGCGCCGAGGTGGTGGCGGCCTGCTTCGTCATCGACCTGCCCGAGATCGGCGGGGCCCAGAAGCTGCGCGACCTCGACGTGCCGGTCCGGACGCTGATGGAATTCGACGGGCATTGAGGGCGCAAAGCTTCCTTCTCCCCCTGCGGGAGAAGGTAGCCCGCGCCGGCGGGTCGGATGAGGGGAGCGCCGTCGTCCGGAGCGGTCTTCCCCTCTACAGTCTGCTCCGTAGGTACCCTCTCCCGCAAAGGAGAGAGGGTCTTTGCGCGTTACGCCGCGAGACTCTCGAACAATCCGCGCCCGTCGACCCCGCCGATGAGACCTTCGACGAAGTTCTCCGGGTGGGGCATCATCCCGAGCACGTTGAGGTTTTCGCTGTAGATGCCGGCGATGGAGTTCAGCGAGCCGTTCCGGTTGGCATGCACGGTCAGGTCGCCCGAGGCGTCGGAATAGCGGAAGGCCACGCGGCCGTCGCCTTCGAGGCGGGCGACCGTCTCGGCGTCGGCGAAGTAATTGCCCTCGCCATGCGCCACGCAGACGTCGATCACCTGTCCCTTGGCATAGGACGAGGTGAAGCGGGTGTCGGCGCGCTCCACCCGGAGCAGCTGCCGGTGGCAGATGAAGCGCCGGTCGACGTTGCGCATCAGCACGCCCGGCAGGAGGCCGGATTCGCACAGGATCTGGAAGCCGTTGCAGATGCCGAGCACCAGGCCGCCGCGGGCGGCGTGGTCGCGGACGGCATCCATGGCGGCGGCGCGCCCGGCGATGGCGCCGCAGCGGAGATAGTCGCCGTAGGAGAAGCCGCCCGGAAGCACCGCGAGATCGGTGCCGGCCGGCAGCGCCGTCTCGGTGTGCCAGACCTTGACCACCTCCGCGCCGGCGAGGCGCAAGGCGCGGGCGACGTCGCCGTCGCGGTTGGAGCCGGGGAAGACGACGATCGCGGCGCGCATCAGACGATCTCGATCTCGTAATTCTCGACCACGGTGTTCGCGAGCAGCTTCTCGCAGGCGCTCTTCAGCGTCGCTTCGGCGCTGGCCGGGTCGGTGTCGGCGATCTCGATGTCGAACACCTTGCCCTGGCGGACACCTTCGATGCCGGAGATGCCGAAGGAGGAGAGGGCGGATTCGATCGCCTTGCCCTGCGGGTCGAGCACGCCGGTCTTCAGGGTGACGATGATGCGGGCTTTCATTGTCTCGGACTCGGTGCTGTGGCTCGGCCTGTCAGGCGATAGTCGGGAAATGCCGACCATGCAACGCGGCGACCCCATCGCGGCGGGGATGTGTCCCCGCCCGTTCCGCCTTCGTCAGGCGCAAGAGCAATTCAGAATGATATCCCGAATCAGCGACGGGCGGCCGGCGCGGCGTCGCGGATCGGCTCGATGCTCACCGCCCGACGCCAGAGCTGGAGCATGATCCAGGCGGCGATCGAACTGAACAGGACCATGAGGACATGGCCCACGGTGTCGCCGAGATCGAACAGGCCGGCGAGCGCCCAGCCGGCGGCGATGGCGACGGCGAAGACTTCGGTGCCCACCAGCACCATCATGCTGACGATCGTGATCAGGTTGCGCGTGTTCACGGGGATGCTTCTCCGTCGGCCCCGGTGCAGCGATTGCGGCGGGCGGCCGGAGCTTTACAGCGCCAGTCCGGTTCCGTGCAACATCGCGCCGCCGGGGTCGTCGTCAGGGGCGTGTCAGCGCGGCGCGCGCTTTGCGAGGATGCGCTGGAGCGTGCGCCGGTGCATGTTGAGACGACGCGCCGTCTCCGAGACGTTGCGGCTGCACAATTCGTACACCCGCTGGATATGCTCCCACCGCACCCGATCCGCCGACATCGGGTTCTCCGGCGGGTCGGCCCGCTCGCCCGGCTGCGCCATCAGCGTGCCGTGGATCTCGTCGGCATCGGCGGGCTTGGCGAGGTAATCGAACGCGCCGAGCTTCACGGCGGTGACGGCGGTGGCGATGTTGCCGTAGCCGGTGAGGATGACGCCCCGTGCCTCGGGCCGCTTCTCCTTCAGCCGGGCGATCACGTCGAGGCCGTTGCCATCACCGAGGCGCATGTCGATGACCGCGAAGGCCGGTGCGCGGGTCTCCACCAGCGACACGCCTTCCGCCACGCTCTCGGCCACCTGGACCTCGTAGCCGCGCGCTTCCATCGCCCGCGCCAGGCGGGTGGAGAACGGCCGGTCGTCGTCAACGATCAACAGCGTGCGGTCGGCATAGGCCGCCAGCGGGTCGGATTCCGACGTCTGCAGCGCATCGGCAGCAAGCCCCGGACTTACACTCTGCGTCAGCATCCGACGCTCCTCCATTTTCCAAAACCGAGTTGTTGGCAACTTATATAGGCGCCGGACTGCGTTCGGTCAGGGGCACCTCGGTGTTGAATTCCGTGCCGCGCCGGGGAAGCGTGTCCCGCTCGAAGATGTGGCGCGCCCAGGATACGCGGACCACCGCTCCGGTTGCTTGGTGGCCCGAAACGTTGGAGAGCGTAAGCTGCGCGCCGGAGCGTTCGATCAGCGTCTTTGCGATGAACAGACCGAGGCCGAGGCCGGCGCCGACGCTGTTTCCGCCGCGCGTTTTATCGGGGCTGCGGGTGGTGACGTAGGGCTCGCCCGCCCGCAGCAGGATCTCGCTGGAGAAGCCGGGGCCGTCGTCGCTGATCTCGAGGGAAACCCGCTCGGCGGTCCAGCGCGCCTCGATGACGACGCGGCTGGTGGCGAAGTCCACGGCGTTATCGACGATGTTGGCGAGGCCGAACAGCACTCCCGGATTGCGCCGGCACGCCGGCTCGATGCCGTCGCCCCGACTGGTGACGTCGAGTGCGATGCCCATGGCGCGCTGGGGCGCCACCAGCTCCTCCACGAGATGGCTCAGGGTCACGGTCTGGAGGATGCCGGCTTCGTCTCCGTCGAGGGACGTCAGCTTCGACAGGATGCCGCGGCAGCGGTCGACCTGGTCGCGCAGGAGGTCGAGGTCGTCCTTCACGGCGGGCGAGGCCGTCGGGGCGAGCTGGCGGGTGAGTTCCTTGGTGACGAGCATGATCGTACCCAGCGGCGTGCCGAGTTCATGCGCCGCCGCCGCCGCCAGCCCGTCGAGCTGCGACAGGTGCTGCTCGCGTGCCAGCACGAGTTCCGTGGCCGCGAGGGCCTGGGCGAGCTGCCGGGTCTCGTCGGCGACCTTCCAGGCATAGACCCCGGTGAAGGCGGTGCCGAGGAGGATCGCCGTCCACACCCCCGAGACGTAGAGGAACGGGAGTTCGAGCCGCCCGTCCGCGAACCACGGCAGCGGCCGGTGGATCAGGGCCAGCATGGTCGCGAGCCCCACCGCCAGGAGCCCCAGGGCCAGGGTCCGCTCCGGGGGCAGGGCCGTGGCCGAGATCAGCACCGGGGCGAGGAAGAGCAGCGAGAACGGATTCTGCAGGCCGCCGGTGAGGAAGAGGAGGGCGGCGAGCTGGATGATGTCGAAGGCGAGGAGCAGGGCCGCCGAATCATCGCTGAGGCGGTAGCTCGCGGGAAACCGGATCCGCAGGGCGAGGTTCAGCCAGGACGACGCCGCGATGACGAGGAAGCACCAGCCGAAGGGCAGGGGCAGGCCGAGGCCGAACTGCGCGCCGACGACAGCCGCGCTCTGCCCGGTGATCGCGAGCCAGCGCAGGCGCACGAACGTGTCGAGCCGGAGATGCCGGGCATCGCGAACGAAGCCATTGGTGCTCATGTCGATCATGTCCGCTCAACGATAGTGCTCGGCGGCTCGGAATCCATGCTTCGCCCGCCGATTGCGCCTATCCTTGCGCACTCCGCATCCTTTCGTGTGTCCGCATTTCGTGGTTTCGCCTTGCGCATATTTGTCGTGCGCGACGTCTGGAGCCGAACGTTTCCGGAGGCGCGGCGTTTTCTACCGCGTTCGATCGCCCGGAATGGCGAAGCGCGGGACGACAGGGGAGGGGCGGATATGAGCTTGGCCTACACCTGGTACGAGTTCGGCCGCATGATGACGGCGCCGGCGCGCCTCGCGGCGGACATGGTCAAGCACAGCCTGCAGAATCCCGCCAATCCGCTCGCCTACTCGCCTTATGCGAAGTCCATGGCCGCGGCCTGCGAGATGTTCGAGCGCGGAACCCGGCGCTACGCCAAGCCGGCCTTCGGCTTCACCGGAACCTGGATCGACGGATTGAGGGTGCCGGTCAGCGAACGGGTGGTGTGGGAGAAGCCGTTCTGCCGGGTCGTGACCTTCGACCGCTCTTTCGCGCGCGGTCCCTCCGAGCCGCAGCCCAAGCTCCTAATCGTGGCGCCGATGTCGGGCCACTATGCCACGCTCCTGCGCGGCACCGTGGAGGCGATGCTCCCCAATCATCAGGTCTTCATCACCGATTGGGCCGATGCGCGCCTTGTGCCGATCACCGACGGGCGGTTCGATCTCGACACCTATATCGATTACCTGAAGGAGATCTTCGTCGCCCTCGGTCCGGACCTGCACGTCATGGCCGTGTGCCAGCCGGCCGTGCCGGTTCTGGCCACGGTGGCATTGATGGAGGCGCAGGGCACGGCGCCGGTGCCGCGCTCGATGACCCTGATGGGCGGCCCCATCGATACCCGTCGCTCGCCGACCGCCGTGAATTGTCTGGCGCAAGAGCGCGGCACCGCATGGTTCGAGCGGAATTGCATCACCATCGTCCCGCTGGCGTATCCCGGCGCTCTGCGCAGCGTCTATCCGGGCTTCTTCCAGCTCGGCGGCTTCATGGCGATGAATCTCGATCGCCACGTCAACGCCCATACCGAGATGTTCGACCATCTCGTCACCGGCGACGGCGATTCCGCCGAGAAGCACCGGGAATTCTACGACGAGTATCTCGCGGTGATGGATCTCACGGCGGAATTTTACCTGCAGACGATCAAGACCGTCTTCGTCGACCACGCCCTGCCCAAGGGCGAGATGCGCCATCGCGGCGAGCGGGTGGACCTCTCCGCGATCCGGAGCTGCGCGATCCTCGCCATCGAGGGCGAGAACGACGACATTTCCGGCGTCGGTCAGACCAAGGCCTCCCTCGACCTGACCCCGAACCTGCCGCCCGAGCGCAAGGCCTATCACCTGCAGGAGCGCGTCGGCCATTACGGGGTGTTCAACGGCTCGCGCTATCGCACGGTCATCGCCCCGCGGATCGCCTCCTTCATCCGCGAGATGCAGGCTTTGCCGGCTCTGGAGCAACGCCCGGCGGCGTAGTGCGGAATCGGACCCCGCGAAAGTTCTGGACGTGACTCCTGCGCCGATGGCGGCGGCGGTAGGCTGCCGCTAAGCTGGTCTCATGAGAGTCGCCCTGCTGCGTGGGTCCGATCCCGACCATATCGATATCCTGCACGAGGGCGTGAAGCTCCGCGTCGCCCTGCGCCGCCGCCCGGCGGCCCGCAGGCTGACCCTGCGCGTATCGAGCGCCACCGGCGAGGTGGTGATGACCCTGCCCGCCCGCACGTCCCTGGCGGTCGCCCGCACCTTCGCGGTCAGCCATGGCGGCTGGATCGCCATGCGGCTCGCCAAGGTTCCGGATCGCGTGGCGTTCGAGGCGGGGGCCGAACTCCCCCTGCGCGGTGTCGGGCATCGCATCGTCCACCGGAGCGAGCGCGGCGGCGTGACCCTGGTGACGGAAGAGGAGGGCGGGCCGGTCCTCTCCGTGGCGTGCGAGGCGCCCCACCTGCCGCGCCGGGTCAGGGACTTCCTGGAGCGGGAGGTCCGCAAGGATCTCGCCCAGGCGGTGTCGGTCTATACGAGCAAGCTGGGTCAGGGCCCGAAACGGATCACCATCCGCGATACTCGCTCGCGCTGGGGCTCTTGCACCGCGCGCGGCGAGCTGAACTTCTCCTGGCGCCTGATCCTCGCGCCGCCCCTGGTGCTCGATTACCTCGTGGCGCACGAGATGGCGCATCTGCGCGAGATGAACCATTCCCAGCGGTTCTGGTCGCTGGTGGAATCCCTGTGCCCGCATGTGGACGAGGCGGAGCGCTGGCTCAAGCGCAACGGCGCCAGCCTCCACCGCTACGGCTGAGGCAGGGGCCGGGTTTTTCCGCCTTAGCCGCGTGCGCGCAGGACCTTTAGCCGCGTGCGCGCAGGACCCGGTCCCGCGCTACCCGCTCGGCCGGCCAGGTCGGACGGGCGTCCACATCGCCGGGCCGCATCGTGCGGGGCGCGACGCTGTCGCAGACCTCGCGCTGGCGCAGGATCGTCGGGTTGCCGAACTCGTCGAGGCGGCGGACATATCCGCCATCGCGGCAGAAACCGGCGATCTCGGCCGAATTGGAATTGACCCGGCCCCCCGGCATGCGCCGGATCGGCCGGTGTTCGACCACGAGCGGTCCGTCGCGGTTGAGCGACCGCTCGACATAGGTGGTCTCGCCGACGGGCAGGGACTGAGCCGAGGCGGGAGCGATCCCGGCGAGGATCAGGAACGCGGCGGTAGCAGGATATCGCATGGGCTCGATCCGTTGGCGCATGGGGCTTTACTCCCTGAACTAGGGCGTCATGCGGGGTAACGATAGTCCGTGAGGGTAAACTAGTGGTCACGCTTGACACAGAATAGCCGCGCATGGTCGGAACACCGCGGGTTTCATCGGGTACCCCTGGCCATGAGGGGTGAGGCGAGAGGGATCGGCGCGTGGGTTTTCGAGCAAGGCTGGGGCGTGCGAGGCGGGTCGCCGAGGATCGGGCAACCTCTCTCGGGCGTTCGGCGCGGATCGGTCTGGTCTGCATGGCGGCACTCGTCGGCGCGGGGCTCGCCGGCGGCGGGCGCGCCGAGGCGCAGGGCATGGTGCGCAACACGTTCGGGGACTGGCAGCTCCGCTGCGAGACGCCGGCCGGGGCGAAGGCCGAGCAATGCGCCCTGGTGCAATACCTCGCCGCCGAGGACCGGCCCAACCTCACCCTCGTCGTCATCGTCCTCAAGACGGCGGACAATCGCGGCTACCTGCTGCGCGTGGTGGCGCCGCTGGGCGTTCTGCTGCCCTCCGGCCTCGGCCTGAAGATCGACAAGACCGATGTCGGCCGGGCCGGGTTCGTGCGCTGCCTCACCACCGGCTGCGTCGCCGAGGTGGTCATGGACGACAACCTCGTCAAGCAGTTCAGCGCCGGGGTGCAGGCCACGTTCATCGTGTTCCAGACTCCGGAGGAGGGGGTCGGCATCCCCCTCTCGATGAAGGGCTTCGGCGACGGGTTCTCCAGCTTGAAATAGGCCTGTTCCGGCGCCCCGCGCCGGAGGTTCAGCGGGATCAAAGGATGCGGACACGCGCGATAACGGTCGGAATCGCCCTGATGGCGGGATTCCTTCCCTTGGCGGCCATGATGCCCCGGGCGGCCCTGGCCGAGGACGGCAACTGGTTCACCAACATGCTGAAATACGGCGGGACCACGGTTCCGCCGTCGCAGCCCGCCGATCTCGGCGAAGTCTACTGCCCCACGGTCGATGTCGCGGAGAACGGCGCCGCCCTGCGCAGCTACGGTGGCCGGGCCGACGACAATGCCAGCTTGCGCAGCCAGATCACCCTCGGGCGTCTCGCCCGCGAATGCGTGCGCTTGGCCGATGGCTCGGTGAGCGTGAAGGTGGGCGTCGAGGGGCAGGTGCTGCTGGGACCCCAGGGACGGCCCGGGCGGTTCGAGGCCCCGGTCTATTTCACGATCAAGGCCGGCGACCAGACCATCGTCGCGCGGGCGCGCAAGGTGGCGGTGTCGATCGGACCGGGCGAGGCGCAGGGTCTGTTCTCGGTGATCGAGGAGAACCTCGTGGTGCCGCGCCCCTTGAGCGAGAGCTACGAGATCGGCGTCTCGCTGCACGGAGCGCCCGGCAAGGCCGCGGTGAAGCGCAAGCGCAAGCCCGCTCCGGCCAGTGCCGCCGCCCCCGCAGAGGCGGCCCCCGAGGCGTCGCAATAGCTTTCCGCCACGCGCTCCCGTCGTTAGCGCATGAAAAAGGGGCCACCGCTTGCGCGGGGCCCCTTTTTCATGTCGTCTTGGTGACGTCTTCTACTGAACCAGGCGCGGCCCGCCGGACTGGACCTTCTCATTCTCGGACATGATGCCGAGGCGCTTGGCCACTTCCGTGTAGGCTTCGATCAGGCCGCCGAGATCCTTGCGGAAGCGGTCCTTGTCGAGCTTGTCCTGGCTCTTGATGTCCCACAGGCGGCACGAATCCGGGGAGATCTCGTCGGCGACGACGATCCGCATCAGGTCGCCTTCCCAGAGCCGGCCGGTCTCGATCTTGAAGTCCACGAGACGGATGCCGACGCCGAGGAAGAGGCCCGACAGGAAATCGTTGACGCGGATGGCGAGCGCCATGATGTCGTCGATCTCCTGGGGGGTCGCCCAGCCGAAGGCGGTGATGTGCTCTTCCGACACCATCGGGTCGTTGAGCGCGTCGTTCTTGTAATAGAACTCGATGATCGAGCGCGGCAGCTGCGTGCCTTCCTCGAGGCCGAGGCGGGTGGCGAGCGAGCCGGCGGCGACGTTGCGCACCACCACTTCGAGGGGGATGATCTCGACTTCGCGGATCAGCTGCTCGCGCATGTTGAGGCGGCGGATGAAGTGGGTCGGCACGCCGATATCGTTGAGGTGCTGGAACACGAACTCGGAGATCCGGTTGTTCAGCACACCCTTGCCGTCGATGACCTCGTGCTTCTGCGCGTTGAAGGCGGTGGCATCATCCTTGAAGTGCTGGATGAGCGTTCCCGGCTCGGGTCCCTCGTACAGGACCTTCGCCTTGCCCTCGTAGATGCGACGGCGGCGGTTCATAGGCGTATACCGTGGTTTGAGGAAGTCCATGGGCCGTGACTCCTTCGGACAGTCGATGTGCGGAATCCGCGGCGTGGCGGTCTCGATGAGACCGGGCCGCGAGAACACATCGTTTGTCGAAAGCCTCGACGACCGTGGCGCAAACTACCCGAAGCGGGTTTGCAGTACAACGCACCCGCCCGCAGCCCGGCCGTGCGGGGCGAGTCGGATATGCATGACGGGGTAAGCGCCATTTCGTCAGGCCGCGACGGTCTTGTCCGGATAGCGGCAGAGATCGGCGATGAGGCAGGTCGGGCATTCGGGCTTGCGCGCCTTGCACACGTAGCGGCCGAACAGGATCAGCCAATGGTGGGCGTTCAGGCGGAACGGCTCCGGCACGATCGCCTCCAGCCCCGCCTGGACCTTGTCGGTCGTTGCCGCGACCACGAGGGGGATGCGGTTCGAGACCCGGAAGATATGGGTGTCGACGGCGATGGTGGGCACGCCGAACGCGACGTTCATCACCACGCTCGCGGTCTTGGTGCCGACACCCGGCAGGATCTCGAGATGCTCGCGCGAGGCCGGGACCTGCCCGTCATGCTGCTCCAGCAGGATGCGGGACAGGGCGATGACGTTCTTCGCCTTGGTGTTGAACAGGCCGATGGTGCGGATGAAGTCGCGGACCCGCTCCTCTCCCACGTCCAGCATTGCGGCCGGCGTATCGGCGATGGCGAAGAGGGGCGCGGTGGCGAGGTTCACGCTCCTGTCGGTGGCCTGGGCCGACAGCACCACCGCGACGAGCAGCGTGAACGGATTGAGATAGTCGAGTTCCGCCCTCGGCTCCGGGTTGGCGGAACGCAATCGCGAAAAGATCTCGGCGACCGTGGCGGCATCGACAGGGGAGGGGGCCGTCGCCACCCCGGCGACGAGGGGGGCGGCGATGGTCGCGTCGATCCTCGCTGCCCGGGGAGCCTTCGGAGCGGGCAATGTCGTCGCGGTCGCGGACTTCTTTGGGGGCTTCGACTGTCGGGTCTTCATCGGTGGGTTATATGTGGCCCCTGGAGAGCGGCAATATGGTTCGCGACATGATCCCATCCCATCCCGACGGGCTCGACCCGAACAGCATCGACGTCCCGGTTTTTCAGGCGACCATCCGTCCGCATCAGTCGCTGACCTATCGTGGCTTTCGCAACGTCATGATCGGCTGCGGTGCTGTCTCGCTGGTGACCTCGATTGCCTGTGTCCAGGCGGGGTTCTGGCCGGTGGCGGGCTTTTTCGGCCTCGATATGATCGCCCTCTACGTGGCGTTGACGACAAGCCTGAAGCGTGGGGGCTCCTTCGAGGAGGTCATGATCTCGCCGCTCGAGGTTTCGCTCGCCCGCGTGACCCATCTTGGCGAGCGGCGCGAATGGCGCTTCAATCCCCTGTGGACGAAACTGACCAGGGTCGAGGACGAGGAATACGGGCTCCAGACCCTGACCCTGGTCTCGCGCCGGGAATTCGTGGTGGTGGCCCGCGATGCATCGCCCCCCGTCCGCGAGCGGATCGCCGAGGGACTGACGCGGGCCCTGGCGGATGTGAAGAGGGGGTACTGAGCTGTGCGCGCGTCGCTCCTGCAACTCGCCTTCGCCCTCGTGGGTTTTGCCGGCTCCGCGATCGCTGCGCCGGGCGGATCGGTGGAGATACGCTTCATCGAGCCCGGCCGTTACGTCGACGCCAACAACCGGTTCAGTTCCGGCATCGGACCCGAGGCGACACTGGCCGAGCTACGCCGGTTGATGGAGCAGGCGGCGTCACCCTTCCTTGCCCCGGGCGAGCGTCTGGTGGTCGATGTCTTGGATGTGGATCTGGCCGGTTTCCCCAATCCGGGCGCCAATCTTCCCTACGGCCTGCGGGTCGTCACCGACGCGACCCCGCCGTCCTTTCGCCTGCGCTACACGCTGCTGAACCAGCGGGGGCAGCGTATTGCGTCGAACGAGGAGCGGGTCAGCGATATCAACTTCCTGTTCGGTGCCCGCGCCGCGCAATCGGGCAGCTTTCCCTACGAACGCGAGGTTCTCCGGGAATGGGCAAAACGGCGCTTCGCGAACCGCCGCTGAGCGAACGCCTGACTGGGCCAATCGAGGGATGGTGCTGAATAGGGGACACCGCAGGGGAGGGGAGACGCCATGACGAGCCGGCTCGGGAAATCTCCATCCCTCGATTTTTGCGGTTGACGCCCGCTGAGCTGGTCCGTATATCCCTGTTCATCGGCGGCGGCCAGCGGGGACTTCGGTTCGGCGGGCGGTTGTTGTGTCTTCGGGACGATGATCGGATGGATGATCCGGCTGATTGGCTGGGTGATCGTCTGTTTTTGTTGTCCTGTGTG
>NZ_VMOA01000126.1 GCF_020662345.1 Methylobacterium sp. W2 | reverse complement strand
TTGAAGCAGTTGGAGGACGAGAACGGCAAGCTCAAGCGGTTGGTCGCAGACCTGACGCTGGACCGCTCGATGCTGCAGGACGTGCTCAAGCGAAAGTGGTGAGGCCCGCCGTTCGCCGTGAGGTCGCCGGTCACCTGCAGGTGGCCTACGACATCAGCGAGCGTCGGGCCTGTCTGGCCACCGGCTTCGGCCGTTCGTCCCAGCGCTATACCAAGCGCTCTGATC
>NZ_VMOA01000125.1 GCF_020662345.1 Methylobacterium sp. W2 | reverse complement strand
CTTGAGCCCCTCACGACGCCAGATCCGCTGAACCCGGTCTTTCCCCACCTGCCAGCCCGCTGCCTGCAGCAATGCGGTGACGCGGCGGTAGCCGTAGCGTCCGTACTCGGACGCCAAGGCGATGATGTGACCTGACCGGCTGGCTTTGGACCGGGCTGATTGAGAGGATCAGTCAGGACTGAAGGAGCTGGACATGAAGCGAGGTCAGAAGACGGGTGCGGAGCAGGTGGTGCTGAAGCTGCGCCAGATTGAG
>NZ_VMOA01000124.1 GCF_020662345.1 Methylobacterium sp. W2 | reverse complement strand
ATTCGTCCTTGGGCTACCGGCCGCCCGCGCCTGTCACCTTCCCGGATCTGGCCTTCCGGCTACCCATGGTCGCCACCATGCAGTAGCCTCTCAATCGGCTCGGTCCAAAATACCGGTCAGGTCAGCCAGAAGGTCGTGAAGCAACTTATACCAGCGAGCACTGATGGTGACTCATGGGGTTTCGGATCGGCGGCGGATCTGATTCGATGCGGTGAACCGGGGAGGTTTGCCATGTCCGCAGCCGTGCCGCTTCGCGAAGACTTCAACGCCGACGCTCTGCGCCATCT
>NZ_VMOA01000123.1 GCF_020662345.1 Methylobacterium sp. W2 | reverse complement strand
GCATAGGAGCGCCCGGCGGCGGCCGGCGACGATCATTCACTGCCGATATGCCGGCCCATCCCCCGCGGGCCGGGCTCAGTCCCGGTCCAGGGCGCGCGCCAGGGCGTCGTTGAGGGTCCGCAGCACCTTGACCCGGGCGAAGCGCTTGTCGTTGGCCTCCACCAGGGTCCAGGGGGCGATCTCGGTGCTGGTGCGGTCCACCATGTCGCCCACCGCATCCACGTACTGGTCCCACTTGTCGCGGTTGCGCCAGTCCTCGTCGGTGATCTTGTAGCGCTTGAAGGCCACCTGCTCGCGCTCCTGAAAGCGCTGCATCTGGGTCTGCTTGTCGATGGACAGCCAGAACTTCACCAGCACGATGCCATGGTCGGCCAGTTGC
>NZ_VMOA01000122.1 GCF_020662345.1 Methylobacterium sp. W2 | reverse complement strand
CTCCTGTCCAAGGAAATATGATGCCGCTAGAAACTGCAAAAGATCAAGCTTTTGCACAAGGAGCATTGGGTAAAGGTGTTGTGATTCATCCAACTGTCGGCGAAGTAGTAGCACCATTTGACGGCACAGTTATGACGATGTTCCCAACAAAACACGCGATTGGTTTGATTTCAGATAATGGTCTGGAATTGTTGATCCATATTGGTTTAGATACCGTTCAATTAGATGGAAAATATTTTGAAGCGCACGTAGAACAAGGCGCAAAGGTCAAACGTGGTGATAAACTGGTGAGCTTCGACATCAAGGCAATTGAAGAAGCGGGATTCAGTGTAGAAACACCAGTAATTGTAACGAACTCAGCGGATTATCTGGATATCATCGAGAC
>NZ_VMOA01000121.1 GCF_020662345.1 Methylobacterium sp. W2 | reverse complement strand
ACGGAATACTAATACCAGCCCTATAAGGATGGCCACCATTCCCATCCCACCTTGTGCGTCGACCCGGTGACCAAGAATCAGGTAATCCAACAGCGTTGTCACAAGTGGCACCAGATAAAACAGACTGGTTACGTTTACCAGATTGCCGGTTTGTACGAGTCGATAGAACAGGAGTTGTGCAAGAACGGAGATGACGACGGCCATCCAGAGAACGGATGTCACAAGCTCCGAGGACAGCTCAAACCTGATGGGCTGGAAGGGGACGAAAAGCAGGCAGAGCACTAGGCTAATACCGACCTGCAACGGCAAAACGTCCGCTGGGGGCTGACTCAGGCCTTTCTGCAGAATGGCACCAATCGACATGCACAAGAGCGCTGCCAGCGCATACA
>NZ_VMOA01000120.1 GCF_020662345.1 Methylobacterium sp. W2 | reverse complement strand
GCATTTAACAAATTAATTTATTTGCAAATACTCCAACTTTGATTGTAGCTGTACTGTCATTTGAACATATAGACTCCTCTTATACTTTCCTAATTACTAGTGGCTTTTTTGTTATTGAGTGGGAATTTTTATGAGAATGGAAACAAAAAAGCCCTCCTAAACTAGGAGAGCAAAAGTTCAAGCTGACCACAATTACTAACACTGTAGCTCTGAACATGCTTCTTTAATGTTTCAGTAGCAGTTGAAGCTTTAGTTTTAACTTTCATAAAAGTATATGCTAGCCGATTCGCGATGGCTTTAATAACCCTTCCATCAACACTTTGACCAAGCATTTCATACTTTCTTATTTTTTGTATATTTTCCGTGAAAGTAAAATGGTCCGGAATCCCCATTATTC
>NZ_VMOA01000011.1 GCF_020662345.1 Methylobacterium sp. W2 | reverse complement strand
CGCCCGCCCCGGACGCCTCCCGCCGCCGTCATGCCCGGCACGGCCCCACGGCGCGCCGACGGCGACGAACAAGGATCTCTGACCGATGTTGGTGACGCGCTCCTATCTCGATTTCGAGAAGCCGGTGGCCGAGCTCGAATCCAAGCTGGAGGAGCTGAGGACCCTGGCCTCCCGCGACGGCGCGGTCTCCATCAGCGAGGAGGTCGGCCGGCTGGAGGCCAAGGCGGCATCCGCCCTCTCCGACATCTACGCCACCCTGACGCCCTGGCAGAAGACGCAGGTGGCGCGCCATCCGCAGCGCCCGCACTTCATCGACTATTGCGCCGGCTTGATCACCGAGTTCACACCCCTGGCCGGGGACCGCCATTACGGTGAGGACCAGGCCATCGTCGCCGGCTTCGGCCGGTTCGAGGGCCGCGCCGTCTGCGTGCTCGGCCAGGAAAAGGGCTCCACCACCGAGAGCCGCCTGCGCCACAATTTTGGAATGGCCAAGCCCGAAGGCTACCGCAAGGCGGTGCGGCTGATGGAAATGGCCGACCGCTTCGGCCTTCCCGTCCTCGCCTTCGTCGATACGGCCGGTGCCTTTCCCGGCATCGAGGCGGAAGAGCGAGGCCAGGCCGAGGCCATTGCCCGCTCCACCGAGACCTGCCTCGGCCTCGGCGTGCCCAACGTCGCCGTGGTCATCGGCGAAGGCGGTTCGGGGGGCGCCATCGCGCTCGCCACCGCCAACCGCGTCCTCATGCTCGAACACGCGATCTACGGCGTGATCTCGCCGGAGGGCGCCGCCTCGATCCTCTGGCGTGACCAGGGCCGGGCGGCGGATGCGGCCACCGCCATGAAGATCACGGCCCAGGATCTCCTGCGCCTCGGGATCATCGACGGTATCATCCCGGAGGCCACCGGCGGCGCTCATCGCGGCCGCGATGCGGCGATCGCCAATACGGGCAAGGCCGTGGCCAAGGCGCTCGCCGAGTTCGACGGCCTGAGCCCAGACGAGATCCGCGACCGCCGGGCGGCGAAGTTCCTCGATATCGGCCGTAAACTGTAGCCTAGCTCTTAGTGCGTCGTTTAGGCGCACAGGCCTCAGGGAACTGAAAGAGGTTTTGTTAAATCTCGCCCTGCCCTTCGGTTCGGAGCTTGCCGTTCCGCGCGCCATGCCTCCACGCGCCGCGTGCCGGAAGCGGAAATACCAGCGGAATCAAGTCGATTGCCAGCCGGCCGCCCCCCTGACCGTCGAGGCCGACCGACACTTTGCGGCAATGTGTTGCCCACACTGAGGAAGCCACCGAAATCCACATCTCGCCACACCGGCCATTTGCGTCTTCTTGCGGTAACAACCGGGTAAGTTTAACGACGCTATTGGGTTGGGGAGTGGCGTTCGACGGGCGAGATTCCGCGAGCGCATGAATGAGGACGGGGTTCCCCATGGCTTTGCGCCCGCTGGCTCTACGCTTGGCTACGGCTGCCGGTGTCGTTGCGCTCGCTCTCTCCCTCTCTGCTTGCCAGGATGGCTCGATGGGTGGTGGCGTGCCGTTGCGCGCTCTCACGCCCGTTCCGGCCAAGACACTGGCGCTGATGGCCCAGAAGGGCATGGCCACCAACGACCCCATCCTGATCCGCGCCTACAAGAAGGAAGCGGAGATGGAGGTGTGGAAGCGCGGCACGAACGGCCAGTACGCGCTCCTCAAGACCTTCCCGATCTGCCGCTGGTCGGGCCAGCTCGGCCCCAAGACCAAGCAGGGCGACCGGCAGGCTCCCGAGGGCTTCTACACGGTGACGCCGGGGCAGATGAACCCGAACTCGTCCTATTACCTCTCCTTCGATACCGGCTACCCGAACAACTATGATCGGGCCAACGGCCGGACCGGCAATTACATCATGGTGCACGGCACCTGCTCGTCCTCGGGCTGTTTCGCCATGACCGACGAATCCATGGGTGAGCTCTACGCCCTGGCGCGCGATTCCTTCGCCGGCGGGCAGCGCGCCTTCCAGTTCCAGTCCTATCCGTTCCGGATGACGGCGCAGAATTTCGCCAAGTATCGCAACGACCCCAACGCACCGTTCTGGAAGAACCTGAAGGAAGGCTCGGATTACTTCGAGGCCCTACGCGAAGAGCCGCGCGTGAACGTCTGCGGCACGCGCTACGTCTTCGGCGGACAGGACGTGGCCGCCGGCTCGTGCTCGCCGCGGGTGGACACCCTCGTCGCCGAGAAGCGGGCAAAGGACAATCACGACATCGCCGAACTCGTCGCCAAGGGCACACCGGCGACCAGAATCGTCTATGACGATGGCGGCCAGAACCCGGTCTTCCGGCCGCAGGCACCCGCCTCGACCATGGCCTTCGCCAACCTAACGAAGAAGGACGAGCCGGAGGCGCCCTACGATCCCAAGGAATACGCCCGCCACCATCTCGGCGAGGTGAGCCGGCCCGAGAGCCTGGCGGCCGGCGAGCGCGAAGTCGAGGTGGATGCCAAGGGACGGCCGGTGATGCTGGCCGCCGCCGAGGCTCCGATCCCGACCAAAGCCGCCGCGGCGGCCCTTAAGCCGGGTTCTGATAAGACGAAGCCCGGCAGCGTCGTCGCCAAGACGAATGCGGCGCCCGAACCGGCAAAGCCCGTAACGCCGGCGCGCATCCTGGTGGCCGATGCCGATGCGGATTCGCCCTCCTACACTAAGGTTCTGGGTAGCCTCCTCACTGGCAAGGCCTCGCCGACCCCGGCAACCGACGCCGCCACGATCCCGGCGGCCGCCGCTGCGCCGGAAACGATCCAGCCGGCACCGAAATCCGGCAAGGCCATTCATACCGCCCATGTGATCACGGTGCCGACGGTGACCGGTGCCGTGGGGCAGAAGGCCAAGGTCGCGGCCGAGCCGGCCAAGGCCGGAAAGCCGCCGGCAACGAAGGCTGCTCCCGCCAAGGAGGCCACGGCCAAGGACGGTTTGGTGAAGGATGGCGCCGTGAAGGCGACGCCGAAGCTCTGAGGCTCGCTTTGGCCGAATAGACGCTTCGCGACTTTGTCAGCGGGATTCCGAATCGGGTTCCGCCGGCGCTCCACTCCTCCGGGGAAACGGAGCGCGGGTCGAAATCTCCCGCCCATCCTCACGCCTGCGCCCCCTTTCCCTCAGGTCCGCAGCACTAGCGGAGGGCCATCCGGAACCCGGTGCGTGATGTGCCGCGGAGTGGCGCGATCTCCGGATTCGATCGGCCAGGAAATTCAATAAGCCAAGAAAAAAGGGCCCGTCAGGGCCCTTTCGTCGTTCGGATCGCTGCTGCGATCACATGCGGTGCATGCGGCGGTGATGCATCATCCGGTGACGCATGTGGTTGCGGTGCATGCGCATGTGGTGACGACGGTGCATGCGGCGATGCATCCGGTGCTCCCCACGGTGCATCCGCACGGGGGTGACGGTCTCGGAGGAGGTGACGCCCATCGGGGCGCCGGGCGCGGCCGAAGCGCTCGTTGCGAGGGCGCCGGCGCCGGCGCCGAGGCTTCCGACCATGGCAAGCGCGAGAATCAGCTTCTTCATCGGGCGTTTCCGTTCTCTTTTGTCCGAGCGCGACGCTTGGAATAACCTCTCCAGCAGGAGCTGGAGAGATGATTACCGCATGTCGGTCCGTGCGGCGGGTCGGGTTCGGCCCGCCGCAGACAACACTCGGATCAGAGTTTCGTTTCCTCGAAAGCCCGTACCCATTCGGCGCAGATGCCCGAACGGACGATGTCGTCGAGAGTAAATTCGACGATGGGGACCTGCATCATGCGGCTTTTCACGAGGTGGATCACGGTCCGGAGGCCCGACGTCTCGCGCAGGTCGGTCTGCGATACGTCGCCGTTGATGATGACCTGGCAATCGTCGCCGATGCGGGTCAGGAACATCTTGATCTCGGCGGTGGTGGTGTTCTGCGCTTCGTCGAGGATCACGAGGCAGTTCTTGAAGGTGCGTCCGCGCATCACCTCAAAGGGCACCACCTCAATGTCGCCGGTCTTCATGGCGATCTCGTAGGCGGCGTCGCCCATGCGCTCCTTCATGGTCTCGGTCAAAGGCGTGACCCAGGGCGCGATCTTTTCCTCCAAGCTGCCGGGAAAGAAGCCCAGCGAGCGGCCGGACGGCACGTTGGGACGGGTGATGATGACCTTGGCGATACGGCGCTGGCGGAGCTGATCCGCGGCGCGGGTTCCGGCGATGTAGGTCTTGCCGGTGCCGGCCGGTCCGAGGACGATGACCTGCTTGCTGACGGCGAGGGCATCCAGGTATTCGGCCTGCCGGACGGTCAGAGGCTGGATAGGGCCTAAATTACGCTCATCGTCGAAGCGGGTGCGATGCAGCCGCACCGGGCGGTCTTCTACCAGCTCAAGTCGTGTGCGCCGTCTTTTCATCGATCAACACTCCAACTGGACTTGCCAACTAGGGTTTAACTGATCTTCGACCTGCCTACGCGTCCTGCCCTTAATAAGATTTGCTACACTATCCCCGACAATGATTAACAAGAGAATTCGACGGCAGGTCTTTCAGTTCCACGCGTCGCCCCACCACCTGTGGACGACTTCGCGTGTGGGTGACTTGGCCTATGGGTGACGGGCTCCCGGTGCGGCAAGCCGCGAATCACCCACGCACACACCATGCCGTGCCGGTGGCGACAGGGGCATGACGGCACGAAATCCAGAACGTGTGTCCGAATTTCGCGCCTGAAACGCGGGGACGACGGAGGGTGCGAGTTTTCGGTAGGTGAGATGGTGGAACGACGAAGCATCCATCTCGACCACGGCCCTTCACGAGGGGCGAAACCGACCGGGACCGCACGCCATGTCGCATGCGGCCGGCGGGGTGCTTCAACCTGGCTGGATGAAGCTGTCGAGGACCATCTTGCGGCCGGCCTTATCGAAGTCAACCGTCAGCTTGTTGCCGTCGACGGCCGCCACGTTGCCGGGACCGAACTTGGTGTGGAAGACTCGCATACCATCCGAAAACGCAGACGGCGCTCCGGTGGACTTCGCGACGAGCTCGCCTTCGATCTGGCGCGGGCCGCCGTTGCTCCGGCCGGGCGAGGACGACTTTCCGAAACCTTGCCCGCCCCCGCCTCCGAACCCCTGGTTTCCCGCGGTGTTGGCCTGCGCCCGCTGCCAGCCCGGCGTCCCGTAGGACGAGCCGAACGGCACCGGGTTCCGGTCGAAGCGCGAGGCACCGGCGGAGAAATGCGCGGGAGCGTCGACCACATCGACGGCGTCGGCTGGCAATTCGTCGATGAAGCGGCTCGGCACCGTGGAGGACCACAGGCCGTGGATGCGCCGGTTGACGGCAAACGACAGCTTGGCGCGCTTGCGGGCACGGGTGAGGCCCACATGGGCAAGGCGGCGCTCCTCCTCCAGCCCGGCCCGGCCGCTCTCATCGAGCGCCCTCTGGTTCGGGAACAGGCCGTCCTCCCAGCCGGGCAGGAACACCGTGTCGAATTCGAGCCCCTTGGCGGCGTGGAGCGTCATCAGCGAGACGCGGTCGGCCCCCTCTTGCTCGCTCGCTTCCATCACCAGTGAGACGTGTTCGAGGAAGGCCGCCATGTCGGGGAATTCCTCCATGGAGCGCACGAACTCCTTGAGGTTTTCGAGGCGCCCGGCGGCATCGGCGGATTTGTCCTTCTGCCACATCTCGGTGTAGCCGGATTCCTCCAGGACGGTCTGGGCCACCTCGGAATGGGGCTGGGTGCCGACCATCCGCGCCCACCGCGAAAAGCTCTCCACCAGGGCGCGGACGCCGGAGCGGGCGCGCGGCTTCAGCTCGTCGGTCTCGATCAGGCTGCGCGCCGCCTGGAGCAGCGGCACGCGCTGCGAGCGCGAATAGCCGTGCAGGATCTGCAGGGTCGCATCGCCCAGGCCCCTCTTCGGGGTATTGAAGATGCGCTCGAAGGCGAGGTCGTCGGCGGGGTTCATGGTGACGCGCAGATAGGCCAGGGCATCACGGATCTCGGCGCGCTCGTAGAAGCGCGGGCCGCCGATGACGCGATACGGCAGGCCGAGCTGGACGAACCGATCCTCGATCTCGCGCATCTGGGCCGAGATGCGCACGAGCACCGCGATCTCGGAAAGCGGATGCTGTTTGGCTTGCAGACTCTCGATGGATTCGCCGAGCTGGCGCGCCTCTTCTTCCGAATCCCAGGCGCCGGCCACCGTCACCTTCTCGCCGGCCACGTCCTCGGTGCGAAGGGTCTTGCCGAGACGGCCCTCGTTCCTGGCGATGAGCCCCGAGGCGGCGGCGAGGATATGCCCGGTGGAGCGGTAGTTGCGCTCCAGCCTCACCACGATCGCGCCGGGAAAATCGTGCTCGAACCGCAGGATGTTGTCGACCTCGGCGCCGCGCCAGCCGTAGATCGACTGGTCGTCGTCGCCGACGCAGGCGACGTTGCGGTGGCCCTGGGCCAGCAGGCGCAGCCAGAGATACTGGGCGACGTTGGTGTCCTGGTACTCGTCCACCAGGATGTAGCGGAAGCGCTGCTGGTAATTGGCCAACACATCCGGGTTCTCGCGCCACAGCTTGAGGCAGAGCAGTAGGAGATCGCCGAAATCGGCGGCGTTCAGGGTCAGGAGCCGGGCCTGATAGGCGGTGTAGAGGGCGCCGCCCTTGCCGAAGGCGAAGGCGCTCGCCTCGCCGGGAGGCACCTGCTCGGGCAGGAGCCCGCGGTTCTTCCAGCCGTCGATGGCCGAGGACAGGGCGCGGGCGGGCCAGCGCTTCTCGTCGATGTTTTGGTCGACGATGACCTGCTTCATCAGGCGGAGCTGGTCGTCCATCCCCAGAATCGTAAAGTCGGATTTCAGCCCCACCATCTCGGCGTGCCGGCGCAGGATCTTGGTGCCGATGGAATGAAACGTGCCGAGCCAGGGCATCCCCTCGCCGGCCGGGCCGATGAGGGCACCGATCCGGTGCTTCATCTCGCGGGCGGCCTTGTTGGTGAAGGTCACCGATAGGATGTCGAAAGGCCGCGCCTTGCCCGTCGAGACGAGATGGGCGATGCGCGTGGTGAGCACCCGTGTCTTGCCGGTGCCCGCGCCCGCAAGGACGAGAACCGGCCCCTCCGTCGTCTCGACGGCACGGCGCTGCTCGGGGTTCAGCCCTTCGAGATAGGGTGAGCCCTGCGGCCTGAGGGAGGCCATGGCACGGGCGGCGATGGAGTTCTGCGCGGCCTCGGCCGCCACGCCGGAGCCTGGCGCCGGCACGGACACCGCCGCTGCGTCGGGATGCTGTTTCATGCTGCCTCCCTGGACCAAAACGCGAACGGCGTCGAGGGTCGGGACGAGGAGGCCACCCCCGCCCCAGTCCGGAAACGGAACTCCGGTTTCATCTCGGGCGTCGTCTCACCATATCCCGGTCGTCATCACAGAAGGGTCCGCCATGCGCACGAGTTCCTTGTCCGTCCTCTCCCTCGCGGCCCTGGCCGCCGGCTTCGCTTCGGCTCCGGCGATGGCTCAGTCGCCGGGTACACGATCGCTGAACGAAACCAACGACCGTCTGGCGACACAGAGCGAGATTCGCGGCGTCCGGCACCAGCAGCAGTTCGAGAACAACCAGATCCGCATGCAGATGCAGCGCAACGAGATCACCCGCCCGGCCCCGATCGGCCCCAGCATCGGCCCGCGCCGCTGATCGGATCGGCCGGGCGTGAAGCCCGGCACCTGTTGACCGCGGGATTCGACCCTGGCGCGCCGCAGGGATCGGTGTGCTATGCCGCATGGGGTGGGGGCACGAACCGGGCATGACGTCCGGTTAAGACCACGTGCCCGCCCCATGGCAGGCCCCGAGACCGGGCCGGAGCGAGGCGGAAACCAAGACGGTGCGAGACCTCCTGACCGCGCTGGCGGGCGCCGTCATCCTGATCCTCGTCGCGGCCCTCGCGGTCCCGCCCCTCGTGGCCTGGGAGAGCTACCGCACGCTGGTGGATCGGGCGATCGGGCGATCCCTCGGCCTCGACGCACGCACCGAGGGCCGGATCGCCGTGAGGCTCCTGCCCTCGCCGCGCTTGAGCGTCGATCGCCTCCGCATCGGCGGACAGGCCGACAAACCGGCCCTCGACCTCCAGTCCGTCGGGGCCGAGATCGGCCTCACGCCGCTGCTGACGGGAGAGATCCGCTTCACCGAGACGCGGATCGGCCGGGCCGAGATCAAGCTTCCGATCAGCGACGACGACGCGATCCGCCTGCCCGCCGACCTCTACCGGACCCTCGCCGACCAGGATCTCGCCATCGAGGACCTGACGATCGGACAGGTCGTCCTGACGACCCTCGTGCCGCAGAGCGGCCGCACCGATCAGGTCCGGGCCGAGACGGTGCATCTCTCCGCGCCGCGGCTGCTGGGGCCCTGGCGGATCGAAGGGATGAACGGCGCGGTCGCCTTCCGCGTCGCCACCGGCGAGCCCGCGGAGGACGGCAGCGTCGCGGTGAAGATCTCCGGCGGCGGCGACACCCATCCGCGTTTCGAGGCCGATGCCCGCATCCGCCTCGACCCGATGCCGGGCGAGCCGGAGGCGGTCGGGGACGCCCCGCGCGCGATGATCCCGAAGGCGGAAGGGACGGCACGAGTCGTGGTCGGGCCGCCGGTCCAGGTGGCGGGCGCCTACCTTCCGTTCTCCCTGGGCGGCACGTTCAAGGCCAGCGGCCCCATCGTGCGATTCTCCGACGTGAAGGCCGAGATCGATCCCGGCGGTCAGGCCATGCGCCTCGCCGGCACAGGGCGGATCGACCTGCGGGCCTGGAGGGCGGCACTGACCCTGGAGACCCGCCGCCTGGATCTCGACGCCTTCCTGATCTCCACGGGAGGACAGGCCCTCCTCGCGCGCGGAATGCCGCGGGCGGGTTCCGAACTGCCGATGATGGTCGATCTCGATCTCGGCATCGAGAGCATCGCCCTCGGCCTCGACGATTGGACGAACCTGCGACTGTCCGGCACGTTCGACCGGACGGGAGGGCTCGCCCTGCGCCGCTTCTCGGTGACGGCACCGGGCGAGGCCGCCCTCACCGCCTCGGGCGAGGTCGATACGCAACCGGCCCTCCGGTTCACCGGTAACGTCTCCCTCGACGCCGCCGCCTCGGACGGGTTCGGACGCTACCTGCGCAAGTTCGGCCTCGGCGGCCCCGCCGTCGCGGTGATGGACGGGCGCCCGATCCAGGCATCCGCGGATCTCTCGACGGCGAGCCCGTCGCTGTCGCTGCGCAACCTGCGGCTCTCCCTCGGCGAGGCGCGGATCACCGGCAACGCCCGCTACACCCAGGCCGAAGCGGGTGGGCGCGGCCGCTTCGACGCGCAACTCTCGGCGCAAGGCATCGACATCGCCGCCCTGCCCTCGTTCGGCAGTGCCCTGTCAGGCCTCCACGACCACGATATCGGCCTGACGATCCAGGCGCGGGACGTGCGCTACGGGCCGGCCGGGGCCCGTTCGGGCAACGGGACCATCGCCGCGAGCATCCAATCGGACGGGGCCAGCCTCAATGTCGGCAGCCTCGACGTCACGGATGTAGCCGGCGCCAATGCCAAGCTCTCCGGCCGCATCGCCCCGGACGGGTCCGGCCGCATCGCCGGCCGGATGTGGGCACCGGTGGCCGCGCCCCTCATCGCCCTCCTCGACAGGACCTGGATCGCCGAGGCCCGGATGATCCCCGGCTTTCTCCGGGCCGGTGCCCTCGACCTTGCCGTAACCCTGGAGCGCGAGGCCGGGGACGCCGACACCCTGCGCACCAGCGCCGACGGGACCGCGGCGGGCGGCAGCCTCGACCTCGACCTGCTGTCGCGGGGCGGCCGCATCGACAGCCTCTCCCTCGGATTGACGACCCCGCTCGCCGGGCGCTGGTTCGAGCGCGAGGACATGGTCGCCCTGCGTAAACCCGCCGCCCTGCGCATCACCGGGACACGCGGCCAGGCCGGCGCCGACGGCGCGGTTCCGCCGCTCGGCCTCGACATCTCCGGCACCATCGCCGACCTCACCCTCTCGACGGTGAGGTCGGTCGTGCCCGGGCCAGGCCAGGCGCCGCCGGAGGCCGGCGAGATCCAGGTGAAGACAGCCGATCTCGCCCCCTTCCTCCTCCTCGCCGGCAGCACCTCCGCTCTGCCTTCGCCGCTGCCCGCGGAGTTACTGGTAGGGTTGTCGCGGGCGGGGCGGGATGCCCATGCGGATGTGGCCGGGCGAATCGCCGGGGCAACGATCCTCGCCAACGTCAACCGGTCGCCCGCGGGCGACATCTTCGGCAGCGTGGCGTTGGGGCGGCTGTCGCTGCCCTGGCTCGCCGCGTCCCTGGTAATCCCGCCGGACGGGAAGAAGCCGGAGGCCGGGGACGGCGCCCGGTTCGGCGCCCCGCCGGCGGATCGGCCGCCCATCGACCTCGACGTGAGAGTGGACGCGCTCGATCTCGGCCGTCGCTTCACCGCCGAGGGCGCGGCCTTCGGTGCCCGTCTCGACAACGGCGTCCTCTCGATCCGCGACCTCAGCGGCCGCCTCGCCGGGGGCCGTCTCATGGGGACCGTCACCCTGTCCCGGCAGGGCGGAGCGGCGGCAATCACCGGAGAAGGGAGCCTGAGGGACGCTTCCATCGCCGATCTCGTCGGTCCGGGGCCGATCTCCGGCCGTGCCAGCGCGACCCTGCGCTTCGGCGCCTCGGGCCAAAGCGTGACGAACATGGCGAACAATCTCGGCGGCAGCGGCGATATCGCCCTGACCGACCTCGTGCTGCCCGGCGGCGATCCGGGCGGGATCGAGCGCGCCCTGGTGAAAGCCCTTGCGGAGGACGATCCACTGCGGGACGGGCGACTCCAGGCGCTCGTTGCCGAAGAACTCACCGCTGCGACGATGGCGGTGAAGGGAACCATCAAGGCGCCGGCGACCCTCTCCGGCGGGTCGCTCCGCGCAGCCCCCCTTGCCTTCGATCTCGGTGGACCGCGCTGGGCCGGCACCCTCGCCATCGACCTCAACACCGGGCGGTTCGATGCGCGCGGGACATTGACAGGGGGCGGCGCCCCGAAGGGCTGGACCGGTGGAGTTCCGTCGGTGCAGCTCGCCTATTCCGGCCCGCTTAGCAAACCCGACCGGAGTATCGATGCCGGCCCGCTGACCAACGGCCTTGCCGCCGTGGTCCTGCAGCGCGAACTCGACAAGATCGAACTGTTCGAGGCGGATCAGATCGAGCGCCAGCGGCGTCGCGCGAGGATCGAGATGGACAGGGCCCGCGCCGCCGCCATCAAGGCAGCGGCCGACAAGGCCGCGGCTGAAGAGGCGGCCCGTCAGGCCAAGCTGAAGGCCGACAAGGCCGCCGAGAAGGCAGCGACCGAAGAGGCAGAGCGGCAGTCCCGCATCCGCGCAGAAGAGGAAACCGCTCGCCAGGGGGCGCAGCCGGAGCCCGTCCCCCAGCCCTGATGCCTCCCGAGGGTCAAGCTCCAGCCCGCCCCACCGCCCGCAGGGCGAAGGCATAGATCAACGCCACCTCTTCCAGCCGGTCGAAGCGTCCCGCCGCCCCGCCATGGCCGGCCTCCATATTGATCCGCATCAGGATCGGGCCGCCGCCCGTCATCGTGGCACGCAGGCGCGCCACCCATTTCGCCGGCTCCCAATAGGTCACGCGCGGGTCGGTGAGGCCGCCGAGTGCCAGGATCGCCGGGTAGTGCTGCGCCCTGACGTTGTCGTAAGGCGAGTAGGACAGGATCGTCTCGAAATCCTCGACGCTCGCGCCCGGATTGCCCCATTCGGGCCATTCCGGCGGGGTCAGCGGCAAGTCGCCGTCGAGCATGGTGTTGAGCACGTCGACGAAGGGCACGTCGGCAACGATCCCTACAAAGAGCTCGGGCGCGAGGTTGGCCACCGCGCCCATCAGCATCCCGCCGGCCGACCCGCCATGAGCGACGATGCGACCGGGCGTGGTGTATCCGGCCTCCGCCAGGGCGCGGCCGCAGGCGACGAAATCGGTGAAGGTGTTGGGCTTCTTCGCGCGCTTGCCGTCCATGTACCAGTGCCAGCCCTTCTCAGTGCCGCCGCGGACATGGGCGATGGCATAGACGAAGCCGCGATCCACCAGCGACAGCAGGTTGGTGCGGAACGCGGCCGGCATCAGCGTGCCGTAGGACCCGTAGCCATAGAGCAGCAGCGGAGCCGAGCCGTCGAGGACGAGGTCGCGGCGGTGCAGGAGCGAGACCGGCACGCTCTCCCCGTCCGGCGCCGTGGCGAAGATCCGGCGGGTCACGTAGGCGGCGGCATCGTGTCCGCTCGGGATCGTCTGACGCTTGCGCAACTGCCGCGCGCGGGTCGTGCAATCGTAATCGTAGGTCTCCGCCGGCGTGGTCATCGACGAATAGGTAAAGCGGATCACCGCCGTCTCGAACTCGTGTCCCGGCTGGAGGCCGAGGGAATAGGCCTCCTCGGCGAAGGCCACGACGTGCTCATTGCCCTGCGTGTCTCGGACGACGATGCGGGGCCGCGCATTCTCGATCTCGAGGCGCACGAGGTGCTGGGCGATGACGTGCTGATGACGGATCATCACGCCACGCCGGTGCGGGATCAAATCGGTCCAGTGCGCACGGTCCGACGCGCCGATGCGGGTGGTGACGATCTTGAAATCTTCGGCCCCGTCCGCATTGGTCAGGATGAAGAGGTGGTTCCCCCAATTCTCCACGGAGTAGATCAGCAGCGGCTCCCGCGGCTGAACGCATAGCAGGGTTGCACCCGACGATTTACGGTCGAGGAGATGAACCTCGGAGGTCTCGTGGTCGCTCGCCGTGATGGCGAGGTAATCGCGCGATTGCGTCGTCTCGATATGGACGAAGAATCCGGAATCCCGTTCCTCGTAGAGCATCGTATCGGCGGCCTGCTCCGTACCCACTACGTGATGCATGACGCGAGCGGGACGATGGTTCTCGTCCACGGCGATGTAGTGGAACGACAGCCCGTCGGCGGACCAGACCACCTCACCGGTGGTCGCCTCGATGCGGTCTTGGAGATCCCGCCCGGTGCCGAGGTCGCGGACACGGATGGTGTGGAGCTCGGACCCCTTGGAATCCGCGCTCCAGGCCAGGCGGGCGTGATCGTCCGAATGCACCGCGGCGGCGAGCTCGAAGAAGGGCAGACCCTTGCCCTCCTGGTCACCGTCGAGGAGGATCTCCTCTCCCTCCTCCGGACCGCCCGTACCGGCCGTCTCCGCCCCCTGGCCGGGGATGACCACGACCGTGCGCGGACGGCGGCAGACGAGGGGATGCTGCCCGCCTTCGCGATGGCGGGTGTAGTAGGCAAAGGCACCGTCCGGCTCGGGCACGCCGCTATCGTCTTCGCGAATGCGCCCGCGCATCTCCGCGACCAGACTCTTGCGTAGAGAACCAAGATCGCCAAGCGCCGCTTCCGTATAAGCGTTCTCGGCGTCGAGATATGCGCGGATGTCGGGCGGGAGCGCAGTGGGATCCTTGAGCACGTCGCGCCAGCTCTCGGCCTTCAGCCAAGAATAATTGTCGGAAATTGCTCGACCATGCACAGTGAATGTGTGCGGACGCACCTCGGCGACGGGTGGCTTGCTTTCCAAGTGGAAAAGATCGTCCATCGATAGACCTGCAAGGTTGCCAACCACCGTCGGCTGAATAGCGTAGCAGCGACCGATCCGTTTACCGATCGCCTTCGATGCCTGCATGTGTCCCAGTCGGAGGCCATGGGCAAGGTCGAGGCGGAAGTCTTTTCGGCACAGCGCAGGATCGCTCGACCGCTGAGTGGCGATGGGATCATGGGTGCAACTGATTCTCTATCCTTGAGAGGCATTGTTGACAGTGCATCGACTTAGCCTGCGGCGATGCGAGTTCACGTTAAATTGAAATATTGTTCAGAACCGTTGATTCGACGCATCGGCATGACTGACCCCGTCTTGCGAGATCAATTTGAATATCATAAATGGGAGATATGGCGATTACCCTCGCCACCATCGTAAAGCGCCACTGGATGAAGCCACGATGCCGAGAGTTCCAGCCGTGGATTGCCAAACTGTCCCTTGGCCCACCGCCTGCATACTCAACAGACTGTGTCCGGCCTCGTGCTAAAAGGAATTGTTTAAACAATGAGCGACATTGAGAATTCGGCCGACTTCGTGGAACTGACGGTCGATATCGTCTCGGCCTATGTGAGCAACAACCCGGTGCCGGTCGGCGAGCTCGCGCAGCTCATTACCCGCGTCCATGCCTCGCTGACCCAGGTCGCGAGTGGTGAGGGCGAGGCCAAGGTCGCATCCGCGCCGCAGCAGCCCGCAGTCCCCGTGAAGAAATCGGTGACAGCCGATCACATCATCTGTCTCGAAGACGGTCGCGTGTTCAAATCGCTCAAGCGTCACCTGCGCGCAAAGTACGACATGAGCCCGGAACAGTACCGCGCCAAGTGGGGCCTCCCCTCGGATTATCCGATGGTCGCCCCGAACTACGCCAAGGCGCGTTCGGACCTCGCCAAGGCCATCGGCCTCGGCCAGACCCGCAACGGCACCTACGACGAGGCTGCTTAAAGGAAGCGGGGCCGGGCGCCGGCAAAGTCTCGCCGCCCGGCCTTCCCGCGTTTTCCATGACTACGATTGGGACTTGCGCTAGGATTATTTTCTTCTAACATCCCCAGTGCCGCGGTGGTTACCGCTTGAATGCACTTGGGAACATATCATGAACAAAAGCCGGAATGTGGCGACTCACCGCACGGGGCAGCGGACCATGCTGGCGACAGGTCAGGCGGAACTCGGGCGCGATGCGGCCCGGCTCCTCTCGGCCCTCGACGAGGAAGGGGCCTATGCCCTGCCCGACCCGTTGACGGACGGCGAGATCATCGTGCGGAGTGGCGGCAGCGGGATCTCGGTGAGTTGCGGACGCTACATCGCGCAGGCCGGACAGACGCTTCTCTCCTGCGATCTCGCCGAGCAGGCGGCGGGACGGCACGCCCGGCTCACCATCAGCGCCGCCGGGCGGGCGAGACTGCGGCGGGATCGGGCCGGCCGGGACACGCCCTACCTCGCCCAGCATCTCGACCTCGATGGCAAGGGCGAGCCGAGCCGCCCGGTCCGCGACGCGTCCGAGAGCCCCCTCGCCTGGATGGCGCGGCGCCGCGACCGCGATGGAACTCCCTTGATCGACGCCGCCTGCTTCGAGGCGGGCGAACGGCTGCGCCGCGACATGACGATGGGGGCTCTGACGCCGCGCATGGGGTCGGACTGGAGCGGGGTCAAGGTCGATGGCGGCGGCCCCCGCGATCCCTCGGCAGGGTCGGACGCCATGCTGGCGGCCCGACAGCGCGTCCGCGCGGCCCTCACCGCAGTGGGGAGCGACCTGTCCGGATTGCTGATCGACCTATGCGGCTTCGTGAAAGGCCTGGAGACCATCGAGGCGGAGCGCCGATGGCCAGCGCGCTCAGCCAAGGTCGTCATCCGTATCGCCCTGGCGCGGCTGGCGGAGCATTACGGGCTTGAGCGGGAGGCGGTGGGTCCGAGCCGGTCACGCCTGCGCCTATGGCGCGACCGGGCCTGAAGCTTATAGGCTGGTTCAGGCCGCGAGCCGGGCCGCGTCCCGATGGATGCGCTCGGCCATGGCCCGCACCCCGTTGGAACGCTTCGACGTCAGGTGAGCGCCGAGGCCGATCCGCTTGAAGACCTGGAAGACGTCGACATCCGCGATCTCGGTCGGCGTCTTCCCGTCATGCAGGGCCATCACCAAGGCGATCAATCCCTTGGTTATGAAGGAATCGCTGGTACCCCGCAGATGCAGGCGCGGCGGAGACTGCGAATGATCGACGTTCGAATCGACCCAGACCTGGCTTTCGCAGCCATGAACCCGGTTCTGTTCGGTGAGCAGCTCGTCCGGAAAGGGCGGCAGGGCACGGCCGAGTTCCATCAGGTATTCGAGCTGGTCCGGCCCGTCGTCGAGGATTTCGAAATTGTCGATGATCGTTGCGATGGGTGGAAGCATGGTGTGAGGCTGAACTCTCGGCGACGATCGAGCGAAGCGGTGGCATTTCTTCGCCCCATCGATATAGGGAGCGACCCGCCGTCAGGCGAGCGCCAATGCCCGCTACTCCGACGGATGCACCAGGGCTTCGGGCAGTTGCAGTTCCATCGGGTCGACCTGCGTGCCGGTGCCGCGAACCGCGATTTCGGCCTGGGCAGCATAGGCCGCCACCAGCCGCGGACCGAGATTGGGCACGTCCGTGGCACGGCCTTCCGGCTGATCGCCGCCCGACACGATGGTGAGGCGAACCGGAGCGCCGGCCTTGGCGTCGATGGTGATCGCGATCGTGCAGGAGACGGAATCGGCAGTGGCGTCGAGGCATTCGGCCACGACTTCGGCCACGATCATGCCAAGGGCGTTGGCGGTCCGCGGTTCCACGAGGCTCGTGCCGCTACCGCCCACCGCCACGCTGATACGACCCGCCCGCCGCAACTGGCCGAGGCCGGAGGCGAGCCGGTGAAGATAGTCGCGCAGGTCGATGGAGGCGATGTGCGGCGCTTCGTGCAGATGCTGCTGAACGAGGGCGATGGCACGCACCCGCTGGCCGAGGGCCTCGAAGCTCCCGCGACACGGCGCCGGTGCGGCGCGGCCGTAGAGACCGATCAGGCTCACCATCACCTGAAGGTTGTTGCGCACCCGGTGATAGACTTCGGCGAGAAGCGCCTCCTTCTCGACGAGGGCATGCTCGGCATGCTCCTCCGCCCGCTTGCGGTCGGTGATGTCGAAGCACGAGCCGAGATAGCCCTGAAACGTACCGTTCTCGGTGAGGGGACGGGCGTTGTTGAGAAGCCAGCGATAGGCCCCGTCATGACGGCGCAGGCGAAACTCGATGGAGTAGGGACTGCGCGACGCGAAGGCCTCCTCGACCAGGGCGGCATGACGGTCGAAATCATCCGGATGCAGGCCCCGCCGCCAGCCATGGCCGAGCTCGGCATCCCGGTCCCGGCCAGTGAAATCGAGCCAGCACTCATTATGATGGACCGCTGCCCCTTCGATATCGGAGCGCCACATCATCAGGGGCACGAAATCCGCAAAGCGACGAAACTCGTCGCAGGGTACGGCCTCTCCGATGCTCGCCTCGGTCGACTCTGTCTCCGCGGCCATGTTGCTCCCACTCTACCCGCTACGCGACAACCGATGATCCCTGTCGGCGCCGGTCAACGTATCGGACATGACGCCGTTCCTACGGCCCCGGTCTGCGAATGCACATAGGTCAACGACCCTGCAAGCACCGTGCAAACCCGCCCTGAGCCCGGCGCCGGAGCGCGACCTTGGGTCGATGACCGGTTGTCAGAGCATGCTCGGCAGGATGCGGTCCGGCGGGCGGTGCCCGTCCATGAAGGTCTTGATGTTGATGATGACCTTCTCGCCCATATCAGTCCGGCTCTCGTGGGTAGCCGACCCCATATGCGGCAGGAGAACGACCTTGCCCGACCGGGCGAGCTTCACGAGGCGTGGACTCACGGCCGGTTCTTGCTCGAACACGTCGAGGCCGGCCGCCGAAATCTCGCCCGCCTCGATCAGGCGCGCAAGGGCGTTCTCGTCGATGACCTCGCCGCGAGCCGTGTTCACGACGATCGCCTCGGGCTTGAGCAACTTGAGGCGGCGGGCCGAGAGCAGATGATAGGTCGCCGGCGTGTGCGGGCAGTTCACCGACACGATGTCCACCCGCGCCAGCATCTGGTCGAGGGATTCCCAATAGGTCGCGTCGAGTTCGCGCTCGATCTGCACCGGTGCCCTGCGCCGGTTGTGATAGTGGATCTGCAGGCCGAACGCCTTGGCGCGGCGCGCCAGGGCCTGGCCGATCCGGCCCATGCCGACGATGCCCAGGCGCTTGCCGGTAATGCGGCGGCCGAGCATCCAGGTGGGGGACCAGCCCGCGTCCCAATTGTCGTCTGGGATGATCCGCGCCCCTTCCGCCACGCGGCGGGCCACGGCGAGGATCAGGGCCATGGTCATGTCGGCGGTGTCCTCGGTGAGGACGCCGGGGGTGTTGGTGACGGTGATGCCGCGCTCCAGCGCCCCGGCCACATCGATATGGTCGACACCGTTGCCGAAATTCGCGATCAGGCGAAGGTTCGGCCCGGCTTGGGCGAGCAGACCGGAATCGATCCTGTCGGTGACGGTGGGAACGAGCACGTCGGCCTCGCGCAACGCCGCGGCCAGCGCCTCGCTGCCCATCGGCTTATCGTCGGGGTTGAGGCGGATATCGAACAACTCGCGCATGCGCGCCTCGACCACCTCGGGGAGGCGACGCGTGACCACAACGAGTGGCTTGCGCTTCAACGACGACATGCACCCTCCGCGAACGTTTCTGCCAGGCCGGCCGCTGCCGGGAGCCACGGTTCGTGCCGAGGCTTGACCCGGCATTAACCACGCATCGGCCAGACAGGTCCCATAGCCCCGACGCCTCGGCTGCCGGTTCTTGAGGCTTCTCTACCAGAGAGGGCACGGAACACAACGTGCCCTCGCGCCCGAAACACCGCGCGCGAGGGATCGCTAGACGAGGATTGACGATGGCGATCGTGGCCTTGACGATCGCGAACCTTTGGGAAGACCGATGACGCGCCTGCCTGGACTTCTGTTCTTCACGTGCCTGACGGTGGCCTTGTCCCTCGTGGCGCCGCCCTCCCCCGTCCTGGCCGCCCCGGCGGCGGGAAGCGCATCGGACGCGAATCGCGGTCCGGCCACGGGCCTGCCCCTGCCGCGCTATGCGAGTCTCAAGACCGATCGGGTCAATCTGCGTGAGGGGCCGTCGAAGGACCACCGCACGCTGTGGGTGTTCCAGCGGGCGGGCCTGCCCATCGAGATCGTCGCCGAGTTCGAGACCTGGCGGCGCATCCGCGATTCCGAGGGAACCGAAGGCTGGGTGCTGCACTCCCTCCTCTCCGGCCGGCGCACCTCCATCGTCATGGCGGCCAGGGGCGCCGACGCGGCGATCCCGCTCCATGCACGGGCGGAGGAAGGCTCGGGGGTGGAAGCCAAGCTCCAGCCCGGCGTCATCGGCAGCGTGAAGAGCTGCACCGGAAGCTGGTGTCGGGTCATCGTCGCGCTGCCCCAGAAGAGCGGCGACGTGGACGGCTACATCCGCCAGGACCGGCTCTGGGGCGTCTACCCGAACGAGAAGATCGACTGAGTCCGGCAGCATCCGTAGCGCCATACGAAAAAGGCCCGGCTGAGCCGGGCCTTTTTCAATGACATGGGAAGCAGACGCCCGCCTCAGGACTGACGTGCACCGTGCCGGCGGCGCAGGCGAACGATGACCTCGACGCCAGCGATCTCCATGCCCTCGGGGGCATCGGGGAGAGAATCGACGGTGATGCCGCAATCGGGCATGTCCAGAACCTGCCCCTCGTCCTCGAGGAAGAAGTGGTGGTGCTCGCTCGGATTGGTGTCGAAATAGGCCTTCGACCCGTCGAGAGCCAGTTGACGCAGAAGCCCGGCCTCGGTGAACTGATGGAGGGTGTTGTAGACCGTGGCCAGGGAGACCGGCACCTTGGCGCGCATGGCCTCGTCGTAGAGCATTTCCGCCGTGAGGTGGCGGTCGCCACGCCCGAACAGCAGCCAGCCGAGCGACAGGCGCTGGCGGGTCGGACGGAGGCCGGAGCGGCGCAGACGGTCGCGCAGATCGGACAGGGGGCAACCCCGGCGCCCCGCGACCGAGGCGATATCAAGGGAAGCGCCACGTGCGTTCAGCATGGCCTGCAGCGGCAGCGAGTTGGACATCGGCGGTACTGACATCTCACGGAACCAACAAAGTACCAAAGAACTCTATACGAACCTCCCCCCTCATCGCAACCCAAGCCCGTGATGGGTAGCTGCGCATTGTGAACATGCGGCTTGTTTGAAGTCATTCCATTCAACAGCGCATGCAACCAGCTTTGCGACTACCCCTGCAACTCGGCTCGAGACGAGGTGTTTTGTGCCGATCAGACGGTGTGTTAACGAAGCGCCGCTCGCGAGTTCGGACAATGTCGTGGACCCGCGATGGCCACGACCGTTCCGGCGTTCGTGGGCGATGTCCGGCGTTTCGAACGCGCCCTCCACCAAGGACCGACACACCGATCATGTCTTCCGATTCCGAATCGCCCGCCGCCGCCGGTTCAGACCAGACCGCTCCCCGCGCCTCCCACTACTCCCATGAGGAGCTGCTGGCCTGCGGCCGTGGCGAACTGTTCGGGGCCGGCAACGCGCAGCTTCCCCTGCCGCCGATGCTGATGTTCGACCGTATCACCTCGATCGGGACAGAGGGCGGCGCCTACGGCAAGGGCCATGTCCTGGCGGAATTCGACGTGCGGCCGGACCTCTGGTTCTTCGGCTGCCATTTCAAGAACGATCCGGTGATGCCCGGCTGCCTCGGCCTCGATGCGCTCTGGCAGCTCGTGGGCTTCCATCTCGGCTGGCTCGGTGCGCCGGGCCGGGGTCGGGCACTCGGCGTCGGTGAGGTCAAGTTCAGCGATCAGGTGCTGCCCACCGTGCGCAAGGTTGTCTACGGCATCGACATCAAGCGCGTGCGCCAGGGCAAGCTCGTCCTTGGCATCGCCGATGGCTGGCTGGAAGCGGACGGTGCCAGGATCTATGACGCCAAGGATCTGAGGGTTGCCCTGTTCCAGGCACAAGGCTAGCCCTCCGGCACGCCGGTGGTTGAGATTGCCCCGGCATCATCCTACCTGACACGCGTCGGTGCGACGGCGCTTCGGCGAAAGAGAAGAGCGTTTCCATGCGGCGTGTCGTGATCACCGGGATGGGCATCGTCTCGTCCATCGGCAACAACACCCAGGAAGTCCTTGCCTCCCTGCGCGAGGCCAAGTCGGGCATCGGCCGCTCGGCCTCCTATGCCGAACTCGGCTTCCGCAGCCAGGTCGAGGGACGACCGAGCGTCGACCCCGAAGGCCTCGTCGACCGGCGCGCCATGCGCTTTCATGGCGGCGGCACCGCCTGGAACCACATCGCCATGGATCAGGCGATCCGCGACGCCGGCCTTGAGCCGGGAGACGTCTCGAACGACCGCACCGGGATCATCATGGGATCCGGCGGCCCCTCGACGAAGGCGATCGTCGAGTCCGCTAACCTCGCCCGCGAGAAGGGTCCCAAGCGCGTCGGCCCCTTTGCCGTGCCGAAGGCGATGTGCTCGACCGCCTCGGCGACGCTGGCGACCTTCTTCAAGATCAAGGGCGTGAACTATTCGATCTCGTCGGCCTGCGCCACATCCAACCATTGCATCGGCAATGCCGGCGAGGTGATCCAGAGCGGACGCCAGGACATCATCTTCGCCGGCGGCTGCGAGGATCTGGACTGGACGCTCTCCGTCCTGTTCGACGCGATGGGAGCCATGTCCTCACGCTACAACGACACGCCCGCCCGTGCCTCCCGCGCCTATGACGTCAACCGCGACGGGTTCGTCATCGCCGGCGGCGCCGGCGTCCTCGTCCTCGAGGAACTGGAGCACGCCAAGGCGCGCGGCGCACGTATCTATGGCGAACTCGCCGGCTACGGCGCCACTTCGGACGGCCACGACATGGTGGCCCCCTCCGGCGAAGGCGCCGTGCGCTGCATGAAACAGGCGATGGAAGGGCTCAAGGGCGCCCGGATCGACTACATCAACCCCCATGCCACCGCGACACCGGTGGGCGATCTCAAAGAGATCGAGGCGATCCGCGAAGTCTTCGGGCGTGGCGACGATTGCCCGCCGATCTCGGGCACCAAGTCGCTCACCGGGCATTCCCTCGGCGCCACCGGCGTGCATGAGGCGATCTACTCCCTCTTGATGATGCAGAACGGCTTCATCTGCGAGAGCGCGCATATCGACGAGATCGACCCGGCCTTCGCCGACATGCCGATCCTCCGGCAGCGCCGCGACAACGTCCAGCTAGGCCATGTGGTGTCGAATTCCTTCGGCTTCGGCGGAACCAACTCGACCCTTGTCCTCAAGCATATCGACGCCTGAACGGCCAAGCTTTCAGGGATCGACTTCGGCCATGCCGGCGTGACGCCGGCCTCTTTCACGGAACCGCGGATTCGACGTCGCGTTTCCTGAAAGAAGCCGAAAGTCCGAGATGGTCCTGATCCTGATTTCCTTGAGCACCCTTGCCGGCCTTGGTATCGCGGCCACGGCCTGCATCCGGGCCAAGCAGGGGCTCGTCGATACGGCCCTCGACGAGACGCGAGGTTATTTCTGATCGCCCGTCACCTCTTGGAGCGTGACCGCGCCGCGACGGTGGCTCGGCCTTCCCGGTCGGCCCAGGATTGGACAGTGTATCGATGCACACGCTAAGCGTCCTCGCAACGGCCGGAATTGTCTGAAACTTCGGCGCGATGGATGCGGGGACACGAATGACGGGTTTGATGGCAGGAAAGCGCGGCCTGATTCTGGGGGTCGCGAACGACCATTCCATCGCCTGGGGCATCGCCAAGTCCCTGCATGACCATGGCGCCGAACTCGCGTTCACCTATCAGGGGGATGCGCTCGGCCGCCGCGTCAAACCCCTCGCCGCCTCCCTTGGGTCCGACATTGTCATTCCCTGCGACGTGGAGGACATTGCCAGCGTGGACGCGCTGTTCGCCGCCCTCGACGAGCGCTTCACCGACGGAATCGATTTCGTCGTCCACGCCATCGGCTTCTCCGACAAGGCCCAGCTCAAGGGGCGCTATGTCGACGTGACCAGCCGCGAGAACTTTTCGCGGACCATGGTCATCTCGTGCTTCTCCTTCACGGAGATCGCGCAGCGGGCGGCCAAGCGCATGCGCCGCGGCGGTTCGATGCTGACGCTGACTTATGGCGGCTCGACCCGGATCATGCCGAACTACAATGTCATGGGCGTCGCCAAGGCAGCCCTCGAAGCCTCCGTGCGCTATCTCGCCGGCGATCTCGGCCCGGAGGGCATCCGGGTGAACGCTCTGTCGGCCGGACCGATGCGGACCCTGGCCGGCGCCGGCATCGCCGATGCGCGCCTGATGTTCAATCATCAGCGCGCTCACGCCCCCCTGCGGCGCACGGTGACCCTGGAAGAGGTCGGCGGATCGGCGGTCTACCTGCTCTCGGACCTCTCCGGCGGTGTCACCGGCGAAGTCCATTTCGTCGATTCCGGCTACAACATCATCTCGATGCCCCGGCCCGACGTGCTCCAGGCACAGGACGAGGCCGGCGTCGCCGACGCCTGATCCTCCGGGCGGCTCAGACGGTGGCGGATTCGGGCGGGTTGCTCTCCACCAGCCCGAGGATGTCGTCCCAGCGGGCCACGAAGGCGGCCACGCAATCCGGGTCGAAATGGGTACCGGCATGCTCTTCGAGATGCCGGCGCGCAGCCTCGGGGGACCAGGCCTTCTTGTAGACCCGCTCCGAGATCAGGGCATCGAACACGTCGGCGACGGCGACGATGCGGCCCGCGAGCGGGATCTGCGTCGTGCTCAGTCCCTGCGGATAGCCGCCGCCATCCCAGCGCTCGTGATGGGTCAGGGCGATGTCGGAGGCCAGTTGCAGCAGGTGCGAAGGGCTGTCGTACAACATGCGATAGCCGCGGATCGCGTGGTGCTTCATCTCCTCGCGCTCGCTGTCGCTGAGCGGCCCGGGCTTCATCAGGATGCTGTCGGGGATGCTGATCTTGCCGATGTCGTGCATCGTCGAGGCCAGGGCGATGTCGTTCGCATCCCCCTCCGACAGGCCGAGGCCTTCGGCGATGGCGATGGCGCAGCCGGCGACCCGCGTGAGGTGATCCCCCGCCTGATCGTCACGGAATTCGGCCGCCAGCATCAGGCGGCGGATGATCTCGCGCTCCCGCGAGGCCGCCTCGGCGCCGGCCCGGTCCACGTCCCGGCACATCGCGACCGATTGCCGGTGAAGGACCTGGCGCGCCAGGGCGAGTTCGAGGAGGTTGCAGACCCGGATCTGCAGGTCGAGCGGATCGATGGCACCGGTCATCACGTCGGTTGCGCCGGCCTCGACCGCCGGCCGGCGGAGGGCGGAGGAAGCTCCGAGGCACAAGACCGCGGTGCGGGCATGTCCTTCGTGACCGCGCAGGTCCCGGATCACGGTCGGACCATCGATCCCGCTATCCGGATCGTGCATCACGATGACGAGATCCGCGGGTTGAAACAGCTCGTCACTCGCGGCGGCCTTCGCCCCGGTGACGAGCCGGATGGCGCAATCGAGGCTTCGCAAGTTCAGGACGAGATGGACGGGCGCGGAGGCGCAGACGATGGCGATGAGGGCCGAAGCCGTCTCTACGGATGCGGGCATGGCAGGCATCAGGACACGGTCTCTCCCGACCATAGAAAGCCGCGGCGACTGCCGGACGATCCGGAAGACGGGACGCAATTGGGCCGGACCGCGATGGATGCAAGGTCCATCGCCGGCAGGCCGGACACAAGGCTCATAAACGGAAATTGCGGCTGAGAATCGGGCCTCAGTTCTCTGACTTCGCGGTGCGACGCCCTATCCCGGCTAGCGTCGGCCCGTCGATCCGAAGCCGCCCTGCCCACGCCCAGATTGCGGGGCGGGCTCGTTGGAATCGAAGGCATCGACAAGGGTGAAGACCGGCCGCGTCACGCGGGTGAAGACCAGTTGCGCGATCCTGTCGCCGGGGTGGATGACGATGGTCGCGGCCGGGTCGACGTTGCGGTTCCAGGCCGAGATCATGAGAGGCCCCTCGTAATCCGCGTCGATGACACCGGTCCCGTTGCCCAGGACGAGGCCGTCGCGATGACCGAGGCCGGAGCGCGGGAAGACGAGGCCGCACCAGTCCTGATCCCGAATGAGCACGCTGAACCCCGCGGGGATCAGAATGGCGGGGGCCTGCGGCGCCAAGGCGAGGGGTTCGTCGAGGCAGGCATGGAGGTCGAGCCCCGCCGCCGCCGCGGAGCCCCAGCGCGGGAAGCCCCATTCCCGCAAACGCGGATCGCGGATGCGCAGATCGACCGCCGGGGGGACGGAAGCAGACGCGCCGCTCACGCCGCCCGTGCCGCGATGGCGTCGGCGAGGGCGACGATCCGGGAGGCCTCCACGGCATGGAGCCGCTCGATCATCCGGCCGCGGAAGGCGATGGCCCCGCGCGTCCGGTTCTCCGGCTCGGTGAAGACGGCGATGATCGCCCGCGCCTCCTCGATCTCGGCCTCCGAGGGGCCGAACAATTCGTTGGCAGTGGCGATCTGGCCGGGATGGATCAGCATCTTGCCGTCGAAACCGCTGTCGCGGCCCTGCTCGCACTCGGCTCTGAACCCGCTCTCGTCCCGGAAGGCATTGTAGATGCCGTCGATCACGTCGATCTCGTAGGCCCGCGCCGCCATGACCACGTTCATCAGCCACGGCATCAGGGCCGGACGGCCCGGCACCCCGAGCCGAACCCGGCTGGTCTTGGCGAGATCGTTCGGCCCGACGAGGAGGCACGACAGGCGTGTATCCACGTCGCGGGCGGCGCTGGCGATCTCGGCGATGTGGAGGATCGCCAGCGGCGTCTCGATCATCGCCCAGACGCGGGTATGGTCCGGCGCGCCGAGGCGACGCAGGCGCGAGCCGACCGCGACGAGGGCATCGGGTCCGGAGACCTTCGGGATCACGATCGCGTCTGGCCCGGCGGGGGCGATGCGAGCGAGGTCGGCCTCGCCCCATGGCGTGTCGAGACCGTTGATGCGGACCACGACCTCGCGCCGCCCGTAGGGCCGGGAGAGCACCGTGGCGGCCACGGCGTCGCGTCCCTCCGCCTTCACATCGGGGGCGACGCCATCCTCCAGATCGATCATCACGACGTCGGTGGGCAGGCCGCGCGCCTTTTCCAGGACCCGTGGATTGGAGCCGGGCATGGCGAGGACGCTGCGACGCGGACGGATCTCGGTCATGGCGCGGCGATCTCCTGAAGCCGTGGCTCGTTGCACCGGCCGCCCGGCGATACCGCCGCACCCCTCCCGTTTCAAGCTCTCAACGTGCAGGAAGACCGAGCCGGAACTAGGCCTCGGGGGCCGCCCAGATCTCGTGCAGCCCGGTCCGGTCCCGGAACCAGAACACCCTCTTAAAGGGATCCGCACCAGATTCTGGATAAGACGACGCCAGTCTCCGGGCGAGCAAGACCGCCTCGCTTCGGGTCTGGATGGCATGGGCCAGAGTCTTCCAAGAATTTTCGCAGCCGTTGCCGATCTTCCTTACGTAGATCGAATGCGCCATGATTGACCTCCGTCGGATCAAAATCTGATGCAAGAATAGATATACATCAAGTCACTATCAAAGATTTAGTTTGACCTGATTTTTTGAGATGGTTAAGATATTTTAATAGAATTTCGGATATTTGATTGCTCCGTCGCGCAGCATTGCCCCAGACGCCGCTTGGTCTGAAAAACGACGCAAGTGACCAATGTCGCTTCAAGTCGGTCCAATGGCGGAACCGTGGCCGCATCTGATGTTTGATGTATCGTCAACCGCCCCCCAGGAGGTTTCGCAATATCCGTCAGGATTGTTGACCTGTCTTTTTCAAGACTGCCGATTATTCTGCCCTCGCCTCATGAAAGCGGCATCTCGAACACGCCAACGACATCGATACGTCCGAGCCTTGGCGGCACGGTCTGTTAGCATTTGACAGAGTATTCCCAGTGAAACCGCTCATGTTCGGTGCCGATCCCATGATTGCTCCACCATCGGCACACGCCGGAACCGACGACCGACCGGCCCCGACCGACGACGCCAAGCGTCTGACCGCTCTGCGCTCCTGCCGCATGATCGGCACCGCCCCAGATGCTGGCCTCGAACGCATCGTCGCAGTGACGGCGGCGAGCCTCGGAATGCCGATCGCCTGGGTCTCCCTCGTGGACGACGAGGTCTCCTGGCTGGTGGCCCGGATCGGCGTCGATCTACACCGCCTGCCGCGGCACGGCCTGCCCTGCGAACACGTCCTCGCGCAGTCCGGAATCGTAGTCGTCAACGCGGACGACGACGGCTTGCTCTTCCGCGATCTGCCGGGCGTCAGGTTCCATGCCGGTGCGCCCCTGATCACGGCCGAGGGGCATTGCATCGGCTCGCTTTGCGTTCTCGACACGAAGGCGCGCGTCGGTTTCGATGATGCCGAGCGGTCGAAGCTTGCCGCTTTCGCCGACCTCGTCATGGACCGGCTGGAGATTCGCCGGGCGCAACTGGCCAACGCTGCGGCACTCGGCTTCGCCAAGGCCGCCGAATATGCCCTGCTCGTGGTCGACGGGACGGGCACGATCATCTTCTGCAATCCCTCGGCCGAGGCCCTGTTCGGCCATGACGCGGGTGAAATGGTCGGCCAGCCCATCGAGATCATCATCCCCGAGCCGCTCCGCGCCGCCCACAAAGCAGGGTTTTGCCGGATCGCCTCCGGGGGCGTGTCACACCTTGCCGGCCGCACCATCGAGTTGATGGCCCTGCACCGCGACGGAGGCACGTTCCCGATCGAGTTCTCGATGTCGATCTGGCAGGAGCCCGGCGGGATCGGAATGGGCGCCGTCATCCGCGATATCAGCGAGTGGCGCGCCCGCGACGCCAGGCTGGTTCAACTGGCCCATCACGACAAGTTGACCGGCCTCAACAACCGCGCCCTCTTCGACGAGCGCCTGGACGCCAGCCTCGTCACGGATCGTTACGCCACCGTGTTGCTGCTCGATCTCGACGGCTTCAAGGAGGTCAACGACAGTCTGGGGCACGCCGTGGGGGATGTGCTGCTCCAGGCCGTGGCGGTGCGCCTGTCGTCCTGCGTCACGTCCCAGATCACTGTGGCGCGGTTCGGTGGAGACGAGTTCGCGCTCATCCTTCCGGGCCGGGGCAGCCCCCTCCATGCGGGTGCCCTGGCCGCAAAAATCCTGGAGGCGTTCCAGACCCCGTTTCCGGTGGCAGGACACATCTTCCATGTCGGTCTCAGCATCGGCGCGGCGATAGGCGGGCCGGGAACCGTCCGGGACGAACTGATCGCCGATGCGGATCTGGCCCTCTACCAGGCCAAGCGTGACGGGCGGCGCTGCTTCCGCCTGTTCGAACAATCCATGCGCAATGCGGTCGTCGCCCGGCGAACGCTCCACGACGAGCTGACCCGGGCGGTGGAGCATGCCGAACTGGTGCTGCACTACCAGCCGCAGGTGGAGCTGGATTCGGGGCAGGTCATCGGTGCCGAAGCCCTGCTGCGGTGGCAGCATCCCACCCGCGGCCTGCTGTTGCCGGCCGCCTTTATCGACGCCCTCGAAGCCCATCCCCTCGCCGCCTCCATCGGCCGATGGATCGTCGACGATGCCTGTCGGCAAGCCGCCCTCTGGCGCGCCCTCGGCCTGCCGCCCCTGCGGGTCGCCGTGAACCTGTTCGGGGCTCATCTTAGGACGGGGCGGCTGGCCCGCGAGGTGATCGGCGCCCTGGAATGCCACGCCTTGCCGCCGAGCCTGCTCGAAATCGAGGTGACGGAGCGGATCGCGCTTCAGACGGACGACTCCCTGCTGGACCCGTTGCGCGAACTTCATCGGCACGGCGTCTCCATCGCCTTCGACGATTTCGGCACCGGCTACGCGTCGCTGAGTTCGCTCAAGCGTTTCCCGCTGACGCGCCTGAAGATCGACCGCGGCTTCGTGCGGGACATCCTCACCGATCGGCACGACGCGGAGATCGTCCGGGCCGTGCTCGGCATGGCTCAGAGCTTCGGCCTGGATGTCATTGCGGAGGGAATCGAGACGATCGAGCAGGACACGATGCTGCGCATCATGGGCTGCCGCGAGGGCCAGGGCTACCTCTACGGCCGGGCCATGACCGCCGAGGCGCTGGCCACCCTGGTCATGGGCGGGCGGCTCGCAGGCAGGCGGGGGCCGAAGGCGGCGTGACGAGCCGTCAGAGCGGGCGCGTCACGCTGGCCTGCTGGAGAAGCCAGCCCTTGGCGCGCTGGATCAGGGCCGGACGGACCCGGGACACGTCCTCGTCATCCACCAGGGGGGACGTCGACAGGGCGGCAAGATAGGCCGCTTCGCTGGCCCGGCAGGATTTCACGGCCGACTCGACGGCCAGTGTCCGGCTCGTCACGAGTGCCTGCAGGCCAAAATTCCGATGCAGGCATCCGCGCCACGACGCATGCAGGGCACCGACGTCGGAATCCCGGGCCGAGGCGGGGGCCGTGCAGCACGGGGACACGATGGCAGCCAGCAGCAAGGCTGCGGGCAAGCGGCTCAGCTTCGTCATGGCGAGGGATTCCCGAACCCGGCAACCCTCACCCACACGCGCTTAACAAGTCGCTAATGTATTGCCTTTGATGCAATCTCCCTCCGGGACGGCGCATCCCGCTCCTATCGGTTGGCGGTGGTCACCGGCGACGCGGCACGGCCGAGGGACACCCAGGCCATGGCGTTCTGGCTCTCGCGCTTGATGAAGGTGTAGCCGGTCTGGCGCCAGGGCAGCACGCTGTTGGTCTTGTTGTCGAGGATGAGGTCGCCCCGGTCGGTGATCAGGGTGAGGACGGCATGGCCCTCCCCTTTCTCGTCGATGACCACGGTCATCCGCATGGCCCGGCGCGGCAGGCCGGCCTCGGCGAGAAGCTTGCGCTTCAAGAGCTGAAAGTCCTCGCAATCACCGGCACCGGATTCGGCCAGATCCCAGCGGTCGGCCATGCCGAGCTGCTCCATGTCGGTGACGGCACGGATGGACTTGTTCACGCGGCGGTTCACCGAGACGATGGTGTTCCAGATACCGGGTGTCAGGCTGATCGCGGCGGGCTCCGAGATCGTCACCGCGCATTCGGCGGCATAGGTCTCGCAGAAGGTGACCCATGCACTGATCGGGCGGGCGGCGCCCGTGGTGGAGATGGTGCTCGCCACGCTGGGGAGCGAGGCCAGGGTCTGAGCGGAGGCAAGGTTCGGCAGGGTGGCGAGGGACGCGACCGCCAACCCGGAGAGCAGGCCCAGACCGCCGATGGTGCGCTTGAAGGCGTGCACCGCATTGTGGAACTTCGAAATCGCGATCCGCATGGCCGCCGCTCGTCCCGTTAATCTGTTGTTAACGAACGTCTCACGGCCACGCTGGAACGGCAATCGTCGGGTTAATAAAAGGTTAACGCTGTGGATTTTGGGGCATCACTGCGGAAACGGGCGATCGTTGCCCCGGAGCCACACTGACCCGCACCAACCGCGCCCTGCCCGGATCGGCCGTGGCAGGGCGCGGCGTACAGACACAGTCTACGCGTCGGCGATGTCCTGGCTGATCCCGAGGGCAGCGAGCCCTTCGTCGAGGAGATCGCCCGCATCGGGCGAGGCCATGATCTCGTGCAGGGCGCCTTCGCCCACCGCCTCGCGTTCGCGGGCGAAGCGCACGGCCTCGCCCCATTCTTCCGACTCCATGTCGCCGCGCCCGACATAGAGGAGGGCGAGGAGGTTGGCGCGCTCGTCATCGTTGAGGCCGGAGATCATCGAGCGGACCTCCGATTCCGTGGCATCGTCGGTGCCGGACGTGAGCACGTCGGTGGAGCCGTCATCGATCGGGTTGGAGCCTGAATCGGGGTCGGTGGCACCTTCCTTCACGTCGAGCGCCCTGACCCGGAGGATGATCTCGGTGACCTTGTCGACGGCGATGTCCATGGAACGATCCTATAAAGCGTACCGCCGGCGGCGGCGTTACCCGGTGCGACGGGACGGCCCTCGAAGCCGGCCGTCCTTGAGCAGCGTCAACCCGCCAGAGCCGTCGCGGTTCGCGGGGCTCGCATGACGCGCTGGATCGCAGGACTCGACGGCTGCCGCGGTGCCTGGGCCGGAGCCCTCCTCGATCTCGACGATCCCGGCCGATACCGCGCCGCTCGCTTTGCCCGCGTCTCCGAACTCCTGGACGGGCCGGAAGCCCCGGTCTGCGTCGGGATCGATGTGCCGATCGGCCTGCCCGACCGCGTCGAGGGCGGCGGCCGGGTCGCCGACCGCGCGGCCAGGGCCTATCTCGCAGGCGGGCAGTCCAGCGTCTTCCCGGTGCCGCCACGGGCGGCGGTCCATGCCGGCAGCTACGAGGAGGCCAAGGCGCTCTCCCGCGCCGCCAGCGTCCCGCCCTTCGCCCCCTCGATCCAGTGCTGGAACATCACCCGCTACATCCGCGAGGTCGACGACCTGCTCCTCGCGCGGCCGCCCCTGCGCGACCGGGTACACGAGGTTCACCCGGAAGTGGCGTTCCGCCGCCTCAACGGCGACAGCCCGCTGGCATCGGCCAAGAAGGGGCCGGGGCGTCGGGAGGGTCTGGAAGAGCGCCGCGCGCTCCTGCGAAGGGCCGGTCTACCGGCAACGCTCGTGGAGGCGGGAAGACCGGCCGGAGTGGGGGCCGACGATCACCTCGACGCCCTCGCCGCCCTGGTCGTCGCCCGCGACATCGTCCTCGGACGCGCCATCCCGATGCCCGACCCGCCAGGACGCGACCCTCATGGCCTGCCCGTGGTGATCTGGGCGCCTGCTGGCGAGGGGCCGATTCCCTGTTAGACCGTCGTCATGATTCTTCCCCCGTCGACCCAGCCCCACGAACGCGAGTCCAGCCAAGGCACCGGCGCGCCTCCCCTGCGCCACGTCGCCCGAGCCCTGGTCTTCGACCCGCAGGACCGGCTGCTCCTGATCGCCTACGAGTCGCAACGCCCCATCGACCCATCACGGCCAGAGGTACGGACCTTCTGGTTCATGCCGGGTGGCGGGCTGGAGCCCGGCGAAAGCCACGCGCAAGCCTGCCTCCGGGAACTCGGAGAGGAAATCGGGGTTTTCGATGCCGAGATCGGACCGCAAGTCGCTGCCTGCGACGGTCCGTTCTTTCTGTTCCCGAAGCCGCGTGATGCCCGCGAACGCTATTTCGTCGTGCGTCTGCCCAGCGACGAGGTCGATACCAGCCGCCTCGCCGAGACCGAGGACAGCACGGTCCTCGGCACGCGCTGGTGGACCCTCGACGAGTTGGACGCCAGCGACGAGCGGATCGAACCCGCGGGCCTCGCTCGCCTGGCCAGACGCATCGCGTCGGGCGAGCGGCCCGAGCCGCCCGTCACCCTGGCTTGGCATCAGGTGTGAACCCGCACTGAGCCACCGGTCCGATACTGGGCCACATAGGGCCTCGGAACCAGATACGGCACAGGTCTCGCTAATCGAGGCTGAATGTCGAGAACCGGGTTGCCACGGCGACCCCCAGCAACAACGCTCAAGGAAGGAAAACGCATGTTTCCACAAAAGCTGACCTCAGGATACCGGTCGTTCCTCGATGGACGCTTGGCCCACGAGGCCAAACGCTACGCTACCCTGGCAAAGGGGCAGAGCCCGGAAGTCTTGCTGATTGGCTGCTGTGACAGCCGCGTTTCGCCGGAAGTGATCTTCGATACCGGACCGGGCGAGCTCTTCATTATCCGCAACGTGGCCAATCTCGTGCCTCCGTTCGAGGAAGGCGGCGAGTATCACGGCACCTCGGCGGCCATCGAGTTCGCCGTCCAGGCCCTGGAAGTAAAGCACATCGTCGTTCTGGGCCACGCCACCTGCGGCGGCATCAAGGCTTACGCCAACCCGCCGGGTCCACTCTCGACGAGCGACTTCATCGGCAAGTGGGTCTCCCTGGTGAAGGGCGCCGAGGAGAAACTGAAGGTGCAGAAGGGGCCGGACCACCTGACGCGCCTTGAATACGCCACCGTGGCGCAGAGCCTCGAGAACCTGATGACGTTCCCGTTCGTACGCGAGCGCGTCGCCGATGGCCGCCTGGCGCTCCACGGCGCGCATTTCGGCATTGCCCATGGCGAGCTTCTCCTGCGCAATCCGGAGACCGGGGATTTCGAGCCCGCCGTCGATGGCGGCGGAAAGGCGATGACCCCCGCCTCCCTGATGCACAGCAGCGAAGTCTGAACCGACCGAGCCCCCTGATTCCACGGGATGCGGGGGCTCACCGGCCGGAACCATGAGAGACGCGCAAAGAAAAACGCCGGGCTTCATCAGCCCGGCGTTTATCGTATTCATGAGCCCCGCCGCCTCTCCATGAAGCGGCGGCGAAATCCAACCCCTTAGCGGGCGCCGGGAAGGCGCTGCGCCATCTGGTAGTGCTGCTGGAGCACCGGCAGGGCCTGCTCGGCATGGGCGCGCAGGGCCGGATTCGTGCCGGTCTGGGCATAGGACTGATACATTCCAATGGCGGCCTCGTGCGACCGCACCTGGATCTGACCGTAGAGGCGGTCGAAGCGCGGGCCGGCCGGAGCGGCGGCGAGTTCCGAGAGCATAGCCTGCTGCTGCGGATCGACCGGGACCATGGTGGTGCCGGCGGTGGTGTCGACATCACCGTTGAAAGCCTGGCTGCCGGCGGCAGCGCCACGACTCGCGCCGCTGCCGATCCCTTCGACGGCGCCGACAGGGCCGCCGCTCAGCGTACCGGCCACGACGCCGGTAGCGGCACCCGTGGCCGCGCCTACCGCGCCACCGGCGATCGCCAGGGGTGCGCCGATCAGGCCGCCGGGACCGCCGTTGCCGGCGTAGGTCCGCTCGCCGCCGGCCAGGGCCACGTTCGCGGCGCGGTGGTCGCGCACGGCGTCACGGGCGAAGCGGATCACCTGCGGGTTGCGGCTCTTTGACAGGGCGATCTGGCCGGACTGGACCTCGAACGCATTGGCCTGCATCGCCTGCAGGCGGAAATCGCCGGTCATGGTCTGTGCCGCGGCGGGGGTCGCCAGGACGACGGCAATGGCGGACAGCGCAACGTACTTGTTCATGATTCTGACCTCTGGATAGGATCTTGAAAACGCAAAAGCGGCGGACCGGACCGCATTGCTGCGGATCGGCGTATCCAACAACGCCACGTTTGCCGGACAACGACAGTCGCTCCGTTGGGTTCCCGGCGAATGTCGTCGTAACGCCGGCCATTCTATTGATATCGACTGGATCATAGCGATGATCGGCACGACCCTATAGCCAAGCTTCACCTGTGGTTTTAGCCTCGCCGGCTCGCCGACGTCGCGAAGGCCCGTTGCGGTTTCCGAGTGCCGCAGAAAAGCGTGGGTTGCCGCCGAGGCGGAGTTTTCCGGAACGCGAAACCGCACTAGCCTGCCCATCGACGGCAATGGCGTGGATGGAGGCTCCCGGCGATGAAGACCCTGCTCGTTCCGGTGGCGCTCCATGACGCGCTGCCCTCCGTCTTCGCGACAACGCTCCTGGTGGGACGCCGCTTCGGCAGCCTGATCGAAGGCGTCTCCCTGCGCCCGGCGCTCGCCGAATACGTTCCGGTGGACATGGTCGGCGGCATGACGTGGCTGCGCGACGAGGAAGCCGACAAGGCGGAGGCCGAGGCCGCCGGCAAGCGCTTCGTCGATTTCCTCGCCGGCGCCGGCATTCCCGTCGCCACCGAGGGACCGTGCACCCCCGAATTCGTGGCCGCCGCCGGAACCCGCTACCGCTGGCGCCCGGACGTGCCGGCGGGCGACGCGTTCCTCGGACATTACGCCCGCCTGTTCACCGCCACCGTGGTGGGCCGTCCCGGCTCCGGCGACGGCGCACCGCGCATGACCACGTTCGAGACGGCCCTGTTCGAGAGCGGCCGGCCGATCCTGCTGGCGCCCCCCACCCCTCCGACGAGCCTCGGCGAGGCCATCCTCATCGCCTGGAACGGGTCGAGCGAGACCGCGCGGGCGGTGGCCTTCGCCATGCCCTTCCTGCGCAAGGCCTCCCGCATCCGCGTCGTCAGCGCGGAGGGCGGGATGGTGCCGGGGCCGAGCGCGGAGGATCTGGCCAAAGCGCTCGCCTGCGAAGGCATCTTCGCCGACCACAAGGCCTTTACCGAAGGCCGGCGCACGCCCGGTGAGGTCTTCGTCAACGAGGCGCAGGAATTCGGCTGCGATCTCCTCATCAAGGGCGCCTATACCCAGAGCCGCCTGCGCCAGATGATCTTCGGAGGCGCCACCAGCCACGTCCTCGCCCATGCCACCATGCCGATGCTGATGGCCCATTGACCGGCCCACGGTAGCGCGCAATTGATTTGTGCGCATACGAACTCGATGCCACATCGCGCGTTGTCCGAGCGCTTCTTGCCGTGAAGGCGGAGGCGTTCGGCGAGGGTCCCGACAGCAGGGACCGCTCCAGCGCAAGGCATTCCATGACACAACGGATTCTCACGGTCGCCGCTCTCGGCCTCGGCTTGTTCGCCGGCCTGACCGTTCTGGCCGATTCCGCGCCGGTCCGCGTGCGCGGTACGATCGAATCCGTCGCGGCCGATCACATCACCATCAAGCCCCGGACCGGTCAGGCCGTCTCGGTCAAGTTCGCCGATGCCATGAGGGTCGCCGCCGCCAGCAAGGCCGAGATCGGCGACATCAAGCCCGACAGCTACGTCGGCACCGCCGCGACGCCCCAGGCCGATGGCACCCTCAAGGCCCTGGAAGTCGCGGTCTTCGCCCCGAGCATGCGTGGCACCGGCGATGGCCATTATCCGTGGGATCTCGAGAAGGAGAACACGATGACGAACGGTGCCGTGGGCGCCCTCTCGGGCACCACCGGCCGCACGATCACCGTGACCTACAAGGGCGGCGAGAAGACCATCACGGTCCCCGAAGACGTGCCGATCGTCTCCCTCAACCCGTCCGACAAATCCGCCATCAAGGTCGGCGCCCGGGTGGTGGCGATCACCAAGACGGATGCCGCTGGCACGATGGTCGCCGACCGGATGATCGTTGGCGAGAACGGCACCGTCCCGCCGATGTAGGCGGCGGTCCTTCCGAGCACGCCATTCCGGGGCGGCGGCGCAGCCCCGGCACCGAGGCCGGATCTCCTAAATCCGCCCCGACGACGACGCCGAACCATCGAGGAACCGCCATGCTGAAATCCTTCCTGACGACGCTCACCCTGACCCTCGCCGTGACGGCGACCGCTGCCCAGGCCGACGACATCACGCGCTATCGCGGCACCATCGAGAAGGTCGACGGCACGGCCGTGACGATCAAGCCGCGCGTGGGCGAGGCGCTGACGGTGAGCCTCGCCTCCGACGTGAAGGTGCTGGCGGCCTCCACCGGCAAGCTCACCGACATCAAGCCCGATAGCTACATCGGCACCGCGGCCATCCCGCAGCCGGACGGATCGCAGAAGGCGCTTCAGGTCACCGTCTTCGCCTCGTCCCTGCGCGGCACGGCGGACGGGCATTACCCGTGGGATCTCGGCTCCAACTCCACCATGACCAACGGCGCCATCGGCACCATCTCCGGCACCGAGGGGCGGACCCTCCTCGTCAAGTATCAGGGCGGTGAGAAGAAGGTGAACGTGCCGGACGACGTGCCGGTGACCCTGGTCGATCCGGGCGACAAGACCATCGTCGTCGATGGCGCGAAGGTCGTGGCCTTTACCAAGAAGGGCGCCGACGGCAAGCCCACCGCCGTGATCCTCATCGTCGGCCGCAACGGGACTGTCCCGTCGATGTGAATGAAGCACCGTCAATGAGGCCATTCACAGGCCTCGTCGACCGCTCCCCCCACCCACACACCTTATCCTGAGGTGCCGCGAAGCGGCCTCGAAGGAGCCCTCCAGAACGCACAGCGACATCTGGAGATCTCCTTCGAGGCCTTCGCTTCGCTACGGCACCTCAGGATGAGGTCGCGGATGGGAGCAGGGACCGAGACGCCACCGCTCATAGGATGTTCTGGATGACCATCTCCTCGAACACGCAGTTTCGCATCACGGTGATCCACCCGCTCGTCGTGCGCGTGACCCACTGGATCAACGCGGTGGCGGTGTTTTGCATGCTGTTCAGCGGCTGGGCGATCTACAACGCCTCGCCGTTCTTCCCCTTCGTCTTCCCGAAATGGGCGACCCTGGGCGGTTGGCTCGGCGGGGCGCTCGCCTGGCACTTTGCCGCCATGTGGCTGTTCGCCCTCAACGGCCTCGCCTACGTGCTCTACGGCTTGTTCGCCCGGCATTTCGCGAGGTCGTTCCTGCCGTTGAGCCCGCGGGCGCTCTGGCGCGACGCGACCGATGCCGTCCGACTGCGCCTCGCACACCGGATCGGCGAGTACAACGCCGTGCAGAGGCTCGCCTATCTGGTGGCGTTCCTCCTCGGAATCCTCCTCGTCGCCTCCGGCCTCGCTTTGTGGAAACCGGTCCAGCTACAGGGGCTCGCCGCCTTGTTCGGCGGCTATGAAGGGGCGCGGCGCGTGCATTTCTTCGCCATGTCCGGCCTTGTCGGCTTCATCCTGCTCCATCTCGCACTGGTCATCCTGGTGCCGCGCACCCTCGTCGCGATGGTCACCGGCCGCGCCCGCATCCCCCTCGACCCCGTGGAGACGCGCTCATGAGCCGGGACGAGACCGAGGCGAAACGCCTGCGCGGGCTTCGCCGGGAGATCCAGCCGGAACTGGTGAAGCTGGAGCGCCGCCTGTTCCTGCGCTCGGGCCTGTCCCTCGGCGCCCTGTCGCTGCTCTCGGGCTGCGATCTCTCCACCGGTGCCAACGGCACACTGATCGACCGGACGCTGTGGGCGATGTCGCGCGCCAACGACCGGGTCCAGGCCTGGCTGTTCGACTCGAACACGCTGGCACCGACCTATCCAGCGAGCATGATCGACACGCCGTTCCGCTTCAATGCCTACTACCCGCCGGACAACATCCCCGAGATCGACGAGGCGACCTGGAAGCTCGACGTGTCTGGGCTCGTTTCCGACAAGACGCCCTGGACCCTGCAGAAGCTGCGCGCCCTGCCGCAGGAGAGCCAGATCACCCGTCATATCTGCATCGAGGGCTGGAGCCAGATCGGCCAGTGGAGCGGGGTGCCACTGAGGGCCTTCCTGGAGCGGGTCGGTGCCGACCTCACCGCCAAATATGTCGGCTTCAAATGCGCCGATCGCTATTACGGCAGCCTCGACATGCCGAGCGCCCTCCATCCGCAGACGGTGCTGGCCCTGGATTTCGGCGGCAGCGCCCTGCCCCTCGAATACGGCTACCCGCTCCGGGTGCGCGTGCCGACGAAGCTCGGCTTCAAGAGCCCCAAACACATCGTTTCGGTCTTCGTGACCAACGATTATCCCGGCGGCTACTGGGAGGACCAGGGCTACAACTGGTTCAGCGGCATCTGACCGGAGCCACGCACCGGCGATGCCGGTCCCGGAGGCTGATGGCCGGGAATCGGCGTGGAAAGACAAGCCTGCTCCTCGCGCCAGACTCAAGGGAAGGATCTTTCGGGAAGCGCCTAGTCTTTGAAAATCACTCTCGTTGACCGGAACGAGGCAGGATATGCACAATGCAGGGAGACAAAAGAAAGAACCGCCGGCCTGCGCCATGCCTCCCGAGACGGGTTTGTCCGCAGGCAATGCTTGGATTGGAAATCCGTGTCACCACGCTTTGGACTGTTACCTGCGAGCGTGACGATCTGCACAGCGTCTGCAGAGTGCACGCCACGCCTTGCAGGACTGCTGATGCCCGGCGAGAGCTCATAGAAGCGAACCCATGAGATGAGCGGTTCGAGGCGAGTGAGTCCTGACCAGCATTGGCCGTCGGGTGCTCGGACGATCCCCCAACACTGAAAAACGGTACCCGGAGGAGGGAACGATGGTTCTCGGAGATCAGGTCGTGTTCGCGAGACTCGATGTCGCCGAGGCGCTCGGCATCTGGCGTCACGCCACGGGGCGTATCGTCGACATCGTATCCGGCCCCGATGGGGCAGAGGCGGTGAACGTCCAGTTCGAGGGCCACGGCCTGCTCGTGGGCTACATCGCAACGCTGTTCCAGCGCATCGGCTGAGCGCGCGGCCTGCAGGGAAAAGTTCAGGCTCTGGCGAGCCCGGTCCGAGGAGTGAAAGACCGATCATGACAGCGGGCAGCCTGGCGACGCGCAACGTTCCCACCAACATCCTCCGTCCGCCCCTGCGCAACGTGAGCCAGACCACCGTCGAAGCCGACCTCTGGCGCGCCATGCGCGTCGAGGCCGAAGCCGCGCTGATCGAAGAACCGCTCTATGCCGGCATCATCCAGGCCACGGTCCTGGATCAGCCGAGTCTGGTTCATGCCCTCGCCTACCGGCTCGCCCATCGCCTCGGCGACGGCGATCTCTCGCGCCTGTCCACCCGCGACCTCTGCCTCTCCGCTTTCCAGGCCGACCCGCATGCGGGCGCTCACGCGGTCCGCGACATCGTCGCCATCCGCGAGCGCGACCCCACCTGCCGTCGCTATCTCGATCCCTTCCTGTTCTACAAGGGACTGGCCTCCCTGGAGGGCTACCGGGTGGCCCATTGGCTCTGGCACCAGGGCCGCGCCACCCTGGCGCTCCACATCCAGAGCCGGATCTCGGAGGTGTTCGGGGCCGACATCCATCCCGCCGCGCGGATCGGCTCGGGCGTCTTCATCGATCACGCCACCGGCGTCGTCATCGGCGAGACCACGGTGATCGCCGACGATGTCTCGATCCTGCAATCGGTGACCCTCGGGGGCAACGGCAAGGAGAGCGGCGACCGCCATCCGAAGATCGAACGCGGGGTTCTGCTCAGCGTCGGCGCCAAGGTGCTGGGCAATATCCGGGTCGGAGAGGGGGCGAAGGTCGCCGCCGCCGCCGTAGTGCTGCACGACGTGCCCGCCCACACCACCGTCGCGGGGGTGCCGGCCCGCGTCGTGTCGCGCATCAGCCCCACTGAAGACCCCGCCCTTAGCATGGACCAGTTTTTCGGTGACGGGATTTAGGAACAATTTTTCAACTCTTCTTCTCCTGTAGAACCGTACAACACGAGATAAATCATCTCTTATTATGTCCTATAATAGAACTAAATTAGCTTACACGGTGGAAAATAGAATATTCATTCTTTAAATCCGGAAATTTATAGAATGGATTTTTATTGACCCCTTTTAAGATCAAGCGTTAGAAACAACCCGTCCCCGCAGCGACGCTTTGTCTGAGGCAGCGGGGGCCGACCAAGATCAGTCCAAGATTATCCATCGAGCGAGAGCGGACGCGCGACAGGCGCGGCTTCGATGCGGCATGCGCCGCGTCACGGCCGGCCGACGCCTCCTGCTGCAATACGGAGACGAACCCCCATGAGTGGACCCGGTCTGAGCGTGAGCGCCTCGGCGGCACGCAATCTTGCAACGGCGACCGTCACGTCGGTCCAGAACGCGGCCAACACCCCCCGCTGGTTCCATCGCCTGCTGCCCTTCGTCGACGTCGCCGGCGGCGTCTACCGGGTCAACCGCCGCGCCGTGGTGCTGGCCAAGCCCGGCCGGATCGAGCTCGCCAATGACGGCGGCACCCGCATCGTGCGCCCCGCCTCCCTGCGCAGCGTCCCGCTGTTCAGCCGTCTCGGCGACAACGAGCTGTCGACCCTCGCCTCCAAATTCACCGTCTCCCAGCACAAGGCGGGCGAGATCATCGCCGAGGAGGGCTCCACCGGCCGCAGCCTCACCGTCGTGGCCGAGGGCACCGTCGAGCTGACCCTGTCGGGCCCGTTCAAGAACCGCCTGCGCCAGGGTCTCGCCACCGGCGGCGACTATTTCGGCGACAACGATCTCGTGAGCGAGAACGCCCCCGCCCCCGCCGTAAAGGCCCTCTCGGCGGTGACGCTGCTCACCCTCGACCGCTCCGCCATCGAAGACGAGGGCATCCGCTCGCGCATCTCCCAGTTCGTGGAAGAGCGTGACCGCCTCAAGGGCCACACCAACAGCGAAGGCGAGCAGGGCATCGAGCTTCTGGCGGTCCATACCGGCGAGCCGCGCCTGCCCACGACCTATGTCGATTACGAGGTCGACCCGCGCGAGTACCACCTCTCCACGATCCAGACGATCCTCCACACCCATACCCGCGTCACCGATCTCTACTCGAACGAGATCGACCAGCTGCGCGAGCAGATCCGCCTCACGGTCGATGCCGTGAAGGAGCGGGAAGAGTGGGAGCTGTTCAACAATTCCGAGTTCGGCCTCCTCCACGAAGTCAGCCAGCGCCAGCGCATCCCGACGCGCGGCGGACCGCCCACCCCGGACGACCTCGACGAGCTCCTGACCCTGGTCTGGAAGAAGCCCGCCTTCTTCGTGGCCCATCCCCGCGCCATCGCGGCCTTCGGCCGTGAAGCCACTCGCCGTGGCGTGCCCCCGGTGGTGATCCACCTGTTCGGCTCGCCCTTCCTCACCTGGCGCGGCGTGCCGATCGTGCCGAGCGACAAGCTGCCCATCGACATCGATCCGGTGACCGGCGCCCAGACGACCTCGATCCTGCTCCTGCGCGTCGGCGAACACGAGCAGGGCGTCGTCGGCCTGCAGAAATCCGGCGTCACCGGCGAGATCGAGACCGGCCTGTCGGTGCGCTACATGGGCACCAACGACCATTCCATCGCCTCGCACCTCGTGACCCGCTACTTCTCGGCCGCGGTGCTGGTGGAAGACGCCATCGCACGCCTCGATAACGTGCTGCTGGGCAACTACCATGACTACGCCTAACGCGCCGTCTGTCGGCCTCCCCACCGGGGTGTTCGGCGACACGGCGCATGCGGATCTCGTCGGGCGCCTCGCCCGCGAGATCTACGGTCAGGGTCAGGCGGCGTCCGCGCCTCTGACCCCCAACCTGCCGTCGACGCCGCAAGCGCCGCAAGCCCTGGAGAACACTCCCCAGGGCTTCGGCCACCCCCTCGCTCCCAAGGCGGATCTCGGCACGCCGTCGATCCCCTCGGGCTCCGCGCCGTCGGGCCTTCAGCCCGACGCCTCGGCGCTGGCCGCCCGCTCGTTCGGCGCTCCTCCGGTCGGCCTTCCCGGCCTCACCGGGCCGGGCTTCGCGCAACCCTCGGCCTTTCCCTCGGTCCATCCCGAGGCGCAGGCTCCCCGTGGGGGGCTGCCCGAGTTCTTCGTGCCGAGCGTCGCCGATGTCGCCGCCTTCCTCCCCGGCGGCCACGATCTCCACGCCACGATCGCCAAGGACCACCCGCGCGCCAACGCCTTCGCGCATGGGCTCGCCCCGTCCCTGGTGCCGGAAGCGCCCGGCCATCAGGGTAAGGACGCGTCGCAGGAGACCGTCTCCCGCACCGGCCGCACCGCTCCCGACGCCGTCCGAAAGGTGGAGATCGCCGACGAGCCGTTCTCGTCGGGCGAATACTACTTCCTGACGGACCGCAGCCGGACGAGCAGCGCCGCGCCCGCCCCGTCGTCCCGCGTCGAGCCGGGCCATCGCCACGCGCCCCATGTCTCGTCGCAGGGCTCCAGCCCGGTGGCGGCCCCCTTCGACGTGGAGCGCGTGCGCAAGGACTTCCCGGCCCTGCACCAGAGCATCAACGGGCATCCGCTGGTCTGGCTCGACAACGCGGCCACCACCCACAAGCCGCAGAGCGTCATCGACGCGACGAGCGAATTCTACGCCCGCCACAACTCGAACATCCATCGGGCCGCCCATACCCTGGCGGCGCGTTCGACGGACCTGTTCGAGGGCGGGCGCGAGAAGGTGCGTCGCTTCCTCAACGCCCCGTCGAAGGACGACATCGTCTTCCTGCGCGGCACCACCGAGGCGATCAACCTCGTGGCCAATTCCTATGGCCGCGCGAATGTCGGTCCGGGCGACGAGATCATCGTCAGCCAGATCGAGCACCACGCCAACATCGTGCCCTGGCAGCTCCTGACCCAGGCCACGGGGGCGACCCTGCGGGTGATTCCGGTCAACGACCGGGGCGAGATCATCTTCGAGCAGTTCGCCGCCCTGCTCTCGGGCCGCACCAAGATCGTGTCGGTGACCCATGTCGCCAACGCGCTCGGCACCATCAACCCGGTGGCCGAGATCATCGCTCTCAGCCACGCCTATGGCGTGCCCGTACTGGTGGATGCGGCCCAGTCCTCGCCGCACATTCCCCTCGACGTGCAGGCGCTGGATGCCGACTTCCTCGTCTTCTCCGGCCACAAGGTCTTCGGCCCCACCGGGATCGGCGCCCTCTACGGCAAGAAGCACCTGCTGGAGGCGATGCCCCCCTGGCAGGGCGGCGGCCACATGATCGAGGACGTCACCTTCGCGCGTACCGTCTACAAGGGCGCGCCGGAGAAGTTCGAGGCCGGTACGCCCGACATCGCCGGCGCCGTGGGCCTCGGGGCGGCCCTCGACTATCTCGAAAGCGTCGGCCTACCCGGCATCGCGGCCTACGAGCACGACCTGCTCGAATACGCGCAGACCGGTCTCGCCGACGTGAAGGGCCTGCGCCTCATCGGCACGGCGCGGCAGAAGGCCAGCGTGATGTCCTTCGTCATCGACGGACATGACAACGAGGCGGTGGCCAAGCATCTCGACGCCCGCGGCATCGCCGTGCGCTCGGGCCACCATTGCGCCCTGCCGGCCCTGCGCCGCTTCGGCGTCGACCAGTCGGTGCGCGCCTCGCTGGCCTTCTACAACACCCGCGCGGACGTGGACGTCTTCCTCAAGGCCCTGCACGCCCTGCCGCGCCGGTAGCGCCAGAGCCAACAGACGCGGCGCGACATCGTTCGGCCCGGTCGGTTCTCCGACCGGGCCGAACGCGTTGGCGTCTCACTTGCCGGATGCGGCAGTGAAGCGGTAAAGCAGCATGCCGGCCACCATCGCCGCCACGAACCCGATCACCTGCGGCAAGCCCAATGTCAGACCCGCCAGCGCCGGGCCGGGGCAGAGGCCGACGAGGCCCCAGCCGATGCCGAACAGGGCGGCGCCCCCAATCAGGCTCGCCGTGATCGGACGGTTATGGGGAATCTCGAAGCGCTGGGCGAGCACGGGCTTGCGCATCCGCGAAACAGCGACGTAGCCGAGCGCCGAGACGCCCACGGCGCCGCCCAGCACGAAGGCGAGGCTCGGATCCCAGGGGCCGGCCACGTCGAGGAAGCCGAGAACACGCGCCGGATCCATCATGCCCGAGAGCGCGAGGCCGAATCCGAACAGGAGGCCGGCGACGAGCCCCACCGGGGCACGCAAGGTTTCCATCACCATCCTCCGTGGCGGACGAGGAACACCGTCGCGGCGGCGGCAGCCATGAAGGTCGCCACCGCAGCGATGGAGCGGGGCGACAGCCGGGCGAGACCGCAAACGCCGTGGCCGCTGGTGCAGCCCCCGCCGAGCCGCGTCCCGTAGCCGACGAGGAGGCCGCCGAGGACGATGAGGATCCACGGCGCGTCGAGTTGCACCACGGGCCATGCGCCGAAGGCGAGGCGATACAGGACCGGGCCGAAGAGCAGGCCAGCGAGGAACGCCCAGCGCCAGGGCGTGTCCCGGCTCAACGGCAGCATTGCCCCGGCGGCGATGCCGCTGATCCCGGCGATGCGGCCGTTGAGAATGAGGAGCAGGGCGGCGGAGGTGCCGATCAGGGCGCCCCCGGCAAGGGCCGACAGGTAGACGATCATTCAGCGACTCCGGCCCCTCCCGACGGGGCCATCCGAAACGGACATCGCCACGGCCGCCGGACACGGCCGGCGGTGACGAACCCGTTGTCATGAACTGGAAAATCCGATGGGGGCAGTGATCCAATCCCCACCGAGAGGTCGAACGCCGGAGCGTCTCTGTCAATGCGAATCATCCTGTCACCACGACCCGCCGGAAGGCTCGCCCGCGAGACTTGCCCGCAAGGCTTGCCGGAGTGGCTCAGGCGATGATGGCGGTGACGCGGATCTCGATGCGCATGTCCGGAAGACCCAGCGCGGCGACGGCCAGCTGGGTCCAGATGGGGGCATGGTCGGGCATGTAGCGGCGATAGAGCATGGCCATCGTCTCGTTGACCTGCGGGGGGAAGCCGCCGACATGGTAGGAATTGACGTGAACGACGTCGCTCCAACTGGCGCCGGCGGTCTCCAGCGTCCGTTCGACATTGCGAAACGCCTGGGCGATCTCGTCCTCGAGGCTCGGTGGAATCCGCAGTTCGTCGTCCCACCCACCCTGGCCGGAGGTTTCGACCCGGTCGCCGATCCTGACGGCCTGCGAATAGTGCAGCGCCTGCCGCAGTCGCTCGCCGTAGCCCGGGGTGACGAAGAACACTGGCTTTGTCATCGCGACTCCTTCCTGATCGCCCTTTGGGCGTCGCATCGTGCCACACTCGACCAAAGCCCGGAGATGCCGGGCTGTGTCCATCGGCGGGGCCGGGAGCGCGGGCGATCCCGCGTGTCAGAACATCCCGTTCTGGTTTGCGGAGAAATCGGGCAGGATCTGCAGCACATCCCAGTGCTCGACGATTTTGCCGCCTCCATCGAGCCGGAAAATGTCCATGGCCGCATAATCGTGGTTGCCCGGCCAGTGCTGCCGACTATGCAGCACCACCAGATCCCCCTCGGCGACCGCCCGCTTCACCTCCACCCGCTTGCCCGGCCATTCGCGCGCCATGCGCTCGAAATAGGCGATGAAGCCATCCTTGCCATTCGCCACATGCGGATTGTGCTGGATGTAGATATCGCCGGCATAACGCTCGATGGCCTCACGCGGCCGGCACTCGTCGAACATCAACCGATAGAAGGCGATCACGTTCGCCTTGTTCTGTTCGAGGTCGGTCATGCTGTGCGCCTTAGATGGGCCCGTTGAGTGGGTCGGGCGGATGCCGTTCGAGAAAGGCGGCCCGCACCTCGCAGACCATCCAGCGCGCCAACGAGCCGATGATCAAGCCTGTTCGCATTGGCAAGCCAACGCTTCACCTCGCCTAGGACTTTGAAGTACCGCAGTTTTCAGGACGCAAAACCGGTGACCACTTTTGCGAGAACTGCCGAGATTCTGTTTAAGTTGTTTTTCCAGGTCTTCACCTCATCCTGAGGAGGTCGGCTTGGATGATCTACTCTGGCATGGGCATCCGCTGCAAAATCCAATCAAACAGGCTATGAGCCACCCAGGCCATCAATGGCGCTCGGCCGACCCCGTCATCGCCCCGTCCAGCACCCGCGCCACATGGAGCGCTTCGAGCCCGAGACCGTCATGGATCTGGTGGCGGCAACTGGTGCCGTCGGCCACCACGAGGTCGTCGGGGCCGGCCTTGCGCAGGGCCGGGAACAGCGAGAGCTCGGCCATGGCGAGCGACACGTCGATGGTCTCGGCGCCGTAGCCGAAGGCGCCCGCCATGCCGCAGCAGCTCGACTCGATCACCCGCACGTCGAGGCCCGGCACCGCGCGCAGCACCGTTTCCACCGCGCCCATGGCGGCGAAGGCCTTCTGGTGGCAATGACCGTGCAGGTGGGCGACGCGCCCGCCCTGATCCGCAAGCGGCAGGGCGATCCGCCCGGCATCGAGATCGACGGCGAGCAGTTCCTCGAACAGCAGGCTCGCCTTGCTCAGCTCCCCCGCCTCAGGGCCGGGCAGCAGGGATGCGAACTCGTCGCGGAAGGTCAGCAGGCAGGAGGGTTCGAGGCCGACGATCCGGGCGCCCGCCCGGATGAAGGGCAGCAGCGTGGTGAGCGTACGGCGTGCCTCCTCACGCGCCCGGCCGGTCTGGCCGGATGCGAGATAGGTGCGGCCGCAGCAGAGGGGACGCCGGCCGCGAGGAGGCAGGACCCGGTGCAGACGGTAGCCGGCGGCGATGAGCACCCGCTCGGCCGCCTCCAGGTTCTCCCGTTCGAAGGCGCGGTTGAACGTGTCGCCGAACAGGACGATGTCCCGGAAATCTCCGGTCACGTCGCCGGGATGGGCGGGCTCGCCCTGTTCGACCCAGGGCCTGCGCCAGCGTGGCAGGGTGCGTCGTGCCGAGAGCCCGGCGACCCGCTCCGACAGCCTCGCCAAAGCGGGCACCCGGTCGCGCAGGTTCAGCAGCGGCGCCAGCCAGGCGGCGGTACCGGCATAGAGCGGCAGGGCCGCCACCAAGCGCTCCTTCAGGGGCAGGCCGTGGCGGGCATGGTAATGGTGCAGGAACTCGACCTTCATCTTCGCCATGTCGATGCCGGTGGGGCATTCGCGGCGGCAGGCCTTGCACGAGACACAGAGATCCAGGGTCCGCTTCATCTCGCGGCTGGTGAAGGCGTCGGCGCCGAGCTGGCCCGAGATCGCCAGCCGCAGGGAGTTCGCCCGGCCGCGGGTGAGGTGCTGCTCCTCGCCCGTGGCCCGATAGGACGGGCACATCGCCCCGCCGGCGAGCTTCCGGCAGGTGCCGTTGTTGTTGCACATCTCCACCGCGCCGCCGAAGCCGCCCCATTCCGACCAGTCGAGGGCGGTCTTTGGCGGCTGGCTCACCGCGTAGCCCGGCTGGAACCGCATCAGCGAGCGGTCGTCCATCCGCAGCGGACGGACGATCTTGCCGGGATTGAGCCGGTTCTCCGGGTCGAACGCATCCTTCACCTGTTCGAAGGCGCGGGTCAGGCGCTCGCCGAACATCGGCGCGATGTATTCCGAGCGCGAGATTCCGTCGCCATGCTCGCCCGAATACGAGCCCTTGAAGCGTCGGACCTGTTCGCTCACGGCCTCGGCGATGGCCCGCATCTTGGCGACGTCGCCGCCCTGCTTCATGTCGAGGATCGGGCGCACATGCAGGCAGCCGACAGAGGCGTGGGCGTACCAGGTGCCCCGGGTGCCGTAGCGGGTGAACACCTCCGTCACCGCGTCGGTGTAGTCGGCGAGATGCTCCAGCGGCACCGCGCAATCCTCGATGAACGAGACGGGCTTGGCGTCGCCTTTCATCGACATCATGATGTTGAGGCAAGCCTCGCGCACCTCCCACACCGATTTCTGGCGGATCGGCTCCGGCACCTCCACCACCGCGCCGGCAAAACCGTTATCGGCCATGCAGGCATCGAGACGCCGAAGGTCGGCCAAGAGCGCGTCCCGGTCGTCGCCGGCGAATTCCACCAGCAGCAGGCAGTTCGGACGGCCGCGGGTGATGTCGGCGAGCGTCGCCCGGAACAGGGGAATGTCGGCGCCGAGCACCAGGACGTTGTTGTCCACGAGCTCCACCGCCACGGGGTCGAGGTCGACGATCGCTTTCGTCGTCTCCATGGCGGACCGGAACGAGGGGAAGTGGCAGACGCCCATGACCCGGTGCGTCGGCAAGCGCGACAGCTTCAAGGTGACGCTGGTGGTGGCCGCCAGCGTGCCCTCCGAGCCGACGAGGAGATGGGCGAGGTTCGGCCGCGCCTCGATCAGCGCATCGAGATTGTAGCCGCCGACCCGGCGTTGCACCCGAGGGTACATCCGCAGGATCTCGTCACGCTCGGATTCGGCGAGCGCCCGCATGGCGGCGGCGAGGTCGTCCGCCCGACGCGAGCCGGTGACCCCCGTCGCCTCGTTTCCGGTGAGGCCGAAGCCGAAGGGCTCGCCGTCATGGAACAGGGCCTCCATCCCGAGCACGTTGTCGCTCATCTTGCCGAAGCGCAGGGAGCGCGCGCCGCAGGAATTGTTGCCGGCCATGCCGCCGATGGTGCAGCGGGTGGCGGTGGAGGGCTCCACCGGGAAGAACCAGCCATCGGCCTTCACCCGCGTGTTCAGCCGCTCCAGCACCATGCCGGGCTCGACGGTGATCGTTCCGGCCTCAGGGTCGTAGGCGACGATCCCGTTGAAATGGCGCGAGCAATCGACCACGAGGCCGCGCCCGATGGGCTGGCCGTTCTGCGAAGTGCCGCCGCCGCGCAGGATCACCGGCACGTCGTGCTCGGCGGCGATCTTCAGGGTCGCGGCGATGTCGGCGGCGCTGCGGGGCAGGACCACGCCCGCCGGCATGATCTGGTAGATCGAGGCGTCGTTGGCATAGCGACCGCGGGTGAAGGCGTCGAACCTCACCTCGCCGCTCAAGGCCTCGGCGAGGCGGCGCGGCAGGCCGGCCCCCTGGCGGTTGGCGGCGCGCGGACTGATCGGCCCTGGCCCGGCGACGGGCGACGGGGCGGGATTCGGGCCGGTGGCGGGCTCAGCCGTGGCGGTCATGATCCATCGTCCTCGTGGGGGTGCCGTGCGCCGGCTTCAAAGCGATGCGGGTTCCGGTAGGGTGGCGGGATCGCCCCGACCGGCTAGAATGGCCCGAACGGATTGCATGCAAAACAGGGCCGGCAGATGATCGATTTGTATAGCGATACGCAGACGCGGCCCACAGCCGGCATGCGCGAGGCCATGGCCCGTGCGGAGGTCGGCGACGAGCAATCCGATTCCGATCCGACGACCCTGGCGTTGTGCGAGCGTGTCGCCGCCCTCCTCGGCATGGAAGCGGGCGTGTTCATGCCCTCCGGCACGATGTGCAACCTCGTCTCGATCCTGGTCCAGACCCGGCCCGGCGACGAGATCGTGGTCGACGACCAGTCCCATATCTACAACACCGAAGCCGCCGGCTCGGCGGCCATCGGCGGCGTCTCGGTGAAGGCTCTGCCCACCCCGGCCGGCCTCTATACGCCCGAGGCGTTCGAGGCGGCGATCCGCCCGCCCGCCCGCACGGCGCCACGCTCGGCGCTGGTCTCGGTGGAGCAGACCACGAGCTTCTCGGGCGGCTCGGTCTGGCCGCTCACCGACATGCGCCGCATCCGGGATCTCGCCCATGACAAGGGCATGAAGGCGCATATCGACGGCGCGCGCCTCCTCAACGCCGTGGCCGCCACCGACATCTCCGCCAGGGATTATGCCAAAGGCTTCGACAGCGCCTGGATCGATCTGAGCAAGGGACTTGGCTGCCCGGTGGGCGCGGTTCTGTGCGGCTCTAGGCACTTCATCACCGACGCGTGGCGGTGGAAATACCGGCTCGGCGGCGCCATGCGCCAGTCGGGAATCCTGGCCGCCGCGGGCCTCTACGCCCTCGATCACCATGTGGACCAGCTGGAACTCGACAACGCCAATGCCGGCGAGCTGAAGGCCCGCATCACCGGTGCGCCCGGCCTCGCCATCGCGCCCGATGCCGCCCAGTCCAACATCCTGTGCTTCTCGGTGGAGCCGCTGGGCGTCACCGCGACCGCCTTCGCCGAGGCCTGTCTCGCCGAGGGTGTGCGTATCCGCGCCATCGGCCTGCATCAGATCCGCGCGACCACCCATCTCGACGTCGACCGGGCCGGCATCCTTCAAGCGGCGGACGTGATCCGGGCTCAGGCCGAACGCTGTCACGACGCCCGCCGCTGAGCCGCCGTCACGATGCGACGCCGGTGGCGGCGTCCGGCGGACCCGCTGTCTCCCGCCCCGCCGCCGCGCGGCGCTTGTTGCGCAGATGCCCGAACAGGATGTCGCTGAGTTCAGTGCCGGCGCGCCGGCGCAGCGCGTCGAGGATTTCCTCGTGCTCACGCATCGCCTCGCCCCAGCGGTCGCGATTCTCGTCGAGATTGGCCGAGTAGCGCACACGGCGCAGGCGCCCGGCGAAATTGGCGTAGCTCGTCCGCAACGGCTCGTTATCGGCCGCCTGGACGATCCGGTCGTGGATCGCCTGGTTGCAGGCGAAATAGCCGTGCAGGTCGCGCCGCATATAGCAGCCGTACATCTCGTGATGCAGCCGCTCGATCTCGGCATAGGCAGCGGGTGTGATCTTCTCGCAGGCCAAGCGTCCGGCCAGGGCCTCGAGCCCACCCATGACGTCGAACAGGTCCACAAGTTCCTCGGCGCCGAGCTGGCGCACCCGCGCGCCCCGGTTAGGCAGGAGCTCGATCAACCCCTCCGAAGCCAGCACCTTCAGCGCCTCGCGCAGGGGCGTGCGCGAGATGCCGAAGCGCTCGCACAGCATCCGCTCCGGCACCCGCGCGCCGGCGGCGAGATTGCCCTCGACGATATAGTCCCGCAGGCGCGCCAGAACCTCGCCATGGAGGGATTTCGCCAGTGACGGGACCACGGGGAGACACGCTCCATCGGCGGTGTCGAGGCCGGCATCGGCCTCCGGTTCAGTGACAGGATCGAGCACCATAATGCGGACTTAGCAGCCGAAAGGGGTAAGGTCGAGGATGGATGTTCGCATAATAGTTCTTGCCCTCTCAAAAAATGAATGCAATTTTCCGTGCCGTTGGCCCATGGAGCGTCGATCCGGGGCGCAGCTTTCCCTCGACCGGCCATCGCGGAGATCTCGATGACGACACGGACCGGACGCCATTTCCTGCATATTCCGGGCCCCAGCCCGGTGCCCGAGCGTGTCCTGCGGGCCATGGACATGCCGGTGATCGACCATCGCGGCCCCGATTTCGCCGGGCTTGGCAAGGCGGTGCTGGAAGGGGCCCAGGCCATCTTCCAGACCCGCTCGCCGGTGATCATCTATCCGGGCTCCGGCACGGGCGCCTGGGAATCGGCCATCGTCAACACGCTTTCGGCCGGCGACCGAGTGTTGATGTTCGAGACCGGCCATTTCGCCACCCTGTGGCGCCAGATGGCGGCGCGCTGGGGTATCGAGGTGGAATTCGTCCCCGGCGACTGGCGCCACGGGGTCGATCCGGCGCAGGTCGAGGCGATCCTGGCCGAGGACCGGTCCAAATCGTTCAAGGCGGTGATGGTGGTCCATAACGAGACCTCCACCGGCGCCACGAGCCGGATGGCGGAAATCCGCCGGGCCATCGACCGGGCGAACCACCCCGCACTCTTCCTCGTCGATACGATTTCGGGCCTCGGCTCGGCCGAATACGCCCATGACGAATGGGGCGTCGACGTCGCGGTGAGTTGCTCGCAGAAGGGTCTGATGCTGCCGCCGGGTCTTGGTCTCGTCGCCCTGTCGGACAAGGCTCTTGCCGCAGCGAAGACAGCGACGCTGCCCCGCTCCTACTGGGATTGGGAAGAAATGCTGAAGCCGAATGCCGGCGGCTACTTCCCCTATACACCGGCCACGAACCTCCTCTACGGACTGCGCGAAGCCATCGCCATGTTGCGGGAGGAAGGCCTGCCGCAGGTTTTCGCCCGCCACCAGCGCCTCGCCGCCGCCACCCGCGCCGCCGTCGAGGGCTGGGGCCTTGAGGTTCTGTGCCGGGAACCGTCCGAATACTCGCCCGTGCTCACCGCCGTGGTGATGCCGGAGGGCCATGACGCGGATGCCCTGCGCAATCTGATCCTGGAGAAATACGACCTCTCCCTCGGCACCGGGCTCGCCAAGCTGGCGGGCAAGGTGTTTCGCATCGGCCATCTCGGCGAATGCAACGACCTAATGCTGATGGCGGCGCTCTCGGGCGTCGAGATGGGTCTCAAGGCCGGCGGCGTCCCGCACACGCGCGGCGGTGTCCTGGCGGCGATGGACGCCCTGCGCTCCGGCCTGGACGACTGAGCAGCACCCCCCTCCCCTTGTGGGGAGGGGGGACCGTGCCGATCGCACTCTTTGCGCGTCCCCCACAAACAACCGGCGCTCAGATCGGGCGGGGTGGCGCGCTCAACCCGAGGAAACCCCGATGACGCCAGCTAAAAGACGCGTCTCCGCGTCGAACATGGTGCTGTTCCTGCTCTGCCTGATGTATTTCGTCACCTATCTCGACCGGGTGAACATCGCCACGGCGGGCGGCGAGATCATGAAGGATCTGGGGCTCTCGAACACGCAGTTCGGCCTGATCCTGTCCGCCTTCGCCTATCCCTACGCGATCTTCCAGGTCATCGGCGGCTCGGTGGGCGACAAGTTCGGCGCGAGGCGGACCCTCCTCGTCTGCGGCCTGATCTGGGCCTCGGCGACGATCCTCACCGGGTTCGTGGGCGGGCTCATCAGCCTGTTCCTCGCCCGCGTCCTCCTCGGCTTCGGCGAGGGCGCCACCTTCCCCACCGCCACCCGCGCCATGCAGAACTGGACCGCGCCGGGCAAGCGCGGCTTCGCGCAGGGCATCACCCATGCCTTCGCCCGTCTCGGCAACGCGGTGGCGCCGCCCATCGTGGCCTTCCTGATCTACCAGTTCGGCTGGCGCATCGGGTTCGTCATCTTAGGGGTGGCGAGCTTCGCCTGGGTCGTGGTCTGGTACCTCTACTTCCGCGACGACCCGAAGGATCATCCGGCGATCACGCCGGAGGAATTGGCGGTGCTGCCGCCCCCGAGCCAAGTGGGCGCCAAGCAGAACGTGCCGTGGGGCCGGCTCACCCGACGCATGCTGCCGGTGACGCTGACCTATTTCTGCTACGGCTGGACCCTGTGGCTGTTCCTCGGCTGGCTGCCGAGCTTCTTCAAGCTCAACTACGGGCTGGACTTGAAGAACTCGGCCCTGTTCGCCTCGGGGGTGTTCTTCGCCGGCGTCGTCGGCGACACGCTGGGCGGGGTCTTCAGCGACCGCATCCTGAAGCGCACCGGCGACCTCAAGCTCGCCCGGCTCAGCGTCATCGTGGTCGGCTTCCTCGGCGCGGCGGCGAGCCTCACCGGCGTGTTCTTCACAAGGGACCTCACCCTGGTGGCGCTGCTGCTCAGTTCCGGCTTCTTCTTCGCCGAACTGGTGATCGGCCCGATCTGGTCGGTGCCGATGGACATCGCGCCGAAATATTCGGGCACGGCGGCGGGCCTGATGAACACCGGCTCGGCGGTGGCGGCGATCATCTCGCCGATCGTGTTTGGGATGATCGTGGACATGACGGGCAGCTGGACCCTCCCCTTCGTCGGCTCCATCGGCCTCTGCCTCCTGGGCGCGGGCCTCGCCTTCACCATGCACCCGGAGCGGCCGTTCGAAGAGGAACCGGTGGTCCCGCCCCTGGGACGGGCGGTTCCGGCGGAGTAGTGCGCTGCTAACTTCGCCAACGTGAGCCGAAGCTAGAGCGCATTCCCCTCTCCCCGCATGCGGGGAGAGGGGCACAGGCACCCCGTCGTGCCTGTGACGAGCGGAGCGAGGGTGAGGGGGCGGCTCTTGATGAGGCACCTTCGGAATCGCCCCCTCACCTTCGGCTGCCGCCTCGCCGCGCCGACGACGAGGTCGCCGCGGCCCTCTCCCCGCAAGCGGTGCGAGGAGATGCGCACGACGATTCATGTCCTTCTCGCGTAACGCCAACGCCGGCTGGGTGCGTCCGCCCCCGGCGCAAAACAGGAAACGAGCACGATGGATCACTCCGTGCACGAAGAACCCCGTCCCCTCCCCCTCGCGGGCATCCGCGTCCTCGACGTGACGCAGGTGATGGCGGGGCCGTTCTGCAGCATGCTGCTCGGCGATCTCGGAGCGGATGTCATCAAGGTCGAGCCGCCGGGCACGGGCGACCAGACCCGCAGCGCCATGGGGTTCAAGATGAAGGGGCCCGACAGCATGGGCTTCCTCAACATGAACCGGAACAAGCGCAGCCTCGCCCTTAACCTCAAATCCGATGCCGGGCGCGACCTGCTCCTCGATATGGCCGCCACCGCGGACGTGCTGGTGGAGAATTACCGGCCCGGCGTGATGGCGCGCCTCGGTCTCGGATACGAGGCGATGCGCGCCCGCAATCCGGGGCTGATCTATGCGAGCATCTCGGGCTTCGGCCAGTCGGGGCCCTGGGCGAAGCGCCCCGGCTACGACCTGATGGCGCAGGCGATGTCGGGGGTGATGAGCGTCACCGGCCATCCGGGCGGTCCGCCGGTCAAGGCCGGCGTGCCCGTCGCCGATATCGGCTGCGCGCTGTTCACCGTCTACGCGATCCTCTCCGCCTATATCGGTCGACAGACGAGCGGCGAGGGCCAGTATATCGACGCCTCGCTCTTCGATGCGGCCCTGGCCTTCTCGATCTGGGACGTTTCGGAATATTGGGGGACGGGCCGGATCCCGCAGCCGCTCGGGACCTCCAACCGCATGAGCGCCCCCTATCAGGCGGTCCGCGCCTCCGACGGCTATTTCGTCATGGGGGCCACCAACCAGAAGCTCTGGCGCCTGCTCTGCGACGTGCTCGATCGCGCCGAGCTGTTCGAGGATGCCCGCTTCGTCGACATCCCCGCGCGCCTCGCCAACCGCGAAGTGCTGATCGAAGAGCTCGAGCGGAGCTTTGCCGCCAGGACTGCCGAGGAATGGGTGTCCCTGCTCCTCGATGCCGGCATTCCGGCCGGCCGCATGAACACCTATCCGGAAGCGTTCGAGAGCGAGCACGGCCGGCACCGGCAGATGCGCATCGAGGTTCCCCACCCGAACGAGGGCACGGTGCCGAATATCGGCTTTCCCGTGAAGCTCACGGGCACACCGCAACGCGCCCGCAGGCACGCGCCGCTTCTCGGCGAACACACCGAGGACGTGCTGGCGGAGTTCGGCCTCTCGGCGGACGAGATCGAGGCCCTGCGCTCGCGCGGCGCCTTCGCCGCCTGAGCGGGGGCCAGCCCTTCATCAGCCCGTCGGACCGATATGGAGCGAACCGCTCGCGGAGCGGCCCCGGCTTTGCCGGGCTCGCGGAGGATGGCAGAACCGCGCGAGCGTAGCCTCCTCCGGCTCCAAGAAGGGATGACCACATGACGGTGTCGAACGACGACGAGCTTGCCGGACTGAAGCAGATCGGACGCATCGTCGCCGACACCCTCGAAGCGATGGGCAAGGCCATCGAGCCCGGCATGACCACCCTCGAACTTGACGGGATCGGGCGGCGGATCATGGAGGGAGCCGGAGCTCGTCCGGCGCCGGAACTGGTCTACGCCTTTCCCGGGGCGACCTGCATCAGCGTCAACGAAGAGATCGCCCACGGCATTCCAGGTGCCCGCAGGATCAACCCGGGTGACTTGGTCAATATCGATGTGTCGGCCGAGAAGGACGGTTACTTCGCCGATACCGGTGCGTCCTTCGCCGTGCCGCCGGTGACGCGGGCGGTGGAGCGGCTGTGCAGGGACGGGCGCCGGGCGATGTGGACGGGATTGCGCCAGGTCGGCACCGGCAAGCCCCTGGCCGAGATCGGACGAGCCGTGGGCGCCTTCGCCCGGAAGAACGGCTACACCCTGGTCCGCAACCTCGCGAGCCACGGCGTGGGCCTGTCACTGCACGAGGAGCCGACCGAGATCGCCACTTGGCCCGACGCCTCCGAGCGACGGATCATGCAGGAGGGTCTGGTCTTCACCGTCGAGCCGTTCCTGTCCCTCGGCGCCACATTCGCCGAGGACGGCGACGACCCCTGGACCCTCTACAGCCAGCCGAAGGCCCTCACGGTGCAATACGAGCATACGGTCATCGCGTCGCGCAACGGGCCGATAATCCTCACCATGCCGGGGCAATAGCGGCCACGCCTTCAGCAAAAGGAGCGAAGGCCGGCGACCCTGCGTCCAAGCGACTCTTGCACGATGGGCGGGCACGGCATAACACCAAAGAAAGTCCAATAATTACAGCAGATTAGACTGCTTAAAAACTACGCTCGCCGCGAGAAGCACGAAGGCTCCGGATGTCCCCAGGGAGGCCATGTCATTTCGCGCGCCGAAGTGCTGACCGATTGCCGCGTCATCCAGGCCCGTCGAAACGCCCTTCCGCAGGAGCCGGCATGAAAGGCGCGGGAGGATGGTCCCCGGGGGCGATACCCGTTCGTGGCAGTCGGCCGGGGCCGGCGGCACGAAACGCATGAGCGGCCTCTGGTTCGAGGGGCCATCCCGACTGTGGCACCGGGCGCGGCCCCTGCTGCCGTTCTTCAGCCTCTACATCACCTTCGGGACCACGCTGGGCTTTCTGGCAAGCGGCGCCCCGCTGATCCTGCGGGCACGCGGCGTCGAGCTCGCCGATATCGGTCTGCTGCAGCTCATCAACCTGCCCGTCGGTCTGACGTTTCTCTGGGCCGTCGCCATCGACAGGCTGCGCCTGCCCGGCCTCCCGCACCGCATCGGCTGGATCGCGTTGATGCAGGGCGCGACCATTGCCCTGCTCCTGGTGCTGAGCCGGGGTGAGGCGTGGCCGCTCGGCCTGCTCCTCGGTCTCGCGGTGGCAACCTGCTTCTGCGTCGCCACCATGGACATCGCCCTCGAAGCCCTGGTGGTCGAGACGGTGCCCGCCGACCGGCGCCCCTTTGTGGCGTCGGCCAAACTCTCCGGCGCGTCGCTGGGCGGCATCGCCGGCGCGGGCCTGCTGGTCGGATATTACGAATCGGTCGGCTGGCAGGCCGCCGTGCTCGGCATCGCCGGCCTCAACCTCCTCTGCCTGCTGCCGATGCTCCGCTACCCGGAAGTCCGGCTTCGCCGCGACGCCGCTCCGGCGGAACGCGCGACGGCCCCCTTCGAACGCTTGCGCCTCCTGGCGCCGCGCATCCTGGTCCTGGGCCTGTATTTCGCGGCCATGTTCGCCCTCTCGGGCCTGAACAATCTCGCTCTGCTGGATCTCGGGGTGCCGTTGCGGGAGGTCGGGTTCGTCACCGGTTCTCTCTCGCCGGTCATCAACCTCGTCATGGCCCTGGTCTCGGGCGTCCTCGTGCGACGGGTCGGCACCCTGCGACTCATCACGGTCTCCGCGCTGGGGGTGATCGCCGGCGGCGGGCTGATGATCGCCGGCGCCGCCACCGGTTCGGCCGCTCTCGCGATCGCGGCGACGACCCTCGGCATCGTCAGCGGCGGAGGGCTCGGAGTGCCGGTGTTCAACATGATCTATCGCTGGGCGCAGGGGCCTCGTCCCGCCACCGATTACGCGCTCCTGTTCGGAGCGGCATTCTTCGCCGCGCTGCCGCTGCGGGTCGCCGCGCCGGCGCTCGCGGCGCATATCGGCTGGCCGGCCTACTTCACCGCCGCGATCCTGTTCTACGCCGTCGCCTTCACTGCCCTGCGCGCGACGATCCGCCGGACCGTTGATGCCGATCGGGTCGCGGGGCGCGCATGATCGATCAGCTCGCCGCGCTGGTTCCGCCCTCTCTGTCGGCCTTCGGCTGCCGGATCGCCACGGCTCCGTCCCGGTCCGAGGCCCGGCCGCTCTCGATCCTCGGCTGCAAGGCGGCCTTCGACGAGGTGGTGGACGGGTTCGGCAGGGCGTCAGGCGAAGGCTTCGAGACTGCCGACCGTCGCGCCCTGGTCTCGCTCTGGACGCAGTACTACCTCCCCGCCCTGATCATCCCCTACTTCACCGCACTCAGCCGCCTCGGCCGTGCCCTGCCGATCGGGTTCGATCGGGTCGGCTTCGAACTCGACGAGAACGGCATCGTCTCCCGCTTCATCGTGGCGGAGGAGGACGACCGGCACGCCGGCCCGGAGCCCGGCCTCGATCCCCTGATCGAGGGCCACCTGCGACCGTTCTTCGATCTGTGCCAGACTCATTACGGTCTGTCCCGCCATGTTCTCTGGTGCAATGCCGGCGTCACCGCCGATTTCGCCCTGCGCGAGTTAAGCCGCGACGCGGTGCCTGCCTTCTCGCGGGCGGAAGCATGCCTCGGCCGTTGCGGAGGCGAAGCGTTCGGCCGCTGCCTGCTGGCGCAGGCCTTCCGAGGTGGCGAGGAGCGGCGGCGACGGGTTTGCTGTATGCGCTACCGCATACCGGGCGTCCCCTCCTGCGGCGCCCTCTGCCCCGTCGATCACCTGACGAAAGCATCATGCTGAAGGACTTCCTCGCCTATTACCGCCCGCACCGGACGCTGTTCCTCGTGGATTTCGGCTGCGCCGTCCTGTCGGGCCTGCTCGAACTCGGCTTCCCCATGGCCGTGAAGGCCTTCGTCGATGTGCTGCTGCCGCGCCAGGACTGGCAGTTGATCGTGCTCGCCGCCCTCGGTCTCGGGGTGATCTACGTGGCCAATGCCGGCCTCATGGTGGTGGTGACCTATTGGGGGCACGTTCTCGGCATCAATATCGAGACCGAGATGCGCCGGCGTGCCTTCGACCATCTGCAGAAGCTGTCGTTCCGCTACTTCGACAACCAGAAGACCGGCCACCTCGTCGCCCGCGTCACCAAGGACCTGGAGGAGATCGGCGAAGTCGCCCATCACGGCCCGGAGGACCTTTTCATCGCGGTGATGACGCTCATCGGCGCCTTCGCGCTGATGGTCTACGTCCACCCACCCCTGGCCTTCCTCACCGCCGCCATCCTGCCGGTGATCGCGTTCGTGACCCTCCGCTACGGCGGCCGCATGACGCGGAACTGGCAGACGCAATACGGCCGGGTCGCTGCCTTCAACGCGCGCATCGAGGAGAATGTCGGCGGCATCCGCGTGGTGCAGGCCTTCGCCAACGAGCCGCACGAGCGGCGCCTGTTCGCCTCCGACAACCGGAAATACCGCGAGACCAAGCTCGAAGCCTACCGGATCATGGCCGCCAGCCTGTCGATCAACTATCTCGGCATGCGGCTCGTGCAGATCGTCGTGCTGCTCGGCGGCGCGGCTTTCGTCGTGCGCGGCGAGCTCTCGCCCGGCGGGTTCATCGGTTTCCTGCTGCTGGTGGGGGTGTTCTACCGGCCGCTCGAGAAGATCGGCGCCGTCGTCGAGACCTACCCGAAGGGGGTCGCCGGCTTCCGGCGCTACGCCGAACTGCTCGCCACCGAACCCGATATCGTCGACCGCCCCGGCGCTGTCTCCGTGCCGGCCTTGAGGGGGGACATCCGCTTCGAGGAGGTGAGCTTCGGCTACACCGCCGGCCAGCCCGTCCTGTCGGGGCTCGATCTCGACATCGCGGCCGGGGAAACCGTCGCCTTCGTCGGCCCGTCCGGGGCCGGCAAGACGACGTTGTGCTCGCTCATTCCGCGCTTCTACGAGGTGGAGAGCGGGCGCATCACCATCGACGGCATCGACATTCGCGATCTCACCCTCGCCTCGCTGCGCCGGCAGATCGGCATCGTGCAGCAGGACGTCTTCCTGTTCGCGGGCACGATCCGCGAGAACATCGCGTATGGCCGGCTCGACGCCACCGAGGCGGAGATCGCCCGGGCCGCGGAACAGGCCAAACTCTCCGCGCTGATCGAGGGCCTGCCGAACGGCCTCGACACCGTCGTCGGCGAACGCGGCGTCAAGCTCTCGGGCGGCCAGAAGCAGCGCCTCGCCATCGCCCGCGTGTTCCTGAAGAACCCGCCAATCCTGATCCTCGACGAAGCCACCTCGGCCCTCGACAGCGAGACCGAACAGGCGATCCAGAGCTCTCTCGTGGAGCTTTCCGAGGGCCGTACCACCCTCGTCATCGCCCATCGCCTCGCCACTATCCGCCAGGCGGACCGGATCGTCGTTGTCGGCTCCGAGGGCATCGTCGAGCAGGGACGGCACGAGGCGCTTCTCTCGGCGGACGGGGCATACCGGCGCCTCTACACCGCGCAATTCGCCCAGGCCGACGACGCGGCGAACCGGGTGCGGATGGCCGCCCGGAATGGCGTCCTGGAGGGCGCGACGCCGTGATCCGAAGGGCCGGCGCGCGCGAACCACACCGTCTTCCCTCGGCGAGGACTGGGATGAGAAGGGAAGAAGGCATGCACGGCAATGGCGGCGCGCCCGCGATGCTGGATGGCGGGCGGGGAATGGACGTTCTAAGCGATGCGCGTCTGGAAGCCAGGTTCAGTGGACTTCGCGACCCTTGACAGGAGGCGTCCAGAGTACTCGCGTCCACCCTGGCGACATTCATCGATGAATGTTCAGTTCGTCGATAGGCTTCGCTAACCGCCGCACATGGTGTTGGTTGCTGGCCGTCACATCCTCATGCGTAATTCCCTCGTCAAGAGAGGATCAGCACCGTGAAGACACGCCTCGCCGCCCTGGCCGCCATCTGTAGCCTGGCATCGCTGCCAGCGATGGCCTTTCCCATCGCCTCAAACCCCGCGAGCGAGGCTCCGGTGCTGAGCGTCGCCGGCGGCTGCGGCCCCGGAGCGTGGCGTGGCCCGTGGGGCCATTGCCGCTCGACACCCTATGTCGGACGCCTTCCGGGCGGGTGGTATCAAGCACGGGCCGGCAATGGCTGCCCTCCCGGTTACTGGCGCGGGCCGTGGGGCCATTGCCGCAACACGCCCTATCACGGCCGCCTGCCCGGCGGCGGCTGGAAATAGCCGGTCCACCTCCTCAAAGCGGCGGGCGATGCGCACGCCCCAACGAAGATCGTCCGCCGCCATGCACGGCAAGGGTCGTCAAGGGACATCGGCAGCCGGCAATAGTCATGGCAACGGGTCGATGCCAAGGCAGGAAGAACCGGATCCATTTGATAAATCTACTGGTTAAGCAGGCCTGTATTACATTTTGCGCCTAAAATTCTGAATTTGTTAAACCGCACTTTGGCAGTGTCGGCCCTAAGTTGGCCAGAGGCTGTCGTTGGATGCTTCGTGCCTTTCACTGCATTGCCAAAGAGCACGACCAATGGGTCATGCCGCTGGCTGCCATCGTATGTTGGGTATCGAGCCATACCAGTATCAGGCTCGCTCGGCAGTCTTACCGGAGCCAGGGATTTGAGAAGTGGGGGTGGCTGTCGGCAGCGGGCTTCTCAGCCGGGGCCGGGGTGTGGAGTACCCACTTCATCGGATTGCTAGGCTACGATCCCGGCCTCGCGATCGGCTACGATCTGAATCTTACCCTCTTCTCGCTCCTCGTCGCCATTCTCGGTTCGGTGGTGGCGCTCGCCATTTTCCGGCATGGTCCTTCGCCCCTCGCGACAGCGAGCGCCGGGGTGATCCTGGGGGGTGGCATCGTGGCGATGCATCTCGCGGGCATGGCGAGTCTCCGGGTTTCCGCGACCTTCACCTGGAATTGGGCGCTCCTGGCGGCCTCGCTGGTGGTCGGATGGTCCATCGCCGCCGCCGCATTCCTGGTCTTCGCGCGCGACACGTTCAGATACGCGAACGCCGTGGCCGCGACGCTCCTGACCGTCGCCATTGCGGGCGTGCATTTCGGCGCCATGGGCGCGGTCGAGCTCGTCCCGAACATGACCGAGCCGGACGCCGCATCGAGTCTACCGCGCTTCGCGCTCGCCGCGAGCATCGCCGCGGTCATGCTCACCATCCTCGGTTTCGCGGCACTCGCCCTGTTCGTCGACCGGATGCGCCGGGCCAATCACGCCCTGCGCGAAAGCGAAGCCGCCTACAGGCTCCTCGCCGAGAACACCACTGACATCATCATCTGGTCCGATCTCGATACGATCCGCCGGTATGTGTCACCTGCCGCGACGGCCGTCCTCGGCTATCGCCCGGAGGACATCATTGGCACTCGGCCCCTCGATTTCACCCATCCGGACGATGTCTCCGACTATGGGCAGGTACTCTCCGATCTCGTGGAAGGCCGGATCGAAGGGGCCATCACGACCCAGCGCCATCGTCGTCAGGACGGGTCCTGGGTGTGGATCGAGGCTTGCCTCAGGATCACGCGGCTACCGGGCAACTCCGATCCCGTCGGCTACGTGTCGTCCCTGCGCGACGTCACCGACCGCAAGGCCGCCGAGACGGCACTGCGAATGAGCGAGGAACGGCTCGCCTTCGCCTTGGACAGCGGCAGCGACGGCCTCTGGGATCGGGACATCCCCACGGACGACGTTTGGTTCTCGGACCGTTGGCAAACCATGCTCGGCTACGAACCGGGCGAGATCGAGGGGCATGTGCGCGCCTGGGAACAGTTGACGCACCCCGACGATGCCGCAACAGCCCGGCGGCTTCTATCGGACCATATCGACGGACGGACACCGGTTTTCGAATGCGAGCTCCGGATGCGGACGAAGGCCGGAGCCTATGGCTGGGTCCTGTCGCGCGGCAAGGTGGTGACACGCGACGCGGAAGGCCTGCCCCTGCGCATCGTCGGGACGCATATCGATATCGGGAGGCGCAAGCATGCGGAACAGCAGCTGGAGCATCTGGCGTTGCACGATGCCTTGACCGGCTTGCCCAATCGCGTGCTGTTCCGCGACAGGCTCGGCCGCGAAATGGACAATGTCGAACGGCGTGGACACATCTTCGCGGTTCTCGCCTGCAATCTGGACCGCTTCAAAGCCGTCAATGACAGCCTTGGTCACCAAGCGGGAGACAGCCTGCTGCGCAAGGTCGCCGAGCGGTTGACGGCGACCATTCACGAAGGAGACACCGTCGCCCGCCTGGGCGGCGACGAGTTCGCCATCGTGCTGAGGGGACTCGACCAACCTCAGAATGCCAGTGCCACGGCGCAGGAGGTGATCGAGGCGCTGAAGCTTCCCTTCGACCTCGACGGTCGTTCGGTCAGCGTCGGCGTCAGCATCGGCATCGCCGTCGGGCCACAGGATGGCAGCGACCCGGACCAATTGCTGAAGAACGCCGACATCGCCCTCGGCCGCACGAAAGCGGCCGGTCGGGGCACGTTCCGCTTCTGCGAACCCGCCATGGATGCGGCGATCGCCGCGCGCAACGTCCTCGAACTCGATATGCGCGAAGCCGTTCGGCTGGGCGAGTTCGAGCTGCATTATCAGCCGATCATCGACCTTGCCACCGACACGACCAGCGGCTTCGAGGCGCTCATACGCTGGAACCACCCCCTGAGAGGGATCGTCTCGCCCGCGGATTTCATTCCGTTGGCCGAAGAGACGGGGCTCGTCGTCCCCCTCGGTACTTGGGCCTTGCGGGAAGCCTGCCGAGAAGCGGCAGCCTGGCCAGGCGATCTCCGGGTCGCGGTCAACGTCTCGGCCGTGCAATTCACGGAGCCCGGCCTGGAACATTGCGTCGTATCGGCTCTGGCCGCGTCCGGCCTGCCGCCGAACCGTCTGGAACTGGAGATCACCGAGAGCGTGCTGATCGGTGACGTGGACAGTGTGACCGCTTGCCTTCACCGGCTACGCGCGCTCGGAATTCGCATTGCCCTGGATGATTTCGGCACCGGCTACTCGTCGCTCAGCTACCTGCGGCGCTTTCCCTTCGACAAGATCAAGATCGACCGTTCGTTCATTCGTGAGATCGCCGATGCCGACACCGCCGCCATCGTCCGCGCCATCGTCGGTCTCGGCGAACGCCTGGGCGCGAGCATCACGGCGGAGGGTATCGAGGATGAGGCGCAGCTGACCGGCGTTCGTCGCGAAGGCTGCACGGAGGCCCAAGGCTACCTCCTGAGCAAGCCACTTCTTGCCGCCGAGGCATCCAGGTTCGCGTTTGCCGCAAAGGATCTCGCCGCAGCCTGACAGCCCCGACATGCGGGATCCCAACAATCGATGGCTGCCCGGAACTCGATTGTCACCGAGTCCGCAAGGCGACCGAGTGCCGGTCGAGGCGCTCAGGCCCTTTGGTGCGGTGCGGAGAGACCGGAAGTTTCGGGAACATCAGGACCGGAGACCCGCTCCTGTCCGGGCCGAATTCAGCGGTCCTCGCTCAGCATTCGCAAGGCGAAGATCTTCTGGTCGAGCGCGATCAGCATATCGATGACGGCATAGGACGCAGGTCCACCACACGCGGTGTCCTGCGCGAGAGCCTGTTTCTCCCGTTCCAGATCATCGATGAGCATGTCGAAACTGACCATGCCTGGAATACGCTGCAGCCAGGACAATGGTTTCACCTCCTGCGACGGGAGCCGAACGCAAGCGCCTTAAGCGCATGATTCGGCGCTGCCACAAAGGGGCGGACGGTAACTTCCTGTTAACGACGTGTTCGCTGAGCCGCATTCTGGCCGCCCCTCCGCGGATCACGAGATCGGCTTTCGAGCGGCTGCTCCGCGACGCTGACCGCGTCCCTGGCGGGAACGTCATCCTCGCCGGCGCTCACCCGCCCTATCTGTCTGCCGAGGTGCAACGGCGCACCGTTGGACACCGCATGGCCCTATCCCGCGACATCCTCGATATTCAGACGATCTACCACGAACCCGCCGTCGCGAATTTCGCGCGCGGGCTCGCGATCCTCGATCGCTTTCCTCATGCCGAGCGGATCGAGGTCCCGTCGCACTGGAACATCCCGAACCTGCACGGCAACGAAGGCTCTGCCGAGGATTGGCTGCGGATCAAGCGCTCGACCTTGGTGCTCGGTGTGAAGAAGGGCCTGACGATGCGGCTGAACGGGCGCAGCGCCCATTTCATCGCGCCCTCGACCTCGAATGGCTGCGCGATGGCCTGCGCTTACTGCTACGTCCCCCGGCGCAAGGGTTTCGCCAACCCGATCTCCCTCTTCGTGAACATCGAGCAGGTCTGCGCCGCGATCACCCGCCATGCCGCGCGCCAGGGACCGCTAACCGAGCCGGATACGGTGGATGCGGCGCATTGGGTCTACGATCTCGGTGAGAATGGCGACCTTTCCGTTGACGCGACCCTGTCGGACAACGTGCGCGACATGATCGGGCTGTTCCGCGACCTCCCCAACGCCAAGGCCTCCTTTGCCACGAAGGCCGTGAACCGGGAGCTGCTCACCTATGATCCCCAGGGCAAGACCCGTATCCGCTTCTCGCTGATGCCGGAGCGGATCGCGAAGGTCGTGGATGTGCGTACAGCCCCGATGCATGAGCGCATCGCGGTGATCGACGATTTCGTGGCGGCCGGTTTCGAAGTCCACGTGAACTTCTCGCCGGTTATCCTCTACGAAGGCTGGGAGGCCGATTGGCGCGACCTGTTCACCGCCATCGACGATCGCATCGGCCCGGCGGCCAAGGCGCAGCTCAAGGCCGAGATCATCCTGCTCACGCACAATGCGGATCTTCACGCGGTCAATCTGAACTGGCATCCCCGCGCGGAGGACCTGCTCTGGCGGCCCGACATCCAGGAGGCGAAACGGTCGCAGGGTGGCGGCGACAACCTGCGCTATCGAACCGGCTGGAAGGGGCGATGGATCGCGCGTCTCAAGGATCATCTGGCCGAGCTGATGCCCTATTGCCAAGTTCGCTACGCCTTCTGAAAGTGCCTTTCGCGCGCTCGATGCCCTTGCGCTGGCACTCCTGGAAGAACCCTCGCACCATCCGCGCGACTATGCCGAGCATCGTCAAAATGACGTGGCCCATTTTGCCGCGGGTGCAGCCGGGAGGGCCGACAGATCAACGCCATGACACGTGGTCAATCGTAAGCACGGGTCAGGCCTTTCAGGGGGAATACGGTGGGGTTCACTTCGTCATGGCTCCATCCCCCTCAAGAATCGAAGCCTCAGGGAAACCTGGGGCGGTTCAGGAACGCATGCGCCGGAGCTGATCATCACCTCGCCGGACGCATGACCGGCAACGTCAGTTCATCGTCACCGCGAAGGCCGGGAAAGCCTTTGCATCCCCGGCATTCGTCATAGCTACGCGGCTCGAGCGGTGACCTTCGCGAAGGTGCCCGTCGCAATCTGGTCTTCGAGCTGCGCCTTGAAGTCCGCGATGCCGAGAACCTGAACGGGGTTGCCCGACTCGTCGAGGAACTCGTAGAGCGCGTCCTCGATGTTGCGGTTGCTGAAGAAAACGATGGCGTCCTCGTCGCCGCCACCCTCCATATGCGCGTCACCATTCGCGACGCCCGACACGTAGCTGCCCGTCGGGCGGATCTCTTTCAGCGTGCCGTCCTCGCGGTAGAACCTCAGCTCACCCTGCATCACGAGGGTCACGTAGGGGCTCTTGTGTCGATGCAGCATCACGCGTTGGTTGGCCGCGAATTTGAACACGACGTCGACGATGCGGTTCTCCTCGTCGACCTTGTAGACGAAGAACGCGATATGCGGGAGCCAATCGAGCGTCCGCCAGGTGATGTTGGTCTCGTCGAACATAGGGCTGGCCATCCTGTTTCCTCCGGTTCCCAGGCCCGACCGTTCGTCGGCAGTGCACGGCTTTGCGCCGCGTCACATGCATGACGGTAGGGGCAGTGACCGTCCTCGTCACCCGCTGGAATCGATTCACTCGTCCGGCCCGTGGAGATGTTACAACTCCCGCGAGGGCAAACCGGTGCCCTCTTCCGGGCGGCCTGCAGCAGGCGACGCCACAGCCCGTCCGGAAAGTGCCAATCGCGAACCGGACCGTTATGAGGACGCGTCGCGTCCCCTATCGGCGACGCGACGAAGGAGTGATGCCTATGGCCAAGAACGATCATAAAGACCGGCTCAAGCTGGAAACGACCGAAACAAACGGCAAGATCGCCGAAGCTTCCGAGAAGCTCGCGATTCGGTTCCGGGCCAAGTCCCAAAAGGCCGATGAGAAGGCCCAGGCTGCCGGCAAGAAAGGAAAGCAGGAGGTCCTTCGCAGGCGTTCCGAATTATTCGGTCAGGCCGCGAAAGAGCTTGAGGACAAGGTCGCAAAGCTCCGTAAAACGGCTGCCTAAGCTCACGGGCGAGACAAGGGCCGCCTCGGCTCGATGACAGGCGCGTCACCGGCGCCCGTTCCACCTCGGGATAGCCAGCGCCTCGATGAAGTTGGCGATCTCAACCTGCCTGTTGACCTCGTCAGTGACCTGGTCGTCCAGCCCGAGCCGCCACGCGAGGTCGCGCCGGGTGGGCTCACGGTGGAGCGCCTCGACGAGGTCGGCTTGGTCCTCGACCTCGCGCCGAGTGCGGGCCAAGCCGCACTCGACCAGATCGCCCGCCTGACGTCGCAAGGCCCCGGTGACCTCGTCGAGGCCGATCTCCGGGTGGTACTGGACGCCCCAGAACGTGCCACCGGCATGCCGGATCTCCGCGGCCTGCACGATTGTGGACCGATTGCTTGCCAGTAGGATCGCCCCGTCGGGGAGCGTCTCGACCTCGTCGCTATGGATGCTGGGCGCGTCGTAGGCGGCGGGGCGGCCCCTCAATAACGGATGGGAGCGCCCGGCCTCGGTCGGGACGATCCGTCGGGCGAAACCTGCCTCGGGGCCGTTCCGGTTCTGCCTGACGGTACCACCGGCTGCGACCGTGGCCACCTGCAGGCCGGCGCAGGACCCGAAAGACGGTGTTCCCGATCCAAACAATGCGCCCATGAAGACCAGCGAGCGCCTGACCTCCGGCGTCTCCTCGTAAAGCGATAGCGGCGACCCCGACAGGAAGACCGCATCGTATCCGCCGAGGGTCTCGCCCTGCGGAAGGGCACAATCCGCGTCCGCCGGCATGATCCGGTGGCAGACGGCCCCCGGCGCAAGGCGCCCCAGGATCTCGACGAAGGTCTCGCCCGACGAGCGCCCGACGCTGTCCCGGCGCTTTTCGCGGGCCTCCGGTGGTTCGCTCTCCGCGACGAGAAAACGCAACCGTGGCGTCGATGTCTGCAATGGGACCATGCTCCGGGGAACCGTTCCCCGGGACGCGAACCCATGGCCATCCGCGCCGTTCCGGTGACGGCGAACCTGACGCAGGCCGCATCAACGCCATGCCGACGACGAAAGCCCGCCCTTTCGGACCTGGGACCGCCCTGATCGTGATCAGGTGATTCCGTCTGTATCGGTAACGATAGTGAGAAGCGCTACGCGCTCGGAGTCGGGAATCCTGATGCGTGGACGCGGCTTGACCGTCGAGCCGACCCCCGTTCGCCCCCCTTCGTAATGACCAGACGCCGGGCAGGTCAGCCGAACCGGTGCCGACACGAGGCCTCGGTTCCGCACGGCGACGTAGCACCCCGGATCAGGATCGGATCGAGCGGTGTTTTAGGAGGGCCGTCCGTTCGGTCCTCACGCCGCCGGGCCATCGTACGCAGAGAAGTCGGGTGCCCTCGGAGGACGCGAGAAGAGCGTGCCCGAAAACGCGGCGGACGAAACGGGTGCTGGCGACGCGCAGGGCGCCATGCAGCAGTCGGATACCGAGGCGGGACTTCGGGTTCGCCAGTTTCGGAGCGATCTTCGGCACGCCTTGGCCCTGTTCGACCATAGGACGCATCGCCCGCTCGTCGTGAGATGACGCCGCAGCGAGGCCATCCAGGGACGCGGCGATACGGAGGCTTCGTGCGGGGCCTACGCGATCGGTTAGAGGCCGCGCGATGGCAAAGCCACTCTCTCACGACAACGGGACGATGGAAGACGGAAGCCCATGGTGATGAACCGAGGGCGAAGCGGACAGGGTGATCGCCCCGGGTGAGGAGGCGGCCGGGGGCCGGGCATGAGTCGTCGTCTCCCAGCCAGGCGGCTGGCATCCTGCCAGCAAAAAGCCCGGCGCGGTGTGATCCAGCCGGGCTTGGTGCAGGTCGCTCGAACGAGATCTGCTAGATCAGGAATCCGAAATCCGTAGCATCCAAGGATGTCGAGACAACATCGTGAAGGATGACCTTGTTGTCAGAGCCGGCGCCTGCGAACGTGATGAGCGTGTTCACCCCGCCATTCAGCTCAGTGATGCTGATGTCTTCAAAGCGGCTGACGAGGGCCGATACGTCGAGATGGTTGAAGCCCTTCACGAAGCCATAGACGTTGTCGCGCCCGAAATTCGCTTGGAACGTGAAGGTATCGCCCCCCCGAGCCGGCATACAGCTTGTCGCTGCCCGTGCCGCCATTGATGTCGGCGCTCCCCTCCCCGGCTTTGATGATGTCATTGCCCTTCGTGCCCGCCACCGTGGCGGACGTATCGTCGACGTTCTGCAGGACGATCGTCGTGCCTGTGGTGACGCCCGACAGATCGAGGGTCAGGGCCTCGCGCACATAGACCGCCTCGATGCTCTTGAAGCTCGTATCGGTGAACGTGAAGGTTTCGGCTCCGATAAGGAAGAGCTTGTCGTTGCCGCCATCCCCCTGGACCAGCGTCCGATCGGATCGACCGTCGATCCGCAGGACCAGCCGGCGTCGCGGCCCGCACTGTGGATTCTTGGCGTTGCGAGTTACCTTGCGGCGCCTCAAGCCCATAGCCATACGCTTAATGACAGACAGTGCCGCACCGGCGCCCTGCAGCGACCGAAAGCTATCCAGGACAACAATTGGGCGGCTTACCGGTCCGGTCCGTCCCGGGACGCCAGGGTGCCGCCGAGACTCTGGCCGTTCGAACCTGGATCGCCGCTGGATCCAGGCCGCGTGCGTTCTTGCCCTTAACAAGGCGGCCAAGGCACGGGCTCGCTGCAAAGCCGCTCCGCCCATTCATCGGCCTCCGAGGTCCGACAGGACCTGAGCGGAGTCGAGGCACATTGGCCGCCAGAGAGATCGTCAGACAACACGGAGAGGATCGTCCTCGATCTTTCGACCAAACTCTGCCTTACCGGTCCCGGTCCGCTTCCAGTTGCCTCATGAGTTCGGCAAGGCGTGGATCCAGCGGCTCATCGATGATCGGCTCGTAGAGGGCCTGCAGCTCTTCGCCGAGACGACGCCGCGTGGTTTCGGTGAGCGCGCTATTCAGATCCGTGGCACGGGGCCGGGGCCAAGTGGGCTCGCGGTATTCCTCAATGCGCATCGCCATTCCTTAGCTGAAACCAGAACTGGGAACGCGACGGCCGGCATTAAGTTCACTCGGCCCGGCAACCGCTTGAGCGATCGACCCCGCTCAGGATCGTCCATGCCGACGGTCCGGACTGGCAAGGTGGAGGACACTCCCCGCCCGATCTCCTACGGTGGAGAAGGACGACATCCGCCCCGAAGTCGTTTGCGAGGGCAAAGACCTGACGGATACAGAACCATGACGGCCCAATCATTCACCCCGCCGGAATCAGCCACTTCACCTGCGGATTTTGTCTTTGCGCGACGAAATATTGACATTAATAATTAGCAAGTTTTATTAATGATTTCTTCTTAAGAACGCCGACCCCCGATTTAAGCTTGCTTTACAGCCTCGGCTGGCTACGCTCCCTCGAAGTAGCCCTGTTCGGAACCCTCATCCCATCGCCGTATGAGCCTCACCTCCGCGCAAATCCTCGACCTCGCTCCCGATGCGTCGAGCCGCAAGGCCGGCCAGGATCAGGCGAAACCGGCCAAGTGGAGCGCGCTCGGGCGGGCGGGCGATGTCGTCTGGGGCGAGATCAAGGGGAGCGGAGCGAATCCCTATCGCACGGTGACCGATCTCTCCGGTCCGGCCTCGAAATGCACCTGCCCGAGCCGGAAGTTTCCCTGCAAGCACGCCCTTGGGCTGATGCTGGTGGATGCGACCACGCCGATTTCCGAGGCCGCGCCGCCCGACTGGGTCGCCGCCTGGATTCGGGGCCGCGAAAGCCGGGCCATTTCCGCCGAGGCGCGGGCCCAGGCGGCCCCGGCCCCCGTCGACGAGAAGGGGCAGGTCAAGCGCCGTCAGGCCCGCGAGGGCAAGGTTTCGGCGGCGCTGGATGAACTCGACCTCTGGCTCGGCGACCTGATGCGGCGCGGTCTCGCGACGGTGCGGCGCGAGCCCTATGCCTTCTGGGATCGCATGGCGGGGCGTCTCGTCGATGGACAGGCCCCGGGCCTCGCCCGCAGGGTCCGGGCCATGCCGGGCCTCATCGCGGCCGCGCCCGTGTCGGGGGCGGCACGTCCGGAAGCCTCACGTCCGGAAGCCAGCCTCGCCCTCGCCCTCGGCCGCCTCTCGCTGCTGGCCCGGGCCGCCCGGCGCCTGGAACGGCTCACGCCCGAACAGGCCGCAGGCGTCCGCGCGGCCATCGGCTATCCGGTGACCGCCGAAGAGATGGCGGGCCGGCCGGGTCTCGTCGACGAGTGGGCTATCCTCGCCCATGCGGTGGAAGAGGAAGAAAAGCTCACCGCCCGCACCGTCTGGCTCGCCGGACGGGCGAGCGGCGCCCTGGCTCAGGTGGTCGATTACGGCACACCCGGCTCGCCGCTGCCGCCGGTCCCGGCGGCGGGACAGGATTTTTCGGGCGCGCTCGCTTTCCATCCCGGCGATCCGCCGCTCAGGGCTGTCTTTCGCGAGGGGCGCGCCGGACCGGCATCGGTCGGCGCCCTGCCCGGCGCGACGAGCGTCGCCGAAGCCCTCGACGGTTTCGCCGAAGCCCTGGCGAGGGCGCCGTGGATCGAGCGCTGGCCGGTTCGGCTGTCCGGCCTGCGCCTCGGATATGGGACGGATGGCGCCATGGCCGCGGGTGACGCCACCGGCTGTTTCATCCTCTCCGATTCCGCACATTTCCCCCCTCTGATGGCGGTGGCGGCGGGCGGCCCTGTCGATCTCTTCGGGCTCTATGATGGGTTCGCCCTCACGCCCCTGGCCATGGTCGCCGGCGGGCATCTCTACGCGGTCCCGGCCCAGGATCCCCGGCCGATCCTGGTGAGAGCGGCGTGATGAGCCTCGGCACCTCCACCCTCGACGATTGGGAGACGGCCCTCGTCACCGCTTTGCTCGGGGCCGACCGTTCCCCCGCCCCCGCCGATTTCGAGACGGTCGCTGGCGCGCTTCCGTGCGCAGAGCCAGGCATGGCCCTGCTGACGCGGGTCGCGGTCGCGGGTATCCACCATCTCGCCGGCAGCGGCCTTCCGCCCGAGGCCTTCACGCCGGCGCCGCCCTGCGAGGCGAAGGGCCGTCCCTGCCCGCCTGCAGCGGCGGCGCGGCTCGGGTTGCTCCTCGCAGCCGGCACGGAGGCGCGGGGCCGCGTGAGGGAGTGGTGTGAGCTCGCCGCCGAGCGGGGGATGCGCGCGCCGCCCTGGCTGCTCCCGGCCCTGGCGCCCTACCGGCGCGAGTGGGGCGAGACCATCGACGCGATCGCGGGCGAGGAGCTCGACTGGCTCGACAAGGCCTGTGCCGGCCGCGGCACCGACGCCGCGCCGACGGCTCCGGATGGGGCGGAGGCGAGCCCCGCCGAGCGGCGCGCCGCCTTCGTCGCCTTCCGCCTGCGCGATCCGGAAGGAGCCCGCCTCGAACTGGAAGCGGGGTTCCGCGCCGAGAAGGCGGAGATGCGCCAGAACCTCGTCTCCGCCCTGGAGATCGGCCTGTCGGAGGCGGACGCACCCTTCCTCGAGACCTGCCTCGACGATCGCGCGAGCGGCGTCCGGTCGGCGGCACAGGCGCTGCTGCCGCGTCTTGCCGGATCGCTCTTCGCCTCGCGCATGGCGGCGAGGGCCAGGACGATCCTGGCGATCGAGAGCCGCCGAAAACTCCTCGGCGGGATGAAACACAACCTGGTTGTCACGCTGCCGGAGGAATCTCCGACGCTCGCCCGGGACGGGATCGAGGCGCGTGCCTACGAACGGCATGGCGGCGGCACGAAAGCCGGCCTGCTTCGCACCATCGTCGCCGCGGCCCCGCTGCACGCCTTCGCCGAGCATCCGCCGAGGCTATGGATCGAGCTGGCCCTGCGCAGCGAATGGCCGCTGCACATCGTCGACGGGTTTCTCGGCGCCGCGCGGCGCGAGCGCGACCTGGACTGGGCGCGGGCGATGGTCACGGTGCTGGCCGAGGGATTCGCCGGACGCCTATCGGGGATTCAGCCAAGCGAAGCGCTGCGCGAAATCTGGACCCGCGCCGCGCGGCTGCTCCCCGATGCGGAATGGGAGGCCACGGTGGCGCGGATGCTCGGCAAGGGGGAGATCGATACGATCCTCGCCCTCCTGCGGCAGGCGCCCTCCTCCCTGTCCGCGGCCTTCACGGCGGCCCTCCTCGATTGGCTCGCCTCGGTGACGCGGACCTCGCAATCCGACCGCAAGGATCTCGCCTCCGCTTACCTGCTCACCCGCCTCGCCGAACGGGCCTGGCCCGACGAGGACCATGCGGCCTCCGCCGCCGCCATCCTCGCCCGGCTGCCGGACGAGGCCGAGGACAACCTGCGCCGGCAGATCGAGGATTTCGCCGAGATCCTCGCGTTGCGCGCCACCATCCGATGGGAGTTCGCCTGAGGCATGAGCCCGACCAACGGAACCAAGACGACGCAGCTGCGCCGGGCCGCCGAGGACGCTTTCGCCGAGGAGTTGGAGGCGCTGCGCGGCACCGATGACAGGCCGCGTCCGCCGAACTGGCTGCTCTCGCCGCAGGCGGTCGTCACCTACCTCATGGGTGGGCGGCTCGGCTCCGGGTTCGAGGTCACGCCGAAATACATCGGCGACCGGCGCCTGATGGAAGTGGCGGTGGCGACGCTGGCCACCGATCGGGCGCTCCTCCTCCTCGGCACGCCGGGCACAGCCAAGAGCTGGGTCAGCGAGCATCTGGCGGCGGCGATCTGCGGCACCTCGCGCCTCATCGTGCAGGGCACCGCCGGGACCAGCGAGGAATCGATCCGCTACGGCTGGAACTACGCCCTGCTGCTGGCCAAGGGGCCGAGCCGCGAGGCCGTGGTGGCGAGCCCGATCGTGCGCGCCATGGAGGAAGGCAAAATCGCCCGCGTGGAGGAACTGACCCGCATCCCCTCCGAGACGCAGGACAGCTTCATCACGATCCTCTCCGAGAAGACCCTGCCGATCCCGGAACTCAACGAGGAGATCGCCGCCGCCCGGGGCTTCAACCTCATCGCCACCGCCAACAACCGGGATCGCGGCGTCAACGAATTGTCGAGCGCGTTGAAGCGTCGCTTCAACACCGTGGTGCTGCCCCCGCCGGCCACGATCGAGGCCGAGATCGCCATCGTCGAGACCCGTGTGGCCGCCCTCGGGCGCGCCTTCGAGATCCCGGCCGAGCTGCCCGGCGCCGACCAGATCCGCCGCGTCGTCACTATCTTCCGCGAGTTGCGGGAGGGCGTGACCGCCGACGGCAAGAGCAAGGTCAAGCAGCCGTCCGGCACGCTCTCCACGGCGGAGGCGATCAGCGTCGTCGGCAGCGGGCTGGCGCTGGCCGCTCATTTCGGCAACGGCCACCTCTCGGCCCACGACCTCGTCTCCGGCATCAGTGGCGCAGTGATTAAGGATCCGGTGCAGGACGCTATCGTCTGGCGCGAATATCTCGAGACCGTGGTGAAGGAACGGCCGGAGTGGAAGGATTTCTACCGCGCCGCCCGCGAGAGCGCGTGAGGGCGGGCCGTTTCTCCGCGCTCGTGGTGTGGAGCGACGGTTGAGCATCCCCTCTCCCCGCCGGGCGGGGAGAGGGACGCGTCTCCCCCTTGCCGGGGAGCGCGTCAAGGCGGCAGCCGATGGTGAGGGGGTGATTCCGACCGAGGCACTTTCGGAATCGCCCCCTCACCATCGCTCCGCTCATCACGGGCACGACAAGGTGCCCGTGATCCTCTCCCCGCAAGCGGGGAGAGGGGGGCTCGCGTCCGTTCGAGCGAGGACATCGATTGCCAGCCCCCACCGCATCAACGAGGACGACCTTCGCATGAGCCTTCGCCCCACCACCCCCGGCCGCGATGCCTGAGGTTCGGATCTTCGGCATCCGCCACCACGGGCCGGGCTCGGCCCGCTCGCTGCGCGCGGCCCTCGATGCCTTTCGGCCCGACTGCCTGCTTATCGAGGGGCCGCCGGATGCCGACGCTCTGATCCCCCTCGTCTCCGACCCCGCGATGGCACCGCCGGTGGCCCTGCTCGTCTACCGGGCGGACCGGCCGCAGACCTGCGCCTTCTTCCCCTTTGCGGCCTTCTCGCCCGAATGGGTGGCCATGCGCCACGGCCTCGACCATGGAGCGACCCTGCGCTTCATCGACCTGCCGCACGCGATCCAGCTCGCCGACGGGTTCGGCGCGCCGCAAGGCCCCCCCGAGGAAGAACCGCCGGAGCAGGAATCCCCCGCTCCGGCGCCCCTCGACGCGGAGCCGGTGGCAGAGGCGGGGCAGGAGGACACTCCCCTTCCGGCATCGACGGCGATCCGGCGCGACCCGCTCGGCGAACTCGCCGCGCTGGCCGGCTTTCCGGACGGCGAGCGTTGGTGGGACGCGCTTGTTGAAAGTCGGGCGGGCGAGGACGGCGACGTGTTCGACGCCATCGCCGAGGCGATGGCGGCGCTGCGCGAAGATGCCGGTACCGACCCGGAGGAGGCCCCCAGCGAGGAGGCGCGCGAAGCCCATATGCGCAGCGCGATCCGCAAGGCCGGCAAAGAGGGGTTCGCCCGCATCGCCGTGATCTGCGGGGCCTGGCACGCCCCGGCGCTGGCGCGCCACGACGCCAAGGGGCAGGTCGGCCTCGATGCGGCGACCCTAAAGGGATTGCCCAAGACCAAGGTCGCCGCCGCCTGGGCGCCCTGGTCCTATGAGCGTCTGGCCACCGCCAGCGGCTACCGGGCCGGGGTGCTCTCGCCGGAATGGTACGATACCCTGTGGAATCACGAGGGCCGCGTCGCCGCCCGCTGGCTCGCCCGCGCGGCGGCCCTGCTCCGTGCCGAGGACCTAGACGCCTCGCCGGCCTCGGTGATCGAAGCCGTCCGCCTCGCCGAGGCGCTGGCGGGGTTCCGGGGACGGGCGCGCCCGTCCCTCGACGACCTGCACGAGGCCGCGCAGGCGACCCTGTGTTTCGCCGATCCGGCGCCGATGGCGCTGATCCGACGCAAGCTCGTCATCGGCGAGCGCCTGGGCGCGACCCCGCCGGACAGCCCCGGCACACCGGTGGAGGCGGATTTCGCCGCGATCTGCAAGAGCCTGCGCCTCAAGCCGGAGGCGGTCGCGGGCGACCTCGTCCTCGACCTGCGCAAGGACACCGACCTCGCCCGCAGCCATTTCCTCAACCGGCTCCATCTCATCGGCATTCCCTGGGGCCGGCGCCAGCAGGCGCGCGGGCGCGGCACCTTCAAGGAGGCGTGGTTCCTGTCCTGGCAGCCCGAATGGGTGGTGGATCTGGTCGCCGCCTCCGCCGATGGCGGCACGGTGGCCGAGGCCGCTGCCAGCCGGGTTCGGAGGCGGGCTCGCGAGGCGACCCGCGTCGCGGAACTGGCCGGCCTCATCGGCACGCTCCTCGACGCCGATCTCGCCGGAGCCGGGGAGGATGTGATCCACGCCCTCAACGACCGCGCCGCCGTCTCGGCGGACGTGTTCGACCTTATGGAGGCGCTGCCCCCGCTCGCCGAACTGGCGCGCTACGGGTCCGTGCGCTCCTCCGATACGGGGCCGGTGCTCGGCGTGGTGCGCGGGCTCGTGCCCCGCGCCGCCGCCGGGCTGACGGCGGCCTGCCAGAGCCTTGACGACGAGGCCGCCGCGTCGGCCATGCGGCGGATCATGGGCGTCCACGCCGCGATCTCCCTCTTGGAGGAGCCCGACTTGAAGGCGGTCTGGCAGGAGGCCCTTCGCGGCCTGGCCGACCAGACCCATGTGCATGGCCGCGTCGTCGGACGCGCCGTGCGGCTGCTGTTCGACGACCGGGCCCTCACGGCGGAGCAGGCCGGAGATCGGCTTCGCCTCGCTTTGTCCCGGGCCTCCGGCACGATGGCGGCCGCCGCCTGGATCGAGGGTTTCCTGGAGGAGAGCGGCACGGTCCTGGTCCACGGCGGCACCCTGCTCGCGGTCCTCGACGAATGGCTCTCCGGCCTCGACGGGACGCTCTTTGCCGAATTGCTCCCCCTGTTGCGACGCACCTTCGCGACGATTTCTCAGGGCGAGCGACGCGCCATCGGCGAGGCTTTGAACCGCCATCGGGCCGGTTTTTCCGAAGGAGGGGAATCCGCCCGCATCCTGGATGCCGAACGCGCCGCCAGGGTGCTGCCGATCCTGCGCCTCCTCCTGGCGCCTGTGGAGAACGAGACGACGGAGGACACGCCATGAGCGACACCGAGCGCCTGCGCCGCTGGCGCCTCGTCCTCGGCGGGGGCGCGGCGGACGGCACCGGCTGCGGCCTGTCGGGCCGCGATGTCGGCATCGACCGGGCGCTCGGCGCCCTCTACGATTCCGACCGGAAGGGCGGGCTCGGCGCCTCGTCCCCCTCCGTGCCGCGCTGGCTCGGCGATATCCGCGACTATTTCCCGGCCTCCGTGGTGCAGGTGATGCAGCGCGATGCTTTCGAGCGCCTCGACCTCAAGCGCATGCTCACCGAGCCCGAGATGCTGGAGGCGGTGGTCCCCGACGTCGCCCTCGTCTCGACCCTGATCTCCCTACGCGGGCTGCTGGGCGGCAAGACCAAGGACACGGCCCGCCTCGTGGTGCGCAAGGTCGTCGAGGCCCTGATGCGCAAGCTCGAAGAGCCCCTGCGCCAGGCGGTGACCGGGGCCATCGACCGCGCCAGCGTGAACCGGCGCCCGCGCCATGCGGAGATCGACTGGAACCGCACCATCCGGGCCAACCTGCGCCATTACCAAGCCGAGTACCGCACCATCATCCCCGAGACCCGGTTCGGCCACGGCCGGCGCCAGCGCGCCAGCCTTAAGGACGTGATCCTGTGCATCGACCAATCCGGCTCGATGGCGAGTTCGGTCGTCTACTCGAGCATCTTCGGCGCGGTGATGGCGTCACTCCCGGCGGTGACCACCCGCCTCGTGGTGTTCGACACCGAGGTGGTGGACCTCTCCGACGAGCTGGAAGACCCGGTCGAGGTGCTGTTCTCGGTCCAGCTCGGCGGCGGCACCGACATCAACCGGGCGATGGGCTATTGCGAATCCCGGATCACCCGCCCCGAGGACACGATCCTGGTCCTGATTTCCGACCTCTACGAGGGTGGCGTCGAGGCCGGGCTCCTGGCGCGCGCACAGCGGATGGTGGCCTCGGGCGTGCAGGTGGTGGCGCTGCTGGCCCTGTCCGACGAGGGCGCGCCGTCCTACGACCGGGCGCTGGCGGGCCGGCTCGCCGCTTTGGGCGTGCCCGCCTTCGCCTGCACGCCGGACCTGTTCCCCGACCTGATGGCGGAGGCGATCCGGAAATCCGACCTCACGGCCTGGGCCGCCTCGGCCGGCATCGCCGCGATCCCGGCAGCGGGCGCGCCCGGCTGAGAGCTTGTTTGAGTTGTTTTCCAAGGCGTTACCTCATCCTGAGGTGCCGCGTAGCGGCCTCGAAGGAGGGCTCCAGGGATCGCGCGTCAACGGGAGGCCTCCTTCGAGGCCCGCTGACGCGGGCGCGTCAGGATGAGGAGGTCTGCTTGGATGATCGACTTTGGCAGACGATCTACTTTGGCATGAGCATCCGCTGAAACATTCAATCAAAAAGGCTCTGAGCGGGACGCATCTATTCCGAAGCTGTTTCGTCAGCCGACGCATCGGCCGGGAGCCTGGCTCGCTGGCGCAACAGGGCCGGGTGGAACGCCCTCGCCCTCCGCAGCCTGCGCTGCAGCATCCGACGGGAGCGGGCGCGGATCGGCCATAGGGTCCGTCTCATGGCAGCGCCCTACCCGAGATGGAGCGGCGGCGTGGGCCGGCCGGCCTCGCTGGCTGCGGCGATCTCGTTCAGGAGCCCCGTGGCGACGTCGTAGACGAAACCGAAGATCGGGATGCGGCTCGGCACGAGGGGATGCGCGCGGATGCGCCGGACGTCGGAGGTCACGGCATGGCTTTGTTCGGGGATGGTCAGCCAGTCGATGGCATAGCCGGCGGGCGAGCCACCGCCATGATGCGGGTTCGACCATTCCGTGCCGTCGAAGCGCGCGGTGTCGAGATTGTCGGCGAGGAGATCGCCGATGACGGCATCGGTGAACAGCTCCATCCCGCAATCGGTGTGGTGGATCACGAAGAACGCTTCGGTGCCGAGGAGCTTGTGCGAGATCACCAGGGAGCGGATCGCGTCGCCGCTGGCCCGTCCGCCGGCATTGCGGATGACATGGGCGTCGCCTTCGCCGAGGCCGGCATATTTCGCCGGATCGAGGCGCGCATCCATGCAGGTCAGGATGGCGAACCGGCGGGCCGGCGGAAGGGCGAGGTCGCCCTTGTCGAAACTCTCCGCATAGCGCGCGTTGGCCGCGCGGATGTCTCGATAGGCCTGGGGCTCCGGGTCGGAGACGGCGATGTCGGCGGCCATGGAGGGGAAACCTCGCTGAGGAAGGTGGCGTGGCTGAACATGGCGGCGACACCGCCGAGATGAGCGGCGTCGGGAATGCCGCGCGGACCATCGTCGTGCCAGGGCGGACCGCGCAGGAACGCGTTCAGCAGGCCGGACATCACACGCCGGGGGCCGCCGCTCATGCGGCCCCCGTCACGGCGAGGTCGCCGTAGAACCGCGCCGCCACATCGGGATGGGAACGCAGGCGGCCCTTGAGGTAGTTGCGGCCGACCTCGTGGAAGAGCGGGTTGCCGGGGTCGCTCGCCGGCCCGCGCGCCTCCGCGGCGAGATCGGCCGGCAGGTCGAGGAGAGGCACCGTGGCGTCGTGGCGGGCGCCGAGGAAAAACGCCACGGAGAGGCGGTCGCGCCCCGCCGGCGGGGTGACGACCCGGTGGATCGTGGCACGCAGATAGCCGTTGGAGGCGAGTTCGAGCAGCTCGCCGATATTGACGACGAAGCTCCCCTCCACCGGCTCGGCCGCGATCCAGCCATCCGGCCCCTCGACTTCGAGGCCGCCCAGCCCGTCCTGGATCAGCAGGGTCAGGAAGCCGCTGTCCTTGTGGGCGCCGACGCCCTGGTCCCCCTGCGTGGCCTCGCGGCCGGGATAACGGATGATCTTGATGTGCTGGTTCGGCGCGCCCTGGTAGATCGGGGCGAACACATCCTCCGGCTGCCCCAAAGCGAGGGCGAAGGCGCGCAGCAGGCGGATGCCGAGCTGCGTCACCGCCGCCTGCCAGCGCAGCAGGCCGACGCGGAGTTCCGGCAGGCCGACGGGCCATTGGTTCGGCCCCTGCAGCCGGGTCCAGGGGGGCGAAGCGGCGGTTTGCGGCAGGGCTTCGCGCTCGGCGCCGACATCGAATTGCTCGCGCCAATCCGGCGCGCCCCGCGTGATCTCGCGGCCGGCCGCTGTGTAGCCGCGAAAATGCGGCGAGCGCACCATCGCCACGGCCTGCTTCTCCGGGAGAGGCAGGACGAAGAAGCGACGGGCCAGGGCTTGGACCTGCGCGATCTCCGCCGCCGCGATACCGTGGCCGACGAGGTGGAAGAAGCCGACATCGCGGGCGGCGGCGCGCAGTTCGGCGAGGAAGGCCTCCCGCTCGGCCGGTCCGGCATCCAGGCGGCGCAGGTCGAGACGGGGAATCGAGGCGGCTTGAGCACCGGATTCGGGCGCTGTCCATGAAGCCAGAGGGGAGGCCGCCACGGTCAGGCGGCCTTCGCGAAGGAGCCGACCGAGGCCAGCGCCTGATCGAGATCGGCCAGGATGTCGTCGATATGTTCGAGGCCGATGGAGAGGCGGACATAGCCGTCGGACACGCCGGTGGCGCGCTGGTCCTCGGGGGAGAGCTGCGCGTGGGTGGTGGTGGCCGGATGGATGGCGAGGCTGCGCGCATCGCCGATATTGGCCACGTGATAGAACAGCGACAGGGCCTCGATGAAGCGCCGGCCGGCTTCGCGCCCGGCGACGAGTTCGAACCCGACGAGGCCGCCATAGCCGCCTTTGAGATATCTCTCCGCCCGCTCCCGCGCCCTGCCGGTGGCGTGCGAGGGATGGATGACCCGCTCGATTTCCGGCCGGGCCGCGAGATAGTCGACCACCGCCTGCGCGTTGCGGCTGTGGCGCTCGATGCGCAGGGCCAGGGTCTCCAGCCCCTGCAGAGTCAGGAAGGCGTTGAATGGCGAGACCGACGGGCCGAGGTCGCGCAGCAGCCGGACCCGGGCGCGCAGGATATAGGCGATGGGGCCGAGGGGCTTGGCGGCCTCGGTCCAGACCGCGCCGTGATAGCTCGGATCGGGGGTGTTGAGGGCGGGCTGGCGCTCAGGGTTGGCCGACCAGTCGAACCGCCCGCCATCGATGATCGCCCCGCCGATGGCGATGCCGTGGCCGCCGAGATACTTGGTGGTGGAATAGACCACGATGGCGGCGCCGTGGTCGAACGGGCGCGCCAGGAGCGGCGCCGCCGTATTGTCGACGATGAGCGGGATGCCGAAGCTCCGGCCGATCTCGGCCACCTCCGCGATGGGGAAGACGGCGAGTTTCGGGTTGGCCAGCGTCTCGCCGTAATAGGCGCGGGTGCGATCGTCGGTGGCGCGGCGGAAATTCTCCGGGTCGGCCGGATCGACGAAGCGGACTTCGATCCCCTGCTCGGGGAGCGTATTCGCGAACAAGTTCCAGGTGCCGCCATAAAGGTCGGTGGAGGCGACGATGTTGTCGCCCACCCGCGCGAGGTTCTGCACCGACAGGGCCGAGGCGGCCTGCCCGGAAGCCAGGGCCAGGGCCGCCGCCCCGCCTTCGAGGGCGGCGAGGCGCTGCTCCAGCACGTCGACGGTGGGGTTGGTCACGCGGGTGTACAGATGGCCGAGTTCCTTCAGGGCGAACAGGTTCTCGGCATGGGCCGTGTCACGGAACTGGAACGAGGTGGTCTGGTGGATCGGCACCGCCACCGAGCCCGTGGTCGGATCGGCGCGCCAGCCGGCATGCAGGGCGAGGGTCTCGGGGTGAAGCGAGGCGGCAGGGCGCGTTGTCGTCGTGCTCGGATTGGACGTGCTCGGATTGGACATGGGACAGCTCCGTTGGACGTCGGGTCGGCGTGAGCTCCGGACAGGCCATGGGAGGCCGATCGCCGCTCCAAAGGAACGGCGTGAACCAGACCGCGACAGAAGTGTCGAGGCAGTCGATCACAACAGAACCGACAGACTTTCTCAATACTGATCGGTCACGCACAGAAACTATTCAAGATTGCCCTCGTATCATGAGGCACTTACAGTCTCTGTCAACGGAATGGATTTTCGATTTTCAGGGTAGATCGGCGCAAAGTCTTTGGCGACGAGCGCATTGGGAGAGTGAATTTTCACTTCTCTCCCCGGCCCGGCCTGAACGGCCTCGATCTTCGGTGGAGGTAGCGCCTCGTCACGCGCGGACTGGCGGTGCGCTTCAGCGGTGAACGGCTCTGGTCGCTGGGATGAGGATCCCCGATCGGTCGGGAGGCAACGCCCCGGTGGGGACGATGCCTCCCGCAACTCTTCAATCGACGGCGATCATCACGTCGGAGGATTTGACGACGGCATAGGCTTCGCCGCCCACGGTAAGGTCGAGCGCATCCACCGATTCGTTGGTGATCGAGGCGGTGACGACGGTGCCGTCGGCGATCTCGATCTTCACATGGGCGGTGGTGGCGCCCTTCTCGACGGCGACGATCTTGCCCTTGAGGGTGTTGCGCGCGCTGATCTTCATGGTGTTTCCTTTTTACCGTGCGGAATTGGCGCCGAGGATGGTGAAGCCTTGGGCTTCGAAGAAGGGCCTCGCCTCTGCGCTCTTCAGGAAGTCGAGGAGCTTGGCGGCGCCCTCCCCCTTGGCCTCGGCCGTGACGGCGAACGGGTATACCACCGGGGGATGGCTGTCCGCCGGAAACACGCCCACCACCTTCACCCCCGGATCGGACCTGGCGTCGCTCTCGTAGACCACGCCGAGCGGCGCTTCCCCGCGCGAGACCAGCAGCAAAGCGGCCCGCACGTTGTCGGCCTGGGCGAGGCGTGGCTGTAGGCCTCCCCAAAGGCCGAGCTTCTCGAAGGCGGCTTTCGCGTATTTGCCGATGGGCACCGAATTGACCTCGCCGGTGGCGAGACGCCCGTCGGGTCCGAGGGCGGCGGCGAAGCCCTCGGCGGTGAACGGCACGGCGGCGGTCCCGGCATCCTTCGGGGCGATGACGACGATGCGGTTGCCAAGGAGATTCACCCGGCTCTCGGGGCGGATCAGGCTCTTTTTTCCGAGATCATCCATCCATTCGAGATCGGCCGAAGCGAACAGGTCGGCCGGTGCGCCGGATTCGATCTGCCGCGCCAGGGCCGAGGAGGCGGCGTAGCTCGCCTTCACCTCGACGCCGCTCTTGGCCGTGAAAGCTTTGCCGGCATTGTCGAGGGCGTTCTTCAGGCTCGCCGCCGCGAACACCGTAACCGTCTCGGCGGCTCGGGCGGCGGGAGCGAGGATAACAGGCGCCAGGGCGACGAAGCCGGCGAGGACGAGGGCACGGAGGGACGTGGACATCATGAATGGTCTTCCGAAGGCATGCAGTGGGGTAAAACCGTCAGGCGGCCACGAGGATGACGATAGCCCGGCATAGCGCTATATACATCCAGACATATCGATCACTCAAGGATCGCCCGCCCGGTGCGCGCGGTCGAAATGCCCGGCCATTCGGCCTATCGTCGCCCCCTCATCGGAACGGGTCCGGGGTGTCGGGCGGGCGGGAGGCGGGCAGATGGCGAGGTTGAGCATCCGGATCGATCTCGGCCCCGGCAACCGCGTCGGTCCCGGCAAGATCCAGCTCCTCGAAATGATCGCCGAGCATGGCTCGATCTCGGCGGCGGGCCGGGCCATCGGCATGTCCTACAGGCGGGCTTGGACCCTCACCGAGGCACTGAACGCCGGCTTCGGCCGGCCGGTGGTGGAGGTCCAGATCGGCGGCAGGAGCGGCGGCGGCGCGCGCCTGACGGCATCCGGCACCGAATTGGTCCGCGCTTACCGCGCCATCGAGATGGCGGCGGCCGAGGCGGCCGCGCCGTTCCTGAACGGGCTCGACGGGGAGACGGTCCCGCTCAGCGAAGTCGAGGGGGCACCCGTCGAACGCACCGAATGAGAGCGCCATAGTCGGACCACGGCCGGCCTCAAGCGCGGCTGGCGCGCCGCCGGTCGATCTCGATCGCTGCGTCAACGACGGCCTCGCCAGCGAAGTGATGGAGCATGTGGCCGAGGCCATGCAGCCATCGGAAGGTCGCGTCCGGGATCAGGCGTGCGGCCTGCCGCCCGTGCATCAGCGGGTTGGTGACGATGTCGGCGCTGCCGCACAGGATGGCCACGGGGACGCGGCAGGTCGCGTAGGTGAGCGCGCTGCGGGACAGGTCGCTCCACAGCATGTTGGCGTTCTCGCCATCGGCGACGAGGCGCCGGGACTGGCCCGCGAGGCCAAAGGGGAACTCGGCGGCAAAACGCGCCGGCATCGGCTGCGGTAGGAACATGGCCCGCCACAGCAACGGCATCAGCAGCGCGTCGCTGCCGGCGAGCATCCGCGACAGCGCGTCCCCGCCCATCGGGCTGGCGCGTGGACCGAACAGGACCTGCTCGAGGCGAAGCTCGGGAAAGCAGATCGGCGAGATGGCGACCACGCCGCCCGCCTCGTCGGGATAGGCCATGCCGAAGGCCAGGCAGACGGCCCCGCCGAAGGAATGGCCGACGAGGAGCGGACGCCGGAGCCCCAAGCCCTGCGAGACCTCACGGACGATCTCGGCCTGCCGCCAGACCGACGCATCGCTCAGGCGGATATGCTCGCTCTCGCCATGACCGGGCCGGTCGATGGCAACCACGCGGAAATGCCGCGACAGTGCCTCCATCGGGCCGAGCCACATGTCGTCCAGGGTCATCAGCGCGCCGTGGACGAGGATCAGGTCCGGACCCGACCCTGCCTCCACATAGGCGATCCGCGGCCCGTCCGGGATGTCGAGGAAGCGGCGCGGCGGCATATCCGCCCGGACCGGCACCGGTGGGGAAGACGCATCCCGCCGGGACTGGCCGTCGATCACTTCCGCCATCTCAGGACCGCCTTCGCGGGGACGGCTTGCGGCCGAGAAGAAGGGCAGCGGTGGCGGCGAGGCTCGCCACTGCGCTCAAGGTCACAAGGGGATGCAGGGTCGCCCGGGTATAGGCGCTTGATCGCATGACGGGAAACGGTGGAGAGCCCCTGACCTCGCCCGCGTCGCGCGGAGCATGCAGGGCCCCCTCGGAATGCTCTGCCGGCTCGGATCGCTTCTGGAGCGCGATGATGGCGGAGGCCAGTTGGTCGTAGGCGCCGGGGGCGAATTCCTTGCCCATGACGAACAGCTTGCCGCCGCCGCCGACGATGATGTCGCGCTGTCCGTGCTCCGCTGCGTGAAGGATGGCGTTGGCGACCTCCTCCGGCGGGTAGATCGGCGGCGGCAGGGTCGGCCGCCGGTCCATGTAGTTGCGGGCGCGGTCGGGGAGCGGGGTATCGATGGAAGCGGGTTTGATCAGCGTGACGGAGACCGGCGCATCCTCCGCGATCAGCTCCATCCGCAGCGTATCGGTGAAGCCCTTCACCGCGTGTTTCGAGGTCGCGTAGAGGCCCTGGAACGGAAAGGCGAGGTCCGAGGCGATGCTCCCGACATTGATGAGCGCCCCCCCGCGCCGGCGCAGGTGCTTCACTGCGATCAGGGACCCGTTCACCGTGCCCCAGAGGTTCGTTTGGATGAGGCGTTCGTGGTCCTCCTGGGTGATTTCCGAGAGCGGCCCATAGACGGTGAGGCCGGCGACGTTCACCCAGGTGTCGAAACCGCCGAAGGTGGCGATGGCGGTGTCGGCGATGGTCTGGACATCCTCGCGGCGTCCCACATCGGCAACGACGGAAACGGCCCGGCCGGGGCCTCCGAGTTCCTCGCCGAGTTTGGCGAGGACATCCCCGCTCCGTGCGGCGAGGACGACGCGCGCGCCCCGCTCGGCCGCCATGCGGGCAGTGGCGAGGCCGATGCCGCTCGACGCGCCCGTGATGACGATCACCTGCTCGCGCAGGGGCTTGTGTTTCATCGGCGGGGGTTTCCGGTCACTGCGAGGTCTGGATAAGTCTCCAAGCCTACGCACGAACGGGGGATGCGTTGCCGATGGCGCCAGCCTGCGCGGTTTTCACGCGCGCCGTCGCGTCAGCCTCCGGTGAGGCTCTCGGCAAAATCGTCGGGGACCTCGCCGAACTGGCCGAGGATCGTCGCGCTCTCGAGTTCGCCGGTCTCGTCGTCGGCCACCACCTTCAGGGCGGCGGTGCCGGGCATGCGGCCGGACATGGCCTCCGCCTTCTTCAACGCGCCGCTTTCGGTGGGCGTGATCTCGCGGTCGCCGGGCACGAGGCGCTTGCGCTTGATCACGAAGGTCTGGACCACGAACGTCGTCTTCAGGGCCATTGCCATCTCCGTGGGCCGCGCCGCCCTTCCTGCCTCATAGGCCGGGTGCGGACGCCTTACCAGAGACGGATCAGGCCGTAGCCGACGCGCGCATCCACGATCTCGATGCCGAGGAGGCCGATGATCCAGAGGCTGACGCGGAACACCGCCGGGCCGAAGGCGCTGGAGAACAGGAAGAGGCCCGCCAGGATCAGGTTGACGTGCAAGGCAACCTGATCGGTGACGCGGCGCACCGGCTCGGGCAGCCAGGGCTGGAGAATGCCGTAGCCGTCAAGGCCCGGAAGCGGCATCAGGTTGAGGAGGATGGCGGTACCCTGGAACAGGGCGGAGACGGCCAGCACCGCGCGGAGCGTGTCGGATTCCCCACCCGTGAGGGAATAGAGAAGGGCCAGCGCGAGGAGGACGAGACCGTTCATCGCCGGGCCGGCCGCCGCCACGGCAGAGATCCAGACCTTGCTCCGCAACAGGCGGGTGTTCACGAACACCCGCCCGCCGGGAAACCCGATCCCTCCGAGGATCGTGAACAGCAGCGGCAGGACGATGGAGGAGATCGCGTCCGCATAAAGCCGCGGATCCAGGGTGAGATAGCCGCTCTGCGGGATGTCCGCATCGCCCCCTTTCCAGGCGACGAAGGCATGCCCGAATTCGTGCAGGCACAGGCTGAGCAGCCAGCCGGCCATCACGAAGACGAACGCCACACCCGAGCCCTCCACGGCGCCGGTGCCGATGGCGAGGCCGGTCCCGAGGAAGATCAGGGCGATGAGCAGGAAGTTCGCGCTGGGGCCGACCGGCACGGTGGCGGCGCGAACCTGGCTTGGCGGAAGCTCTGACGACATCTCACCCCCGATGGAGCCTCGGACCGAAAGACGGGCGGCGGCCGGTGGCGCTCCCCGATTCCGCCATTCTCGAACGCCTCATGCGCTCGCAGTCCTGCGCGCGGCACCGTCGCATCGCGGGAGCTTCGTGCGCATGACACGATCACGTGGTGGTCTCAACAGCGCGCCGCCCCCGACCGCCCTTCTCTTCCATACTTCCATGAACCAAGCCGACCGCGAATGATCCTCCTCCGCGTCATCCTGCTCCTGGCTCTTGGGCTCTCCGCCTCGGTCCTCGGCGCCCTGTATCTGTTCCAGCGCCATCTCATCTATCCGGGCGCCTTCCGGGCCGGCCTCGGCGAGGGCGAACGCCGGGTGCCGGCCGGGACGGAGGCGGTCACGGTGACAACGGCCGATGGCCGCCGACTCTACGGCCTGTGGCGGGCGCCCGAACCCGGACGCGGGGTGGTGCTGACCTTCCACGGCAACGGCTCGCTGCCCGAGCCGCATGCCGCGCGATTCTCGAGCGGGGTTTGGCGCGACGCCGGCTGGGGCAGCCTCGCCATCGCCTATGGCGGCTATCCGGGCTCGACCGGCTCCCCGAGCGAGGCGGGTCTCATTGAGGACGGGATGGCCGCCGACCGCTTTGTTTCCCACCGCGCCCCCGGTGCGCCGATCCTGCTCCACGGCCATTCCATGGGGGCGGCGGTGGCTGTCGCCGTGGCCGCGCGCGCGCCGCATCTCGGCCTCTATCTCGAAGCGCCGTTCGTCTCCCTCGCCCGCCTCGTCGGCGAACACTCCCCTCTGCTGCCCGGGCTGCTCCTGCGCGATACCTGGCGCTCGGATCGCCGCATCGGCGAAGCGGCCGGGCGCATCCTCATCGTCCACGGCACCAACGATCCCGTGATTCCGGTGGCACATGGGCGCGACCTCGCGGCCATGGCCGGACCGAGGGCGCAATTCGTCGCCGTGCCGGGCGACCACGTCTCGCTCCTCGGCCAGCGCGACGCGGAGGCGGAAGCGACGTTCCGTCCCGTCAGGAGCGCCGAGCCCATTCCGGCAATGCCGCGTTGATACCGGCAGGACGGGAGACGGGGATTTGGGACGACGCGACCGGCAATGGCGGGAGGACGAGGGGAATGCGGACCGGCCCGCCGGTCCCGCGATCTGCCCGCTCTGCGAAAGGCCGATCCCGCCGCGCGCCAAATCGAGCCTGCATCACCTCACGCCCAAGCTGAAGGGCGGCGCGAAAGCCGGCACCGTCCGCCTGCACCAGATCTGCCATTCGGCGATCCATGCCCGCTACAGCGAGGCCGAGATCGCTCGCCGCCTCGCCGACATCGAGGTTCTGCGGGCCGATCCCGAGATCAGCGGCTTCCTCGCCTGGGTGCGTACCAAGCCGGACGATTTCCACGCCGCCACGCGGATGACGCGGTCGCGCAAGCTCTCGCGCCGCAAGGTTTCCTGACGCCCCCTATCCCGGGCCCGCCATCCGCTTCGACGATCGCCCCTGCCCGGTTTCCGGGCATGTGGTGGTCACCTCAAGAGATCAGCTGTTTTTCTTTAGAACAATTCGGCTTTGTTGCCCTGGAAGCACGATGCCCGAGCAACGATTCCCAAGTTCTTGCTGAAATTCATGTAATAAATTATTCAATTTCGTATACACGAAGTCGATCCCAAAATATTTGAATCATCGATGCGCTGGCTACGAGCCGAAAGCTCGCATGCCTGTCGCAACAACAGGAATGCAACGGTGCGTAAGCGCGTCTCGACACTGGCAACAACCCTGAGTTACTCCGCCATCGGCGCCGCCTCGCTCGGTCTCGCTTGGATGGGATCGTCATCGAGCGCCTGGGCGCAGACCGCGGTGCGGCTGGACGAGTTGTCGGTGGAAGCCTCGGCCGGCGGCGCGGGCCGGGGCAGTTCGGGGTCGGGGCGCCTGGGAGACCTGCCGCCGCCCTATGCCGGCGGACAGGTCGCGCGCGGCGGATCCCTTGGGATCCTCGGCACCAGGGATGTGCTGAACACGCCCTTCAGCACCGTCAACTTCACCCAGCAGGTGATCCAGGATCAGCAGGCGCGCACCGTCGCCGATACGCTCATCAACGATTCCTCGGTGCGCCTGACGACGGGCAGCAACGGGTTCGACGACACGTTCCAGATCCGCGGCTTTCCCGTTCAGTCACAGGATGTAGGCTTGAACGGCCTGTACGGACTGGTTCCCTCCAACCGCGTGGCGGCGCAGTACATCGAGCGCATCGAGCTGCTCAAAGGGCCCGGCGCCTTCATGTACGGCATCCCGCCGGGCGGGAGCGTCGGCGGCAGCATCAACATCGTGACCAAGCGCGCGCTCGATATCCCCTTCGTGCGTGTCACGCCGCAATTCATCAGCGACGGCAATTTCGGCGTCCATGTCGATGCGGGCACCCGCGCCGGCGAGAACAAGGAATGGGGCATCCGCTTCAACGGCCTGGGCCGGACCGGCGAGGCCTCGATCAACGGAGGCGACGTTCAGAGCGGTATCGGCGCCCTCTCCCTCGATTATCGCGGCGAGCGCCTGCGCTGGGCCCTCGATATCATCTCCCAGAACGACGACACCAAGAACTTCCGGCCGCAGCTGACCCTGCAATCGGATATCCCCTTCATTCCCCAGCCACCCAATGCCCGGAGCAACTGGTTTCCAGGGACGCTGCTCAAGCAGCGCGACAACACCGTCGCCTCCTTCGTGGAATACGACCTCACGGATTGGCTGACCGCCTATGGCGGGATCGGTTATCGCGCCGGCTCCAATCAGCAGACCTTTCCGGATACCCGCGTCTTCGGCATCTCGAACGGGGTCGATGCCCTGGGCAACTTCCGGCTCATCAACGCCTTTTACGATTCCGACAGCAGCACGATCAGCGGCAATGCCGGCGTGAAAGCCCGGTTCGACACAGGCCCCATCAACCACTCGCTGAACCTCGTCTTCACGGGGTTCAACCGCGAGGACGGCTTCGCCTATGTCTCGAACACACCGGGTGAGTCGGTGCCGTCGAACATCTACCGGCCGGCGCCGCTTCCCGTGGTCACCGGGGCGCGCCTCAATCCCCAACGCTATGCGGACACGTCGCTGACGAGCGTCGCCGTCGTCGACACGATGTCGGCCTTCGATGACCGGCTCCTGCTCACCGCGGGCGTCCGCTACCAGATGGTGAACCAGAAGAGCTTCGACACCGTGACCCAGGCACGGACGAGCGAATACGACGCCAATGCCACGTCGCCCCTCGCGGGCATCGTCATCAAGCCCTGGCAGAACGTGTCCCTCTACGCGAACTACGCCGAGGGGTTGACCGCGGGCACCATCGTCGGTCCCGGCTTCAGCAACACGGGCGCGATCCTCAGCCCCTACCAGTCGGATCAGCAGGAAGTCGGGATCAAGGTCGATTGGGGGACCATCACGACCACGGCCGCCCTCTTCCAGATCAGCCGGCCCGATCTGGTCCAGACCGCCTCCGGTGCCCAGGCCTACAATGGCGAGCAGCGCAACCAGGGCCTGGAACTGTCGGCCTACGGCGCCATCGCGCCCAGCCTGCGCGGGTTCGCGAGCGCGACCTTCCTGCGCCCCGAACTGACCAAGCCGATTGATCCGCTGCGGCGGGGGAACGACGCCGCCGGCGTGTCCGATCTCACCGTCTCCGCCGGCCTCGAATGGGATACGCCCTGGGTGCGGGGCCTCTCCCTCAACGGCCGGGTGATCTACTCGTCCGGCTCGTACCTCACCGACGCCAACACCTTGCGCTTCCCCGACTGGACCCGGGTCGATCTCGGCCTTCGCTACGCGACGCTGGTCTATGACCGGCCCATCACCTTCCGGTTCAATGTCGAGAACGTGGCCGACAACCGGTACTGGCTCACGACGGGCACCTTCGTGACCGTCGCATCGCCCCGGACCTTCATTCTGTCGGCCTCCCTCGACTTCTGAGGGAGGGGACTGCCCGGCATCCGAGCCCTTGCGTTGACCGGGCATTCGCCATGGATCAAGGACAACCGCATCAGCGGCAGCCGGCGTTAACCTCGGATCGGCCATGCTCGTCCCCGGATAGCGACGGAGTGCAGCTTTGGCGCCAGCGACCCAGATCCCAGGCCCCGGCGCCGAGGAGGCCCTGAGACTGGCCTGGGTCGATGTCGCCAAGGGGTTGTGCATCGTCCTCGTGGTGATGATGCACTCGACCCTCGGCACCGGCAACGAGATGGGTGGCGAGGGCTTCCTCCACACCGTGGTCGCCTTCGCCAAGCCGTTCCGCATCCCCGATTTCTTCCTCCTGTCGGGCCTGTTCGTCGGGCGGGTGATCGATCGGGACTGGCGCCTCTTCGCCGACCGGCGGGTCGTCCATTTCGCTTACTTCTACCTGCTCTGGGTCTTCATCCAATCGGCGGTGAAATACGGCCAGATCGTCGACGGCGCCGGGCCGGGGGCTTTTCTCGCCCATCTCGCCCACGCTCTGGTGGAGCCCTATTCCACCCTCTGGTTCATCTACCTGCTCGCCGTGTTCTCGGTGCTGACGAAGCTCCTGCGGGGCCTGCATCCGGCGCTTCTCCTCGGTGGGGCCGCCCTGCTCCAGAGCCTTCCCCTCGACGGATATTCGGATCTCGTCACCGAGTTCTGCGGCCGCTACGTCTGGTTCGTCGCCGGCTACCTGTTCGCGGCCCGGATCTTCCGGTTCGCCGGCCTCGTCCAGAGCCGCCCCCTCACCGCGCTCGGCGGCCTCGCGGCCTGGGCCGTGGTGAACGGACTGTTGGCCTTCACCGCCACCGGCCACGACACCTTTCCGACCCTGGCGAGCCTGCCCCTCGTCAGCCTCGCCCTCGGCGGCGCCGGGGCACTCGCCATCGTGGCCACGGGCGCACTCCTCACCCTCGCCGGCGGCCCGGTGACGTCGGCGCTCAGAGCCTGCGGCGAGCGCTCGATCGTGATCTACCTTGCGTTCTTCCTGCCCATGGCGGCCACGCGGACGCTCATCGTGAAGACCGGCGCCATCGCCGATATCGGGCTCGCCAGCCTCGTCGTGACGATCGTGGCCGTGCTCGTGCCCCTCGCCATCGAGCGGGTGGTGCGCCACACGCCCGTCGCCTTCCTGTTCCGCCGCCCGGCGGCGTTCCACATCGTCGCGGAAACGCCGCCGCGATCCGCCAGGACGGCGGCGGCGCGCTGAGACGGCAAAGCATCAGTGATAGCGTTTCCGGGTGATCGCCCCCGTCGACCTGCTCGTGACGGTCTCCCTTCCAAGGAGAGGGGACCCGTGGTGCCCGCAAGATGGGTGAACATCGGAGGCGCGCGGGGAGCGCGTCGAGCCGGTAGCCGGAGGTGAAGGGGCCGATTCCGAGGGAGTCTTCTTCGACTTCGCCCCCTCACCCTCGCTCCGCTTATCACAGGCACGACAAGGTGCCTGTGATCCTCTCCCCGCGTGCGGGGAGCGGGGAACCCACTCATCGGTATGCGCTAGCGCTGCGCCAGTGTTTCGACGATTGCCGGTGGGGTCGGGGCCAGCATCTGTCCGGCGAGGGAGGCCGAGAGCATCGTCGGCAGGGTCTGATCGTAGCGCGTGACGAGGGCGGCGAAGCGCAGCGGCGCCTGCTCGTAGGCCGGCTTGAACCCGCGTACCCGCATGAGCGCGGGAACCGAAGCCGCCGCGATCCAACGCGACCAGACCGCCTCGGCGACGAGGATCGGGCGGCGCTGGGCCGGGATCACGATCACGTCCTGGCCGGCATAGGCCAGGGCCTCGGGCCGGCTCACATCGCCGAGGGAGACGCCCTTGGCGGAGAGGGCCGCCCAGAACGGATGCTGCGCCCCGTCGGAATAGGTGGTGCGCACGGCCGCACTCCCTTCCTCCACGAGGCTCGCGATGCGCGCCTCCTCCTGCACCCGGCGCGTCGTCACCAGGGATTCCAGGGCGGGGTCCTTATAGGGGAGGAAGGCGTAGCGGCCGGCGGTGACGGTGACGTTGGGCTCCTCGCCCGTCGCCTCGAACCGGTCCGAGCCTTCCTTGAGCTGGCGCCAGAAGGCGATGTTCGGGTCCGTGCGGTAGCGGGCCATGTTCGCCGCATTCATCCGGAACGGGAAGGACTGGAACTGGAACGCCGCCTGCCCGCCGGCGAAGGCATCACGGGCGATGGCGTAGATCTCGCCGACCACCTGGTCGGTCATGGCGAAACACCCCATGGACGAGCAGACGCCGTGGACCATCACGGCCGAGCCGGTGGAGCCCTGCGCGCGGTCGTAGGCATTCGGATAGCCCACATCGAAGGAGAGGTAGTAGCTCGAATTCGGGTTCATCTGGCGCTGGGGCACCGTGTAGAACCCCTCCGGCGTCTGCCGGTCGCCGGTCTTGCGCTTGGGGCCGAGCTGACCCGACCAGCGGCAGATCGGGAAGGTCTTGACGTGGACGAAGCGCCCGCTGGCGGCCTTCTTCCAGACCTCGATCTCGGATTCCTTCTTGTAGGCCCGGAACAGGACCGGCGCCGAGGCGCTGGTGCCCTTCTGGCTCATCAGCGCGAGGGTCGCCGCCGGGATCGGCGCGGTGGCTTTTGCCGATTGCGCCCGCGCGATGCCGGGCACGGCGAGCGCCAGAGCGAACAGGAGAAGCCAGGCAGCGGCGCGGCGCTGTACGACTGGCGAGGGTAGAACGACCATGCCCGGCCCTGGAGAGGGATGCGCCGACTGACCGCCGGCGCCGTGCAACAGGGTGCACGAATCCCTGCTTATCCCATCCCAATGGGGCGGCAATAGGGGAAGGGCGTGGTCCGTTGCTTTGCCCCCGCCGTATCAGGCGGCGAGCACCGTGTTGCGCTCCACATGCAGCACCGCGCCGAAGGGGTCGTTCGCGTCGAGAGTGTCGGCACTCGGCAGGCAGACGATCAGGCCGCGGCCGGCCCTCGCCGCGCGCAGACTGGCCAGGCGCTCTCGGATCTCGGCGGTCTTGCCGTCGTCGAGGGCGATGGCGATGACCACGATGTCCGGCTTGCGCACGAGGCAGCGGGCGAGATCGATGCCGATGCGCTCGCGCGAGCCGATGGCGTTCTCCCCGAGGCTCGCCCCGCCGCCGCCCATGCCCGGCTCCACGCGGCTGGCGAGGCCGAGCCGGTAGACGGCGGATTCGAGGTGCTGCTGGACGAGGACCCGGCGTACCAGCGCCCGCACGCGCTGTTCGGCCCCCGCCTCCTCGCCGTTGATCCGGCCGAACAGCAGATTTTCCTCCAGGCTGGCGGCCGGGTTGAGCCGGGTCGGATCGTAGAACTCGACGCTCGCGCGCAGCCTCTGCGGCATCAGCCGCGCGAAGGAATGGCGTGCGGCGACGATCCGGTCCTCGAAGGCGGCGTCGATCAGGCCGAACCTGTGCCGGGTCTCGCTGTAGCGGAGCGCCAGCCCGATCAGGCGCTTGCGGTCGCGCTGGCCCGCCGGCCCCCGGCGCCAGCCCTTCGCCTCCGGCTGACGGCTGACGAGATCCTCGAAGAACCCGCGCTCGGCCGCCGGGAACAGCGAGAACGCATCGAAAAGGGGGTGATCGTCCGGAAGGTCGGCGAAGATCTCAATGGTGCTGCGCGCCACCTGCAGCCCGATCTCGGTGAAGGGCCGGGTCAGGTCCTCGGCCTCCAGCACCGCGCGCAGGTAGGGATGGGCGGCGATATGGCTGCCGGAGAAGGCGGACCCCACGGCTTCGCCGAACAGGATGTTCTCTCCCACCGTCGCCTGATGGTTGTAGCGGGCGGGATCGAACGGCTCCACCAGCCGCGCCGCCTTGTCCGCCACCAGGGCCTCGCGCACGGCGTGGCGGGCCGCGACGATCGTCTTCGCGACGGCCGGCTCGGCCGCCGGGTCCACCGTGCCTTCGAGGCCGCGCGCATAGACAAAGGCGTCGAGCCCGGTCAGGCGCAGCACCTCGATGAGGTCCGCCTCCGAGGGACGCTCCTGGCGCGCCGCGCCATAGAGGATGTTCTGCTCCAAGGTGCCCTTGATCAGGATCGCCTCGGCGCCCGCCAGGGCGATGTGGCTGGCCCGCTCGGCCGGATCGAGGCTGCGCAGGTCGATCCCGTCATACGTGACCGACCCCGCGGTGGGTTCGAGCTGGCCGGCCAGCAGGGCGGCCAGCGCCCGCGCGCCGCTGCCGCGCTCGCCCACGATCGCCAGATGGGAAGGCATCGCCACGGTGACGTCGACACCGGTGAGGCGTTCCCCACTGGCGGGATCGTAGGCGCCGACCCCCGACGCGGCCAGCGCCCCGCCCTTCGGCAAGGCGGCGAAGGGGCCGGGCCTGTAGCTGCCGCGACCTTCGAGGGACACGAGCGTCACCGCAAGCTCGCGGAAGACCGGGGACACCCCCTCGTGGATCGAGCGCAGGCGCAGAGTCACCGCCAGGGCCAGGACCGCGAGGGCGAAGCCGCCGCCGGCCGCCACCAGGGCGCCCGGCGCCACGGGAGGCGCGGTGCCGCTCTCGCCGCGCCACAGGGCCACGGCCAGCATGATGGCGGGCAGGAGGACGCCGAGAGCGAGAGAGGGCGCCCGCGCGAAGGCGAGGGAGGATTCGGCGGCCGCAAGGGCATCGCGGATCGCCGCCCCCTTGGCCGCGAGGCGGCCGCGCTCGAAGGCTTCGGCGCCATGGGCGCGCACCGCCGGAACCCGCCGGATGAGGTCGGAGAGGAACCGTTCCGCCGAGACACCGGAACTGAGGCGCAGGATCGTGCGCACGCGGGTGCGGCGGAGGATCAGGATGCGGGCGAGGGCGGCGGCGAGAAGGCCCACCGCCACCGCCGGCACCAGCCTCGGGGCGGCGAGGCCGGCCATGGCGAGGGCCAGGATCATGGTGGCCAGAGCGGTGACCGGGACGACGATGCCGAGGCCGAACAGGGTGTCGATCCGCGCCAGCATCGCGCCCACATGCTGCGTCAGGCTGCGGGCCTCGTCCCGTGCGGCCGTAGGGGCATGCAGGATCGCCGTGGTCACCCGCTCGTTGAGGAGACGGATCGTCCGGGACTGGGCGGAGAAACACAGGCGGGCCACGACCCAGCCCAGGGCCGCCGCGAGCATTGCGACGGCGGCGAGGCCGGTCAGCGCCCACAGGATCACGTCAACGGGCGGGAGGGGCCAGCCGGAGGCGGCCACCAGGGCCGGATCACCGGCGACGTTCCAGGGCCGTTCCATGGCGATCCGGAGGAAGGGGACGGTCTGCGCCGATGCCTGGACTAGGACGCTCACGAGATCGCGCAGGCAGAGCAGGGCGAACAGAGCGAGGGGAAGGCCGATGCCCAGCGTCAGGGCGATGGCGGAAACCTGGAGTGTCCGCGCCGACTTCCAGGCGAAGGCGATCGGATCACGATCCATCGACGTTTCCCTCCGGCGGCCCGCGCCGGGTACGGTCCATCATCCGAGGTCGGCTTAGAGGATCGCCGCCGGGCAGGGAAGGCACGAGTCCACCGGTGAGGAATCTTGTCGTGTCGCCCGGCACATGCGCCGGTGCGGTTGTCGGGCGTACCAAACACTCCTAGGTTTGTGTCTCCCCGGCGTTCCCGACGCCCACTCCCCCCATAGTCCGCTTTCTCGTCGCAAGCGCATCGCCAGAAGCTGCAAGATTTTCCATGTGCGAATTGCTCGGCATGAGCGCGAACGTGCCCACCGACATCCGTTTCTCCTTCGCGGGCCTCGCCCGGCGCGGCGGCGAGACCGGGCCTCACGCCGACGGATGGGGCATCACCTTCTACGAGGGGCGCGGCGCACGTGCCTTTCACGAGCCCGAGCCGAGCGCGCGCTCGGTGCTGGCCAAGCTCCTGCGCGACTACGCGATCAAGAGCCGGATCGTCATCGCGCATGTGCGCAAGGCCAATCGCGGGCGGGTCGGGCTCGAGAACACCCATCCGTTCAGCCGCGAGCTCTGGGGACGGCGCTGGACCTTCGCCCATAACGGCCAGCTCAAGGGTGTGAAAAAGTGGCCGCTGACCTGGTTCAAGCCGGTGGGCTCCACCGATAGCGAATACGCCTTCTGCTGGATGCTCGACCGGCTGCAGGCGCGCTATCCCAGCCTGCCGAGCCCGGCGCGGCTCGACAATGCGGTGGCCGAACTCTGCGCCGAGCTGCACGGGCTCGGCGTGTTCAACATGCTGCTCAGCGACAGCCGGACGCTCTATGCCCATTGCGGCAAGCGCCTGTGCTACCTCACCCGCTGCGCCCCCTTCGGCACCGCGACCCTCATCGACGAGGATTGGCACGTGGATTTTGCACAGGAGACGCGGACCGACGACGTGGTGACCGTCATCGCCACCAAGGCGCTCACCCGCGACGAGTGCTGGACCGATGTGGAGCGCGGCCACATGCTGTCCCTGCGCGACGGCATCGTCCGCATCGTCAAGCCGGGAGTGCCGAAGCCGGTGCGGGTTCCGCCACCTTGTTCCGGAAGCGGGCTCGCCGACGGTTAGACCGGCCAGGCCGCCTCGCGGTAGGCCCCGTCCCAGAACATCCATTCAAGCTGCGTCGCGCGGGTGAAGGCGCGGTGCATCCGTGCCCGCAGCGAGGGCGAGACCCCGAGCGCCGCGGCGTCCGTAGCCGCGATCATCTCGGCGACGGCGGTGCCGAATTCCTCGCCGGCATAGGTGTCGATCCAGGCGGCGTAGGGATTGCCGGCGCCCGCCCGCGACAGGATGTCGGTGCCGATCTCGGCATAGATCCAGAAGCACGGCAGCAGCGCCGCGACCAGCACCTCGTAGGGTTCGCCGTAGGCCGTGGCGAGGAGATAGGACACGTAGTGGTCGCAAGGGGGCGACAGCGGCGTGGCGGCGAAGGTCTCTGCCGAGATGCCGTAATCCCGGAAGAACCCGCCATGGAGCGAGCGCTCGACCACAATGGCCGTCTCGGCGGCTTTCGCGAACTGCACGATGCCCTCGGGCTCGGGCGACTTCGCCGCGGCCAGTGCCAGGGCCCGTCCGAAGCCGATGAGGTAATGCGCGTCCTGCAGGATGTAGTGGCGGAAGCGGGCCTCGCCGAGGGTGCCGGCGGCGAGTTCCGCGTTGAACGGCATGGTGCGGATGGTCTCGTAGGCTCGCGCGTTCCGCGCCCAGGCTTCGGCCGCAAAGCCGTTCTCGTCAGCGGGGCGGATCATGAGCGCGGACCTTCCAGGGTGAGGCTGACCCCGTGGCGGGCACGCTGGCCGGGGGCGATGAGGCGCTGCGAATCCCGATCGGTCAGGTCGCCGCCGAAGCCGGCCCAATCGGCGTAACCGGTCCAGCATTCCAGGGACAGGAACGGCGCGGTGGGCTTCGTCCAGATGGCGAGATGCGGGAAATCCGAGACGTTCATGCGGATGGCGCTGCCATCGGGCGCGGTGAAGCGCATCCGCGCGCTCGCCGCATCGCGCAGGACGATGGCCTCGGCGAATAGGTCCGGATCGAGGGGCAGGATGCGACCTTCGAGGGGAAACGGCCGTTCCCGGCGCAGGAGCAGGCCGCCATCCCCCACCTCGGGCGCCATCGCCCGTTCGGGGTGCTCGAACTCCACCGCGTAGCCGCCTCCGGCCTTGCGCTCGCCACCGGCGAAGGGCCAGGGGAAAGCCGGATGGAAGCCTAGCGCGTAGGGTAGCGGCACGTCATCGGTATTCTCCATCCAGACCTCGAAATCGAGATGGGCCGGGCCGACCCGCGTGGTGATGTCGAGCTGGAACGAATAGGGGTAGCGGGCGCGCGTCGCCTCGTTCTCGGTGAGGCGCAGGGTGACGGTGTCGTCGCTCTGCGAGACGATCGTGAAGGGCAGGTCGCGGGCAAAGCCGTGCTGGCCCATCGGATAGGCCATGCCGTCCACCCGGACCACGCCGCCGGACGAGGCGCCGACCACCGGGAAGAGCCAGGGCGCATGCCGGTTCCAATGCGCCGGATCCCCGCTCCAGAGATACTCGCGGCCGCCCACCTGCCAGGAGACGGGCTCGGCACCGGCCGACGAGACCACCGCCACGGTGCCGTCGCCGGCCTTGAGAGTGATGCGGTCGCTCATGTCGTCTTCCTCGGGTTGTCACGCTCGGGGTTGTCACACTGGCGTGGTTGTGGCCGCAGGCGCAGCGCTGGTCCAGCCTCAACACGGACGTTTGAGCGTTCACCGTCACGGAGAAATCCCGGCGCCGTGCCAAATTACCGATACGGCTGGTCCGGCAAGTCAGGCATACAGTATATGGCCAAGCTGATTCGGCCTGCCGAGCCGGGTCCGCGTGGCTGACACCTCCCCCTTGGCCGACCCCCGTCATGACGCTCACCTCCCGTATCGTGGCGCTGGTCGTGCTCGCCCTCGTCCCCGCCATCGCGGTCCAGAGCTTCAACGAGCATGCCCTGCGCAGCGCCCGCGAGGATGCCGTGACGGCCTCGGCCCTGCGCAACGCCCACGCGGTCTCGGAGGATCTCACCCAATTCGCCGGCGGGATGCGCCAGCTCCTCGACATCCTCGCGGAGGCTCCGTTCATCCGCGATCAGGAGGCCGCGGGCTGCACCAGCTTCCTGCGCTCGATCATCCGCAAGCTTTCGGGGGCGACGATCCTCATCGTGGCGGATGCCGAGGGTCGTCTGGTCTGCAACAGCCGCGGGATGGAACAAGGCGCCTATTCCATCGGCGACCGGACCTACTTCCAGAAGGCGATGGTGTCGGGCGTGCCGGTGATCGGCGAGTACGTACTCGGCCGCGGCAGCGGGGTTCCCACCATCCAATTCGCCTATCCGATCCGGGATTCCGACGCCAAATCCTCCGGCCTGCTGATCTTCGGCTTCGATCCCGCCTGGCTCGGTGATCGCCTGGCCCATGCCGGCCTGCCGAAGGACGCCGCCGTCACGGTGGCCGACCGCAGCGGTACGATCATCGTCCAGAATCCCGACCTCGGCTCCTGGGTCGGCAAGGCGATGCCGGCGGCCTTCGCGTCCGACCTGAGCAAGGCGGATACCGAAGGCAGCGTCGGCGAGATGCCCGGCCTCGATGGCGTCCGCCGCATCACCGGCGTGGTTCATCCCGGCGGCGCCCTCGACGGGATGACCGTCGCCGTGGGCCTCGCCCGCGACACCGCCTTCGCCGATATCGACGCGGCGACCCGGCGCGGGGTGATCCTGATCTTCCTCGGGACGCTGGTCGCCATCGTCGCGGCGCTCATCGGCGGTCGCGTCTTCATCCGCAAGCCGGTGCGGCGCCTGCTGAAGGCCTCCCGCGCCTGGCGCTCAGGGCAGCTCTTCGCGCGGTCGGGCCTGACGGGCCGCTCCGAATTCGGCCAGCTCGGCCAGGCCTTCGACGCCATGGCCGCCGGGCTGGAGAAGCACGAGGACGGGCTGCGGGCCGAACTCGAACGCACGCGCAGCCTGCAGGAGCAGCAGGTGACGATGATGCACGAGCTGAATCACAGAGTGAAGAACACCCTCGCCACGGTGCAGTCCCTCGCCCGGCAATCGCGCGGCGGCGAGGGGCAGGCGGCGCAGCTGGAGGGCCGCATCCTCGCCCTGTCGAAGACCCACGATCTCCTGACCCGCGACGACTGGACCGGCGCGCCGCTCCGGGCCGTGCTCGAGAACGAGCTCAGCCCCTACCGCAGCTCGGCGGACCACATGGAGCTCGACGGCCCCGATATCGACCTGCCGCCGCGCTACGTCCTGGCCCTGGGGATGACCGCCCACGAACTCACCACCAATGCCGCGAAATACGGTGCCTTGTCGGGGACCCAGGGCCGCCTGTCGGTGATCTGGCGCGTCGTCGAGGACGGAATGGGCGGGCGCCGCCTGGAGATCGAGTGGCGGGAGCGCGGCGGCCCGGCGGTGGCGCAGCCCAAGCGCCGCGGCTTCGGCACCCGCCTCATCACCGGCGGCATCGCCCGCGAACTCGCAGGTTCGGTCGAACTCGATTTCCTCGCCGAAGGCCTGCGCTGCCGCATCGACGTGCCGATCGAGACAGCGCCGGTCACCCGCTTCCACTGATCTCGTTCTACCAAGGCTCGGTGAGCCCGGCCCATATCGGGCTCACCGAGGCCTCGTCTTGGCGACGTCCTATTCGGCCCCGTTGGGGATGCCCGCGATGGGGCATTCCGGCGTGCCGAGATCGGGGCGGGTGATGGCGCGGACCGCCTCGCGGGTGCCGGCGGGATCCTCGATCCAGCGGCGATAGAAATCGTAGGGGCAATCGGCCTTGCCGGGCTCGTTCTCCTTGGAGTTGATCATGCCCGTATAGCCACGGTGCAGCAGCTTGAAGAGGTGGTTCTCCGACTGCATGTTGGCGCGGGCATCGCGGATGAGGAATTTCGAGAGGGCGGCATATTGAATGCCCATCTCCTCGGTGCCGCATTCGCCGAGCGTCCGGCCGTCGAAGCCGATGATCGCCGAATGGCCGAAATAGCTATAGACGCCGTCGAAACCCGCCGCGTTGGCCACGGCCACATAGGTGTTGTTGGCGAACGCCATCGCCTTCGACATCAGGATCTGCTGCTCCTTGGCCGGATACATGTAGCCCTGGCAGCGGATGATGAGTTCGGCGCCGCGCATGGCGCAGTCGCGCCAGATCTCGGGATAATTGCCGTCGTCGCAGATGATCAGGCTGATCTTGAGGCCTTTCGGCCCGTCCGAGACATAGGTGCAATCGCCCGGATACCAGCCCTCGATCGGGGTCCAGGGCATGATCTTGCGGTATTTCTGCACGATCTCGCCCTGGTCGTTCATCAGGATAAGGGTGTTGTAGGGCGCCTTGTTCGGATGCTCCTCGTGGCGCTCGCCGGTGAGCGAGAACACGCCCCAGACCTTCGCCTTACGGCAGGCTTGCGCGAAGATCGCCGTCTCCTCGCCGGGCACGGCGGAGGCGGTGTCGTACATCTCTCCGCTGTCATACATGATGCCGTGGGTGGAGTATTCGGGGAAGATCACGAGGTCCATGCCGGGAAGGCCGGACTTCATGCCCACCACCATGTCGGCGATCTTCCGCGCGTTCTCCAAGACGTCCGCCTTGGTGTGGAGACGCGGCATCTTATAGTTGACGACCGCGACGCCGACGCTGTCGTTGCTCGAGGAAATGTCGCCGTGCATCATGGGGTGTTCCTCCTGTTGTGTGCGTCCCCTCTCCCCGCACGCGGGGAGAGGGGTAGGCGCCCAGCGGTCAGTGGCTGATCATCCACGGCCGCGCGTTGGGGAAGCTTTTCGCGGCCGCCGGTTGCTTGGTTTTCGACGTCCCCGAGCAGCAGCCGCAGCCGGCCCCGTGCCCCGATGACTTGCGGGGCGCGTGCGCGCTCCGCTCGTTGACCGCATGGGCCTTGCGCCGTCCCGCATCCATGGAGGCGAGGTTGGGCGCGGTGAGGAAGGCGCGGCCGCAGGACGACCCGCAATCGGGGCAGTCATGCGGGTCCTTGAACTGCGCCATCGGGCGCAGCACCGTGAAGGGCCCGCAGGCGTCGCAGGCATAATCGTAGACGGGCATCGGGGCCTCTTCGATCGGGAATCAGGCGCGATCCAAGTAATCGCCGCGTCGGGCATGGTCGCGACGGGCCCCCTCTCCCGTTTGGGAGAGGGGGCCCGCGCCGGGCTGGAGGGTGGATCAAAGATCCGGCGAGAGCGGCATCTGGATCGAGCCGTCGATATGCTTGATCGGCCCGTCGGCACCCGGATTGATGTCGAAGTCGAAGATCTTCGTCGGAATCCACAGCGTGGCGCAGGCGTTGGGGATGTCGACGACGCCGGAAATGTGGCCCTGGACCGGGGCGGTGCCGAGGATCGAGTAGGCCTGGGCGCCCGAATAGCCGAACTTCTTCAGGTATTCGATGGCGTTGAGGCAAGCCTGGCGGTAGGCCACGGTGACGTCGAGGTAATGCTGCTTGCCGTACTCGTCGACGGAGATGCCCTCGAAGATCAGGTGGTCGTCGAATTTGGGCGTCATCGGCGACGGCTTGAAGATCGGGTTCTTGATCCCGTATTTCGACATGCCGTCCTTGATCAGGCTGACCTTGAGATGGACCCAGCCCGCCATCTCGATGGCGCCGCAGAAGGTGATCTCGCCGTCGCCCTGGCTGAAATGCAGATCGCCCATGGAAAGGCCCGCCCCCGGTACGTAGACGGGGAAGTAGATCTTCGAGCCGCGCGATAGATCCTTGATGTCGCAATTGCCGCCATGCTCGCGGCCCGGCACCGTGCGGGCGCCTTCGGCCGCAGCCTTGTCCTTCGCCTCGCCCTGGAGCCGGCCCATATGGGCGGTGGGGCCGAAGGGCAGGGTTGCGAGCGCCGGCACCCGGCCCGGATTGGTGTCGTAGAGTGCCTTCTCGCGGGTGTTCCAGGTCTCCAGCATCTTCGGATCGGGCAGACAGCCGATCAAGCCGGGATGGATCAGGCCGGGGAAGCGCACGCCGGGGATGTGGCGCGACTTGGTGAACATGCCCTCGAAATCCCAGATCGACTTCTGGGCCTGGGGGAAGTGTTCGTCGAGGAAGCCACCGCCATTCTTCTTGGAGAAGAAGCCGTTGAATCCCCACTGGCTCTCGGGCTTGGCACCGATGTCCAGCAGATCGACCACCAGGAGGTCGCCGGGCTCGGCGCCCTCGACGCCGATGGGGCCGGAGAGGAAGTGGACGATCGACAGGTCGATGTCGCGCACGTCGTCGGCGGAATCGTTGTTCTTGATGAAGCCGCCGGTCCAGTCGTAAGTCTCGACGATGAAGTCGTCGCCGGGTTTGACCATGGCCACCATCGGAATGTCCGGGTGCCAGCGGTTGTGGACCATGTCGTTGTCGTAGGCCGACTGGGTCAGGTCGACCTTGATCAGGGTCTCAGCCATCGTTGTTCGACTCCCTCTGGCGTGACCGGGGCGTGCGCCCCGTTTGGGCCGGCCGGCTCATCCGGCGGGCCGTGGACGATGGCCGGCGGCGCCCTTGGCGGCGCTGCCCGGCGTTCAGCTCGCGAGCAGCTCTTTCAGGGCGGCGTCGAGCGTGGCGATGTCGTCGGGGCTGGTGCCGGGACCGCCGGCGAAATGGCCCCACCAGGTCTCGATCACCCGCAACTCGGCGTTCGGCATGGATTGCGCCTCGATCCGGTTGTCCTCCGGCGGGAAATACAGGTCGGTGGAGGCCGGCATCAGGATCGCCTTGGCGCGGATCGCGGCGAGGGCGGCCTTGGTATCGCCCTTGAAGACCGGATTGGCGCCGATATCGCCGTTCTGCCAGGTCCAGAGCATGGCCAGCAGATCGTTGGCGTCACGGGTGTAGAACAGGCCTTCCCAGAACCCGACGAGGAAATCCTCCAGGGACGCGTAGCCCATATGGGTCAGGTCGGCCTCGATCCGGTAGAAGGTCTGCGACAGGCCCCAGCCGGCATAGACCCGGCCGAAGGCGCGCAGGCCCTTGTTCGGCGGCGTCGTATACCAGCCCTCCGCGAAGGCTGCGTCCGCCTGAAGTGCTGCTTTCGCCCCTTCGAGGAAGACGAAATTGTGCCGCGAACACTTGGCCGACCCCTGAAACGGCAGGATACGCGGGACCATGTCGGGATAGAGCGCCCCCCAATGGTAGGTCTGGAGCGCACCCATCGACCAGCCGGTCACCAGCACTAACTTCTCGATGCCGAAATGCTCGGTCACCAGACGGTGCTGGGCCACGACGTTGTCGTAGGCCGTGACGTTGGGAAAGCGCGGCCCGTCCCAGGGGGCGGGCGTGTTGCTCGGCGAGGACGAGAGCCCGTTGCCGAACATGTTCGGGATGATGATGAAGTATTGATCGGGGTCGAGAGCCTTGCCCGGCCCGATCAGCCATTCGTTCTCCGTGTGCTGGCCCGAATACCAGGTCGGATAGACGATGGCGTTGTCCTTGGCCGCGTTAAGCGTACCGAAGGTCTTGAAGGCGAGCTTGGCCCCGCGCAGCGTCTTGCCGCATTGGAGCACATAGTCGCCGAGTTCGAAGATCTCGTAATCCGCCATGGGGGCTGCCTGGAGCTGTGTTGCGGAACGGCGGGCGGATACTCCCCCGGCAATCAGACCGAGAGGAAGCGGGCGACCTGTGCCTCGTCGATATCGGCCCGCATCGCCTCGTGGACGATGTTGCCGTTCTCGATGACCAGCACCCGGTCGGCGACGTCGAGGGCGAAGCTCAGCACCTGCTCCGAGACGACGATGGAGAGGCCGCGCTCGTCGCGGATCTTCTTCAGGGTCCGTCCCATCTCGCGGATGATCGAGGGCTGGATGCCCTCCGTCGGCTCGTCGAGGAGGAGCACCTTCGGCCGGCTGGCCAGCGCCCGCGCGATGGCGAGTTGCTGCTGCTGGCCGCCGGAGAGATTGCCGCCGCGTCGTCCCTTCATCTCCAGCAGGACCGGGAACATCGTGTAGAGGTCCTGCGGAACCTTGCGCTCCTTGGTGACGGTGAGGCCCGTCTCAATATTCTCCTGTACCGTCATGGCCGAGAAGATCATCCGGCCCTGCGGCACGTAGGCGAGGCCGCTCGCCACGCGCTGGTGGCTCTTGAGGGCCGTGATGTCCCGGCCGTCGACGGTGATGGTGCCGGACTTCACCGGAACGATCCCCATCAGGGTCTTCATCAGCGTGGTCTTGCCCATGCCGTTGCGGCCCATCACGGCGACGATCTCGCCCGGCGCAATGCTGATGTCGAGGCCGTGCAGCACCTCGCTCTGGCCGTAGGCCGAATGGAGGTCGCGGATCGCCAGCATCGGTTGCCCCCCGAGGGAGGTCACCGGCGGGAGGGGGGCCGAGGCGGAACTGGTCTGAAGCATGGCGCCGGTCCTGTTCAGTGGCCGAGATAGACTTCGATGACCTTCGGATCGTTCTTCACCCGCTCCATCGAGCCTTCGGAGAGCACCTTGCCCTGGTGCAGCACGGTGACCCGGTGGGCGATGTCCTCGACGAACTTCATGTCGTGCTCGATGACGAGCACCGAGCGGCCGACAATGATCTGGTTGAGGAGTTCGGCGGTCTTGATGCGCTCGCCGACGCTCATGCCGGCCACCGGCTCGTCGAGCATGAGGAGTTCCGGATCCTGGATCAGCAGCATGCCGATCTCGAGCCACTGCTTCTGGCCGTGGCTCAGGAACTCCGCCCGCTCCTTGAGCTGGTCTTTCAGGAAGATCATCGTCGCGACTTCGTGGATGCGGTCGCGGACTTCGGCATCGCGCTTGAAGGTCAGCGCGCCCCAGACCGTGCGGCCACGGGGGAACGAGATCTCGAGGTTCTCGAACACCGTGAGGTCGTCATAGATCGACGGCGTCTGGAACTTACGGCCGACGCCCGCCTGAACGATGGCGCTCTCCGAAATCTTGGTGAGTTCCTGGCCCTTGAACTTGATCGAGCCGGCGCTGGCCTTGGTCCGTCCGCAGATCAGGTCGAGCACCGTGGTCTTGCCGGCGCCGTTGGGGCCGATGATGACGCGAATCTCGTTGGGATCGACGTAGAACGACACGTCGTTCACCGCCTTGAAGCCGTCGAAGGAGACGGTGAGGGCTTCCACCGAGAGGAGGAAGTCCTTCGCGTCGGGGGATTCGCCGATGATCGGCGAGCTCAGGATGGCGGCGTTCATCGTGGGTCTCGCTCCTATTCGGCGGGGGTGCCGTGGGGGACGGGCGCCCCCACGGGCGCGAGGGCCTTCACCTTGCGGGTGAGCCGAGGCTCGACATAGCTGCGGTAGATGCCGGCGAGACCGTTGGGGAAGGCGAGGACGACGGCGATGAACAGTGCGCCGAGGCCGAAGAGCCAGAGTTCGGGGAAGCTCTCCGAGAAGGTTGTCTTGGCCCAGTTGACCAGAAGCGTGCCCCAGACCGCGCCGAACAGCGACAGGCGCCCGCCGACGGCGGCGTAGATCACCATCTCGATGGAGGGCACGATGCCGACGAAGGACGGCGACATGAACCCCACCTGCAGGGTGAACATCGCCCCACCGATGGCGGCGAAGCCGGCCGCGAGGCAGAAGGCGAAGACCTTGAACCCGGCCACGGAATAGCCCGAGAACCGGACCCGGTCCTCCTTGTCGCGCATGGCGAGGAGGATGCGCCCGAGCTTGGCCTTCTTCACGTATTGCGCCGCCAGGATGCAGCCGATGAGCAGCCCGCCATTGAGGAAGTAGAGGATGAACTTCGCGCTGTCGGTGCGGATGTCCCAGCCGTGCAGGGTGCGCAGATCGGTGATGCCGTTGATGCCGCCGGTGTAGCCCTGCTGGCCGACGATGAGGATCGTCAGGATGGCGGCGATGGCCTGGGTGATGATGGCGAAGTAGGTGCCGCCGACCCGGCGGGTGAACATCGCGAAGCCGATCACGAAGGCAAAGAAGACCGGCACGGCCACGACGAGGATCAGCGTCAGCGGCAGACTCTGGAACGGCTTCCACATCAGGGGCAGTTCGGTGATCTGGTTCCAGTCCATGAAGTCCGGGATGCCCGGCGTCGACTGGATCTTGGTGTTCTCGACGCTGGAGGCTTCGAGCTTCAGGTACATGGCCATGCAATAGCCGCCGAGCCCGAAGAACACGCCCTGTCCGAGAGACAGGATGCCGGCATAGCCCCAGCACATGACGAGGCCGAGCGCCACGAAGGCGTAGGTGAGGTACTTGCCCACCAGGTTGAGACGGAACGCGTCGAGGGTCGCCGGCAGGACGATGAGGATGAAGGCGGCGAGGAGCGCGAGGCTCACCCACTCCATCGGCTTCATGAAGGGATTGTCGTTCACGGTGAGCGACTTCGACAGGGTCTGGACGGGGCTTGTCATCGGGATGGCCTCCTCAGCGCCGGACCTTGAGGGTGAACAGACCCTGCGGGCGGACCATCAGGATCCCGACGACGGCGAGCAGCGTCAGGACCTTGGCGGTGGAGCCGGACAGGAAGAATTCGAGGGTCGACTGGGTCTGCGAAATCGAGAAGGCCGAGGCGATGGTGCCGAGCAGGCTGGCCGCGCCGCCGAAGACCACGATCAGGAAGGTGTCGACGATGTAGAGCTGGCCCGAGGTCGGCCCGGTGGAGCCGATCATGGTGAAGGCCGAGCCCGCCACACCGGCGATGCCGCAGCCGAGGCCGAACGTGTAGCGATCCACCTTCTCGGTATCGATGCCGACGGCGCCGGCCATGGGGCGGTTCTGCATCACCGCGCGCACCTGTTGGCCGAAGCGCGAGCGATACATCAGCAGGCCGACGCCGACGGTGATGAGGGTGGTGATCGCCATCACGAACAGGCCGTTGATCGGCACCTCGATTGTGTCGGTGACCTGGACCGAGCCGATGAGCCAGGACGGCAGCTCGACGCCGACCTCGCGGGCCCCGAAGATGGTGCGGTAGGATTGCTGCAGGATCAGCGACAGGCCCCAGGTGGCGAGCAGCGTATCGAGGGGGCGCTTGTAGAGATGGCGGATGAGCGTCCATTCGACGATCATTCCGAGGGCGCCCGAGGCCAGGAAGGCCAGGATCATCGCCACGAAGAAGTAGATGCCGAACAGGCCGGGCAAGTGCGTCTGGAAGAAGGTCGAGCACAGGTAGGTGACGTAGGCGCCGAGGATCATGAACTCCCCGTGCGCCATGTTGATCACACCCATCTGGCCGAAGATGACCGCGAGGCCGAGGGCCATCAGTACGTAGACCGAGAACAGGATCAGTCCGGCGAAGCCCTGCATCGCGAAGATCGCGCCGAGATCTCCGAGGGAATAGTCACCGAGCATGTTTCCGACCTTCCGAAGAATGCGGCTTCCGGTTTGCAAGCATCAGGCCGTTCGATGGCCGGCGCCACGCAGAGGAAAGCTTTGCCGCCGGCTCCCTCTCCTGAAAGGAGAGGGTTGGGGTGAGGTGTGGTCCACATCCAGACAGGTCACACACCTCACCCTGTCCCTCTCCCTCCAGGAGAGGGGACCCGCGCCAAGGCTGGAACTCGTCCTGCGATGGCGAGGGGGGCTGGCCCTACTGGTAGCCCTTGGGGAAGGGGTTCGGCTCGATCAGCGCGGGGCTCTCGTAGACGATCTCAAACTGGCCGCTCGGCAGGGCCTTGGCGACGCGGGTCTTCGACCAGAGGTGGTGGTTCGGGTGGATCTTGACGTAGCCCTCGGGGGCCTCCTTGAACTCGATATCGGCGGAGGCCGCGACCACCTTGTCGACATCGAAGGAGCCGGCCTTCTCGCAGGCCATCTTCCACAGGAACGGTCCGAGATAGGCGGCCTGGGTCACGTCGCCGATCACGGTCTTCTCGCCCCACATCTTGTGGAAGGCGGCGACGAACTTCTCGTTGTTCGCGTTCTTGAGCGACTGGAAGTACTTCATGCAGGAATAGGCGCCCGCGATGTTGTCGCCGCCGATGCCGTCGATCTCGTCTTCCGTCACCGAGATGGTCAGCAGGGTCTGCTTGGAGAGGTCGATACCGGCCGCCTTGAGCTGCTTATAGAACGCCACGTTCGAGCCGCCGACGACGTCGGTGAAGATCACGTCGGGCTTGGTGAGCTTGATCTTGTTGATCACCGAGTTGAACTGGGTATGGCCCAGCGGGAAATATTCCTCGCCGACGACTTTGGTCTTGAGCACATTCTCGATGTGCTTGCGGGCGATCTTGTTCGAGGTGCGCGGCCAGATGTAGTCCGAGCCGATGAAGAAGAACGTTTTGGCGCCCTTCTCTTTGGTCACCCAGTTGAGCGACTCCAGGATCTGCTGAGTGGCTTCCTGGCCGGTATAGATGACGTTCTTGGACTGCTCCAGGCCCTCGTAGAAGGTCGGGTAGTAGAGCAGGCCGTTATACTGCTCGAAGACCGGCAGGGCGGCCTTGCGCGAGGCGGAGGTCCAACAGCCCATCACAGCGGCACAATGGTCGTTGACGAGGAGCTTCTTGGCCTTCTCAGCGAAGGTCGGCCAGTCGGAGGCGCCGTCCTCCTGGATGACCTTGATCTTGCGGCCCAGCACGCCGCCCGCCTCGTTGATCTGGGCGATGGCGAGCTTCTCCGCCTGGATCGAGCCGGTCTCGGAGATCGCCATCGTGCCGGTGGCCGAGTGGAGGATGCCGACGGTGACTTCGGTATCGGTCACCGCGAGCCCGGTGGTGTTCACCGCCGAGGTCGGAGGAGCCGCAGCAAAAGCACTGCGCGGCATCATGGCCATGGCCGGAATGCTCGCCAGACCCATCAGAAGCTTGCGACGGAGGGCCGAGTGCGGTCCGTGCTCGTTGTCGGCTGCCATCGTGCGTGAACCCCTTCCACGAGATATGCCGCCGGCTCCTGCATAAGGCGGGCCGTTGCGGTGGGGCGGAAGCTAGGCGGGATGGCGCGGCGCAGCATATACGCTGTTTTGCGTAGGGCGGAGACTGCGCGCTCCGCTTCCCGTGCCCGCCGGAGGACGATCTTCCCTGTGCGGGGCGTGCCGTCCCCGCGAGGCGGGCCTCGACGCGGCTCTCCTGGTGTACCAATGTCTCCCGGCCCCGCGGCACGGGGATTGCTGATACCGCCGTTCGCCCGCAGGCGCATGTGGGCCGGCCATTCTCACCCATGACGCTGACCGGGCAGACTGAACGACCCCATGAGCGGCCGCCAGCAGATTCCCCCGATCAGGCGGGCCTATAACCGCTTCGTCGCGGACGAGACGCTCGAGGATTACGCTCTTCGCTTCACCGCGAAGAAAGCGCGGCGCTGGTCGAGCCTGCAGGTGGCGCAGACGGCGCTGGGGTCGCTCTCGTTCCTGGCGCTGGAGGCGATCGGCGGCACCCTGGTCCTGGCCACCGGCTTCACCAACACCGTGACGGCGGTGCTGTTCGTGGGCGTGCTGATCTTCGCCACCGCCGTGCCGATCAGCCTCTACGCGGCCCGCTACGGCGTCGACATCGATCTCCTCACCCGCGGGGCCGGCTTCGGCTATCTCGGCTCCACCATCACCTCGCTGATCTATGCAAGCTTCACCTTCCTGTTCTTCGCCATCGAGGCGTCGATCATGGCTCTGGCGCTGCAGCTCTGCCTCGGCCTGCCGCTGGGGATCGGCTACGTCGTGAGCGCGGTGGTGGTGATCCCCCTCGTCGTCTACGGGATCAGCCTGATCAGCCGGTTCCAGATCTGGACACAGCCGCTCTGGATCGGGCTCAACCTCCTGCCGCTCGGCTTCATCGCGTGGAAGGGTGGCCCTGCCTTCGGCAACCTCCTGTCCTATCCGGGAGCCTCGGAGGCCGTCGGCTCAATCTCCACGGTCCTGGGCTACCCGATCTCGGGTTTCGACCTCGCCCAGTTCGGCCTCGCCTCCGGCATCCTCCTCGCGCTGCTGGCGCAGATCGGCGAGCAGGTAGATTTCCTCCGCTTCGTGCCGCAGGCCGAGACGTCCGAATCGGGGAGCAATCCGCGCTGGTGGCTCGCCGTGCTCGGGGCCGGGGCGGGCTGGATCCTGCCCGGCATGTTCAAGATCATGCTCGGCGCCTTCCTGGCGGTGCTGGCCCTGGGGCAGGGCGTACCGCACGAACAGGCCGCCGAGCCGACGCAGATGTACGTGGTCGCCTTCGGCTACGTCATGCCGTCGCGGGAAGGGGCGGTGCTCCTCACCGGCCTCTTCGTGGTGATCTCGCAGCTCAAGATCAACGTCACCAACGCCTATGCCGGCTCCATCGCCTGGTCGAACTTCTTCTCGCGCCTCACCCACAGCCATCCCGGCCGCGTGGTCTGGCTCGTCTTCAACGTCGCCATCGCGCTGCTGCTGATGGAACTCGGCATCGACAAGACCCTGGCCAGCACGCTCTCGCTCTACGCGGTGGTGGTGTCGGCCTGGGTCGGCGCGCTCTCGGCGGATCTCGCCGTCAATAAGCCCCTCGGCCTGTCGCCGCCGGGCATCGAGTTCAAGCGGGCGCATCTCTACGCCGTGAATCCGGTCGGCACCGGCGCCTCGGCCCTGGCGCTGCTCGCCGGCTTCCTCGCCCATGCGGGCCTGCTCGGCGCGGGGCTCCAGAACTTCGCGCCGCTGCTCTCCCTCGTCACCGCCTTCGCGGCGGCGCCCGCCATCGCCTTCGCCACCGGCGGACGCTACTATCTGGCGAGGCCCGCCATCGCCGATTGGGGCGGCCGCCCGGAGATCCAGTGCACCGTCTGCGAGCATCCGTTCGAGGGGGAGGACATGGCCCATTGCCCGGCCTATGCCGGGCCGATCTGCTCGCTCTGCTGCTCGCTGGACGCCCGCTGCGGCGACCTGTGCAAGCCGCATGGCCGCCTGGAGGCCCAGGCCCAGAGCGCGCTGACCCGGATCATGCCGGCCAAGACCGCCGCCTGGATCGGGGCGCCCCTCGGGCGCTACCTCGCTCTGATGCTCACGCTGGTCTCGGTGATCGGGCTGATCCTCGGGATCGTCCATGCCGGCATCGCCACCGCCCAGCCCGAGCACGGCGAGACCCTGCGCGCCGCGTTGACCAGCGTGTTCTTCATCCTCGTGGTGATCCTCGGCATCGTCGCCTGGCTGTTCGTCCTCGCCCAGGAGAGCCGCCGCGTGGCGCAGGAGGAGACCGCCCGCCAGACCGCCCTCTATGAGGCCGAGATCGAGGCCCACAAAATCACCGACGCCAAGCTGCAGCAGGCCAAGGAGACGGCGGAGGCCGCCAACCTCGCCAAGAGCCGCTACGTGGTGGGAATGAGCCACGAACTGCGCACCCCGCTCAACGCCGTCCTCGGCTACGCGCAATTGCTGGAGGGCGACGACGACATCCCCATGGCCCGCCGCAACGGCATCCGCGTCATCCGGCGCAGCGCCCAGCACCTGTCGGGCCTGATCGACGGGCTCCTCGACATCTCCCGCATGGAGGCGGGACGCCTCCAGATCCACCGCAACGAGTTCCGCCTCGTGGATTTCCTGGACCAGATCGTCGACATGGTCCGGCTCCAGGCCAACGCCGCCGGCCTCGAATTCCGGTTCTCGCGCCCGCCCACGCTGCCGGTCGTGGTGGCGGCGGACGAGAAGCGCCTGCGCCAGATCCTGCTCAACCTCCTCTCCAACGCGATCAAGTTCACGGAAAACGGCTGGGTCTCCCTGGAGATGAGCTATCGCAGCCAGGTGGCGGTGTTCTCGATCCGCGACAGCGGCCTCGGCATTCCCGAGGGCGACCTGCAGCGGATCTTCGGGCCCTTCGAGCGCGGCTCGTTGCCGGCCGCGCGCAACACGCCGGGCACGGGGCTCGGGCTCACCATCGCCCATCTCCTCGCCCAGGTGATGGGTGGCGAGATCACCGTCACCAGCGAGGTCGGACGCGGCACCTGTTTCAGCCTCCGGCTCATGCTCACCTCGATGCATCGGCCGGCCGGTCCCAGGCCCGTGGAGGCGCCCGAGCCCGTCGGCGGCCATCGGCGGGCGAGGCCGGCCCATGACGGGCCGCCCCGCGTGGTCCTGGTGGCCGACGACGATGCCTCGCATCGCGCCCTCATGCGCGACGTGCTCGAACCGCTGGGTCTCGTCGTGCTCGAATCCCCCGACGGGCCGCATTGCCTGGCGCAGGCGATGGAGCGGCGGCCGGACATCGTCCTCCTCGACATCGCCATGCCGGGAATGAGCGGCTGGGCCGTGGCCAAAGCCCTGCGCGATGCCGGGCTCTCGTCCCGGATCGCCATCATGTCCGCCAACGTCCACGAGATCAGCCCGATCCGGGGCGATGACGCCCCGCATGACGAGATCATCCCCAAACCCTTCGATCTGCGCGACTTTCTGGAGCGCATCGAGCGACTGCTGGCCCTCGGCCAGCCCGCCCCGCCTCCCGCCGCCGCGGCGAAGGCCTCGCCGGGGAACGGGAAAAACGGGGCCTCCCTGCGTCAGGACCACATCGCCGAGCTGATCCGCCTCGGCCGCATCGGCCATGTCCGCGGCATCGAGGCCAAGCTCACCGAGCTCGAAGGCCACGCCGCCATCCCGGCCGAGATCGCGGCACAGATGCGCGGGCTCGTCGCCTCCTACGATCTCCGACGCTACGTGCGTGTCCTCGAAGGGATGCGCGATGGCTGAGATGCAGCGCGACATCGTCCTCGTCGTGGACGATTCCCCCGAGACCCTGAGCTTCCTCACCGAGGCGATCGAGCGCTCCGGCGCCACCGTCCTGGTGGCGGTGGCCGGCGACCTCGCTCTGGCGCTGGTGGAGGAGATCACCCCCGACATTATCCTGCTCGATGCGATGATGCCCGGCATGGACGGGTTCGAGACCTGCCGCCGCCTGAAGGCGCGCAGCGACCTCGCCCTGGTGCCGGTGATCTTCATGACCGGCCTGTCCGAAACCGAGCATATCGTGAAGGGCCTGGAGGCGGGCGGCAGCGATTACGTCACCAAGCCCATCGCCCCCGACGAGATCCTGGCTCGTATCCGCGTGCATCTGGCGAGCGCGCGGGCCGCGCAGAGCGCGCGCGCCGCCCTCGACACCACCGGGCGCACGCTCTTCGCCGTGGACCGCCAGGGTGTCGTCCTCTGGAGCACGCCGCAGGCCGCCCGCGTGCTGGCCAAGCTCGGGGACGGGGGGGCGCGCCTGCCGGAGACGGGCCGCCTCTGGCTCGCCGAGCAGCTCAAGGGGGGCAATGCCGCCGCCGTCGTCGTTTTGGATGCGGAGGGCGCCGCCCATAGCCTCAGCCTCATCGGCACGACCGGCGACGAGGTCTTGCTGCGCCTCTCCCGCGACGCCTCCGCCAGCGGGATCGAGCGCCTGCGCGGCAACCTGCCGATCACCGCCCGCGAGGCCGACGTGCTGTTCTGGCTGTCGCGGGGCAAGGCGAGCCGCGACATCGGCGAGATCCTCGGCCTGTCGCCGCGCACGGTGACGAAGCATCTGGAGAGCATCTACGCCAAGCTCGGCGTGGAGAACCGCACCGCCGCCTCGATGATCGCCTCCCGCTACATCGACGATCAGGCCTGAGACCGAGCCTCGATGTGTCTGAAGTAGGCGAACACCGGATTTCGAGACTGCCCATCCCTCATCCCGATCGGCTGAACGGTTCGGGTCCTGGCGCTGGTCCCCTCACCTTCCAGGAGAGTTCCGGTGCGCTTCATGCCCAATCGTCGTTAGCCCCGTCAGAGTTGTATGGATCCAGTAGCCCGACAGGCGGGGCGAGGAGATGCTCACGCCAGGCCCGCACCACGGACGATAACCTTTTCTCCCGGCCTTTCAGCGACCAGCAGATACAGCCGAACCGTTCGACCATAAACCGTCCTAGGGACCCGCGCTCGACAGGCGCGCGGGCGGCATCCCTCGCAGGGCGGTGCTGACGGGGACGAGGCGAACGCCGCGGGCTTCGAGGTCGCGTGACCAGCGGGCGATCCGCTCGATCGTCATGGGCATCGCGCCCGCCGAGGCCAGGGCGAACCCGTTGGCCTTGGCCTGGGCTTCGAGTCGGGCGAGTTCGCGGTCGATCGCCTCGGCCTGGGGCATGGCGTCGAGGACGATCTCGGCGCGGGCGACCGGGGTCTTCAGCTTGCCGCCGAGAGACGTCGCCAGGGAGCGCGACGAGGTACCATCATCCACGAAGCCGAGCCCCCTGGCGCCAATCTCGCGCAGCACCGGCTCGAAGGCGGCCGCATCGCCCCCGAGCTTGGCCCCCATGAAGTTCACGAGGCCGACATAGCCCCCGAACCGGCTCATCACCCAGGACAGCCGGTCGAGGTTCTCAGGGGCGCGCGAACTCGTCAGCATGGTCTGCGGACCGGGATCGCTATCGGGATAGTCGAACGGCTCCATCGGGGCTTGGACCAGGATCTCGTGGCCGAAATCACGGGCGCGGGCGACGCTGCGTTCGAGGTCGCCGCCATAGGGCGAGAAGGCGAGGCTGATTGCGGGCGGCAGCCTGGTGATGGCGCCTGCCGTGGCAGCCTGCCCGACGCCGAGGCCGGTGACGAGAAGGGCGATGCGCGCGCCGGGTGCCCCGGCAGCAGCATCGGCGCGGGCATAGACGTCGAGGGGCCGGCGGCGGTCGTCGCCGATCTTGGGCAGGCTGCCGTGGCGGCCCCGTTCCATCAGCCTCGGGTCGGGGGCGGCGAGGCGCAGGGGCTCGGCATTGGGCACGCGGATGATCACCGCCTCGGTGGGGGCCGCGGTACCAGCCGGCCGCACCACATGGACGCCCGATGCCGTCTCGACCTCGCCGGCCGAGCGTGGGGCCGATGGTGGAGGCTCGGGCGCTTTCGCCACGGGGGGAGGAGCGGCCGGTTCGCGCAGGGTGATCGTCGCGACGGCGGACGGCTCGCCGCCCTGGGGATCGCCGGTCATCGCCAGGATGGTGCCGCCGACGGCGAGGCCCGCCACCGCCATGGCGACCACGGCCGCCGGGCTCATCCGAGGCATCGAGACGCCGCGCAACCGCTGGCCGAGCGAGCGGGGCGCCGCAGCACTCACGGTTCCCAGCGGACGGGTCAGGATGTCGTCGGTGGCCACGGTCAGCCGTTCCCTGAAAGCTCGCGACCGGCGGATGCTGAGCGCGCACGATGTGAGAAACGAAGCGGCCCGCAAAGTCGATTCTCACCGACATTGCGGGCCGCGCTGGTTAACGTTTGTTTAAGAGCGCCGAACAGAACCGCCTGATTGGATTGAGAGTGATCAGGCTCGCAGCGAGGCTGGAGAAGGCGTTGTCGATATCGCGACGCGGTGCTTCGGTTCGGCGCGGCGTTCGTACGAAAGGCAGGTGGCATCGTACCGACGCTACAGGCGGCGTCGTTCGGTCATGTCGTAAGGCTCTTCACCGACGATACTGGTCCGGCCTCGGCCGCAAGCGGCCTTAGGCTGGCAACAGAGATGATCAACCCGGGTGGCGGCGGCCGCCGTCGGAGAGGACCGAGACAAAAAGAATCAAGGAGCTTAAGAAAGATCTGGCGACCTCCCGCGCGCAGGAGCCTCGAGTTTCGATCAGTTCATGGGAGTACGCAGCCGCATCGAATATCGTTGCGGTTACGTACAGGGTTGCTAGAGCCGTGCCCTTTCAGATTGGATCATAACCATCGTATCCAGCAGCAGTGATAGAGTTGCGGTATTCGTCAGGTCTAAGGGCAGCGAAAGCATTCTGAATGGCGATGGTCGGGTCGTCTGCAGTTCGCGCTGCGGCGGTCCGAGGGAGGGCTTTTGCTTTGGCGCAGACCTGTTCGGTGGGGTCGAAGTCGCTACGCGGTCCTTCGGTTCCGGACTGTAGGGCGGGATGTAAAGAGCCCGTGCGCCGACCGCCTCGATCGCTTCGCTCACCCGGCGACCTTGTGGGCTTTCAAATTGTCGAGGATGACGGTGTCGCCAGCCTTGAGCACAGGGGCCAGGGTGTCGGTGACGTAGGCTCGGAACCGCATACCGTTCGTCGCTCCGTCGAAGACGGTCTTGGCGATCAGTCCCGTGACCCGCAGGGCGGCGGTGATGGTGGTGGTCTTGTCGTGCCCGTGAGGCACGGCGACCCGGCAGCGCTGGCCGCGTGGCGCGCGACCGTAGCGGCGAGCCATCTTGGTCGTGGCGGCCGTCTCGTCGAGGAAGACCAGGCGATTCGGATCGAGATCGGGTTGGCGCTCGAACCAGTCCTCGCGGGCGGCCTTCACATCCGGCCGCTCCTGCTCGGCCGCGTGGACAGCCCCTTTTTACGGGTGATGCGGTGCCGGGCGAAGAAGCGTGACAGGCTGCTCGTGCTCGCTTGGACACCGCGTTCCGAGAGGACGTCACGGAGCTCGCGCAGGAAGGATTGCGGGTGTTCTTCGTTGGCCCGAAGGATCAGGGCGGCCTGCGCTTCCAGGCGCTGCGAGTTGCGGTCGCCGCCCATGGGCTTGGGCGCGATCCGCCCTTCTTGCCGAAAGCAGTCGTGCCAGCGGATCGCGCTGGCCGCTCCGACACCGAAGCGTTTGGCTGCCTGACGCCGCGATGTGCCCGCTTCAATCGCGGCAACCACACGCTCACGCAGATCGACAGAGAGAGCTGAAGGCATGGTGATCCTCCCTCATAAGCCCAACCAGTGAATCACATGCGAGCCAAGCTGCCTACCCCAAACGATTCAATTCGCCAGGGCACGGCTCTAGGAGGAACGTCCTTGCCCTCAGTCGGTGGCAGGGCCCTCCTCGCCCTGCCAAGACAGGCTTTGCCAGGGCGGCTGGCCGCCGTGGGCCCCGTACTTCGCCAGCGGCAGCCTCAGTTCGATCTGCTCTCCATCCTGGACCTGAACGTGAGTCGGACGGAGTTGCTTCGGCGGGCGGAAGCAGAGGCCCTTGAACGAGATCGCCATGAAATCGTCCTTTCGGTGGGAGGTAGGGGTTTGAGCCCGCTCAGCGATTACTCTCGCTCGCTGGCAGGTCTGGCCCATTCTCACGCGGCGTGCCGTCATAGCCCTCCATCCAGGAGGTCCGCTCCTCGCTGTCTCGGGGATAGGGGCAGGCATCCTTGGGGTGACCGTGGATCCGGGCCTGGGCGCCCTGCTCGATCGGATCGGAGTAAGAGTGACGAATGTCGGCCATGGGACTGGCTCCGAGTGCGGTTGTCATCAATCAACCCGCGCCACTTGCCCTCTGATCCCGCGGCTAAAGGGTTCAGTCAGATCCTACCGCTCGCTCACTTCGACCGCTTGGTAAGGGGCTTCTCTGCAGCGGCGTCCGCGGCGTCTCGCTCGAGGCGTTGAGCTTTCAGGCGAACGATTTGATCGTCACGCGCCGTCTCTCGGCCCCTGACTTCCTCCCAGACCTGACCAGCAATGTCAGCGCGCTCTGCGGCCTTGGCTGCCTTGGTGTCCTTGCGATCCTGATGTCCGCCTTTGTCATCCGTCACGTGAATTCCTCCGATTGGCGCGGCGCCGCACCGGGCGACTACCCTCTACACCAGGGCGCTCGACGAGCAGGCGTGATAAAAACTTTCTCCGGCAGGGGGCTTAAGCCTGCGTTGGGAGAAGCATCGGCACGTCCAACTCCAAATTGAGGGACATTTCAGACATGAGGGCACGCCGTTGGTGCGCCCTCTCGCCTGCCTCGGTGCTGCATTTCTCTACGTGGACAACGCGATTGACGGCCTGAAGGTTCGGCGCCCCCCAGTAGGCCAGAAGGATAGGCCAAGGGGCATCACGGTGCTCGCGCCAGACGCGATAGAGCGGCGTGCGATGGTCGACCTCGGCGGTTTTTAGCAGGCGCTTCCCGGACGCAGCACAGCGATGGCGCTGATGCGCTTTCAGGACCTTCACCTGATCGCTTGGCGCCACCCAGAACTTCCAGGCCGTGACGCAGGCCGAATGCCAGCGGGCGTTCTTATTCGGCGTGCCGGTGCCCCACAGATCCTTATGCCAGCCGAACCGGAAGACCGGCTGTCCGCAGATACAGCAATGGCCGGGGCCACGGGCATGCGCGGGCTCGCGATAGGGGGATGGTGGCATCCGGAAGGTCGCGGCGAGGCCCGAGCCTTTCTCGGAGCCCAAGCGCCACGTCCATTCCTCCGGTTGGCCTGAGCGTGTGGCCAGTGCCCGCGCCAGCCGATCGGCCCTAAGCACATGGTTGCGCCAGTAGCTCTCGACGGCGAGGCGCGGCGTCGGTGGCATCAGCGGGCGGGACAGGGCGTGCTGCAGCACCGGTGCTGGGAAGACGGCCGGGAGTGCTCGTTCGAGCCGGACGCGGGAGCGTGCATTGCGCTCCGCACGCCACTCCGATGCAGCGGTCACGCCGGGTCGAGGACGCGGGAGACCGTAGACGCAAGCGCTGGGGCCGGTACGCCGGCGATGGCATCAGCGAGTTGGTTCAAGCGTAGCGCGAGGTCGCTCACCTCGTTCAAGGCGATAGCCTTGTCGCCGCTCTTCACCGCCCGGGTGATATCGCTGATCTGCATCTTCGCCATGCGCGACAGTTCGGCGGAAAGCTGGTCCCTGGTCATCGGTATCCGTCTCGGTTCGGCGGTTTCGTGCCTAACGAGCCCTAAAGCCGGAGGGTTACCGGGCGGTTTCAGCCGGCGGACTGCAAGCGTGCTGGAGGTACTCGATCCGCGACCTTCACTGCCGAGGTGCGGGCGTGGGAGCGGGGCTCTGCGGCGCAGGCGATGGCTGCTGAGGAGCCGTGCCGGGTGCGGCCTGATCGTCCGATAACGTCTGGTTCGCCTTGGTCTGCAGCTGATCCGCCGTCTGCTGGTTGATGAGCCCGTAGGATACGGCAGCGGCGAGAGCGACGGCGATGACAGCACCGATGATCGTCTTCGTGAGCTTGCTCTGCATGGATACGACTCCTGCGGCCACTTCACCTGAAGCGTCCTCGAAGGAGCAAAGGTGGTGGCTCCCAAGCTGGTTCCGCTCCCGTCTTTCGTCCCCCGGAACGGGCGGGGCGGCTACGTTAGGCGCTTGCCGCCTGCTTCTTCCCGTTCAGAAGGCGCCTCCGGCCCCTCACCATTCTGCTCAATGAAGTGGCCTGCCCCCTGAAAAGTGGTCCTCCCTGAGGTATCGCTTCGAGCCATCTTGAAGTTGACCCCGTTTGTGATCGACAGCTTATGCAAGTTCTCGGGCTGTGACAGCTTGCTTGGCGAAGGCTTGGGGCGTCAAGCCGTCAGGAGCCGTATGAGGTCGATCGTCGTTGTAGTGGCATCTCCATTCCTCGATCCGCTCGCGGGCATCGGCCAGCGACAGAAACCACGAGGCGTTCAGGCATTCCGCTCGGAGGCGGCCGTTGAACGACTCGATAGTGGCGTTGTCGGTCGGCTTGCCCGGTCGGGAGAGCCGGAGGCGGACGCAGAGCGACCAATTCGATCTCGACCCCGTTCAGGTAGGCCCATTGATCGAGCATACGCCCGGCGAACTCGCTGCCGCGGTCCTTCGGTTCCGGCCCGTTGTCGACTCGCAGGCCCTTGGGTCGGCCCCGCAGCCGGACCAAGGCGTCCAGAGCCTCGGTCACCTGGAAGGCGCGAAAGTTCGCTCTCGGTGTGAGCGAGAGCGCCTCTTGCGTATGGCAATCGACAACGGTCAGGATCCGAAACGGACGACTATCGAAGAGGCAGTCGGACATGAAGTCCATGGCCCAGACCTCGTTCGGCCTGCCGATTGCCGGCCTCCCTTGCCCGCCTTCCTTGCCGGTAGCGCCAGGCTCGCTTGCGCTTGGGCAGCCTGGACCGGATCGATAGCCCCTCATCCCGGTGGATCCGGTAGGTGCGCTTGTGGTCCACCTCCCAGCCCTCCCGTCGCAGTAGGATATGCAGCCGCCCGGTAGCCGTAACGAACCCGTGCGGCAGTCAACTCCTTCAGCCGCATCCGCAGCGCGACCTGCGGGTCCGAGCGCTTCCTGTAGCGCTCAGATGAGCGGCCCAAGCCGGTGGCCAGACAGGCCCGACGCTCGCTGATGCCGTAGGCCACCTGCAGGTGACCGGCGCCTCCACGGCGAGCGCAGGGCCTCACCACTGATCCTTCAGGACATCCTGAAACATTGAGCGGTCCAGCGTCAGGTCGGCCACCAGCCTCTTGAGCTTGCCGTTCTCGTCTTCCAGCTGCTTGAGCCGCCGGATCTCCAGCACACCCATGCCGACGAACTGCTTCTTCCAGCGGTAGAACGTCGGCTCGGATACGCCCGTCTTCCGGCAGACCTCGTCCACCGACGCACCGTTCTCCGCCTGCCGCAGGGCGAAGGCGATCTGTTCGTTCGTGAAGCGTTTGCGAGGCATGGCATCCGCCATCCTTCAGAATCAGGATGCCCGAAAAACTGGCGCTCAGCGTGAACCAGTTTGCTGGGTCAGGGTCAGTCGGCAAGGGGGATTAGGACTGCAAGCCTCCTTCGTGGCTAACCCGCTTCCGATACTGACTGGAGCAGGAAATCCCTGACATGCACGACGCGGGGATGGCGGAGCGCCGACTTGTTCCAGGCGAGGTAGAGCGCATTGTCCGGCCCTGGCTTGGCAGTGCGCAGTTCTACCAACCGTCCTGCTGCCAGCGCATCGGCGCACAGATAATCCGGCAGCACCGTCCATCCCGTGCCTGCCTCCGCCATACCGATCAGGATGCGCAAGTCCGGCGCCGTCGCCACGGCCTGCATGTCCGGGGCTTTGCCGAGGACATGGTCGAAGAAGGGCCGGACGAGCGACAGCGTTTCGTCATAGGCGATGCAGGGTAGGCCGCAGAGAAAGTCGGCGGTGACGATGCGCGCCTTCGCCCGCGCCACGATCTCCGGCGCGGCGACCAGCACCAGCCTTTCGGTATCGAGCTTGGCGAAACCGAATTGCTGTCCATCCGGCTTCGAGGCCGTTACGGCAAGATCGGCTTGGCCGTCTTCCAATGCCGCATAGATGCGTTCGCGATTTCCGGTCTGGATACGGAAGCGCAGGCCCTCTGCCGTGAGCGGCGCCAGCGCCGGTGCGATTTGGGCGGAGAGGTATTCGGCGGGACCGACCAGATGCACCGTGCCGGTGAGCTGACTGGAGCGCGCCCGCGCCGCGCTCATGGTCGCCTCGATGCCATCCAGGTTCGCCGCGATCGAGCGGGCGAGATCGTCAGCCGCCGGCGTCGGCTTCACCCCGCGCGCCTGCCGCAGGAACAGCGGCTTGCCCAGCATCGTCTCCAATGCGGACAGATGTCCGGACGCAGCCGGCTGGGTGATACCCAGGCGTTCGGCCGCGCGGGTCAGAGAGCCGGCGCGGTAGGTTTCCAGAAACGTGCGCAGATAGAGGAGATGGTTCATCGCCATTGAAAGCCATAAATATTCTGATGACTGATAGCAGATGACGCGATTTCGGCCACCATCAGAAGTTCGGCATGGTTCCGCTCCAACAACGGAGCCGACTCGATGCTGACCAAGCTCAAAATCCTGATGATCCTCACCTCCAGCGCCACCATGGGCGACACGCCCGAGCCGACCGGCCTGTGGTTCGAGGAACTGGCGACGCCCTATTATGCCTTCGTCGATGCCGATGTTTCGGTAACGCTGGCCTCGATCGCGGGTGGACCGGCGCCGATCGCTCCACGCTCGGTCAAGCCAAAGGGGGAGAATGGGGCGAGCGTCGAACGCTTCCTCGGCGACGAGGCCGCTTCCGCGTCGCTTCGAGCGACGATCCTGATCGAACAGATCGACATGTCGGATTACGATGCGGTGTTCCTGCCCGGTGGCCACGGGACCATGTGGGATCTGCCGCAGAGCAATGTTTTGGCCGCGCTCCTCGGCAAAGCCTGGGCCAGCGGCAAGGTGATTGCCGCCGTCTGTCACGGTCCGGCCGGGCTGGTGAACGTGACGGATGAAACGGGCGCGCCGCTGGTGAAAGGCCGCCGCGTCACCGGGTTTTCCGACAGCGAGGAACGCGCCGTCGGATTGGCAGAGGCGGTGCCGTTCCTGCTGGAGGCGCGGCTGCGCGACCTGGGCGGCCGGTACGAGAGCGTCGCGGACTTCCAGCCCTTCGCCATCGCCGATGGCCGGCTGGTCACCGGTCAGAATCCGGCATCATCGGCGCTGACGGCGAAACTCACGATCGAGGCGCTCGCCGCCTCGGTTCGCTGATCGGCAGGAAGGAGCATCATGACCACCCCAGCTTCCTCGGTCCGGATGCCGATCGTCATCTACGTTTTCGCACTTTCGGCTTTCGCCCTCGGCTTCACCGAGTTCGTCACCATCGGCCTCGTCTCGAACATCGCCGCCAGTCTCGAGGTCGATGTGGCCCAGGTCGGCGGTGCGGTCGCCGCCTTTGCGATCGGCGCGACCATCGGCGCACCGATCCTGACCGCGCTTGGCGCGAGCTGGAGCCGCAAGAACCTGCTGCTGGCGGCGATGGCGGTGTTCACACTCTGCAACGTCATGGTGGCGCTGTCGGACAGCCTGCCGGCGTTGCTGGCGGCCCGGTTCGGTTCGGGTCTGGGCCATGGCGTCTTCCTCGCCGTCGCCTCCAGCGCCGCAACGCGGCTGGTCGCACCGGAACGCGCGGGCAGCGCCGTCGCCACCGTATTCGGCGGGCTGACGCTGGCGCTCGCTTTCGGCGTGCCGCTCGGCACATGGCTGGGCGGACTATGGTCCTGGCAGGTGATCTTCTTCGGCGTCGCCGCCTGCGGCGCGGTCGGGCTCTTCGGTCTCGCGGTCCTGATGCCGGACGCGAAAGATGGCGGTGCGCCGCGCGATGCGCTGGTGAGCCTGCGCGCGCTGTTGAACGGCAAACTGCTCGGCGCGGCGCTGATTACCGTGCTCGCCTATACCGGCTCCTTCTGCCTGTTCTCCTATATCTCGCCGCTGCTGATCGAGGTCACTGGCATGGCGCCGGGGCATGTCGGCGCGATGATGCTGGTCTACGGCGTAGCCGCGGCGATCGGGAACGTCGTCGGTGGGCGCATGACCGACCGGCTCGGGGCGGATTGCGCGGTGATGCTCGTCCTGATCGGACTGGCGATCGTGCTGGCGGCGATCTGGCTTTCGGCCGCATCGATTCCCCTGATGGCAGTGCTGGTGGCGGTCCTGGGCGCGCTCACCTACGCGGCAGTGCCCGCGATGCAGGCCCGTGTCATCGGCATCGCCGAACACCATGCGCCAAGAGCGCTCGCGGCCGCCGCCGGACTGAACATCGCCGGCTTCAACTCCGGCATCGCGCTCGGGTCGCTCATCGGCGGCGGGGTGATCCCAATCATGGGGCTGGCGGCGACCGCTGCGATCGGCGCAGCGGCGGCGATAGCCGGGATCGCCGTGCTTCTCTTCCAGCGGAGGTAGCCCGATGTCCATGAAGACGGGCTATCACATACAGACTTGGACCACCCGTTCGTCGAAAGGGCCCTCAGGCGCGAAGCGGCGTGCGGCGATACTTCCCCGGCGCGCAGCCCATGGCGCGCCGGAAGATGGTGCTGAAGGTCGCTTCCAATTCATAACCAACCGCGACGGCTAGCGTGGCGACGCTATCTTGCGTGCGTCGCAGCCGGTCGGCGGCAAGGCGCATCCGCCAACCGATCCGATCGTCGAGCGGCGGCTGGCCGACCGCCTCGCGGAACCGCACCGCGAAGCTGGTGCGCGACATCCCGGCGATGTCCGCGAACTCGACAAGCCGCCAGCGTCGGGCGGGTTCGGCATGAAGGGCGCCGAAGGCTTTCGCCAAAGGCGGGTCGGAAAGTGCGCCCAGCCAGCCCGAGCGTCGGTCCCCATCCGAGGCGAGCCAGAGCCGCAAAACCAGGAGCAGCATGATGTGCGCAAGGTGTTCAGCCAGGAGCGCGCCGCCGGGTGGGCGGCTTTTCAGCTCCATCGCACGCTGCTCCCGCGCGAACCGCAGCACCCTGGCCGGGTTCGAGGTATCACGCACGTGGACGATGGCCGGCCGTGCGCCGAGCAGCCTATCGGCGTGGTCGCCCGCGAAGGAAAAACGGCCGCCCATCAGGAAAAAAATCACCGCCACGCTTGCAGGTCGCGATGCCGTCCACCGCCACGTCACACATGGCCGGAGACTCGATCGCCGGCAGTGCGAGGTCCGTCGCAAAGACGAAGGGGCGTCCACGGGTCAGCAGGAAGCAATCTCCGGCCTCGATCCGATGTGGCACGGCTTCGCCTTCGACCGCGACCCAGCAAGCGCCCCGCATGACCGCGTTTGTTCGGGGCGGACGCCACCGTCCTGGCCGGTGCCATCCGAGAAGACCACGAGGTTCTTGGGCAAACGACCCCTCCCGCGTCCGGAGAGGTCCTGGGCTGTGCGGCCGCTTCAAAGACTGGGACCATCCGGCTTCGTCCCCCGGGGGGGCTCGCCAAAGCGCAGCTTCGCCCTTGGAGTCTGAACGGATACGTTCGTCCTTTGTTCTCTGAAATCTTCCCGTCCATGAAAATTCGAAGCGCTTGGTGGCGCTCCGTTGAAAGGCGCGGCCAACCCCTTCGGCACCAGTTAAGCTGGGCTGGCCCGAGACTCGGGATCACGCAGTCAATTTGCCCGGGATGAGTGACGGATCGTTCCGCTAAAGTCCGGACGCCCCCATCACCGAGGCGGTCAGCGCTTGACGAGCCCTATGTCGGCGGCGACGGCCTTAAGCCGCTTCGGCTCGCGCTCCTTGCGCTCCAAGTCGCGGTCGACGAGGTAGTCGGAGCGCTCACGGGTCAGGAGCGTGACCTTGAACAGTTCCTCGCAGACATCGACCGCCCGGTCGTAGAGGGGCCCTGGCCGGGCTTCAGTCGGTCCGGCCGACCGATCGCATGCCTTCAGCGATGACAGCCAGATGCGATTTCGTCATCGGTGTCGGCCTACGCAGGATAGCGATGCAACTTAAAGTGATTATCGAAGCCACCTGCCAACTCCCAGGTCAGCTGAGCGATACCACAGGCCAGACTTCGGAGGTGGTATCGATGAATTTTTGCGATCCGCGCGTAGCAGCTAAGTCTATGAAATCATTGGAGCGGGCGATCGGGATCGAACCGACGACATTCAGCTTGGGAAGCTGACGTTCTACCACTGAACTACGCCCGCGTGCCGAATTGCGGAAAAGGCCTCGACAAGCGAGTTCCAGCATTCCAGCGGGGCGGACCATATCAGAGCGGCCCACTTTGTCCACGGTCACGTCGCGGCGTGCCGCGAGGGTTTACGTTCCCAAGGGGTGGGCTTTCCGATAGCGTAGCGGCTGGTTCGGCACGTCGAACCGGTCATTGATCCGGCCCCTCGCGCGCGACCGGGTCGGCTCGCCTCTTCGGCACGGCGCCCATCCCCAGCATGTGGATTGTCAAAAAGCACCGATGGATATCTCCTCCGCGCAGGGCGGCACGCACGCCACGATGAACGATGCCTCCGGCGGGACGCCCCGTCTTGGGCCGCGCCTCGTTCTCGCCTCGGCCTCGCCGCGCCGGTTGGCGCTGCTGCAGCAGGCGGGCCTCGAACCCGACGCCCTGCTGCCTGCCGATATCGACGAAACCCCCAACAAGTCCGAGGCACCGCGCGAGCTCGCCCGGCGGCTCGCCCGGGCCAAGCTCGACGTGGCGGGAGACGCCGCCCGTCGTCGCGACGACATGCGCGACAGCTACATCGTCTCGGCCGATACGGTGGTGGCCGTGGGCCGGCGCGTCCTGCCGAAGGCGGAACTGGCCGACGAGGCCACGGATTGCCTGCGCCTGCTCTCCGGGCGCCAGCATCGCGTCTATACGGCGGTGTGTGTGCTCTCCCCCAAGGGCAACCGCCGCGAGCGCGTGGTGGAGACGCGGGTGCGGTTCAAGCGCCTCTCCGGCCGCGACATCGAAAGCTATATCGCCTCGGACGAGTGGCGGGGCAAGGCCGGCGGCTACGCCATCCAGGGTCTCGCCGGTTCCTTCGTGGTCAAGCTCGTCGGTTCGTATAGCGCCGTGGTCGGCCTGCCGCTCTACGAGACGATCAACCTCCTCGACGGCGAGGGATTTCCCGTGCGGCAAGCCTGGGGGGCGATGGCATGAGCGGGACCGCTCCCTCCAAGCGCAAGCCCGAGCCGTGCCCGGTCTGCCGCAAGCCCGCGCAAGCAGAGTTCCAGCCCTTCTGCTCGACCCGCTGCGCCGATATCGACCTCGGCCGCTGGCTCACCGATCGCTATACGATCCCCACCGACGAGGACGAAACCGAGGACGACGCCCCGCCGCGCTCATCCTGAATCGATCCGATTGCAGGATGCGTGAGAAGGAGGCTGGACAGGGCCCCATCACCTCACTATACCCCCGCTCCAGTCGAGAGCGCCAAGCGCTTCGGCGGAGGCCCAGGTAGCTCAGTTGGTAGAGCATGCGACTGAAAATCGCAGTGTCGGCGGTTCGACTCCGTCCCTGGGCACCATTTTTCCTTTGTTTTTCAACAGCTTGCAGCGAGGCAGGTCTCGCGGTCGCTGCTTAGCTGAGCTTTCGGGTCACACCGGGGGCACAAATGTGCAGGGTGACAGTGTCGCTGCCGGTAACGGCCCAAGCGCCGGCTCCAGCTTAAACTCTTCATCGAGATTATGTCTGGCCCCAACCTCGCCGAATCGACCGACAAGATCCGTGAGGGGCAAACACACCGCTCGACGTTAAGCAAAGCATGCAGCGCCATGGGTACGGACACTGTGCGTTTATGCCCCTCCTCGTTGCGACAGCCACCGCGTCGATCTGATAAAAATCTCCACCGTGCTCTGAGCCCTCTCGCCGATTTCGCTGACGAAGCTGGAGACAGCGCGGCAGGCATGTTCGAGAGTGCGAGCCCCACTGGTGGACACGCAGTACGATCCCCGTCGATACTCCTGAAAGGACGCGTCAGACGTCCACGGGAGGTTTCCGATGCGGAAGTTGACGCTGCTTGTGGCCAGCGCCCTGTTCGTTCTCAGCATGGCGGCCCAGGCCGAGCCTGCTCCTGTCACCCCCGACGTACCGGCGACCTTCAAGCCGGCTCAACGTGAGGGCTATTTCTTCGTCGGCGGCCGCTACGAGACGTTCGGCGAGAAGGAGTTTGCCACTGGGCAGATGTTCGTCCAGTTCCACGCCCCGGCGGAGGTCACGCAGCCTTTCCCTGTGGTCATGGTGCATGGCACCGCGCAGACTGGCGTCAACTTCCTCGCCACGCCCGATGGTCGAACCGGATGGGTAGATCACTTCGTAAAGCGCGGCTTTGCCGTCTACGTCGTCGATCAGGTCGGCCGGGGCCGGTCGGGCGACAACCCAGAGGTTTATGGGCCTTACGCTCGACTCACGCCGGGCGATTTGGAAAGCATATTCACAGGGCAGGAGCGGTTCGAACTCTTCCCGCAGGCCAAGCTCCATACCCAATGGCCGGGCGGTGCTGGCGTGAAGGGCAATGACGCCTTCGACCAGTTCTACCTCTCACAGGTCCCGTACATCGCGAATGCGTTGAAAAGCGAGGAGCTGGTGAATCCGGCGCTGATTGCGCTGCTCGAGAAGATCGGCCCCTCGGTCATTCTGACTCACTCGCAGGCGGGAGTGTTCGGCTGGGCCGTTTCTGACCAGCGGCCGGATCTTGTGAAGGCGCACGTGGCCATCGAGCCGAACGGACCGACTTTCTACGACATACGGTTCAAAGGCGGCGCTGAGTGGTACGAGCGCGTCGGTGACGCTCGCGCTCGGCCCTACGGCATCACCCGGGTGCCGCTCAAATTCGAGCCCCCAGTGAACTCCCCAACCGACCTGACGGTCATGCAGGCCGACCAGCTAATTCGGCCGTATCAGATCCGCTGCTGGTTGCAGGCTGAACCTGCCCGGCAGCTTCCAAACCTCGCAAAGGTGCCGGCTGTCATCGTCACCGGCGAAGCATCGTTCCGGGCGACGATGGACGACTGCACGGGTGCTTTTCTGGCTCAAGCCGGCGCAAAGCCGGATCGTCTCGCGCTCGCCGAACACGGCATTCATGGCAACGGGCATATGATGATGCTGGAGGCGAACAACGGCGCGGTCGCCGACGCGATCATTGATTGGATCGTGGCCAAGACGCACTAAATCGGTGCGACGGGCAGTGGGATAGGAACGCGCACGATCCTTTCCACCCGGCCACTTGCAACGCCTAACTACCCTGAGGGCGCCATTTGGAAACGGCCGTTGTAGGACCGCCGCTATTGACCACGGTACGCGCAGCTACTCCTTTAATTTCTAGTCGGCTGTCCGGATTACCAACATCGCATTCAGGACGTGCTATCTACATCCTAAACGCCCTAACCCATGCCGTTGAGAACCGGGTCAAGGCAGTTAATCGTCGAGGCGACCTTCTGGCGAAGCGACGCGAGATGATGGAAACTTGGGCTCAATCCCTTAGAACTAACACCCTCCATAACTCATGCAATACTGAGATTTGATAAGTGCGTAAGTCGCGACCAACGCAGCGCCAACCGCCGCCGAAGCGTCATACCTTTGCCGAACAGGATCTCATTATAGCTCGATTCAGTGCTGCAAGAGAAAAAGGCATCCAACCTGCAGCCGCCATCGCCGGGCTGGAGACGTCACTCGCAACTGTCTATCGATGGATGCGAGCGCGAAACCCGGCTAAGTATTATCCACCTCCGACCCATGCTCAAGAAGTAAGCATTGAATCAGCCATTGCTCGTCTAGCTGACGACCAGAATGAAGACCGTCTGACGTATTTAGAGGCGCTCTTTAAATTCATAGCTTGGCTCCGTTGGCCCAACCTAGTTGGAGAGCATCCTGCGGCTATTACCGTTTGCGTAATCGCGTATCTTTCAGGCAGCAGAAACGTGAGTACGGTTGATCAACTAAACTCAGACGATAGATCACTATTGCATCGCCATTTACGATTAGACGTACTAAAAAGCGCATTTTCAGATGAGGTATTTATTTATCCTTCATTCAAGCTTTGGAATATCGAAGGTACCCCCATTACACAGCTAGACATGCTCGCTAATATTGCCTGGTTCCTGGTTGCTTATCAGCCACCAACCAGCAAGCTACGCGATGCAGCTAGTCTGAATAAGGCATATCACGCTATTCAAGCGAAACTTTTTAGGTACAGCTGGCCGATATCGCATAGAACTTTCCGCACAGTATGGCTGAGCTATGGAGCTGCATCGCCGTTCCATTACATCGAACGATTTCATCCAACGCTTGAGTTTACGCTCGATCCATCCTCTCCTGATTTTACAGAAATCGTCGATGAATTATTCCTAAAGAGGGCAGAGCTGCGTCGATACCTTGCGCGATGTCGAGGTATCGTAGACTTATTGAACGGTAAGCTTGACAGGCGAGCGCTTTTAGCGGTGCGCTTTCCAGTATTTCCGGCTTCGTTGGTATCAGAGGTCGTTGAGCCACCAAGCCTTCCGATTCTCACTGATCAGATAATGCGCGAGTTTGGCAGAGGCGATAAGCGCTGATTTACCAGCACCTTAACGTCTAGTAACCTCGCAGTTATCTACCGGCACATTCGATGTGGTGACACCTTCTCCCTCGTTCAGAGAGCACTTCAGCTTCTCGAACGAGAGGAACAGGAAATGGCAATATACACCACCCTTCAGAACGACCGGCCTGCTGACGGCCTGCCCCTTTCGGGCTTTGTTCGGCTGTCTCAGATCCTGGCGCCGAGCGGACCGGTGCCAGCCTGTCGCTCCACCATCTACGCATGGATCCAGGCAGGTGCCTTCCCCGCACCGCACCGTGTGGGGCCGGGTCGAATCGCTGGCTTCCGTGTCGAGGACGTGCGCGCGTTCCTCGCCAACCCATGCACCGCTCACACGGCGGCACAGGGTTCGGTCATGAAGCACTCGACGGCGGTCACCGCCCGACTGGCCAACGGCTAATCCCCGAAACCAACAACAGCAGGTGACGCATCAGTGCGCTGCCTGCCTCCAATTTCCAGGCGCATGGAAATTCAAATCACCGATAAGGAACAGCTATGACCCGGAAGCCGAAAATGTCTCTCAAGCAGTTGCTTGAAATGCTGAAAACGAACCCGATGGATTCGCTGATCCATTGCCGGGATCAGTACCAGGCATCAACGAACGAACGCAACAGAACGGTGTACGAAACGGTGGGCTATCTCACGGGCTTCGTTGCCGACGTGAACAGCTCGAAGAAGTTGAAGGACGAACTCTACGGACACGTCTGCTGGAAGAACGGCTACAAGCCGAAGGCCACCGAAGTCACGCGGACCTCGGTCCGTTTCGTGATGAAGAACTTCGATACCCGCCACCGCGACTACGAGAAGGCCCGCAGCTACGCCAAGGTGATCGACTATCACCTTGCGAAGGGTACCGATCCCGAGACCGTCGCTGATCGCCTTGAGGGCCAGAAGCTCGCTGGGGTGCTGGAAAGCATCAAGGACGAGGGTCGTCTGGCCAAGTTCGATCAGCTCGGCAATGGGTCTGACGGATTGGAGGAGCCTGGTTCCTTGCCGAAGGCCAGCGATCAGGGTGACGACCGTGTCAGCGTGCCGGAGAAGAAGGGTCAGCCGGTCACCAGTGACAGCGACGACAATGACGATGACAACGATGCTGTGAGCGGTCACGGTCCGACCGGAACGGACAACGAGAACGTCGTCATGGAACCCGAGAGCTACGTTGTGATCGAGGGCGAGCGTTACCCCTTCGATCCCAACCGGCAGCTCATCGTCGATACCGACGACGCCACCCGGCAGATCGTTCGGTGGCACCGCCGGGGGGCAATGCCCTACTACCTTGAGAACCGGGGTTACAAGAACGGCCTGACCGTGATCGGTGCGGTGGGACCGGACTGGGAGGACGACGACGAGGGCTAGCCATCTAGCCCCTTCACGCAGCGCGAAAGGCGGGGCTAAAAGTCCCGCCTTTTTTGTTTGCTCAGGCTGTCTCATCCATTGATCGAGGCAACACCATTGCACTTAACTTGCCCGCACCTTCGCAGATGATTTGTTTGAGATGGGCTAACAACCGCCACATCTGCCGACAAATAAGTCGATTAGATATTACGAGGTCGCGTAAACTATCATGTCACTGAGATCCTATCTAATCATAACTGTAGGACCGCCCATATGATAAAGCTTAAGATTCCGCAATTCATGCTCCAAAAGCTACAGCAGGCTGTTGTCGAAATGGAGAACGAACGAGTGCATGGGCCTCGGCCCCTTGTAACACGCCTCACCGCCCCAGAACGCCCCGCAGCAGCCCCCAGGGC
>NZ_VMOA01000119.1 GCF_020662345.1 Methylobacterium sp. W2 | reverse complement strand
TTTTTGCTCCATGTGTGGGCCGAAATTCTGCTCGATGAAAATCAGCCAGGAAGTGCGTGATTACGCCGCCACGCAAACTATTGAAATGGGAATGGCGGATATGTCGGAGAACTTCCGTGCCAGAGGCGGAGAAATCTACCTGCGTAAGGAGGAAGCGTGATGTATCAGCCTGATTTTCCTCCTGTACCTTTTCGTTCAGGACTGTACCCGGTGGTGGACAGCGTACAGTGGATCGAACGTCTGTTGGATGCAGGCGTACGTACTCTCCAGCTACGCATCAAAGATCGGCGCGATGAAGAGGTGGAAGCCGATGTCGTGGCGGCAATTGCGCTGGGCCGCCGCTATAACGCGCGATTGTTTATCAACGATTACTGGCGGCTGGCGATCAAGCATCAGG
>NZ_VMOA01000118.1 GCF_020662345.1 Methylobacterium sp. W2 | reverse complement strand
GTTCATGGTTCTTTCATCCGGTCTTGGATCACTTTTCAACTTGCTGCTGAAATGGATTTTCAAAAGAGAACGACCGGATATCAGACCTCTGATTGAGGAGCAGGGATTCAGTTTTCCGAGTGGCCATTCAATGGGATCTTTTATTTTTTATGGCTCGCTGGCCTATATGATCATCCATTTGGCAAAAAGAAAACGATGGAAGACTGCATGGACAGTGATGCTAGGCTGTTTTATCATCATGATTGGGTTAAGCCGCATCTATTTAGGCGTTCATTTTCCCAGTGATGTAATAGCTGGATTCGCAGCCGGAGGTGCCTGGCTGACAATAATGATAATTGGATTCCGCTATTATGAGTACCGCAAAAATGTATAATGGGTATTGAGAAATGCGCAGTTT
>NZ_VMOA01000117.1 GCF_020662345.1 Methylobacterium sp. W2 | reverse complement strand
CGATGACATCGCGAACCAGCTGCTCAAGGTCTACCCAGGCGGAGGTAGTCACTTCACCGGCAACAATGGCTACACCGGTCTTGACCAGCGTTTCACAGGCTACACGGGCGTGTTTGTCTTCTGCGATGATGGCGTCGAGCACCGCATCGGAGATCTGGTCGGCGATTTTATCCGGATGTCCTTCAGACACGGACTCGGAGGTAAACAGGGAGTATTCGCTCATCTAACGGTTCCTATATACCGGTGGGTGAGGCGGCCCGAAGGCCATGTCTAAAACAGTCACTCTTGCGGATTGGACAGACAAGCTGCCAACCCTATGCATCGTCTACGAACCAGGACGGGCGAAATGCCTGATCTGGATCTGGAAGCCATTGCGTAAACCTATATAGAGGCTTTCGCCTGGCACAAGTC
>NZ_VMOA01000116.1 GCF_020662345.1 Methylobacterium sp. W2 | reverse complement strand
CCGCGTTGCCGCCGCCGCGCACCCGTTGCATGCCGTAGTTCAACCGGATCGCCGCCTTTTTCGTGCTGCCATAGAGACGCGCGAGATCGACGATCACCTGTTCTTCGATCCCGCAAATCTCGGCGACACGCGATGGCGGATAGTCGAGTACGCGCGCCTCGAGTTGTTCGAAACCGAGCGTGTGATCGGCGATGTAAGCGCGGTCGAGCAAATTTTCAGCGATCAGGACGTGCATCATGCCGAGCGCGAGCGCGCCGTCGGTACCGGGCTTCAGCGCAATGTGCTGATGGCACTTTTCGGCCGTCAACGAGCGATACGGATCGATCGCGATCAGGCGCGCGCCGTTACGCTTGGCTTCCTGCGCGCGTGTCCAGAAGTGCAGGTTCGAGGCGATCGGGTTCGCGCCCCAGATC
>NZ_VMOA01000115.1 GCF_020662345.1 Methylobacterium sp. W2 | reverse complement strand
ATATGGCGATGTAGACGCCTTGCTACGTTCATACGGCATGACATGGGCGATCGAGATCAAAGCCCAGAGGGCGGTGGCCGTGCGCTGGGGGCGGTTGGTCTCGCGCAGTCCGCGGGCACACAAGGCACTGGCACAAGCGCTCAGGTCTGGGCGATGGGCCCGAGCTCAGCCGGTGGTCTGGTTCCCGTTGGCGCGACAGCGGAGCAGCGGCATGGTGGACGGGGTTCTCGTGGTCTGCGGTCCGGTGAGGGATCTACTGCGCCAGGCCGGGATCGCTGGCCGATGAGCATTGATTGCGGCGCATATCCATAGACCTGAGACAAACACACGCATCGATCGGCGGAACGTCTATTGATTGAGGCGCATGCAAAGGGCTTGAAGGCGGCCCGACAACTCGGCGACGCAGATTGAATGC
>NZ_VMOA01000114.1 GCF_020662345.1 Methylobacterium sp. W2 | reverse complement strand
CGGGAGGGCCGGCCGCCGGGCTCCTGGCTGTGGCCAGAAACCGGGTGGCTTTCGTTATTGGAACGGGATTGTACCCCTGGCCGAAAGTTATCCACAAAGGATAAGTCTGTGGATAACCTGTGGACCCGCTGTGAGTAGCGGTGGACAACCGATTTTATTGACCTCCCGCAAACCCAATCCCGGCAAGCCTTTGCGCAGAGGACCCCAAGCCGCACAAGGCGCTGGGGACAACTCGTCGCCGGGTGGATTTCGGTCGCGGGGCGCACGTTATCCCCAGTCAGTCAGGCTTGACAGAAGTGGAAAATGCCGTTTAAATGCCGGGTTCTGCGATGCGCAGCAGGTGAGCGCACGCTTGTTCGTGTCAGATGCGGGGCGAGAAACACTTCGTCGCGACTGATCCGGCTTAGGCCCGATGCCCTCGGT
>NZ_VMOA01000113.1 GCF_020662345.1 Methylobacterium sp. W2 | reverse complement strand
ACGATGCGGTCCGCGAGGGACTGCACCTTGCCCTGCTGGTCGGGAGCGTTCGACGAGAACTCGGTGCTCGCCGTTGCTGGTGTCCGCAGAACCTCGTCGATGAGCGCGGCCGCGGCGTCTCGGCCGATGCCCATCTGCTCGATCTGGGAGATCAACGCATCGCGGGTGGTGTTGTACCGGCCCGTCAGCTGGTCTTGCCCCTCGCCCGCGCGCTGTGCCGCGTCGAGCTCGTCGGCCAGAGCCGCGGCCGCGTTGCGGATCTGGGACTCCAGGGCCGCGCCCGACGCGGAGGCGTTGAGGTTCGCGAGGTCGACACCTTCGAGCGAGAGGCGGGTGCCATCGCTGTTCAGGCCGACGGTCTCGAGGGACTCTGCGAGACGTAGGGAGGCGTCGTTGAGATACCCCATCGCGACGGCGCCCTCGCCG
>NZ_VMOA01000112.1 GCF_020662345.1 Methylobacterium sp. W2 | reverse complement strand
ACCCTCCGCTTCCAGCGTTTCGATGGCTTCAACTACTGCTGGGTAACGCGCCAGCACGTCTGCCGGGATCTCTGGCAGGCTGATGCTTTCAGCAATAATGCGGTTTTTCACGTAGCGTTCGAAAACTTCAGACAATCCCTGAACGCGTGCTTCGTTGCGGGTATTACCTGCGGACATACCGTTGGAGACGTACGTGTTACCAATGATATTCATCGGAATATAAACGGTCTGATTGTCGGACTGACGCGTAAACGGCAGGCCGCAAATACCACGATCTTCGTTACCGGATTGTAGGTCAATCAGCATGCTGCCGGTCAGTTCATTCTCCGGATCATAAAACGCGCGCAGACGGTCATCGAGCAGCCCTTCTGGCACATCGTCATTTTCGGTCAGTGGGAACCATTTTTCGTTGGGATAATGCACGAACGGACCG
>NZ_VMOA01000111.1 GCF_020662345.1 Methylobacterium sp. W2 | reverse complement strand
GTAACTGTGCTGATCAGCGTTAACGGCTGGCTACGAATAAACGCCCATACGCGCCGCTGTTTTCAGGTTCGCGAACGATTACTGTATAGCGGCGGCGCGCAGGCATGGGTGGAAGCGCAGCCGTTGTTCCTCTATCCCGCCGACTGGATGGCGGCCCGCGCACCTCGCCTGGAGGCAGAAGACGCGCTGGCACTGGCGCATTTTCAGGGCAAAAATAATTTACTGCGTCGACTTAACGCCCTCAAACGCGCTGACTTTAGTCACCATGCGGATCGCATCCGCTGCCCGGTGCAAATCATCTGCGCCAGTGATGATCTGCTGGTGCCAACAGCATGTTCCAGTGAACTTCATGCCGCCCTGCCCGATAGCCAGAAAATGGTGATGCCCTATGGCGGACACGCCTGCAACGTGACCGATCCCGAAACGTTTAATGC
>NZ_VMOA01000110.1 GCF_020662345.1 Methylobacterium sp. W2 | reverse complement strand
CTATTAAAGTTGCTGTCAAATGTTGACCGGATAAAAGCCCGGTTAATAGTCGAGTTGTCGTGCCTGAATTACCCATGTTTAGGTTTTGATGAGGAGACTGCAAGCCTTGTAATCCTCTTCCATGAATGGTTACAGTTTGCTCATTTATGCTAATAGGAATTCCCAATGCTTGTAATGCTTTGAGAGTTGACAAGCAGTCTTGACTTAATAAAAAATTATGCAGATGTGTGATGCCTGTACTGATTGCTCCTAAAATTAAACCGCGATGAGAAATACTTTTATCGCCGGGAACTTTCAGGGTGCCGCGTAAACCTTGTTGAGCTTGTGGTAATAATTTCATTTGTAATCACCTAGTTGATTTGATATAAGCACCAGACCATTGAGGGCTGGAGTTTTTTAATAATATGCTCCTGAGAACTTAATGTGACAATCTTTAAA
>NZ_VMOA01000010.1 GCF_020662345.1 Methylobacterium sp. W2 | reverse complement strand
GTCCGGCCAAAGTGGATCCGAATGCCGCCGCCTCACCAAGCAGGTCGGCATTCGTCTCACACCCGAAGAATACGATCGTCTGTTGGGCGAAGCCGCAGCGGCAGGCCTCACGCTGGCAGCGCTCACCAGGCGCCGTCTGCTAGAACTGCACATCACGGCTCAGGTCGATGCCGAATTGATCCGTGAACTGCGCCGTCTCGGCGGGTTGGCGAAGCTCGCCATCCGAACCCCTGGTTTGCGCGAAATTGGTCGCCCTGTCCTGCATGACATCCGTCGCGCCATCGACACGCTTTCGGGACCGGCGCGATGATCGGCAAGCAGATGCCCAAGCGTCATGACGGTGCGCTGATCGGACGGCAGATCCTGGATCTCGCCGCATACATAGACCGTCGTGATCGCAGTGCTGAGCGGGGCGACGTACTCGCCTTCGGTCAGCTCAATCTGATCGCTGGGACGCGGTCAGGCCAGATCGCTGAAATGACGGCGACGGTGATGGGCGCGCCGCGCGCACGCTCCCCGGTTGAGCACGTGGTGTTGTCCTGGCGGGCCGGTGAGCAACCCAGCATCCGTCAGATCGAGCAGGCTCTGGTGATCCTGCAGGAGGAGACCGGTTTACGTGGGCACGGGATGCTGTGGACGCTGCACGGCGGCAGCGACAACCTGCACCTCCATGCCCTGATCTCACGCGTCGCACCCGACGCCCAGAAGACGACCAAGATCACTTTCTTTCATCGCAGCATCGGGCGCGCCGTCGCCCGCATTGAGCACGTACAGGGCTGGCACCACGAGCCAGGCGCGCATTTCGAAGTCATCGAGGAATGGGAAGGAGAACATCATGTCAAACAGTATGGCGTCCGCCCCCGCAACGCATCCAGATTTAATCCGCATCGCGGCAACCGAGGCACAGGGAGCGCACATCGATACGGGGCAGATCCTCAAACTACTCATGGAGGGGGGAGAGGAGGCCGATCCGATCGGGGCGATCATCGACAGCCAGGACCGGGGCGCGGAGCGTCTCGAACTGATCATCAGGATGTTGATGGAACTTCAGGGAGACGTATCACAACTGAGGGCCAACTCAGACGTGATGATGACGGACATTCAGACGCTGCGCACGCAGCTCAACGTCGTCTACGGCAAGCTGGCCAACGCAACCCTGAGGCCCGCCTCCAGCGCAGGGTCGCCGCAGTAAAGCTGCGTGCGTGCCACCAGGGTCGCGCGTCGCAGACGACACTGCACGAGGATCGATCCGTCCCGACGGTAGACATGGGCAGACATGCGAGCTCGGCGCTGCGTTCTGCCAATACAAATTCGCAGGCAGTACGCTGCGCTCACCTCCTGGGCGCGGCCCGAATGCGACGAGCTCATCGCACGACGCTCAGCGGCCATGCTCTCGTTCATAATATTGGACTCGGTGATGCGCTTACTGCAGGTGCTGCCGTCGCCGAGATCTGGGGTGGTGTTGAGAGTGCCGCGCGCAGGGCCATCGAGGTCGCTGGCCCCATCGTCAAACGCGTCAGATCCTGGAGCGAGTTGCACCGGGAACTCGCCCGTCAGCAAATCGTCTATCAGGCAAAAGGTTCAGGCGCTGTGCTGGTGCTGGACGGTGTCGTGGTCAAAGCCTCGACATTCCGCGAGGCAGGCCGCAGCAAACTCGAAAAACGCTTCGGACCATTTGAACCTGCCCTGAGCACCCCTGCGAACAATGGGAATGCAAATGCCAGGAACGGGAGATCTGTGCGTCCTGCACCAGGGATCGACGCAAATTCGTTCGCGGTTTCTCGCGAGAGAAAACAGGCAGCCGTTATCGCGCACCACGAGTATGAAACAATCTACGCGCCATTTGCCTTTGCGCCGATGTTGATGGCCGTGGTAGCGGGTGGAGCGCCTCGAGCCGCACCGAGCGCACGTGACATCGCCAAAGAACTGGGACGACCTAAACCGAAACGCACTCCTGTCGCACACGCGTCTGTTCCCGGCCTTCACCCCAAAAGCTTGCTCACGCACTATGACACTGCTTTGCAGGCCGACTGCTACCGGATCGTCGCTGAACGATCTGGCCCCCCGTCCTCCCATCGCGATATCGTAGGGGCGGCTACCGGCCCAGATCGGCTCTTCCAGATCACACCGAGACCGATGACCGGCGTCGCGGCGGCGTGGCGCGAACTCGAGACAGCTACCGGTGCGCCATGCTCCATCTTCCTACAACCGATCTCGAACACGAGACACCACGTTGTCCTGTCAGGTCTGGCACATGACGACCTTGCTCATGTTCGTACACGTCACAAACCGTCGCTGGTGCTCAAAAATGCCGACAACCGCTATGAAGTCGTCCTGACCACTGAAAAGCTCGGATTGCCCTATGAGGCGGCAGCCGTAGCAGCCGCCGCAAAACAGCTTCGTGAGTTTTATGGCGGAGAGCACGGCCGCTACGGTTTGCGGATCCGGAAAGATGGGGTGCGACGGGAAGGACGCGAACGAGAGGCTGAGCAGTCTCCTGCCTACGCCCAGATCGTGGACGGTGCCGGTACCCTCTGCAGCCGCCTGAAATCCATGATTAAGAAATGGATCATAACGTTCATCAACCGCCTTGGATTGGACGCTGGCTCGCGGTTAGGGCGCGGATGGCCTTCCGATGGAGTACCTGAACCAGAGAATGCACCGGTGTATTGGGCGCATCGCGCCGACATCCTCGGGCATTGGGAGGGACGCTGGCCCGATGCCTCCCGCGTTGACAGCCTGATTGCTCGGCGCATGCAGACCAACGGGCATGCTGAAACGGCTGTCGCCAATCTGATCACTGCATGTGCCCCGGCTGTCGATCGGCTGAGGCGATACGACTGGATTGCTTACGGCCGACGCGCGGCAGCCCACGCTTTTCACGATACGGAGGACACATGCTGGTCCTTCGACCGAAGCCCCACAATACGGTGGCGCGAATTGGAGGAGGACGTGAAGGCGCGAGCGGCAGCCAGGAAAGTCGCTTCACCGCCGCCGATCGACGTCGTCATCCCGCCGTGGCCTGGAGGCGAGAAAGAGACGGGCACAGCGAGGCGTGCCGCACCAGCAGGCCAAGGCGCCGCAAATGGGCGCGGTGGTGGCTATGAGAGGTGATTCGGAATTGCGTGCCGCGAAGTTTGGTAGTGCAGCCTGAGGATCCCTGGATTTGTAGCCCACGCTAATTATTAGATGTCGATCTCCAGCGGTTCAATTGCCAAGCTCACCGTCGAAAGAAGCATATCGGTCGTGGCATTGTCGCGAGCCCGCGTTGCCATGCCGACGATGAGGGTACCGTAAAACTCAGCGAACATGCTCAAGAGAAGGGACGACGAGATCTGCTTCTCTGAAACTGCGCGTGCGAGCCTCCCGTGGATCGCACTCTGAATGCGATCACGATATTGCGCCGTCCAGGTGACCACAGCAGCGTTCTGTGGTGTGCAGTTCGTAGCTCCTGTGATGATCAGGCAGCCGCGCATCGGGGCATGGGCCGTGTAGAGATCGACTAGGCTTTCGAGCAAGAACTTGAACGCCTCCTCGACGTTCGGCGTGGTTTCCAAATCAGCGAGCATGGGAACGTAATAAGTATCCCAGTAGAAATCGGTGGCGGACTTGAACAATCGCTCTTTGTCCCCGAACGCTTTGAACAGGCTTGGCATATGGGCGATCCCCATGGACGTCCGAAGCCGCTCAAGACATGCTCCTTCATAGCCAAGTTCCCAAAAAACTAGCATCGCAGCTGAAAGCGCATGCTTTGTATCAAATTTTCTTGGTCGTCCCCCCGGCATTTGGATTCCAGTAAGTTATGTTGGCGTAAAGAATCTATCCTTATCCCGTATGGGAAGTGAGGATCAACAAATTACTCCTCCCTAAAAAACTAGCGTTCACCGATTGCTGATGCGGTTTGTTCTGCCAGCGCGACACGGCTGAAAAACCCGCGAGTAAACGAAAGCTCAGCAGGTTCAAAATATTGAGGCTGGGTACGACCTCTACGCCATAACTTAAGGTTATGGAAAACTACACTTAGGGCGTCCATTTAGGACAACTGAGTGGATGTTGGCTATCCGGAGATTCTACGACGAGCGTCAGTATTGCGCCATAAGCAGAAATTGGCCGCCAGTCTGGAGGCGGACGTTACGCCTTCGACCCATTCTTGCCGTGGCCGTCCATTTACTGGATACAGCGAAGGCCGTCCTTCTCCGTGCCGTTTTCCTGGCTTACCGAGATAGCTTGCATCAGCGAATCTGCCCACGCATCAGCGTCTCAATGAAGTGTGCGGCCTTGAGGGCTCGGGCATCGTCGCCATGTCGGGCAATCACCTGCACACCGAGCGGCAACCCAGTTGGGGTGCTTCCCACCGGCACGGTTACGCAAGGAACACCCATCAGCGTCCAGAGCCGGTTGAAGCGGGAATCGCCCGTGCTGGCATATCCTTCCGGCGCCGGGCCGGGCGCTGAGAGCGTCAGGATCACGTCCAGGTCATGCTCGGCGAACTGATCGGGCAATTGCCGCCGGGCGCGATCCGCCGCCTTCAAGGACGCATCGTATGCCTTCGGCGACACGCCCTGCGCCTCATCGAGATGGGCTCTTAGAAGGGGACCGAGGTTCGCGCGATGCGTGGCGTATTCCCAATTGAGCGCTTGGGCCGCTTCGAAATCCTGGATCGTACCATGAAGCCCGAAGGCTTCGGCAAACACCGCCGGCAGGACGACGTCGCGCACGCGGGATCCGACGGCCTCGGCGGCGGCGCGCACGCGTTCAAGGGCATCCAGCGCTTCGGGCTCCGCATCAGCACAGAAATCTTGCAGGACGACACCAATCCGTGGCGTACCCGGCTCAGTTGGGGGAAGGTCGATGCCGGGACGCCCTGTCATCTGCGCAAGGGCGTGGGCCGCATCCGCGACGCCCGCCGTGAACAGGCCCAGCGTGTCGAGCGTCCAGGAAAAGCACTTCATGCCCACCGTGGGCAGAAGCCCAAAGGACGGTTTCATCCCCACCACGCCGCAATAGGCAGCCGGCCTGATGACGGAGCCTCCGGTCTGCGTACCGAGGGCAAGCGGCAGCATTCCCGCCGACACGGCGGCGGCCGAACCCGCCGATGAACCGCCCGGCGTATGGCCGGGATGGCGCGGATTGCGGGTTTGGGTCGGGTCAAGAAAGGCGAAGGCCGTCGTGGTGGTCTTGGCCAACGGCACAGCACCGAGCCGCCTCAGGCGCGCCACCGCGGCCGCATCGGCGCGCGGGCGCCAGCCCTCATAGATCGGCGATCCCATCTGCGTCGGCAGGTCGGCCGTGTCGAGGATGTCCTTCACTCCCACCGCAATGCCCGCGAGGGGCCCCTGCTCCGCCACGAACGGAACGGGATTACGGCTCACCAGCGCCCGGATCTCAGGCTCGTGCTCGGCGATCGCACCTGTGGAGAGGGCGATGGCCTCACGTGCGGTGAGCGAGCCGGCATCGATCTGCTTGCGCAGCGATAGTAGGGAAAGCATGGGGCAGCGTACCGATGATTGCGATGTGCGGTTTTCAGGAGGCAGGAAAGGTGATCGGACGTGCGAGAACCGTCTCGCACCAGCGCGCCGTGCGGAGCAACGCCAGATCGTTGCGGTATGTGCTGACGAGCTGGATCCCGAGCGGAAGCCCTCGGCTCTCCCCAGCCGGAAGGGCGACAGCCGGCACGCCGAGGCAGGTCCAGGGGACGCAGAAGGCGGGGTCACCGGTCGAGGCCAGCCCTTCCGGGGCGGGACCGGCGGCGGGCAGGGTCAGGACTGCATCGTAGCCTGCCAGCACCCTATCGAGGTCCGCCCGCAGATCGGCTTGCCGCCGAAGCGCTTCCACGTAGGCCACGGCCGGGATCCGCGCCCCCTCCGCCACGAGATCCTTGAGCGGCTGGCTCGTCCGGTCTGGAAAGCGCTCCACCAGCGATCCGAAGCAGACACTCGCCTCGACGGCGAGGAGAGTGCGCGCGCAGTCCCACAGGACTTCGAACGCGGTCGGGAGCACGAGGCTGGACACATGGGCTCCGGCCGTTCGGAAAGCTGTCGTCGCGAAGGCGAGCAGCGCGCGCTGTTCCGGTTCGGCCCTTTCCCAGATCGTGGTCTGAACCAGCGCCAGGCGGGGCGACTCGCGGGGGGGAAATCCCGTGTCGAGGTCGATGGAAAAGCCCAGCAATGGGCGGCCGTGCGGGTCCGCCTCGTCTCGGCCGATCAGACGCGCCAGGGCGAAGGCGGCATCCGTCACCGAGGGGGTGAACAGGCCGACATGGTCGAGGGAGGAGGCCAGCGGGTGAACGCCGACCCTCGGAATTGCGCCGTAACTCGGCTTGACGCCGACGACCCCGCAATAGGCCGCCGGACGGATCACCGATCCGAAGGTCTGGGTACCGAGCGCCAGGGGAACGATCCCGGCCGCCACGGCAGCGGCCGAGCCGCTCGACGAGCCGCCCGGAGTGTGCCCGCGCTTCCATGGATTGTGCGTCGGCCCCGGGTGACGCCAAGCGAATTCTGTCGAGACCGTCTTGCCCAACACGGAGGCCCCGAGGGACTTCAGGCGAGCGACGATCCAGGCATCCGCGGCGGGCACGTGGTCGGCATAGACGGGCGACCCGTTCGTGGTTGGCATGTCGGCGGTGGCGATGATGTCCTTCACCCCGACGGGGATGCCCTCCCAGGCACCGTCTCCCGGCACGGGATCCGCCGCGAGGACGGTGAAGGCGGAAATATCCGAGCGAGCCCGGGCTGCATCATGGCAGGCCGCGAGGTAATCACCGGGGGACACGTGTCCATCGCGAAACGCCCGCAGGGCGTCGACGAGACCGAGGTGGTTGAGCATCAACGGGTCCGTTGTCTTGCGGAGCCGAACGCCGTGCCGATGCGGCGTGGCATTCGGACATTTCCGGCCTCAGTTCGCCGCGAGGCTCTTCTCGATGAAGTCGCGGCGCACGAAGGTGGCGTAATCGGGTAGGGCCGAGAGGTTGCCCAGCGCCACCTGGGTCTCCATGCCGGTTTTCAGGGCCTCGGCGGTGATGTCGACGCTGTCGGGATAGACTTTCTCTCGCATCATGCGCTTGACCGCGGCTTCGACGACGGCGGGGTCGAGGTTGGGGAACTGCTTCTTGGCGATGGCGATGGTTTTCTCGGGCTCGGTATGCATGAAGCGGATCGCCTTCTGCATCCCGGTGACGACTTTCTGGGTGACGGCCGGATCGACGTCCTTGCGGGCGCTCACGGAGGAGAAGGCGTAGGGGCCGTAGCGCTCGGGAAAGCCCAGCACGACCTTCATGCCGTTGGCCACCACCTGGTCGAGGCCGGGCTCGTACATGACCGCGATCTTGGCTTGGCCGGCGAGGAGCGGCCCCGGCTCGGAGCCGAGCTGGACCTGAGTGATCTCGACGTCCTCGGGCTTCAGGCCGTTCTCCTTTAGGAGCTTGAGGAACAGCGAGGTGCTGGTGGTCGGCATCAGCCCGGTGACGATCTTCTGACCCTTCAGGTCCTTCACGTCGTTGAAGGTCACGTCGGGCGCAGTGGCGATCCAGACCGCGGCTCCGTTGACCACGTTCGCCACCACGTTGACCGGCGCGCCCTTCGAGGCGGCGATGGCGGTCCATTCGGGGCCGTGGACCGAGTACTGCGCGCTCTTCGAGATCACGGCCGAGAGAGCCACGGCCGGCGCCCCTGCCGTCTCCTTCGTGACCTCGACGCCCTCGCCGGCGAAGAAGCCGCCATCCATGGCGACGTAGAAGGGCAGGTAGAGCATCGACTGGAAGGCTTGCGAGATCGTCACCTTGTCCGCCGCGCGGGCAGGCAATGCCACGAGGCAGGCGACCCCCAGGATCGCTGCCAAGGAGGTCGAGTAATGCAGACGCTTGGAACGGATCATCCGTGAGGCCCTTTTTCGACAAATGCTGGGTATGGGGGAGTCTGGAGCGCCTTTGCCCCGCTATGCGTCGAGAGTGGCCACCGATGCCGGCCCGCCCTCGAGGGGGTAAGATCAAACCTGAACCTGACCGGCGGTGTTGATCTGCCGCCAGGGCAAGATGCGACGCTCGGCGAAATCGATGACGTGGTAGAGAAGAAAGCCCACGAACATCAGCACGAACAATCCGACCCAGACGGTATTGAGGTCGTAGAGACTCGAGGCCGAGTAGATCAGGTGCCCGAGGCCGCGCTGGGACGAGATGAACTCGCCGACCACCGCGCCCACGAGGGCGAAGCCGATGTTGATGCGAAACATCCCGATGATGGCCGGCAGGGTCGATGGCACGATCACGCTCTTGAAGATGCGGTTCTTCGAGGCGCCCATCGAGGCGAGCAGGGCCTGCAGATCGGGGTCGGCGTCGCGCGCGGCCTGATAGGCGGCGATGAGGGCGACGAGGGCGGTCAGCGACACCGCGAGCGCGACTTTCGAGACGAAGCCTGTCCCGAACCACAGGATCACGATCGGAGCCAGCGCGATCTTCGGCACCGAGTTGATCGCCACGATGAAGGGCTCGACGAGCCGCGCCACGAAGGCCGAATACCACAGGCCGAGGCCGGCCACCGACCCCAGAAGCGTTCCGATGATGAACCCGATGATCGCTTCGATCACGGTGTACCAGGTGTCGACCGGCAGCGATCCGTCCAGCATGGAGGCGAGAAAGACCCGCCAGATGCCTGAAGGGGCTCCGACCAGGAACTCCGTGAGCCAGCCAGCCCGAACCGCGACCTCCCAGGCAAGGAAAAACACAGCGACCGCCAGCAGTTGGATGACGCCTCGGCCGAGTGTCGTATCGGCTGCTCGGGCAAAGGCGCCCGGCCTGGCGCGGAGCCGGGCAACAGGTTTCTTGGTGGGTCGGACTGAGGCTGGGGAGGAAGACTTCGGGTTTTGGGAGGTCTGCAAGACTTCCGACGTTTTTAATGTCTGCGTCGTCATCAGGCTGCCCTCTGACGGGTCTGGATTTCGAGTTCGCCACACAGGGTTTGGAAGTAGTCGGAGAAACGCGGATCGCTGCGCGCACCGATCGGTGAACGGGCATCGAGTCCGATCTCGTGGACGGACTTCACCTTGGTGGGGCGATTGCCTAGGACCACGACGCGCTTCGACAGAGCAACGGCCTCGTCGATATCGTGCGTCACAAGGACGACGGTCTTGTGGAAGGTCTCTACGGCGTCGAGGAGAACGCCTTCGAGGTAGAGCCGCGTCTGGTAGTCGAGGGCCGAGAAGGGTTCATCCAGGAGCAGGATGTCGGGATCCATGATCAGGGTCCGGATCAGGGCGGTCCGCTGCCGCATGCCGCCGGACAACATCTTCGGGTAGGCGTTCTCGAAGCCCGACAGGCCGAAGGTCGAGAGATATTCGCGGGCCGTGTCGAGGGCCTGGGCGCGGTTGACGCCCTTCATCTCCAGGCCGAGCATGACGTTCTGAAGGACCGTCCGCCAGGGAAACAGCAGGTCCTTCTGCATCATGTAGCCGACCCGGCCCTGGAGCCCGGGCACCACCTCGCCGCGAAACGTCATCGTGCCGCTATCGGGTTCGAGAAGTCCGGCGATGACGTTGAAGACCGTCGTCTTGCCGCAGCCGCTCGGGCCGATGATGCTGACGAAGTCGCGCTCGTAGATGTCGAAGCTGAGACCGTCCAAGACCGGCACCGGCCCGCCCTTACCGGGAAAGGACTTGCGGATACCATCCAGGCTGAGCTGGACCGAGGAAGCCGTCATGAACCCTCCGTGTGTGCAGGGCGACCCCAGCAAACTTCAGGCCAGCATAATTATGGATACGGAAGGCTGACTGGGCCACCGCCTATGGTGAGATCAGCAAGGCGCCGCCAAATCGACGCTCCTCCGCCGCGACGTGAGCCTCCAGGACGTTGTCGAGCTTGAAGCGGCCTCCGATGTCGACGCTGACATGCCCCTTGGCGATGGCCTCGAACAAGTCGGCTGCATTGGCACGGAAGGTTGCCGGGTCGGCATTGTGGGGAAAGACGGAGGGGCGCGTCAGGAAGAGGCATCCCTTCTTGTTGAGTCGCTCCGGGTCGACCGCCGGGGCCTTCCCAGACGAGGCACCGTAACAAACGACGAGACCAAACGGTGCCGCACAATCGAGCGACTTGATCAGGGTGTCCTTGCCAACCGCGTCGTATACGACACGAGCTTTTCGACCGCCGCTCGCAGCTAGGAAGGCATCTGGCCATTCCGGATCGTTGAGGTCGATGACATCCACGCACCCTGCAGCAAGCGCGGCATCGCGCTTTCGGGGAGAGCCGGTGGTGCCGATGACCGTCGCTCCTATTGCCGTCGCCCAACGCGTCAGGATCTGCCCGACGCCGCCTGCAGCGGAATGCACGAGCAGGAGGTCGCCAGGCTGTACGGCGTGCGTCTTGCGCAGAAGATATTGTGCCGTCATCCCTTTGAACAACAGGGTCGCCGCAGCTTCGTCGCTGACCATGTCCGGCAACCGGACGAGCTTATCGGCAGGGACGTTTCGAAAATCCGCATAGGCGCCGACGCCAGCGTTCATATAGGCGACCCTTTCGCCGATCTGGATGTTCATGACACCCGAACCGATCGCATCGACGAACCCTGCCGCCTCAAAGCCAAGGCCAGACGGTAGCGGCAGCTGATAGATGCCCTTTCGTTGGTAGATGTCGATGAAGTTGAAGCCGATGGCCGTTTGACGAACCCTCACCTCACCTGCAATCGGCGGTGGAAGTTCCTCCCTCGCGATCGTAAGTACATCAGGCGAGCCAAAATCGGTAAGCCTGACGACACGTCTCATGAGCATGCGAATGCGACTCCGTGACAGCCTGATGCTGTAAGAGGTGATAAATCTCGTTGAAGGCTATCGCACACATAGGACCGGGCTACTATGGAAAAGGTCACCCGTAACTCTGACTCTAAGTCTGTCGGGCCGCCCACTGACTCATAAGGACATAGCATCGTATAGCCGGAACCGACGACCCATTAATGGCCTTGCGCTGTCAAAAGCATTCAATTTTCTTGCTACCCAACCCAGCCGCTCATAACTACCGCTGAGCGCCAAACTGCTCGGCCTTCACAGACAGGGTTTGGCTGGAAGACGGGCATTCCCGAGCAATTGCTCGACGCCCTCGAACATGGTGATAAAACACTGCGCTCGCGGCCCTGAGCGCTGTCGATGACGGAGTAGTCGAGCCGACGGAGTGACCACCTATGGCGACCACATCATCTACGAGCCCGATCAGATGGATCTTTTGTAGAAGGCAATCGAGGAAGCGCCAGAGATCGTGACGCTGATCAATTTGGGCGAAGTGCATGCCCATGTCCTGGCGGCGCTGAAAGGCGAAGGCGGCCCACAGGCTGACGCCGCGCAATCGGCGACATGACCGGCGTGACGCAGACTTGGAGCGCTGTTCGCCCCCGCGCTGATCTTGGGCTGGGAGGCCAGTGTGACCGACTATCGTAACGACGCCCGCCGCGAACTCGCCCGCGCCAAGGACGAACTCGCTTCAGCGGATGTTGAACGCCTAAAATATGCGGCGCTCGAACTTCGCATGGCGATGGAGTCGCTGACCTACGACCGTGCGCTGGCCTACAAAGCCGAGTTTCCACCGGCCGAATACGAGACCTGGCAGCCGCGCAAGGTGATGGCCATCCTCCTCGAAATCGATCCCAACGCCGACAAGGGCAGCAGCCTAGTCTTCGGGATCGAGCCGTCGCTAGGTGTGACGCCGGAGGTGATGGAGGCCTTGGGCACCGAGCGCGTTCTGAACATGGCGACGATCAAACGCCACTATGACGCCCTGGGCAGCTATCTTCATGTCCCGACGATCAAGCAGCGCAAGGCCGGCGCGAAGATCGACGCGGCCAAGTTCCGGGCGCGTTGCGACGAGATCGCCGCCTACCTGACCGAGGTGCTGGCGTCGTCGGTGTGGAATACGACGATGGGGAACTTCGCCTCGCTCGATTGCATGAAATGCGGCCACCCGATCCGCAAGCGCATGCCGCATGGCCAGGATGTGGTCGACGCGAAGTGCTTCGAATGTGGGGCGACCTACAAAGTGACCGACGCCGACGAGGGCCAGGCGCATTTCGAGCCGGACCAAGTCGAGGTCAAATGCGCCAACCCGGACTGCAAGACGTCGATCTTCCCGTGGCGTAGCGAGATCGTGCCCAACAGCGGATGGAAGTGCGAGGTCTGCGGCGGCGAGAATGACATCAAGCTCATGATCCAGCATCGTCCGGTGACCGTCATTGAGCCCCCCAAGGCCGAAGGGGATGACGCATGATCCGGATTGACGTTCACCACCTCCTGGCCTCGCTCACCTATCTGGCGGGATCGCACAAACATCTGGTCCTGATGCAACGGCAGCTCATTGAGAACGGAGGGATGAGCACCCGGTGCGTGTTCACGAAATGGCGGTCCCACGCCCGGCCCGTGATCTGCAGTACGCTCGCCACCGTGCGCCGACCTGGACACAGGATCGCGCCGATCAGCAGAGCTTGGGCGTGCCGCCACGATCGGTGGACGAACAGAGGCGCGAACGACAAGATGATCCCGGCGAAGCGGGCGGGCAGATGCGGCATGAGGCGTCTCTGGCGAGGGACACCATCAGCTTATCAGTCATGCCCGCTTCGTCACCCTGTGCGTTCCGCAGCCTGCCAAAATGGCCAAAGTCGAGCTAAGCGCGTGCTGCTTTCGTCAGGAGTTCGGCGCGGCCGCTGACGGCTTCGAAAATAGCGCGTGGCGAAGTTCGATCTGTGATCCGGTTGGGCGGGTGTGCCTTGTGCGGAAGCGCTCGATCGCTTCGATCGCGGCAAGCGGAGTAGGTCCCTCAGCGAGCGCGAGCGGGACATGGCCGCCGATGGCGTCGGCGATCCGTGAACTTGCGAAGGGGACGTCGCCATCGAGCACGTATCCTCGCGGTCCATAGCGAAGGTGAGCCCAGCTTCAGCGCCACGGCTCGGGGTTACCCGGTCGAATTCGTCGATGTGAACCTAGGTCGCTGGGGCGAAGAATGAGCAAAGCGGACACCCCGCCGGACGCCGTCAGTTTCCTGCGCGCAATCGCCAGCGAACTCGCCGAGGTCCATCGCGGCAGCGACTATTCGCAATGGCGCGGCGAAGCGAAATATCGCGTGGCCCAGCACCTCTCTCGTGTCGAACCATTCGCCGACTTTGCAAGCGCTTGGGTCACCAAGCCATCGCCTTCCAGTTGCTTGAGGGTCTGCGACAGCATGCGCTCGCTCAATCAGCTGATGCCGTGGCGCTGCAGGCAGCGGTGTAGCGATGAGCGGGTCAGATGCGGGATTGTGGCCTGGAGCGGGTAGAGGCAATCGTCCAGCGGTAGGAGTGTATGACGGCGAACGGCGACGACGACCGCCTCGTCCTCCGGTAACAGCACTGTCGAACGCGGATCCTTCGGACCCGTGCGCTGGTCGGCTACCGAGGGTCGTTGCTGCCACTTGGCGACTGTCTTCTAGTTGATCCCGTAGCGCTTCGAGAGCGCCCTCAGGCTCACTTGATGGGATGGACGGCCCCTACACCTCGCGTCAGCGCTCGGTAACGTGTTGCCGCTGGCCCAGTGAGCACCACGAAGCGTTTTCACTTGAAAATAGATAGAGCCGTCGTTGGAACGGCGACTCTATCTCTGTGCGTCGCTTGGGAAAGGGATGCGTTTCAGGCCTAACAGAATGGCTCTGTCCGGCCCCTGCCTCCCTCAGCCCGGCGCGAGGCCGAGCAGCGTTCCGAGGGGTACGACGAGGGTGAAGCCGCCGTAGAACCCGTCCTTGGCGTGGCGGGCCGTGTAGGGGTTGTAGAAGGAATTCGGGTTGACGACGTACTGGACCACCGGCTCGAGGACGACGCCCGCGCCGAGATCGAAATGGGCGTTCACCTCGAACACGAACTTGTCGCGCGAATAGGGCTCGCCGGTGCCGCCCGAGATGAAGTTCGCATCCGACAGGAAGTCGGCATAGTTCTGGTTCAGCCGCTGCCAATTGGCCTTGATGCCGTAGGTGTCGTTGGGCCGGCCCTGGTCGGGCGCCGACAGCAGCAGGCCGGCGAAGGAGTTGAAGCGGATCGGGATCGTCGGGTCGAAGGCGTAGCCGGTGCCGGTATAGGCCGAGATCGCGGTCGGATGCGGGTTGCTCGCATCGGCCCCGCCATCGGCCCGCCACAGGGTCTGCGTGCCGGTAAGGACGACGCCCGAGGTGCCGGATTTCTGCAGGGACGGCGTACCCGGGTTGAGGCCCTTCGAGGTGCCGGCAATGGTCTTGAAGTTATCGTCGTGGTCGGCGGTGTTGTAGAAGCCGGTGAGTGAGACGCGGCCGGGATAGGCCTCCATCGTGTAGTCGGTCTTGCGCCCGATCTCGGTCATCACGACGGCGCCGGACAGGCGCTCGTAGCCGAAATCATAGCCCGACAGGACGTTGGTGTTGGGGTTCACGCTGAAGGCGCCAGCCTGGATATAGGTGGTCGGCGAGAGCTTGTAGGCGATGTTGGCGCCCCAGACGCCGAAGAGCGGCGAGGTGAAGCCGGCATTGAAGTAGAACATGTCCTGGAAACAGGAATTGATCGAGTTGCACGGCGGCAGGCCGTAATAACGGTCGGGATGGGTGCGGCCGACCTCGACCACGAGGCGGTCGTCGAGGAGCTTCTGCTGGTAGGTCAACAGCGAGAGGCGGGTGCTGTTGGGCGTGTAGGGCGGCTGGTAGCCCACCGTGGTGTCGCCGATGTCGCCGGCCATGTTGAGGTTGCGCACGAGGCCGAAGAAGGTCTGGGTGAAGTTGATCGAGCCACCGGCGATGCCGGCGAGCTTCTGCATGTCGGCCGTCATGCTGAGCACGAAATAGGCGGCGTTCGATTGCTCGCCCGTGCGCAGGCCGGCGCTCGGATTGGCCTGGTAGAAATCGTAGATGTTGACGTCGAAGGTCAGTCCCCGCGCCGCCATGTCGGTGGCCCAGGGCGCGAGGGGCCCGGTGCGTACGGGATCGGCGGGTTTCGAGGCGATGTCCCGGTCGGTGCGTGGCTGCGTCTGAACATTGAACTCACCCACCGGTGACGCCGTCTGCGCCTGCGCTCCCGAGGCTGACAGCCCCAGTATGGCAGCCGCAACCGACTGAATGAAGTGCTTCCTCGTCGGGGAGCGTGCCGAGCCGTGATCGATTATTCGATAGATCTTCATTGTCTCATGCCCTCCGGAAGATCGACCAGACAGCCGTGATCATGGCCCGATGCCGCAGAGTGCCGCGCCGGGTCGATCCGTCTCTCTGCTGGTCGTTCGGTGCCTCTCCGGATGGTTGCCCCGCCACACCCGACTTCGCGGTCCTCGCGAATTCAGACGTGAACACACACCCGAGTTGGTTCCACCTGTGGCTGCAAGATTCAGGTACACATCGCTTTAAACCATGCGTCGCCTGGCCGGCATGAATTTAAAGCTCGCATCGCGAAGCTCGAACCGTCAACACCCTCGTCTACGATCCTGAATAGCAACACACATCTCTTGCAAATATGCCACGCTATATTTGACGTTGCCTGTTTTTCGCGCAGCGGAAGCATAGCGTTTTACCAAGCTGCGCGTTGACGGATTGGACCCTCACGTGTCAGATTTTCTCATCAAGACCAAATAGTGCCGGAGACGCAACGCCTGTTTGCTCGCATCGCGCGGGCCGCTGCCGGCTGTCTTGCAGGAGACGAAGATGGACATCACGCGTCGTAAAATATTGAAAGGGTCGACGCTGGCTGCGGCAGCGGCTGCTGCTCCGCATCTGTGGCTCCCGACCTCTCGTGAAGCCTGGGGCGCAACGCTGAAGAAGGGCGAACCCATCAAGGTCGGCCTCTTATTCTCTCTGACCGGTCAGCTCGCGGTGCCGGAAGAAGACTCGACGCTCGTGATGCAGTACGCGATCGAGGAGATCAACAAGAACGGTGGTATTGCTGGCCACGAGATCAAGCCGATCATCATCGACGCAAAGTCAGACTTCAACGTTTATTCGGAGAAGGCGAAAGAGCTGATTATGCGCGAGAAAGTGATCGCGCTGTTCGGTTGCTACACCTCGGCCAGCCGCAAGGCGATCCTGCCGATCGTCATGCAGCAGAACAGCCTGCTCTACTATCCAACCTGCTACGAAGGTGCGGAGTGTAGCCAGAACACGATCTGCACGGGTCCGCTGGCGAACCAGCATTCGAAGGACCTGATCCCATTCATGGTCAAGAACTTCGGCAAGAAGTGTTTCTTCGTCGGCTCGAACTACGTCTGGCCGAAAGAATCCAATAAGAACGCCAAGCTCTGGCTCCAGAATGCCGGCGGTGAGCTCCTCGGCGAAGAGTATATTCCACTTGGCAGCTCGGAGTTCGGTCCGGTACTGAACAAAATCCGCGAGGCCAAGCCGAACTTCATCTTTTCGACAGTCGTCGGTGCCTCCGACATCGCCTTCCACAAGCAATTCAAGCAGGAGGGCTTCAAAGTCGATGCGATGCCGATCGCCTCACTGACCACCGGCGAGATCGAGACCAAGGCTATGGGCGCCGATGTCGGCGCAGGCCACTTCCTGTCCGCGCCGTACTTCCAGACGCTGGAAAATCCGACTAACGCGAAGTTCGTTGAGAATTTTCTCAAGAGCAAATACGGGAAGAACGGCAGCACGCACTATAACATGGAAGAGACCTACCTTTCGGCCTACGTCTTCAAGTACGGTCTCGAGAAGGCCCTCAAGAAGACCGGAAACATTGAGGAGGTCACGTCGCGGATGATCCGCGACGTCAGCGGCGGCATCCGCGTCGAGGACGACGTATCGCCGGAAGGCCTAATCTGGATCGACGGCGACAACTTCAATACTTGGCTGAAGCCCAAGATCGGCCAGTGTCAGGCCGACGGTAGCTTCAAGACCGTGTACCAAGCCTCAGAGCACGTCGCGCCGGACCCGTACTCGATCTACCCAAATTCCGGGAAGTGCACGGCCGACGGGCTCGTCGCGCCCGACGGCAAGGTCCGCAAGAACGTAATCTGACCGCCGAGACAACACCGTCAGCTTCGGAGGAGCGACTCTGACGAGGCTGGCGCCTGCGTGGTCGGCATTGTCAGTGCCGGTTGAATTCAAAATGAACTCCTGGACGCATCATGCCCCATATCGAATTCGCGTCCGTCGTGAACGCGCTGATCCTCGGTTTAAGCATCGCCAGCATTTGGCTGATCGCGGCGATCGGACTGACAATCATCTACGGAACCGTCGGCGTCATCAACATGGCCCATGGCGAGTTCATCATGCTCGGCGCTTACACGTCCTACATGCTGCAAAGCGTCTTCGGCTTGCCGTTCCTACTCTGTATCCCCGCTTCCTTCATTGTCGTGGCGGCGATTGGGGTGGTGATCGAGAGGGGCCTGATCAGATACCTCTACAATCGCCCGCTCGATACTCTGCTTGCGACATGGGGCGTTTCGCTGGTGCTGATGCAGGGTGTGCGGATCATCTTCGGTAGCGACCCAAAATACATCGCCGTTCCGGAGATTTTCCAGAGCAACGTCGAGTTCGGCTTCGTCAACCTCTCAGTGCTTCGGATCTTCATCTTCGGCGTCACGGCCGCGGTCGTCGCCGGCACCGTCTATCTCTTCTACCGGACACGGTTCGGCATGCAGGTGCGTGCCGTGATGCAGAACAAGGAGATGGCCGCCTCTTTCGGCATCGACGCGGACCGCGTCTACATGACGACGTTCGCCATTGGGGCCGGCCTCGCGGGCATCGCCGGGTGCCTGTTCGGCGTGCTGGCTATCGTCCTCCCGACGATGGGAACGGCGTATGTCGTCCAGGCCTTCCTCGTGGTCGTCGTCGGCGGCGGCACCCTGGTCGGCAGCGTCGCGGCCTCCGGCCTGACGGGCGAGCTGCAGTCCATCTTCGCGATGATCTCGAACGATACCTTCGCGCGCTTCCTTCTTTACGTGCTCATCGTCGTCTTCCTGCGATTTCGCCCGCGCGGCCTCTTCGCTGTCGCCAAGGCCCGCCGGTGAGTTCTTTGAAAGATAAGTACAGACCGATGACCCAGAATTTATTTCACAACAAGACGGCTCAGTGGACGGTCTACGTCGTCTTCTTTATATGCCTCGCCGCCGTTCCGAGCTTTGTCAGCGATGGCTTCTTGCTCAACCAGTTCGCGACCTACGGCGTCTATGCGATGCTGGCTCTTTCGATCAGCCTGTGCTGGGGCTTCGGCGGCATCCTGAACCTCGGTCAGGGTATCGCCTTCGGCCTGGCTGCCTATGGGATGGCCATGACCATGCAGATGCAGTCACAGGACGCCTCAAACCCCCTACCGCCGTTCATGGCCAATAACAGCCTCGACCATCTGCCGTTCTTCTGGGAGCCCTTCTGGAGCACGGGCTTCGGCATCGTCCTGGCGCTGTTGGTTCCAACGCTGTTCTACGTGATCTTCGGAAGTCTAATGTTCCGAGCCCGCGTCTCGGGACCGTTCATCGCGATCATGACGCTGGCTATGCTCAGCGCGCTCTATACCTTGATCCTCGACATGCAGCCCTACACCAACGGTGTAAACGGCATCTCGCCTCCGGCCGCCCTCCAAATCTTCGGTACCGAGATCGATCCCTACAGCACTAAGGCATACTGGACCGTCGTCGCTCTGCTCCTCCTGACGACCGTCGCAGCGAAGTTGCTGACGCAGAGTAAGTTCGGGCTCGTCATCCAGGCCCTGCGAGGCGACCCGGAGCGGGTGCGCTTCCTCGGCTACGACGTCGCGTTCTATGAGACGGTGATTTACACCGTTTCCGGGCTGATCGCGGCGATTGCCGGCTGCCTTTGGGTCATGCTGGTCCAGTACGTGTCGCCCGCCCAACTCGACGTGAACTTCAGTATCACCATGGTGATCTGGGCCGGGATCGGCGGACGGCTGTCCCTGCTCGGCGCAATCCTCGGCGCGCTCATGATTCAGGGCGGGCAGAGCTACCTGGGCGACCAGTTCCTCAACACCTGGCTTCTATTACTCGGCGGCTTCTTCATCCTGGTCGTCCGTTTTTTGCCGCGCGGGTTGGCCGGTCTGCTCGAGAAGGTGCTCGGTATGATGGCCGGTCGCCAACGCCGTGACCCTGATGCCATTGCACCGCCTCGTGTCGTCGGCGCTCCGGCGAAGTAAGGACAAGACAATGGGCGTTCTCGAGATCCACAATCTGCACAAGAGCTTTGGCGGTACGCACGTTATTAACGACTTCAGCCTCGACGTGACGGAGCTAACCCTGTGCTGTCTCGTCGGCCCCAACGGCGCCGGCAAGACCACGACGATGGACCTGATCACCGGACGCCAGAAGCCCAGCTCGGGAAAGATCGTCCTTCGCAACGACGACATCACCGGACTCGGCGAACATGAAATCGCGCAGCGGGGGATCGGTAGGAAATTCCAGGTTCCGGCGGTGTTCCGCGAGTTGAGCGTGCGCCAGAACTTTGAGGTGTCGTATTCGCGGGAAGTCAATCCGTTTCGGAACATGTTCCGGCGCCAGCCGGCTGGGTTCAAGGCGCAGCTCGACGAAGTCGCGACATTGACCGGCCTGAAGGATCGGCTTGATGTCGAGGCGGGCGTCCTCTCCCACGGCGAAACGCAATGGCTCGAGATCGGCATGGTTGTGATGCAGAATCCAGCCATCCTGCTGCTCGACGAACCCGTTGCCGGGATGACAGAGTCGGAAATTGAGAAGACGATCGTCTTTCTCAATCAACTCAAGAAGAACCACACCCTCATCGTCGTCGAGCACGATATGAGCTTCGTGCGCGAGATCGCGGACGTAGTGACTGTGATGCACATGGGCAGCTTCCTTGCCCAGGGAAAGCTCAGTGAGATCGAGAGCAACCCGAAGGTGCGGGAAGTCTATCTCGGCGAACCGGAGATCTGACCGTGCTACTCTCGCTTGAAAACGTCACCTCCTATTACGGTAAGACGCCGATCCTGAAGGACGTCGGCTTCGATCTGCCGGAGGGACAGTGTCTGTGCGTTCTCGGCCGTAACGGCGTCGGCAAGACAACGCTGTTGCGCACCATCATGGGTCTCACGGATCGGTCGAACGGCGAGATCCGGATCTCGGGCGATGCGATCGGTCGGGCTCCTACCTACAAGCGCGCCAAATATGGCCTAGGCTATATCCCGCAGGGGCGCCAGATTCTGCCGCACTTCACGGTCAAGGAGAACATCTTGCTCGGGACGTTTGCGCGCACCGACGGCAAGCAAGAAATGCCGGAACTCTGCCTGAGCCTCTTCCCCTATCTCGCCCAGAACCTGCACCGAAAGGCGGGGCTCCTCTCCGGAGGCCAGCAGCAGCAACTGGCGATCGCCCGCGCGCTCGCGACCAACCCGCGAATCCTTCTGCTCGACGAGCCGACAGAAGGCATTCAGCCGAACATCGTCGCGGAGATCGGCCAAACGCTCCGTCGCCTGAACAAGGAGTTCGGCATCACGCTGGTCCTGACTGAGCAGCACATCAAGGTGGCGCGCAAACTCGGCGATGCCTTCCTAATGATGGAGAATGGCCGCATCGTCGCGCGTGGCCCGATAGGCGAGATGACCGACGACCTCATCAACCGTCACATGACGATCTAACCAGTGGTGCCGTCACGCGCCTCCGGCCGGCCTTCCCGGGCCCAGACCATTGGCGGAGGCGGGCTTCTGCAGTCCGCCTCGCCGGCTCATCCAGGGCGGCAGGATGAAGCGCTCGGTGTTGTATGGCTCCGGCGCGATCATCGAGAGTGGCTTCCGGTGGTCGTGGATCTGATAGAAGATGTGCGGCATGCCAAGTGACGGGTCGTGGGTGACGACCGGATAGGGCACTGCGGCCTGCCAATCGGGATGATAGCGGATCGTGCCGTGCACGCTCCGATAGATCATGCCCTTAAGCGCCCTTGCGACTCTGCGGTTCTGCTCGAAATCACCGGGAGCTCCCGAACCGCCGGCCATGGCGGCGGCGACGGCGTAGTGGTGCATGTTGCTGTAGGATTGGCATCCAATCGTCGCGCTGGCGCCCTCGCCGAAGCGAGCATTGTATCGGGCCTCGAAGCTCTTCCCGACCTCGTCACGCAGGAGGCCGATCACGGAAGAGACGATGATGCCGACGCTCGCTTCCTGGGCGATGTCGGCAAACGTCCGGTGCATCGCCCCGTACTGCAGATAGACGAGGCAGTCGATCGGGTTCTCCATGAACTGCCGTTGGAAATAAGCGAGATCACCCGCGTAGAAGTGCGTGTTCGCGACAACGGCCGGATTGGTCGCGCGAACCTCGTCGATGACCTGCCGCCATTCGGTCGTCGGCGTTTGCACGATCTTGGGACCGAAGCAGAGGCGCCAGCCGTAATCGACCGCAGCGGCCGCCATCGATTGCGCAATGACGATGCTGTACGGCTTCGACCCGGCGATGATGGCCAGGCGGTCGGAACTCGGCGTCCATTGTCCGGTATCGCGAAGCCACGATATGAATTTGATGAAGCCGGGCCCGTACCAATAGTCGGCCGGATCGGCCATGAAGCATCCGAAGTAGCGCTTCGGATCGCTCATGATCGTGTCATGGTGCTGCAGCAGCGTGTTGGCGTGGACGTAGATGATCCCCGCATCGGCAATCGGTTCGTATTCGGAGTTTTGAGGACCGATATTGTAGCCACAGATGATCGCATGCACCTGATGCTTCTCGATTAGCATGCGTGCGGCCCCGACGACCTCCTCGGCGGTCTGCCGGCAGGTATCGGCGAAGATCGGCTGGAACTTGCGCCCGAGCAGTCCGCCTTGGGCGTTCAGCTCCTCGACCGCGAGGGTCATCCCGTTCCGGAATTCTGCGCCATCGGCGGCAGATGGCCCGGTCAGCGGGATCATACTCCCTATCGGGATCGGCGGCAGTTCGACGGACACTCGCTTGACCCCGCGTTATCGATCAGTCCGGCCGGCGGATTTGCTCCGGTTCGAACAGTAGATTGTGCATCAAGACGCGCAGACGCGGCGGGCTGGCCGGCTTGATCAGAACCGGCAGGCCGGCCTCTCGAATGCCGTTGAGAACCTTCGGCTCTGCGTCAGCCGTGACGATGAAGGCGGGCGTCTCCGTCCCGAAGGCTTTTCGCAACTCGCGTACCACCTCGAGGCCTGTCCGGCTGGTCAGGTTATAGTCGGCGATGATCAGGCGGACCTGCACGCCGCCTCGCGCCAGCCGTAGGGCTTCGTCCTCGTTCGCGGCAGCGTGAACCTCGATGCCCCATCGCTGGAGCAACTGCGTCATGCTCCGGCGCAGAATGTCGTCATCCTCAACCAGGAGAACCGGAACGCCGACGAACTCGCCGGCGACAGCCTCGCTGATCTCGGCATCCCCGCCTTCGCTGTGCCAGATGTTGCCGAAAGGCACGGTGACCGAAAAGATCGAGCCGTGGCCCGAACGGGACCTAAGGCCCACTGGGAGTTCCAGCAAGTCGGCGAGCCGCCTGACGATGTTCAACCCGAGACCGAGCCCCGTCTTCTCGCTGCGCCGCTCGTCCGTGACGCGGTAGAATTCGTCGAAGACACGCTCACGATCAGCGTCTTTAATGCCTCGCCCGGTATCGACGATCTCCACCCGAAGGAGCTTTCCCTCCTTGCGGCAGCCGATCACCACTCCGCCGACCTCTGTGAAACGGATGGCGTTGGCGACGAAGTTGCTGAGTATGCGCTCAAGCAAAGCCCGGTCCGTCGCGACCGTGTCGCGCGGCGTGACGAAGCGCAGCCTCAGGCCCTTCTCCTCGGCCTGATGTCGAAACTGGATGTTGAGGCGCTCGAAGAGCTGGGAGAGTTGGAAGCTCGTGACACGCGGCTTGATCCGCCCCGCATCGAGCTGTCCGATCTGGAGCAGCGCTCCGAGTAGGTCTTCCATGATGAGCGCCGCCACGCTCATCGCGTGAAGCATCTCTGCACGCGTCTCCTCATCGGCCTCACGCATGCAGCTGTAGATGAGGATTTTAAGCGATGCGAGCGGCTGGCGCAGGTCGTGGTTGGCTGCCCGCAGGAAGCGCGACTTCGCCTCGTCGGTAGCTTCGGCTGTCTCCTTGGCCTCGCGAAGGGCGTGCTCATTCCGCTTCGTCGTGGTGACGTCGGAATAGGTCGCCGCCATGCCACCGTCGCGCGTTGGACGCTGCGTGACGTTCATGACGAGGCCGGCAGCGAGGATGTAGTCGGCTGATTTCTCCTGTCCGAAATCCGCGATCTCCTCCTGAACCCAACGGTTGGGATCCGCGAGTACGATCTCCCGTGAGTGGGCGAGGCGGATCATGAAGTCGTCGAATAGCTCGCCAGAAGCCGGGGCGATGCCAAGCGTGCGGCGGAGCGTTTCGTTCACGTGGACGAGGCGCCGGTCCGGCCGCCAGATCGTGATCCCGCTGGGCAGCGCGTCCAGTCCCCCCAGGACCGCGGGGTCCAGGGCAGGGGGGATGTCCGTTTCGTGATTGGCCTCTTCAGCCACGATCCCTCGCGGCCAGCGGGCCGAAATGCCGTATTGCGTAATGCACCGCTTCGGCGCGATCGCGCATGTTCAGGCCCTTCATGATGTTGCCGAGATGGACGCGGACCGTGTGGCTGCTGAGTTCGAGTTCCGATGCAATCCTCTTAACCGAGTAACCCTGACCAAGCAGAAGGAGGATATCCTTCTGGCGATCGGTTAACACGCCCGGGTCGCGCTCAAGCGCAGCTCTTTCGGAGGGCAGCTGCACGTAGGAAGGTTTGGCGGAAGAGGCGACGGCGCTTCCCGACCGCTCGATGATGCGCCTCGGGAAGGAAACTTCCCCCTCCAGCACCCGTTCGAGCGCGCGTTCGATCTCCTGGCCTCCGGACGATTTCGGGATGTAACCGATCACGCCGTGCCCGAGGGATCTCATGACGTGGTCCACATCCTCGTGAACCGAGATCACGACGACCGGAACGTCGGGAAACGAAGCGCGGAGGCGACGGAGGCCATCGAAATCCGAGAATCCCGGCATGACGAGATCGACGAGAAGCAAGTCCACATCGGGATGAGCTTCGAGAGTTGCTTGAGCCTCGTTGAACGTTTCTGCCTCGAATAGCTCGAGAGATTGTCGAAGGCCCCGCAAAACTTGTTTCAAGGATTCTCGCACGACCCAGTGATCGTCGGCGATGAGTATTTTCATGCGAGCAGGACCGCCCCGTGTCTTAACACTACGCCTAACGTGACGGCAGTACCTCCTGGGAACCACCAATCTAACAGCCTTACCCGCCATGACAGTTTGCTGGCAAGGGGGCGGTGGACAGCGTGAGGCGAGCATCCGTACGAGCTGATCCGCAAGATGCCGACCATTCCGCAAAAACATCTAGCTACAAATAACAAAAGCGTCCAATTCCCTCGAGGGTACCGCCAAGCTCGGTCACTTCGCGCGTGGGCAGGCGGCCATGAGGTCCACTCATCACCGCTCGGTAATGGCCTGGCGACCGTCGGGGAGAAGCGGTCGGACTAGGTCGAGCCAGCGCTGAGAACCCCAGTGGATGCAGCTTTGTAAGGTGCTCTATATCCTCGAAAAAACGCTAGAAGGTTCCCGGTGGTTAAACGCTTTGGCGTGAAGTGGGGACCTTCGATCGGTTCGGTGACGTACCCGCTGAAGAACAGGTCTTCGGGCAGCCGTTCCTTTGGGTTTTTGCTGGATATCCGGGCGTGGGCGAGACTGCGCACCGACCCAGCAGATCAAGCGCGGGCCGGCTTTCCGATGAGGGAACTAGTCGGCTTCGCCACGAGCGCTTCCTGCAGCTGCACACGCATCGGCCCTTCTGCACACATAGTGCGCAAAGAATGCAATCTAAAACATCTAGATGAAATAGCGGAATGTGTTGACGTAACGTCTAGGCTGGGCGTAGTTTTTAATTCGCAGAGCTAAACAGAAGGATCGTCCCTTCTGCAATTAACGGCTGCATTTCCTTCGGTCGTTCTATCACCGCGCCCTAGGTCCCGGGCGCCTCAGCCAAGAGGAACGCAATGGAACGGATTCCTAAAAAGGGCAGCCCGGAGCGCCAGCGTCTGATCGATGAGCACAAGGCGTGCATGGATTCGATGAAGGGCGTAGCCGGAAATTCTGTCTTGCTCTGTGAAACGCCGGGTGACACCACGGTGCTGACCGGTGGTGTGCATGCGGATCCCGTCCTCAAGCGGGTTCTGCTGCGCATGCGGGGCGAGAGCCCGAAAGGTAAGCTGATCGTCATCTGCACGAAGATCGACGGGGAATGGCGGATCGGCAGATTGTCGGGCGTCCGGGGCGTTCCGCCCGAACTCGTCGGCGACAAGGTTTACACCGACGAGCAGGAAATCCAGCACGACATCTTCCTGATGCGCCTGGACGAACTGTCAGACAGCTACGGCTTCCCGGACGATTTCCACGAAGGCTGGAAACGCAAGGACGATAACTGGCCGATCACCTGATCCGCCACCCGTCATTACCCCACCGCCGAAACCGAATTTGGCCGCGCGTCAGGCCAGCGAGAGCGCGCCCGCGAGCAGAGTTCGCGCCCCATCGAGGATTGGTCCGATGAGTTACATGAGGTTGACCGGATACGCCGACAAATTCGGCGTCCATCCCGGAGATACGATCAAGTTCTACGTGAACTGCGATGGTCCCGCCGAATACAAGGTCGAGATCGTCCAGATCATCAACGGCGACACCAATCCGCGAGGCCCGGGCTACATCGACAAGCCGATCGAGGCGTCGGTGAACGGCACTTACAAGGGCCAGAAGCAGATCATCCACGGCGGCTCGTACGGTTACGTGCCGGATGCTAAGGCCTTCCACGTCGAAAGCTTCACGCTCCAATGCTGGGTCTGGCCTACGGCGCCCAAGACCCATCAGCGCTACTGGAAGCATGGCGCCCAAGGCCTCGTCACCAAATGGGCCAACGATAGCGGCTACGGCCTCTTCATCAACGAGGACGGCTGCCTCGAACTCCGCATCAACGAGCACCGGATCACCACCGGCATCCCGATCCGCGATCACGCCTGGCACTTCTGCGCGGCCACCTTCGATGCCGCGACCGGTGATGTCGTCCTCTATCACGAGCCTCAGGTCGTCTATGCGCTCGATCCCGAGAGCCCGCCGGTCGTGACGAATCTGAAGCTCGCCATCGCCCACGCTCCGGTCCCGGTCGCCCTCGCGGCCTATGTGAAGACGCTGGCCCCGGACGATCCGCTCGCCCAGTCCTCGAAGCCGGCCGGAGTGGTCTTCGCCGGCAAGTATAACGGCAAGATCGACAGCCCCCGCATCTGCAATCGGGCACTGTCGCGCGCGGAGATCGAGATGATGAAGGCCGGTGCGCAGCCGGGCCTGACGGAACGCCGCAACAGCGGCCCGACGGGCAAGCTCTCCGAGTGCATCGTCGCCGCCTGGAACTTCTCGGCCGGCATCGACACGTTGTTCTGCAAGGACGAAGGCCCTTATCGCTTCGACGCGACCCTGGTGAACTGCCCGAACCGGGCCATGACCGGCTACAACTGGTCGGGCCAGAATTTCGACTGGAAGCATGCTCCGCAGGAATACGGCGCGATCAGCTTCCACGACGACGACGTCGACGACGCCCGCTGGGTCTCGGACTTTGAATGGGCGGTGCCCGAGACCGGCGTGAAAAGCCGGTTCTACGGCGCCAAGCTCACCACCTCTGACGGCGACGAGGACTTCATCCCGTTCTGGGTGGTGCCACGCGTCGGCCAGGAGACGGCAAAGATCGCCGTCATGGTCCCGACCATCAGCTACATGGCCTATGCCAACGAGCACGTGGCCTGCAACGCTGGTGGCGCCGAACTGTTCGTCTATCGCGTGCCGATCATGCAGGAGCAGAACATGTTCCTGTCCGAGCACCGCGAATACGGCGGCTCGATCTACGACACTCACACCGACGGCACCGGTATCTCGATCTCGTCGCGACTGCGACCGATCCTGTCGATCCGGCCGAAATACGATCACTTTCTGGCGCAGGCCCCGTGGCAATACCCGGCCGATCTTCATCTTATCTACTGGCTGGAGACGATGGGCTACGACTACGATGTCTTCACCGACGAAGACATCACATATGATGGGCTGGCCCGGATCGAAAACTACAACGTCATCATCACCGGCTCGCATCCGGAGCATAATTCGGGTGCTCAGCTCGATGCCCTCCACAACTATACGCAGCGCGGCGGTCGCCTGATGTATATGGGCGCGGACGCGTGGTACTGGGTCCACTCCTACCATCCTGGCTACGCTGAGAAGGGCCGCGGCATCGTGACCGAAATGCGCCGCTGCGAGTCCGGCATCCGGACCTGGCGCGCGGATCCCGGCGAGTACTATCACCAGGGCACCGGTGAACTTGGCGGCATGTGGCGCTTCCGTGGGCGTTATCTGCACTCCGTGGCGGGGGTCGGCATGTCCTCGGAAGGCTTCGACGTCTCGTCCTACTTCTCGCGGACGCCGGACAGCCTCGACGAGCGTGTGGCCTGGGCCTTCGAGGGCATCGGCTACGACGAGAAGCTCGGCAATTTCGGTCTCGTCGGTGGCGGTGCTGCCGGTCTTGAGCTCGACATCGTCGATACCATGCTTGGCTCGCCGCCCCATACGCTGGCTGTCGCGACCTCGGCGGGCCGGCACACCGAAGCTTACCTCCTCGTTATGGAGGATTTTGGCTTCAACCAGCAGGGCCTCGACGGAACGACGCATCCGCGCGTGCGTGGCGACATCGCCTTCCACGAGACGCCGAACGGGGGCGGCTGTTTCGCCTTCTCGTCGATCGCGTTCTGTGGCTCTCTGCCCTGGAACAACTGCGATAACAACATCTCGCGGCTCGTGAAGAACGTGCTCGACCGCTTCTCGACGGACGGGCCGCTGCCCACTCCGCCGGCCAATGCGATCAAGCACCGCGGCCGCGCCGATTACGATCCGACCCCGATCGAGCACCAGAGCCGCAAAGCCCGCGGCGAGCCGCTCCCCGCCTGATCCCCATGATCGATCTCTGGGCCCTCTCGGGGGGCTCGGAGTGAGGACGGGAGGTGTGCAGGCCCCGCACGCCTCCCGTCCAATGCCTCTCGCCAGTGCTGCCCTCCGGGTGCCTGTTCCAGGAATGCCGATGTCCGTCAGATCGCTCCCGGCTGCCCCGCACACCATGCCAGCGGCCGGCTTCGTTACGGACCGCCCCGATCTCGGCCATGCCGCGGAAGGTTGGGATCTCTCCGATCCCGCCTTCTTCGCAGAGGCGCTGGATCCGGCCGAGCCGCATCATCTTCCGCCAACGGCGTATCGCTCGCTCGCCTTCGCCAACCTCGAAGACTATGCCGTCTGGACGCGGAACTGGGTCTGTGTCGGGACGCAGGAGGAAATTCCGAAGACGAACGATCTGCTATCCTTCACAGTTGGGCATCACGGCGTCCACGTTCAGCGCCGCGCCGATGGCGGTCTGGTGGGGCGTTTCAACAAGGCTCAGCACGGCGGGTGCCGCGCGGTGCCCCTTCAGTGCCAGACGGGTACCAAGACCCGCTGCTCCTTCACTGCCTGCGGCTATAGCCGCGACGGCCTCCCGCTCTCGGCCGCACCGGATGGCGGCCCGACGCCGGCCATGCACCAGTATCTCGGCCTGCGCCCGGAACGTCTGCTTCCCGTCGCCGTGCGGACCTCCGGGTCGATGATTTTCGTCAACCTGGATGCCGGCACGACCTCGGAGCCGCTCCAGAACCTCGCCTTTGAGGACGAGACCTCCGGCCCCGTCGGGACGGTGCTAACCTTTCGTCGCACGTACCCGGCCAACTGGAAGCTTGTCCTGGGAGCGCTCGCGGGCGGCGAGGTCGCCTTGCCGACGAGCGACAGCTTATGGCTGACAACGACACTGAGGGACGGCAGGGCCGCCGAGGCGCGGATCCTGTTTCCGAATCTCATCCTGTTTTCGGCGCGCGGCGAGACCTGCGGCGTCATCGTGCAGCCCACCGCCCTCGGCGAGACCCTTTGCCGGGTCGCCTTGTTCGGAAACCAGGTACGCGGCGCAGGCGACTGGCTCGCCGAACTCGATGCGCGCGCCCGGCCCACCATTCAGCTTCAACGAGACCTCGACGTCCGGGAGACCAATCCGGCCCGCCGACCCACTCTTCCTAACGCGGCCGAGCGCTGGCTTCAAAGGCGGCTGGCTGCTGCCGTCGAGGCACGGCCCCACATCGACGTCACCGAACCCCTCTATGCAACGGCACTAGGCAGAAGGCGCTAAGCCCATGAGCATGTCACCCGAACGGACATTCCCAGCATCCTGCGCCGAAGGAGACCTCAGCAAGGCCATTGAGGCGTTTCGCGCCGGCTCCTACACCGAATCCCTCTCGCGGTTGCGGCCCCTCTCCGAGGCCGGCGTCGCCGAGGCGCAGGCATGGCTTGGGGCGCACTACGCCAACGGCTTCGGTGTGGACTCGTCCCTGTCCGAAGCGTTCAGCTGGTACCAGCGTGCTGCCGAAGGAGGCAACGTGGCCGCCGCGACCAATGTCGGCGCGATGCTCGCCATGGGCCAGGGGATTGCGCAGGATCGCGGCGAGGGCGCGCGCTGGCTCGAACGCGCTGCTTCCGGCGGCGATGTGATGGCGCAGTACAATCTGGCGACGATGCTGGCGAAGGGCGATGGCCTGCCGGCGGACCCGGCACGCGCTGCCTCGCTCTATCGGTCTGCCGCCGAGGCCGGCCACTATCCGGCTCAGGCGCGCCTCGGGCACCTCTACGCGAACGGCATTGGCGTCAGGAAGGACCGGGTCGAGGCCTTCGCCTGGCTTTCGCTGGCCGCCCAGCACGGCGTCGGCACGGCGCTCAACGCCCTCGAGGCCGTCATCAAAGAGATGTCTGCCGACGAGAAGCGCACAGGCATGGCGCGTGCGCAGGGCCGTCGCATCGGTCCGGTCGATGCCCGCATCAATCCGATCCCAGGTTGAGCCGATGGTCTACAGCGTCCAGCAGATCAAGTTCGAGTTCGCCAGCTACGTCAAAGAGTTCGGCGCCGATTTTCGCGAGTGGTCGGTGGGCGTTGCGGATGATGCCCGTAAAGCCCTGTTCCGCGAGAACGGCGTGGACGAGGCCGGCGACGTCTGGCTCTGGAAGCCAGCGCTCACCCCCGCGGCCGCCGCCATGGTCCGGTCTTGGCTGGTCGATCGTCACGGGGTCACGAATGTCTCCGCCGAGGCCTCCGGTGCTGAGGTCTTCATATTCAAGCGGCACTGTGCGGAAAATTGATAAGCGCTCGGCTAATCGCCGTCTTTGGGCGACGCAGTATGGGCCACGGCACGTCTTTCTCGGACAACCTCGTTGAGGTCGCCCGGGCGAGTTAGCGGAACGAAGGCCAACGCAGGCGTCCTTCCGGGGGACCTGTGTCTACGGCCTTGCTCCGTTCGATGGAGGCTTACGAGGCGAGCCTTTATGCGACATACCCCCGGACGGGCATCCGCGACAGGCGGCGTCCGAAGCGATAGCAAAGGAATGACTCCGCTATGAGCGACATCGCGACGGTTGCGAAGGCCTTCTTCAATGCCTGCGAGACAGGTGGTGGCTGGGAGGCATGCCAGCGCTATTGCACTCCTGACGCGACCTTCTCGGCCCAAGCCGACGCCTTGGCCGGCGTCACCTCGCTACGGGACTATACGGATTGGATGAAGGGGCTTCTGACCTTCATCCCCGACGGTCGGTACGAGGTGAAATCCTTCGCCTCGGACGAGGAGCGCCGGAACGTAGCGGCATACGGTATCTTCCGCGGAACCCATACCGGGGAAGGCGGTCCGTGCCCACCGACGGGCAAGAGCACGTCGACCGACTACGTCTACGTGATGCAGTTCGAGGGCAACAGGATCGTTGCGATGACGAAGATCTGGAACGACGCCCAAGCCGTAAGGGAGCTTGGTTGGGCATAGCTCTCAAAGTGGCGCGCCTCGTCCTCCAACAAGCAGTATGACGAGGCCGCCATCCGTTGGCATTCAAGCCGCTTCAGCGAGAGGCAGCTTTCCCTGTGGCTAGTTCCGTAAGCGGAAGGGCCAATAACCACCCATCCCGGTCGTAGGTCTCTGCCTCACCGAGTGCCCTGCAAGCGGACGCTCTCGGCTTCCGCTAAGGGTCCAGGCTGTGTAAAAACGTCGGCACTTCGCCACACCGGAGCGTAATCTTCCATGGAAGACTGGAAACAACAGCTCGGATGGCCGCGACAGCGACTTCAGAGAGCCTCAAAAGAAAATCTTTCTACTTGCATCAGACCGACACGCGTTTTCACACAGCCTCGGTCGAAAGTTGACTCAGGTCATGGGTTCCACCCGTCGGATTTCAATCAGGGAGCCGCTATCCAACAAGCTGCGTGAGTTCTGTTCGTTGGAAATGTTGTGTTTCGTACCAAACTTACTCTATGGGGCGTCTACGGTCCTCAGAGAAAACGCTATGACTGACAGTACCCAAGATTTTCAGGCAAACTACATCGAACTCGCGGCTGACATCGTCGCCGCCTACGTCTCAAATAACTCATTGCCACCAAACGCTTTGGGCGAGCTGCTGAGCAATGTGCATGCTGCCGTCAGTGGTCTCGCGATTGGTGAAAAAGGTGCAGTGGCCGAGAGCAAGATCGAGAAGGCAACGCCGGCTCAGATCAGGAAGTCGATTACGCCAGACGGGCTGATCAGCTTTGAGGACGGTAAGTCCTACAAGACGCTGCGCAGACACCTAACCACCCATGGTCTGACACCCGAGGCCTATCGTGCGAAGCATGGCCTGCCTGCCGACTACCCCATGGTCTCCGCAGGTTACTCGGCGCAGCGCTCGGAGCTTGCTCGAGCAATTGGTTTGGGAAAGGTTCGGAAGGCGCCTCCCGCCGCCCCGGAGAAGCCAATCGCTCAGGAGACCGCTCCAGTTCCTGAGAAGCCCAAGAAGGCGGGTCGGCCGCGCAAGGCTGCCGCAGCCTGACGGGCGCCAAACGCACTCTAGAGCCGCATCCGATCAGGTTGGGTTGTGTTTCGGCGTGCAACTTTGACCCCGTGAGGCGGGGGATCGGCGTCCAATTCTGACCCCCTAACCTCGTTCTCGCAGACTGCCCTCCGGTACGGTCGGAAGGGTGGTGTAGGGGGATGAAGGGCGTGGACACGATTGCGCGCATCCGGCGCGAGTTCTTCACCCGCGGCCGCGCGATTAAGGACATCGTCCGCGACCTGCACGTCTCCCGCAACACGGTCCGGAAGGTCATCCGGTCGGGAGCCACCGCCTTCGCCTATGAGCGTGAGGTGCAGCCACTGCCCAAGCTCGGGCCATGGCGCGACGATCTCGATCGGATACTGACCACCAACGCCGGCAGGTCGGCCCGCGAGCGGCTGACGCTGATCCGGATCTACGAGGCGCTGCGCGGGCTCGGCTACGAGGGCGGCTACGATGCCGTTCGGCGTTATGCCAAATCCTGGAAGCGCGAGCGCGCCTCGGTCACGGCGCAGGCCTTCGTGCCGCTGTCGTTCGCCCCGGGCGAGGCCTACCAGTTCGACTGGAGCCACGAGATCGTGCTGATCGGCGGCACGACCGTCACGGTCAAGGTCGCCCACGTCCGGCTCTGCCACTCGCGCATGCTGTTCGTGCGGGCCTATCCGCGCGAGAGCCAGGAGATGGTGTTCGACGCCCACGACCGGGCGTTCGCGTTCTTCCAAGGCACCTGCCAGCGCGGCATCTACGACAACATGAAGACCGCGGTGGAGACGATCTTCGTCGGGCGCGAGCGCGCCTACAACCGCCGCTTCCTGCAGATGTGCTCGCACTACCTCGTCGATCCGGTCGCCTGCACGCCGGCCTCGGGCTGGGAGAAGGGCCAGGTCGAGAACCAGGTCGGGCTGGTGCGCGAGCGCTTCTTCACCCCGCGTGTCCGGGTGAAGAGCTACGAGGAGCTGAACGCGCTCCTGCTCGATCAGGTGATCGCCTACGCCAAGGTGCATCCTCATCCCGAGGAGCGTGAGCACAACATCTGGGAGCGGTTCGAGGCCGAGCGGGCAGCCCTCGTTCCCTATGCCGGCCGCTTCGACGGCTTCCACGCCATCACCGCCTCGGTGTCCACGACCTGCCTCGTGCGCTTCGACAACAACCGCTACTCGGTCGCCGCCTCGGCCATCGGTCGACCGGTCGAGGTGCGGGCCTACGCCGGGCGCGTCGAGATCCGGCAGGACGGGCGCGTCGTCGCCGAGCACGAGCGCGCCTTCGGCCGGGATCAGACCGTGTTCGATCCCTGGCACTATGTCCCCGTGCTCGCCCGCAAACCCGGCGCGCTCCGCAACGGCGCACCGTTCAAGGACTGGGTGCTGCCCGCCGCCCTCGACCGGGTCCGACGCAAGCTCTCCGGCAATGCCGGGGGTGACCGGCAGATGGTGGAGATCCTCACCGCCGTGCTCGCCGACGGGTTGCCGGCCGTCGAAGCGGCCTGCGCCGAGGCCCTGCGCGAGGGCGTCCACTCGGCCGATGTTGTCCTCAACATCCTCGCCCGGCAGCGCGCCCCCACCGCGCCCGTCACCATCCTGACGCCCGAGAGCCTGCGGCTGCGCCACGAGCCGGTCGCCGACTGTGCCCGCTACGACAGCCTGAGGAGAGCCCCATGATGGAACGCCAGCACATCCTCGCCACCATGGGCGAGCTGAAGCTCTTCGGCATGAAGGCCGCCTACGACGAGATCATCAAGATCGCGGTCAAGCGCACCCACGAGCCGCAGCAGATCGTCGGCGACCTGCTTCAGGCCGAGATCTCCGAGAAGCAGGCACGCTCGATCCGCTACCAGATGACGATCGCCAAGCTGCCCCTGGCCAAGGACATCGCCGAGTTCGCCTTCGACGGCACTCCGATCAACGAGGGGCTGGTGCGTGATCTCGCCGGCGGCGAGTTCCTGGCGCATCAGCGCAACGTCGTGCTCGTGGGCGGCACCGGCACCGGCAAGACCCACCTCGCCATCGCCATCGCGCGGGCCTGCATCCGAGACGGGGCGCGGGGCCGTTTCTACAACGTGGTCGATCTCGTCAACCGGCTCGAAGCCGAGGCGCGCGCCGGCCGGCAGAGCCGCATCGCCGACCATCTCGCTCGGCTCGATCTCGTGGTGCTCGACGAACTTGGCTACCTGCCCTTCGCGCAGTCGGGCGGCCAGCTCCTGTTCCACCTGATCAGCAAGCTCTACGAGACCACCTCAATCGTGGTCACCACCAACCTCGCCTTCGGGGAATGGCCGAGCGTGTTCGCCGGCGATGCCAAGATGACCACGGCGCTGCTCGACCGGCTCACCCACCATTGCGAGATCGTCGAGACCGGCAACGAGAGCTGGCGCTTCAAGAACCGCGCCTGAGGCCGGCACACACGTCGCGCCTGCTGGACCCCTGATCAGCCCGGCTGCGCCACCCCGACCCGCTTCGCCGGGCTGATCAGGGGCGTCCCGCCATACCCATCCAGGGGGTCAAAGTTCGACGCCGATCCAGGGTCAATGTTCAACGCTGTTTGACATTCCCACCGCATGAGGGCCCTCCTCCTGTCCGGCGGCATGGACTCAACCGCCATCGCATGGTGGAAGAAGCCCGACGTCGCCATCTCGGTCGACTACGGCCAACGGCCGGCGGGAGCGGAGCTGAGGGCGGCCGGAGCGGTCTGCGCGGCCATCGGCATACCCCACGAGACGATCCGGGCCGACTGCTCTGCGCTTGGCTCGGGCGATCTTTCCGGCACGCCCGCCCTCCATGCCGCCCCGATCCCGGAATGGTGGCCGTTCCGCAACCAGTTGATCCTGACGCTGGCGGGTATCGCGGCCTTGAGGCTCGGCGTCCGCACGCTGTTGATCGGGGCGCTAGTGACCGACGCCGAGCATGCCGACGGACGCCCCGACTTCGTGGCCGCCATCTCGGGCCTGATGGCCCTGCAGGAAGGCGGGCTTACTGTGAACGCACCCGCCATCGGCATGGACGCGCCGGAACTTGTGCGGGTGTCCGGCATCCCCCGCGAGGTGCTGGCCTGGGCACATTCCTGCCATGTCGGCGACCTCGCCTGCGGTCGGTGCCGCGGCTGCGTGAAAAACTATCGAACCTGGAAGGCCCTTGGCTGGGACCCGCATTGAGGAACCGCGCCCGCGCGGCGTTCCCTCCGCCTGGACCGAGTTTCGGCCCGTCGTGCTGGGATGGGAGTCGTTGCCGTCGCCCGGACCAAATGCCGGCCGTGATTTCCACGACGTCCTGACCGCTAGGCGGTCCGCGGTCGGGGCTTCCATAGGCTGGGATGCCGTGGGCACTCTGCTGAGCCACGTCACCGTCGACACCGCGGCCCCGACGCTAGGGCGCGCCGGCCTTGTCGCGCGACGCGGGCCCGCCCCGTCAGCCGGAGGGCTCCAACCAATCCGCATGGTCTGCATCGACGATGCAGGCACCGCACCGCGCATCTACGACCCCGCCGCTCACGCTTTCGGCCTCCTCGACGCGGACGCGGGGGATGTCGGGTTTAGGAACGGTGTGGCCTTGCAGGCCGTCCTGGGATGGCGACGGGGATGCACCGTTCGGTTTCTCGCCGACACCGACAAGGTAGCCGCCGCCTACGAGCATCCCGCTAGCCTCGTGCTTCGGGATGCCGGTTGCCTGACGGCGACCCTGTGCCTCGCGGCTGAGTGGCTCGGGATGACGGCGTGCCCCCTCGGCTTCCTGGGGCAGGATCTCGTCGGACCGCTCGGGTTCCCCGAACCGAGGTTCGTCGCGGTCGGCGGTGCCCTTCTGGGGAAACCCGGCTAGCCCGACGCGTCCGGGCCGAAGCCTCCCCGACGGCTCCGTCCTGTTTGGTGCGGTCGCCCATCCCCGCCCGCATCCACGGCTCGGGGCTCGGGCCTGCCGCGGAAGGACGAGGCGATCAGAACGTGGAACAACGGGGTGACGAAGATCGCACAACGCCCGCCCCCCCGAGGTGACCCGGGCCTACACGATCGAGCTCCTTTTCGGCTAAGGGTATCGCCGAGGTCGGTCATCCGACTGCGATCCGCCATCGCGAACACTTCGCCCGAGTCTCACGCGACCGCGTCGGACGGGGCACGGCCGGCGCCGCGTGCCCACGAAGTGCGGGGGCCGGGATTCGCGGCCCGGATCATAGGACGTAGCGTGTAGCGCCGCGCCCTATCCTCTACGGACCGGCTGTTTCGTCGGCCATGCCTGGCATGTCGCAACCACGACCGCCTGCTTGCACCTTGCCCCGGGAGAGACGGCTTCGACCGCCTCTATAGGCGCGCGGCCCTGCCGGCCTGGACGGTGGAGGATCTGCGCGGGGCGGTGCCGGGCATGACGAGGGTCTCGTTGATCCTGCCTGATCTGGAGGTGCCCGACGTCGGGGGTCGCCAGCCTCGGGTCGGGGCGGCCCTCGGCCTGTTCGGTCCCTGGGAGAAGGAGGCTGCCCTTCGCTGTTGCGGCGAACTCCTGGGGACCGATGCGGCGATCCAGATCGGGAGCAGGCGGCGACGGGTCCGCGACGAGGCCCATATGGAGCGTGCCTACCCGAAGGAGACAGTGGATGCGCTGCCGGTCGAGGAGTCCGGGACGCTTTGGATCTGTCGCCGGATCATCAGTAACCTGCTGATTGCAAGCTACATAAGGCTGGCATGCGAGGATCTGAAAGGAGCTAATCTCCTCTATCAGGGATGAAATCACAATACGGCCTACCGAGCCCACGGCAGTCTCGCAGTCCCCGAAGTTTCGTCGCACTGGCGCCTATGCAACGTTGCCTGCGTCCACTGGTAGGGAGGCCAACGCCCAGGAAAAGCCTCTCACACCGTGCCGGCTCAACTCGATAGTGGGCATCCGCGTGACGCACACCAAATACTTCGCGAGCGAGCATCGCGAGGACGGCAGCCGGTGGTACCGTCGCAGGCAGGGATAAACCGAAACGCCCTCCGCAACTATTGCCGGAAAGGTTGATCCATCCGTTTGCATCACTCCCCAACATCGTGTCGAGGCGCAGGAACCTTCAAGCTACCGCACTGGCGGAGCGCGCACGGTACCGCTTCCTTGGCTTCCTCCTCACGTTCAGGCTTGCAGGTGCCGTGTGGTGCACCTCCTGCAAGAGCGACCATGAGGTTGTTAGGGCCTGCAGGCACTCCATCGTCGCAGGGTCTAGACGATACGATGAGGTACGGGACGTGTCCGCTAGATATTGTACGAGCCGCGGCCCGGCCTTTTGCTTGCAATCCACGATCAGGCGGAGCGCCCGGACGATGGCGCCTTCCACATTCGGGTTCGCTTCGAGGTTTATGTCGACCGTATCGTCCTTCAGGCATGACCAATAACGCCGCGCGTGATGAATGCGACCGGTATTGCAGAGATATACCACGGCATCACGGTCGAAGAACGTGGTTCGAATGAGATCGGCCAAGCCCGACACGGGGACATGGCCCGACCGGACCGCCCAGGTCGATTGGAGTGCCCAGATGTCATAGGTGTGGCGCTGTCCCTTGAGCCGGTAGCCGCCGAAGCGATTGCGGACCGCATGCCCGCTACGAAGCAACTCGGCCAAGCGGTCATCCGAGGTATCGACCACAAGGTCCACGTCGGAGCGGAACGCGTCCGCCCCGCCCTTCGCGATGTCGCGGGGCATGCCTCCGAAGATCGCCACCTCGCCGATGGCCCCGAGATGCCCGATCATGTCGGCGATCTCCGGGCCGCCGCGCGCGGGGTCTGAAATGAACGCGCGCATGCGGCGGGCCAGTTCGCTCGAATTGCAGGCCGCGGCCTCGCCCTTACGCATGGTGGCGCCTCAGGTCTTCGTGGAGGGCGATGGCGAAGCTGTCGCTCATTCCCGAGATCATGTCGGTGACAAGCTGGAGCTCGCGATAACGCATCGGCATCCTGTTGTTGGGCCCCTCCGCCACCCGGCGGTAGTTTTCCGAGATCAGCGAATAGACGTATCCGGATAGGGGCGGACGACGCGAGGAGAGATCCGTGGCGTCGGCCCTATCCGTGATGGCCGACCAGAACATATCCATCAGGGCATGGATGGTACGGTGGCCTTCGAGTTCCACCTCAAGGACCTTCCGGTGGCTGTAGACGTGTTGCTTGGCGAAGCTCTTCAGCGAGGCCCATAGCTTATCCGCCTTGCTCACCGCCATCAGTTCCTTGTCGAACTCGCCGACCAGGATCGCGTCCTTGTTCTCCACGAAGGCAGTGACGGCCGCATTGACCATCCAGCCGATGGCGTCGACCCGGAACATCTGCATCGAGATGTCATCGAGCTCACGCGGGGACAGACTCTTGCCGCGGAACTCCGAGTGCCGCTCCTCGGCCTTCTTCACAACCGAAAGCGTGACTTCGTCGCCTTCGGCGTGATGCTTCAGCCAGGCGACGAGGACGTTAAAGTTGATCAGGCCCTTCTTGGCCGCATCTTCCACGTCGACGACCGAGTATGCGATATCGTCGCAAGCCTCCATGACGAAGGTCAGGGGATGGCGAACGCCCTTGGACAGGCCCGTCCTTGTCCAGACATCCTGGACGATGTCGGCCTCGGACTGGAAGAAGTTGAACTTCTTGCGTGCCTGAGACCCCTTCTTAGTCTCGTTCGACGGGACGGGGTACTTCATGAGCGCGGCGAGGAAGGCATAGGTCATGTTCAGGCCGAACTCGTCGTTAACGATCTGCAGCCTAGTGAGCAGCCGGAAAGCCTGGGCATTGCCTTCGAACCGGAGGAAATCCTGTCTCTGCGCCTCCGATGGAGCCCATCCGTCGAAGATGCCTAGCGAGCCCGCGTTCTCGCCACGCGGGGTAGCGTTCTTCGCCATCCATCCCTGGATGGCACTTTCCCCCTGGTGGCCGAAGGGCGGATTGCCAAGGTCGTACGCAAGGCCGACCGCCTCCAACAGCGCCGGAACGTTGCGCAGTGGGTTGACACAGTCGGGCAATCCCAAGGCTCCGCCGTGCACGAAGGCCAACGTGGTTCCCATGCTGCGGGCCATGTTCGCCACTTCATGGCTGTGGGTGAGCCTGGTCCGTACGCTGTCGTTGCGCTCCAGCGGGAAAACCTGGGTCTTGTCCTGCAACCGCCGGACCGGCGTCGAGAACAGGATGCGGTCGTGATCTCGCTCGTGCTCGGTCCGAGCCTCCAAGGCCTTCTCGTTCGGCGTCAGAACGGCGTCACCGTCCTTCCGGCGCCGCGTACTGAGTAGCTTAGTCCAATCGAGTGGCGTGGTCATTCCGTCCCGTTTCCGCCGGCGCCTGCATCCTTGCACGCGGACAACCGAGATTGGCCCTGTCTACGTTCCCATCCGGTCCGCCGTCACGCGTCCATTCGGGAGTTGTCCACGATTCGTTGACGGGATGATGCTGGATCGGCCGGCAAGGCAGTAGCCGTTTCAAATCGACAATCAGAACATATGAGGAACGAGGTGCCATTGGAAGTGGGATACCGAGAGCGGACGGATCACCGAGGACTATGCGGAGCGGAAGCCGCGCGACCGCTTCCTACGTCTGAAGCCGATGTTTTCGTCACGAGTGTCGTACTGGATGGCCTTACGGGTGAGCTCGGCGGTAACGAGCACGCCGCCATGATCTCGAGTGCCGACGATTGAGAGGGGAGCCAGCCGTTCGAGAAGGTCGCGTGCCTCGTCCACTTTGCCGTCCAGCAGGAACTTCTCGAAAGCATGGTCCAAGGGAGGCACCACGGCTTCCAGCGGCTCCCGCATCGTCTCGAACGGCTTCGACGACCGGAGCGTCACGTACTCCACCGTGACGGATGCCGAGGTGATCTGATCGTTCATGGATCATGTCTTGTCCTGCAAGGATGGAAGGCGACGGGCTCTTGCGCCTTGGACGGAGGTCCATCGTTCCCTCCCGCCACTTTCAAAGGGAACCCTGGTTGGGTCTGCCTTATTTAGATGATGATGCACATATATAACGCTTCCAGGGGCGTCGAAGGACCAAGCAATGCCGAGGGTTTCGCAGGAGCAGGCCAGGCTCAACCGGCAGCGCGTGGTCGAGGTCGCCTCGGCCCTGTTCCGTGAGCGTGGCCTTCACGGCATCGGAGTGGCGGACATCATGGGCTCCGCTGGCCTCACCCACGGCGGGTTCTACGGTCAGTTCGCAAACAAGGATGCACTGGCGACCGAGGCGTTCGACGTCGCGCTGGCCGAGGAATACCGCGGGAACATCGATACGGTCGTCGAGAACTACCTCTCCCTCGGCCACGTCCGGACCCCGGGGAAAGGCTGTCCACTCGCTGCCCTCGCAAACGACGTTGCCCGCGAGCCTACGGCCAGTCCCGTCCGGGCACGGTTCACCCACGGTGTCGAGCGATTGGCGTCCATCGTCGCGGGCCTGACGCCGAAGGCCTCGAAGGAACGTCGCCGTCAACGGTCCCTGGCGACGTTGTCGACGCTCGTGGGTGCCGTCGTCCTCGCACGGGCCGTCGACGACGAGGCGCTGGCGAAGGAACTACTCCTGGCGGCGAAGGCATCCGTCGCATCGTGACCACCCAAGGTCGTGGCAGGCTCGTCGGGTCGAACGACCTGAGCGGCGCAATAGCAAGTTTTCCCCAGAACCCAGGATACCGTCGATGCGCGAACCCATCGTAGTCACCGGGATGGGCGTCGTCTCTCCCCTCGGCAGCAGCATTGAGGGAATGTGGCGCCGCCTCGTCGCATCGGAGTCCGGCCTCCGGCGTCTGCCAGACGACATCGTTCCGGACATCGACGCGAAGGTGGCGGGGATCGTGCCGGCGAAGGACGAGGAGGCGGACGGCTTCGACCCGGACGCCCTGATCCCAGTCAAGGATCGCCGGAAGATGGACCGCTTCATTCAGTTCGCGCTGGTCGCGGCTGATCAGGCGCTGCGCCAGTCGGGCTGGAAGCCGGGCAGCGAGACCGAGCGCATCAGGACCGCTACGGTCATCGCATCCGGGGTGGGCGGCTTCCAAACCATCACGGACGCGGTGGAGACCGTCCGTACACGCGGCGCCTCGCGCCTCTCGCCGTTCACCGTACCGGCCTTCCTCGTCAACCTCGCCGCCGGCCATGTCTCCATCCGATACGGCTTCAAGGGACCGCTCGGAGCCCCGGTCACGGCCTGCGCCGCCAGCGTCCAGGCCATCGGGGACGGCATGCGCCTCATCCGCAGCGGCGAGGCGGACGTCGTCGTCTGCGGCGGTGCGGAGGCGTGCGTCACCCGAGTGGCGCTCGGCGGCTTCGCCGCGGCACGCAGCCTATCCACCGGCTTCAACGACGCGCCCGCCGAGGCATCCCGCCCGTTCGACCGGCGCCGCGACGGGTTCGTCATGGGCGAGGGTGCGGGCATCCTCGTTCTGGAAACGCTGGCCCATGCCCTGGCGCGGGGTGCGGTCCCATTGGTCGAACTCGTCGGGTACGGCACCAGCGCGGATGCCTACCACCTCACCGCGGGTCCCCCGGACGGGAGCGGTGCGCGGCAGTCCATCGTCACGGCCCTTGCGATGGCGGGGCTCACACCCGCCGACATCGGCTACGTGAACGCCCATGCGACGGCCACCCCGGTCGGCGACGCCGGCGAGCTGGCCGCAATCCGTTCGGTGTTCGGTGAGGGGGGGGCCGGCGATCTCGTCGACCAAGTCCGCGACAGGCCACCTTCTCGGAGCCGCCGGCGCCGTCGAGGCGATCATCACGGCGATGGCACTCCGCGACGGCATCCTGCCCCCGACGCTGAACCTCACCGATCCCGATGACGCCTCGAAGGGGATGGACCTCATCGGCCCAACCGCCCGCTCCATTTCCGTCGAGTATGCCCTGTCGAACGGCTTCGGGTTCGGCGGGGTCAACGCCAGCCTCGTCCTCAGGCGGATGTCACCGGACCGAACCGTCTCGACCTAAATCTTTCTGGGACGGATGCCAGGGCGGTTGACGCACTCACCCTACCACAATAGATGTTGATCATAATATTTAATTGGCCATCAGCAATCGGACCGCGTCGGGAATTCGACGGTCCATCCATGGGGTACGGCGACCATGAACAACACACTCACCGGTCGTGACGAGGAAGCAGTCGAAGCCGAGGGCGGCACGGAGTCCAAGCCCGGCAGGACACCCGCCCCGGGTAAAGCCGCCGAGGCCGACCCTGCGCCTGACGCCGACCGGACCTGGGATATTTCCGACTGGTTCAGGATCTCCTGAGGCCGATCACCGACTTGAACCAAGGAGGTGAAAACCTTGCGTGACATCGTTCTCTGCAATCCAGTCCGGACCGCCATCGGTACCTACGGTGGAAGCCTGAGAGCGGTCTCCGCCACGGATCTCGGCGCCTTCGCCATTCGCGAGACGCTTCGCCGTTCGGTCCTCGACGCGGGCCTGCTCGGTAGCGTCACGATGGGCAACGTCGTCCAGGCCGGCAACCGCATGAACCCGGCCCGCCAAGCCGCCGTGAACGGAGGTATCCCGGTCGCGGTGCCGGCGCTGACGGTGAACCGTGTCTGCGGATCCGGGGCTCAGGCCATCGCCACGGCGGCGGACGAGATCCGCCTCGGACACCACGACGTCGCCATAGCGGGCGGCATGGAGAACATGGACCGGGCGCCGTACCTGATGGAGGGCGGCCGCTGGGGCCATCGCATGGGACACGCCCAGATCCTCGACAGCATGCTGAACGACGGGCTCAACGATGCCTTCTCGGGCGAGCACTCCGGTTGGCACACCGAGGATCTCGCTGCGAAGTCCGAAATCAGTCGCGAAGCGCAGGATGCCTGGGCGGCCCGCTCCCAGGCGCGGTTCGCTAAGGCGCAGGCCACCGGCGCATTCGACGACGAGATCGCTCCCGTCGAGATCAAGGGGCGGAAAGGCCAGGAGACATTCGCGCGCGACGAGGCGCCCCGTCCCGAGACGACGGCCGAGACCCTGGCCAAGCTCAGGCCGGCGTTTCGCAAGGACGGGACGATCACGGCGGGTAATTCACCGGGCCTGAATTCGGGCGCGGCGGCGATGGTCGTGGCGGAGCGCGCCTTCGCCGAGACCGCCGGGCTGAGGCCGTTCGGACGCCTCGTCGCCCATGGCATCGGCGCCTGCGAGCCGGGCTTGTTCGGCCTGGGGCCCGTGCCGGCCGTCCGCCAAGCGCTGGACCGCGCCGGATGGTCCCTCGGCGACATCGAGCGCGTCGAGATCAACGAAGCCTTCGCCGTCGTACCCCTGGCGGTGGCCAAGGAACTCGGCTTGCCCGAGGACATCGTCAACGTCGAGGGTGGTGCCATCGCGCATGGCCATCCCATCGGCGCGACCGGTGCGGTCCTGACGACGCGGCTTCTCCATTCCATGCGCAGGGACGGCATCCGGCGCGGTCTCGTCACCCTCTGCATCGGTGGTGGTCAGGGCATCGCCCTCCTGCTGGAAGCCATCTGACTCGCACGTGCATCCTCGTCCGCGAGCTGGCTTACCCGGGGGCTTGCTCGATCCCCGGTGACGGACCGGGGACGCGGGCTTCGTCGCCAACCAACGAACAACGGAAGGATCAGGCCATGAGACACGTCGAACCTCTGCGGCACGCGATCAGGCTGTCGATGCTGGCGATCCTCTTCGCCGGGGTGGGATTGCCCGCCGCGGCGTTGGAACGGACGTCGGAGATACGCCTGCCGGACAGCTCCCGATTCCCAGAGAGCGTGACATCGGTCTCGGACGGCACGCTCTACGTCAGCAGCATCGCCGACGGCGGCGTACTGAGGATCACCGGGAACGGCGAGGTGACGACGCCTTTCCTGAAGCCCGGCGACCATGGGACGCGATCGACCTTCGGTGTCCTGGCGGATGAGAAACGGGGAACCCTGTGGGTCGCCTCGAACGATGCCACGGCCATCGGGGCCAAGGGGCCGACCACGACGGAAGGCGGCTGGGTCAAGGCGTTCGACCTCGCGACCGGCGCCCTCAAGCAGAGCGTCCGCTTGCCGGGCGAGAAGGCTCTCGCGAACGACTTCGTCCTCGACGCGCAGGGTGCGCTCTACGTGACGAACACCTTCGCTCCCCGTATCCTGAGGTTGAGGCCAGGCGCCGGCGAGTTCGAGGTCTTCGTAGATAACGAGATCCTGAAGAACGGGCTCGATGGCATCGCCTTCGGCTCGGACGGCAACCTCTACGTCAACACCTTCCTCGGCGGGGAGCTGTTCCGTATTGAGGTAAAGGACGGGACCGCGGGCCCGATCACGAAACTCGAAACGACGCACCCCCTTAAGTATCCGGACGGGCTGCGCACCTTCGAGGACGGGTTCCTGATGGTCGAGGGCAGCGGCGCGCTCAGCCGCGTCACGGTCGCGGGTGCCGTGGCTCGGATCGAGCCGATCCGTCAGTTCGCCGGCCCTACGGGCGTGACGGTCGCCGGCGACAGGATCTGGGTCGCCGAAGGGCAGCTGGGACTTCTCTCACAGCCGGCGAAGGGCGGAGGGGTGGTTCCCAGTTTCCATCTCCGTTCGATTGCCGTGGATTGAAGCGGCGTCAACCGGAGGCACGAGCATGATCGGCCCCTTGTTTCGCAACCGGTCTTCACCGGACTCATGGCGACGCGACCTCGACAGGCTCAGGGACATCGAAGCTGCGATGGGCTTGACCGAGGGGGAAATCCGAGACCGACGCATTGCGCGGCTCGAAGCTGAGTTCGCGTCGCTGCGAGCCATCGTCGGAAGTTCGGAGGATGCCCGCTCGCGAGCGGCGCCCGCGGGTTCCGACAGGCCCGGCCCCCACCAATGGAACGCCTGAGAGCTTCGACATGGACGTTCGCACGCGCCGCCTGCTCGAAGCCCCCCTGATGCCGACCCTGGTCAGGATGGCGGCGCCGAACATCCTCGTGATGATGGTCCAGACCTCCGTCGGCCTGATCGAGACGTACTTCGTCGCGGCGCTCGGCACCGATGCGCTGGCCGGCATGGCACTCGTTTTCCCTGTGGTGATGCTCGTCCAAATGCTCTCCGCGGGCGGCATGGGCGGAGGCATCCAATCGGCGGTCTCGCGCGCCCTCGGCGCCGGGCGGCAGGCGGATGCGGGGCTCCTCGCATGGCATGCGGCGGTTCTCGGCATCGGCCTGGGGATCGCCACGACTCTCCTCGCCCTGACCCTCGGGCCATCCCTCTACGCGCTGATGGGCGGGACTGGCGGATCGCTCGGGGCGGCGACCGCCTATGCGACGATCGTCTTCGGCGGTGCCATCCTGATATGGCTGTTCAACGCGCTCGCGGCGGTGATCCGCGGCACCGGCAACATGGTGCTTCCGGCGCTCGTCGCGTGTCTCGGGGCCGTCGTGCTGATCCCACTATCGCCCGTGCTCATCTTCGGTTGGGGCGCGCTTCCAATGCTCGGGATCACCGGCGGCGGCGTTGCGTTTGTCGCCTACTACGCAGTGGGATCCACGGTCTTCGCCATCTATCTGTGGTCCGGCCGGGGTGTCCTGCATCCGAGCCGTAGCCTCCCCAAACTGACCTGGGCGCCGTCCCGGGAGATACTGCGCATCGGCGTGCTCTCGGGTATTGCCAGCATGACCTCGAACGTCACGGTCATCGCCGCAACCGGCTTCGTCGGGACTGCAGGCCCGGCGGCCGTGGCCGGATACGGAACCGGCGCACGGCTCGAATATCTCCTAGTCCCGCTCGTGTTCGGGCTTGGCTCACCCATCGCCGCCATCGTCGGGACGGCGCTCGGAGCCGGCGACCATGCCCGGGCGCGACGGGCCGCGCTGACGGGCGCCGTCGCGGCCGGTGTCTTGACGGAGACAATCGGGCTCATGGCAGCTCTGTATCCCGCCGCGTGGCTCGGCCTTTTCGGTGACGATCCGGCGATGCTCGAAACGGGCTCGCTGTACCTGCGCATCGTCGCTCCGTTCTACGGATTCTTCGGCTTCGGGCTGGCCCTCTACTTCGCCGCTCAGGGTGCGGGTCGCGTCGGCTGGCCGCTTGCCGCCAGCCTTCTTCGCATGGGCGTGGCGCTCGGTGGCGCCTGGATCGCGGCGGCGCTGGGGTTCGGCATTACGGGCATGTTCGTCGCATTGGCGGCGGGGTTCGTGGCCATGGGCCTCGTTAACGCATTCGCGTTCGCGACGAACAGGATGATCCCGGCGCCCCCCGACCCCGGCAAAGCCCGCGCTTTCGCCGCCGCGAAGATGACGTAGAACTTCGGTGCGCCGGCGTTCCCGAGCGCCGACACGCCCTATCCGTTCGTGGGGGCGTTGATGGCGCCGTCGCCCGCTCGTCGCATTCCATCCGCAGCATCAGATCCGCATGCGGTCGATCAGGACCCTGAGACCGCCGGAGACATGCCTTCGGCTTGGATAGTAGAGGAACAGGTCGCCCTTCACCGGGCACCACGCCTCCAGGCAGAGGTCCAGCGTCCCGGCATCGAGGTACGGCCTAGCGCGATCCTCCCAGACGTAGGCGAGGCCGCCTCCCTTGGCGGCCACCTCGATCATCAGTTGCTGGTCGTCGAGGGTGTCCGAGCGCCCGACAGGCGCGGTGCTCGAAGACGGTCATCGTCAACATGATGTGCTCGACACAGGCGCGTCGGCGCGCGGGGCCCAGAAGCTTCCCCGGGACGCATCCTGCAAGATCAGCTTGTCGAGGGTGAGATCCGCAATCGCCTTTCGCAGCCGAGCGTTCTCGGTCTCCAGATCCTTCATCCGCCGAACCTGATCCGACTTCAGGCCGCCAAACTCACGCCCCCACCGGTAGTATGTCACTGAACTCACGCCGAGCGCGCGGATTGTATCGGCCACGCTCTGGCCCAGTGAGATCAGCACATCCGCCTGCCGTAGCTTGGCGACGATCTCCTCGGGCTTCGGGTGCTTTGCTATCTCGTCCGTCCTCCAGGCTCAAACGCCATACCAAAGGGCGGACCACTTCAATGGGGGCTGATCATGAACTGGCAGCGATAAAATGACTCGCCATGAAAATACTATCTCCTTTTATCTGGTATTTTGTAATTTTTTACTATTGACTGTAGCAATACAAAAAAGGAAACGAGACACTCGTGTGGCGTACTAGTAAGTGGCCTAATAAATGGACGATCAGCCCCCCATCGTCGCACAATCTGCGGCCGTTACCGACAGAGTAGACGAGCTTCTTCCAGCGCCGCGCCTTGCTGCTTTCGGCCTTCAGCACGTCCTTGTCATGTACGCCAATGCTATTGCCGTGCCGCTGATCGTTGGCGGGGCACTCAAATTGCCAAAGGATCAGATTGCATTGCTGGTCAATGCCGATCTATTTGCCTGCGGAATCGCGACGTTGATCCAGACTATTGGAATCGGTCCATTCGGCATCCGTTTGCCTGTCATCATGGGCGTCACCGCGGTCGCGATCCAGCCGCTCCTAGCGATCGCCGCGATACCTGGAGTTGGCCTGGAAGGGATTTATGGCGCGGTGATTGTTGCCGGCCTGTTCGGGCTGGCCATCGTGCCCTTTATCGGCCGTCTGATGCCTTTCTTCCCGCCCGTCGTAACGGGAACGATTTTAACGATGATTGGCATCGCGCTCACGCGCGTAGCCGTCGGGTGGGCGGGCGGCGGCGCGGCCACGCCCGAGTTTGGTGCGACCGGTCATATCCTCGTCGCTGGCCTCGTGCTCAGCGTCATCCTCTTACTCGCCCGGTTTGCTCGCGGCTTCGTCGCCAATGTCGCTGTGCTGATTGGTATTCTCTTCGGTTATGCCGTGACCGCGGCGATGGGTTGGACAAATCTCGACGGGCTGGGTGCAGAACCATGGCTACGCCTCGTCTTGCCCTTCGCATTCGGCCTTCCGACCTTTCACCTTGTGCCCTCCCTGATCCTCTGCCTCGTGATGACGATCGTCTTCATAGAGGCAACCGGCATGTTCTTGGCCCTCTCGGTCATGACGGGCCGCGCCGTTGGCACGCGTGATATCGCCCGGGGCTTGCGTGCGGACGCGCTCGGGACACTGATCGGTGGTGTGTTCAACACCTTTCCCTACCTGTCCTATTCGCAGAATGTCGGATTAGTTGGTCTCACGGGCGTCCACAGTCGCTGGGTCTGTGCGGCGGCCGGCGGAATCATGCTGTTGCTCGGCCTCGTGCCCAAGGTGGCCTTCGTCGCGGCCTCGATCCCTCAACCCGTCTTGGGCGGCGCTGCGCTTGTCATGTTCGGGATGGTTGCCGCGACCGGCATTCGCATCCTCGGGCAGATCGACTTCGCCCGGCCTGGCAGCCGAGATGCGCTCATCATCGCGGTCTCACTCGGGATTGGATTGATCCCCATCGTGCAGCCGCAGTTCTTCAAGCTGGTGCCCGAGGCGTGGAACCCTATCGTCAAGGACCCGATCCTGCTGACCGCACTCGCGGCCCTAGCTCTCAATGCCTTATTCAACGGCGCGGGTAAGCGCGCTATCGCTGATCAGGCCGGGACGGATAGGTTGGGCAGCGGGATTGGTTCGCAACCTTCCGATATCGCTGCATCGAGCAGATCGAGTCGGTCCTGACCCCAGAACGGCTCTTCGCGGTAGAAGTAAAACGGCGCCCCGAAGAGTTGCCGGGAAATCGCTTCGTGTGTCAGGGATGCTTCGCGCGTGAGCAAGTCCGGCGCGGATGCACCTTCCAGAAGACGTAAACCATCGAGCCCGGACGCATTGGCGAGCCGTACGATAGTATCCGGATCGGCAATATCGAGTTCGTCCGCCCAAACCGCCGACAGACCCGCATGTACGTAACCGGCGACGTCGGCGCCTTCGTCGAGTGCGCCGAGCAGCACGCGGTGCGCCAACGAGGGGTCGGCAGGGTAGAATTTCGGGTGAAAGACCAGCGGGATGTCGCGGATAATTCGCCAGCGCTGCATTTCGACAAGCCGGTAGGCTTGGCGTTGCAAAGGCCGCTCTTTGACCGGCTTGCCGCCGCCTGCCGCGAAAACTTCCAGCAGGTTGACTGGTCTATAGTCAATCTCGGCGGTGTGGCGTTGGGCAAGCGCCTGGAAAGCCCGACTGCCAACGTAGGACCAGAGCGAAATAAAGCTGAAATAATAGGTGATCACGGGCCGTGGTGCAGGCTCTGACATAAGTTTGCTCCTGTTTCAGTCTGCAGTTGGCGAGCATCACCGATACCACTTCGCTCCCAGCTCGCGCCACCATAACGGTGCCGATCCACGCCGCCTTCGGTCCCCAGAATGAGCGGTATTCCCCTGGCAATCCAGAAGGTGGCCGGCCGACCGGACGCAGTTCGGCGTTGGGCCGCTCCTCAAAGCGATCCTAGTGGTGAAAATCTGACGTTTGGTAACCGTTGCCGGGGCTGCTTTCGACTCTTCTGATAACCTGGGAAAGTCCGCTTCTTAATTGCTTGGTGGTCGAGGACCTGCGACCGGAGCGGGTGGTTTGCTGCCGGTCTGGTTATGGGAGGCGAAATTTGAGAGGCAGACCATCTGTCGTGTAGGGACGATCGTTAGCTTCGCCCCCGGCATGCGGCAGTAGGAGCAGGTGCAGCGGCGGATCGATCGCAAGCCGTCGCTCAGCGACACTTCAAAGCGCACCGAGCCGCAGTGGCACCGGCCCGCCCGAATTTTTCCAGCGCCCGCCATCTCAACGCTCCTGTTCGCACCCCGGCAGGTGGCCGGACCGGCAGAGCTATGCCGCCAAGCAAGCGGCTCCCATCGCAATTGCAAGGCACGACGCGATCCGGCGAGGGGTTAGTTCCTCCTTCAGGAAGATGCGCCCGATGACGGCGGCATAGATGACGCTCGTTTCGCGCAAGGCTGAGACAATGCCCATCGCACCCGATTGCATGGCCCAGATGACGATGCCGTAGGCGAGGAGGGACACGAGCCCACCCGTCAGCGCCGAAGCGGTCTGCGCCGTGGTGTATACGGGGGGTCTCCCGCGCAGCACGATGAAGATTGGCGGCATCGTCACGCTCCACAGCAGGAACATGCTGTTCGTATAGGCGAGGCTGCTTCCCGCCAGCCTCACCCCGATGCCGTCGACAACGGTGTAAGCACCAATCAGCACCCCGGTGGCCAGCGCAGCCGGCAAGAAGTCGGCCCCGACTTTGCCGCGCTGAAAGGCCAGGGAGACAATGCCGCCCGAGACCAGCGCGATGCCGATCAGGGACAGGACACTGACCGCCTCATGGGCGAAGACGGCCGCGCCAAGCGAGACGAGGACGGGGGATGAGCCGCGCGAGATCGGATACGTTTGGCCGAGATCGCCCGACCGGTAGGTTTGCACGAGGGACAGATTGTAGGCGGTATGGATTAACGCCGAGGCGATCACGTAGGGCCAACTGGTAGCGTTCGGCCACGGGAGTAAGAAGGCTCCGACGGCGGTGACGCAGGTGACGGCAACCATCATCAGCGTCATCGACCACATGCGGTCGCTGCCGCCGCGCAGCACCGCATTCCAGCTCGCGTGAAGGATCGCGGCGCATGTGACGCATCCAAGAACGAATGGGCTCATGCGATGGCCCCGCTGGTGATCCGGAGCGCGGTCGTGACCACGCGGACAGCTGATTTCTGGTGAGGACGACCGAACAAGGGTAAGCGCTCCAGGACAGGAGCGAGCAGGTTGCCTATTACGAACGCCAGCTACAAACCATTTATTCGGGCACGATTGGACAGGAAATCTATCGCGAATGCGTCGCAGCCTACCCTCGTTGAACGCCCTACGAGCCTTCGAGGCGGCTGCGCGTCTTGGCAGCTTCAAGGCGGCTGCGGGCGAGTTGGGTGTAACGCACGGCGCGATTGGCCAGCAGGTGCGCCTGCTCGAAGACTGGCTACGAGCACCCCTATTCGAACGACACAATCGGCGCGTCGTCCTTACGCCAGCGGCGCGCGCTTACCTCGCCGAGGTCGGGCCAGCCTTTGACCGGCTTGCCGCTGCCACGGCTCGGTACGGCCAAGCCGACAGTGCCGTCCTCCGGATCAACGCGCCGGCGACCTTCGCCTTGCGTTGGCTCGTTCCACGTCTCGCAAGCTTTCGAGAGCGTCACCCCGACGTGAAGGTGAGGCTGGAGACCTCTAACCAGAGCCTTGAAGCCCTTCCCGAGGACTACGACGTCGTCATTCGAGGCGGTCCCGACACCTTCTATGGATACGCGATGCGCCCATTCCTAACGGACCGACGGCTGCCGGTCTGCAGTCCGGGTCTGCTCGACCGTCTTCCGCTGCGAACACCTGGGGATCTGGGGGCTCACACTCTCCTGCACACCCTCAGCCTTCCCAGGCTCTGGGACGATTGGTTGGCGGAAGCCGGTGTCCCAGGTCTCGCAACCGTCGCGGCACTCAGTCTCGACCATTTCTACCTGACCCTGCAGGCGGCCCTCGACGGCATTGGCGTTGCAATGGGTCCCGTGGCGCTGATCGAAGGCGATCTCGCGCGAGAACGTCTCGTCGCGCCATTCACTGGCCCTTCTCTCCCGGCCCGAAGCTATTGCACTTATGTGCGTAACGATGGGGTCTCAAACTTAAGTATTACCCATTTTCTGTCCTGGATCGAGGAGGAAGGGAGCCAACTGCTTCAGCGGTGTTGATGTTCACAAGCTGAGAGTCGATGCATTGCGAAGGACGTTCGATTTCTTCAGTCGTCTGCCCGAAAGCTGCCATTCTACTCCCGGCCACGTCCTGCCGTCAGCGAGCATCGAAGCTTAGTTCCGCTTTCCGGTGGTGTGGGCAGCCCCCCGTGTGACCGGCTTGGGTCGGAGGCGCAAAGTCCGCTTCCGGACGCACGGCCAAGGTCCGTTCCCCACCGAGGCTGTGTGAAAAGAGCGTCTGGTGATTAGGCCGGCCTGACATCGCGGAAGGTTGCCCTGAGGTTTTGCAGGACATATGGGTCGTTGGTGGCGACCTCGTAGAAGCTGCTGTCGATGGCGCGCACGATCAACAGGGGCACTGTAGCGCTCGCATCCGCGTAAGCCTGAAACTCGCCCCAGATGACCTGCTTGGTTCCGTTGGCGAGGTCTCGCAGCCGATCTCCCTTGATCCGCCTGCCGGAGGTCGCAAGCTCTTCGAGACGTCCGGCCTATTCGCCCGTCGCATCGAAAGCCGCATCGTATGCAGTGACACCGCTCATCGTCCATGAGCATTCGATGGCCTGCGCTCCGAGCGCTGCCAGGATATGACGCAGGTCAAAATCAAGCATGCTGTCAGTCGTATCGCATATGCGAATAATGTAAATCGTCGATCTTCTTGTTCAATTTTCTATTTTATTATGACAGTCTATCGCCCGAGGCGGGAGATAAAAGATGGCACGCTTTGTCCAAACAGCAGACCGTGATAAGGTCACGTTGCTTTCTGCCTGTCTGGACGATTACGTCGCTTAGAGCGTTTTCGGTTTGCGCTGAATCGATGGTGTGGGGTTCACGAAGAGGTCACGGGCTGATTCACTGATCGCTCTGGAGGAGGAGCGATAGATGGGACGACCCTACAGCCAGGATCTGCGCGAGCGAGTGGTGGAAGCCGCTGCAACGACCTCCCGCCGGCAGGCGGCCGCGCGGTTTGGGGTCGGCATCGCGACCTCGATCCGCTGGATGGCCGCGCTCACGACGACCGGGACGGTGGCTGCTCGTCCGCAAGGGCGGGCACGCCGCTCGAAGCTCGATCCACACGAGGCGTTCCTGCGCGGACTGATCGACGGACAAGTCGACATCACCCTGGAGGAGATGCGCGCCCGACTGCGGGACGAGCACGACCTCGCGGTCGGGCTCGGCACCCTGTGGAGCTTCCTCGACGCACGTGATCTCACCTACAAAAAAAGACAGCTCACGCCGCCGAGCAGGAACGCCCGGACGTGAAGGCCGCGCGCGAGGCATGGTTCGAGGGCCAACTCGATCTCGACCCGACGCGCCTCGTGTTCCTCGACGAGACCTGGACTTCGACCAACATGGCCTGCCTGCGCGGACGCTCGCCCCGCGGCGAGCGGCTGCGCTCGCCTGTTCCGCACGGCCATTGGAAGACCACCACCCTGGTGGCGGGCCTGCGCCTGTCCGGGATCGCCGCACCGTTCGTACTCGATGGGCCGATCAACCGTGACGCCTTCCAGGCTTACGTCGATCAGGTTTTGGTGCCTGAACTCACCCCTGGCGACATTGTCGTCATGGATAACCTCGGCAGCCACAAGGGGCCGGCCGTGCGCGCCGCCATCGAAGCGGCCGGCGCACGGCTCTTGTTCCTCCCGCCTTACTCGCCCGACTTCAACCCTATCGAGATGGCGTTCTCGAAGTTGAAGGCGCTGCTGCGCAAAGCGGCCGAGCGAACCGTCGAGGATTTATGGGCGGCCATCGGACGCCTCATCGACACCGTCACCCCGGATGAGTGCGCCAACTTCTTCGCCGCCGCAGGATACGAACCAGATTAAACCGAAAATGCTCTAGCGAACCAGCAAGCGACGACGGACCCTTCCCTCGCCTTGGCCTAATCTCCCGCGCCATCTAGGTGCGCGACGCAGAATGGGCCCCGCTGCCCTCCTGAGCACGGTATTCTCGATCTGGTTCGGGGATAAAGCGCCTTCAAGATTAAGTGTAACCCGCCAAATGCAAATTCGTTCGGCGCTCAGCTAGATTGACATTCGCGAGGAGCGTTGCGCGGCATCGAATGCGACGAATATAAATCCCAATCTTGCCGACTCCGGTAAAATGATCATCTCTCACTGAGAAAAAATAGAGAATTCAATCGAACGGATCATGCTGGTACTGACAGTCCCATTATCCAATACACAGCCGTCGTGTTGTGGCGGGGCGGGTCGGCTGTCTTTAGCCTTCGGCGTGTACGACGGGAGCGGCGGGATGGTATCAGCGTACAAGCGAGGCGTCGCAGGTGTGATGCTTGGTCTGGCACTCACGGTGGGTCCAGTATGCGCCGAGCCTGAGCGGAACGGCGGGACCTTGACGGCGATCGTACAGCCGGAACCGGTGATCTTGACCGCGGCGGTCAGTTCGGCCGCTCCGACCGGGGTTGTGAGCGGGACAATTTTCGACGGGCTCGTGGATTACGACCGCGATCTCAAGCCGATCCCGGCTCTCGCCACCGCCTGGGAGACAGGACCCGACGGGCTCAGCCTGACCCTCCACCTGCGCTCTGGCGTGACTTGGCATGACGGCAAGCCCTTCACGGCGGCGGACGTGAAGTGGACCCTGGAGAACGTCTGGACCAAGATCCATCCGCGCAACCAGATCACCTTCGGCAAGGTGACGACCGTCGAAACGCCCGATCCGCTCACGGTGATCCTGCGCCTGAGCCAGCCCTCGCCGGCGATCCTGTCGTCCCTCAACAGCAACGGCGCGCAGGTGCTTCCCAAGCACCTCTATGAGGGTACGGACGTGCTCTCGAACCCCTACAACAATAAGCCCGTCGGCACGGGCCCCTTCGTCTTCAAGGAATGGAACCGGGGCAACCACATCGTCTTGGAGCGCAACCCGAGCTACTGGGATCAGGGCAAGCCGTATCTGGACAAGGTCGTCTTCCGTGTCCTGCCGGATGCCGCTGCCCGCGCTGCGGCGCTGGAGAAGGGCGAGGCGCAATACGCACCCTTGAGCCCTGTGCCCCTGCGAGACGCCGCCCGCCTCGGCGCGCTGCCGAACCTTCGCGTCGCGACCACTGGCTACGAATGGCTTTCGCCGTGGCTGTTTGCCGATTTCAACGTCGAGCGCGGCCCACTCAAGGACGTGCGGGTGCGCCGCGCCCTGGCCCTCGCGATCGATCGTGCAGCTCTGGCCAAGGTCGTCTGGTTCGGCTTCGGCCAGCCGGCGACGAGCCCGGTGCCGTCGACGCTCACGGATTTCCACGCCAAGGACGTTCCGGCCCATCCGTTCGACCCAAAACGGGCCGAGGTGCTCCTCGACGAGGCCGGGTTCAAGCGCGATGCGAACGCGACGCGCTTCAGTCTCGACATCGACTACATTCCCTATGGCGACGATTTCAAACGGACGGCCGAATTCCTGAAAGCCTCCCTGCGCCGCGTCGGCGTCGAAGCGAATATCCGGAGCCAGGACACGCCGAGCTATACGCGCCGCATTTACGGGGATCGCGATTTCGACATCGCGATCACCTGGTTCGCCGCTTTCTCGGATCCGCAGGTCGGCGTCACCCGGGCCTATTGGTCAGCTTCGATCGGTAAGAACATTCCATGGACGAACGGCTCGGGCTACCGCAACCCGGAGGTCGACGGGCTGATCGCAGCGGTCCAGGGCGAGGCGGATGCGGGCAAGCGCCGCGACCTGTTCCGGCGCTTCCAGCAGATTGTGCTGGAGGACCTGCCGACCCTGCCGCTGCTGGAACTCAAGTTCTTCACCGTCGAGGCGTCCAACCTGCGCCACGACGCCCGGGGCGATCAGGTCTACGGCACCCTGCGCGACTTCCGCTTCGACGGGCCGGTGCCGGGGCATTCGCGCGCAAGTGCGAATTGAGCGGGCGATGAGCAGGCTGACGGCGAATCTGGGCACCCTTGGCCGGCGCCTCCTCCAGATGGCGTCGGTGGTGGTCGGCATCGCCGTCATCAACTTCTGCCTGCTGCACCTAGCGCCCGGCGACGCCGTCCAGGTCCTGGCCGGGGAGGCTGGGTCAGCCACGCCCGAATACATCGCGGCGCTTCGCGCGCAGTTCGGCCTCGATCAGACGATGGCCGTTCAGTTCGCCAGATACCTCTCCAACGTGCTCGCCCTCGATCTCGGCTTCTCCTTCCGACAGGGACTACCCGTCGCGACCCTCATCCTCCAGCGGGTCGGGCCGACGCTGCTGCTGATGGGAACCAGCATCGGCTTTGCCGTCCTTGTCGGCGGGGCGCTGGGCTTTGCCGCCGCGCGCCATGCGGGCCGCCCCCTCGACACTGCGATCTCGATTCTCGCGCTTCTGTTCTACGCCACGCCGGTGTTCTGGATCGGGGTGATGCTGATCGTAGTGTTCTCGGTCTGGCTCGACTGGCTGCCGGTGGGCGGCATGGCGCAGGTGGAGGCCGGCCTCACCGGGCTTGGCTACGCCGCTGACGTCGCACAGCATCTCGTGCTCCCGGCCCTCACCCTCGGTCTGTACTACCTCGCGGTCTACACCCGCCTGACCCGCGCCGCGATGCTGGAGGCCTACGGGCAGGATTACGTGCGCACGGCGGTGGCCAAGGGCGTGCGGCCGCACCGGATCGCCCGCCGCCACGTTCTGCGCAATGCGCTCCTGCCCATCGTGACACAGCTTGGGCTTCAGCTCGGTTCAATCCTCGGCGGCGCCGTTCTGGTGGAGACGGTCTTCGCCTGGCCAGGCCTTGGCCGCCTTGCCTTCGAGGCCCTGTTCCAGCGTGATCTTAACCTGCTGCTCGGCATCCTGCTCTGCAGCTCGGTGGTGGTCGTCCTCGCCAACCTCGCGGTCGACCTGCTCTACGGGGTGCTCGACCCGCGCACCACCCGGTCCTGAGCCGATGGCGTCTGCCCTTCCCCTGGCCGCGTCGCGGCGGAATCCGGCCGGGCTTCTCGCCCGCCTGGTGCAACGCCCGTCGGCGCTTGTCGGCCTCATTCTCCTCGGCCACGTTGCTGGGTTGGGCCTCGCCGCGCCGGTCCTCTATCCGGGCGATCCCCTCGACATGGTGGGCGCTCCCCTGCAATGGCCCGGCGCAGATCCGGACTTTCCCCTGGGAACCGACATGCTCGGCCGCGATCTTGCCGCCGGTATCGCCTACGGGGCCCGGATCTCGCTCCTAATCGGCGCTGTTGCCACCCTCGTGGCCCTCGTCATCGGCGTCGGGATCGGTGCGGTGGCAGGGTATTACGGGGGGCGCATTGAAGCTGCCCTGATGCGGCTCACCGAGCTGTTCCAGACCATCCCGCCCTTCCTGTTCACCCTCGCCATCGTCGCGGTGCTGCAGCCCTCCATTTCGACCATCGTGCTGGCAATCGGGCTCACCGGCTGGCCGGCGCTCGCCCGTCTGGTGCGCGCGGAGGTCTTGCGCCTGCGGGATGGCGAGCTCGTCCAGTCCTCCATCGTCATCGGGGCCTCGGATGCACGCATCATCGGGCTCCACATCCTGCCCAACGTGCTGGCACCGGTGATCGTCTCCGCCTCGATCCTTGTGGCGAACGCGATCCTGGCCGAGTCGAGCCTCGCCTTCCTCGGTCTCGGCGATCCCAACGTCGTCAGCTGGGGCGGCATGGTCGGAGCCGGCCGCGAGGTGATCCGCACCGACTGGTTCGTGGCCGCAGTGCCTGGGCTTGCCATCGTGGCCGCCGTCCTCGGCCTCAATCTCCTGGGCGACGGTCTCAACGATGCCCTCGACCTGAAGCGGGCGGCCCGGTGAGCGCGCACAACGAACGGCCGGTTCTGGAGGTGGAGGACCTGTCCGTGGCCTTCCACGACCGGGGCGGCGAACTCGTCGCCGTGCGAGGCGTCAGTTTCGCTGTGGCGCCGGGCGAGACCCTGGCGCTCGTCGGCGAATCCGGCTGCGGCAAGTCGCTCACCGCCTACGCCCTGCTCGGTCTGCTGCCCGCCAACGCCCGCGCCAGGGGCCGCGTCCGTCTCGAGGGACGCGACATCCTTGGGTTGGAAGGCGAGGCGATGCGGCGCCTGCGGGGCGCACGCATCGCCATGATCTTCCAGGAGCCGATGACGGCCCTCAATCCGGTTCTGACCGTGGGTGCGCAGATCGTCGAGGCGATCCGCGAGCATGAGGCGGTGAGCCGCGCCGAGGCCCGTGCCAGGGCACTCGCCCTGCTCGCGCGTGTCCGCATCCCCGATCCGGAGCGCCGGTTCGGCGAGTATCCCCATCGCTTGTCGGGCGGCATGCGCCAGCGCGTGATGATCGCCATGGCGCTGGCTTGCACGCCGGCCGTTCTCATTGCCGATGAGCCGACCACGGCCCTCGACGTCACGGTGCAGGCGGAGATCCTCGACCTGCTCGACGACCTACGCTGCGAGACCGGGATGGCGGTGGTGCTGATCACCCACGATCTCGGCCTCGTTGCCGAACATGCCGACCGGGTCTCGGTGATGTATGCCGGCCGCGTGGTCGAGACACGCTCCGCCGAGACTTTGATCGCGGCGCCGCTCCACCCCTACACGCGCGGCCTTCTCGCGGCGCGTCCGCGCCTTGGGACAGGTCCGAGGCGACGCCTCGCCGAGATTCCCGGCCAGGTCCCGCTGCTGGGCGCCATGCCGCCCGGCTGCGCCTTCGCGCCCCGCTGCCCGTTCGCCGCCCTGCCCTGTCGCGAGACCCTGCCGTCCCTGGACGCGGCCGGGTCCGCCGCCGGGCGAGTCGCCTGCCTCCGCTGGAACGAAATCCGTGCTTCAGAGCAATCCGCTGCACCACTCGGTGCCTGAGATCGATGCCCCTCCGCTGCTGGCCGTCGCCGACCTTGCGGTCCATTACCGGACCGGGCGCGGCACGGTGCGGGCGGTGGACGGTGTGTCGTTCGAGATCCACCCAGGCGAGACCCTCGGCCTCGTCGGCGAATCGGGCTGCGGCAAGTCCACCCTCGGCCGCGCCATCCTGCGCCTCGTGGAGCCCAGCCGGGGAGCGATCCGCCTCGGCGGCCGCGACCTCGTCGGATTGCCCGCCCGCGCCTTGAGAAGCGAGCGAGCCCGCCTCCAGATGGTGTTCCAGGACAGCGGGGCGGCGCTGGACCCGCGCTGGACCGTCGGCCGGCTGATCGAGGAGCCGCTGCGCATCCACGGGCGCGGCTCGGCCGCCGAGCGCCGGGCGCGGGTGGCGCGGCTGCTGGCAGATGTCGGCCTGCCCGCCGATGCCGCCGGGCGCTATCCGCACGCCTTCTCGGGCGGCCAGCGCCAGCGCATCGGCATCGCGCGCGCTCTGGCATTGGAACCCGACCTTGTCGTCTGCGACGAGCCGGTCTCGGCCCTCGACGTTTCGGTCCAGGCGCAGATCCTGAACCTGCTGCACGATTGTCAGGTAGAGCGCGGTGTCGCTCTCTTGTTCATCAGCCACGACCTCTCCGTGGTCGAGTACGTCTCCGATCGGGTCGCCGTGATGTATCTCGGCCGGATCGTCGAGATCGCGTCCCGCGAGGCGCTGTGGCGCGCGCCGGCCCATCCCTACACTCGCAGGCTCCTCGCGGCTGTACCGTCACAGGAGCGCAGGCGGCACAGGATCGAGAGGGGTTCCGGGAAACCCGACGAATTGCCGAGTCACTACGCCCCTCCGGCGGGCTGCAACTTCCATCCCCGCTGCCCGATCGCGGTCGAACGCTGCCGCTCCGAGCCGCCAGCACTCCGCCCAACCGCGGAAACAGGGCATCAGGTGGCCTGCCATCTCGCCTGAGCTGAGCGACAGAAGCGGCACATGTCCGGTCGTTCATGCCCGCGCCCTCGCGGTTGCAAACCGAACGGGTGCGGCTCTAACAGGCGCAGGGCGCCATCATCGCCGATCGTCCGCTCATGGATCAGCCCAGACGCCACGTCACCTGCCCGATCACGAGCCGCGCCTGTCTCCGCCCCGGCCCAAAGGACAGCCTCGCTCCTTCGGCGGACGAGGTGCACGGCCTCTCCGACGTCGTGGCTGCTTGGTCCAGGGTAAGTTTAGTGGAGGTTGAATTCGCCCGAAATCGTCTTCAACTCGGCCGGTTTGATCAGACGACTGTGCATCACCCTGACCGAATGGAGCGGTCCATCCAGCGTTTCCTGCCAGAAAGCCAGGAAGCGTTTTAGATGGGGAAACAGCGGGAAGATGTCGTGCTGCTGCCAGACGAAGACCTGCAACAGATGGGGGTGATCGGGAAGATGGTACAGCACCTCGGCGGTAGTGAGGCTGTACCCCTCTAGCTGACGGCGAAACTCCTGCGAAACAGCCATAAACCCACCTTATTGAAGGACGTGGCAGAAAAACGTCTTTGCGATCGGTAGTTTGTCTTCTCTTAGGGGCGTTGCCTTCCTCATTCGCGAAGAAGGCGCCGCCGATAGGATGCTGGCCGAGTCAATCGGCCATCCGTTTGCCGAGGCGGCGAGAGACCGCATAGCCGGCCCCTCGCCGGAGACGATCAGAAGTCCGGGCCGCCTGGGGCGGGCGGCGCCGACTTCTCTCTCGGCCGTTCGGCGACGAGCGCTTCGGTCGTCACCAGGAGGCCGGCCACGGACGCCGCGTCCTGCAGCGCCGTGCGCACGACCTTGACCGGATCGACGATGCCGGCCTCGATGAGGTCACCGTAGGTCTCGGTCTGCGCATCGAAGCCGAAGGTGTCGGACGGGTTCTCGAGGATCTTGGCGACGACGATCGAGCCCTCGACGCCGGCATTGGCGACGATCTGACGGATCGGAGCCTCGAGCGCCTTGAGAATGATCTTGATGCCGGCCTGGACATCCGCGTTCTCGCTCTTAAGTGCGGAGACGGCTTTCTGGGCACTCAACAAGGCAACCCCGCCGCCGGGAACGATGCCCTTTTCCACCGCGGCGCGGGTGGCGTTGAGCGCGTCGTCGACGCGGTCCTTCTTCTCCTTGACCTCGACCTCGGTGGCACCGCCGACGCGGATGACCGCGACGCCGCCAGCGAGCTTGGCCAGGCGCTCCTGGAGCTTCTCGCGGTCGTAGTCGGAGGTGGTGTCCTCGATCTGCGCCTTGATCTGGCCGACACGGGCCTCGATCACCGCCTTGTCGCCCGAACCGTCGACGATCGTGGTGCTTTCCTTGTCGATACGGATGCGCTTGGCCTGCCCGAGCAGGGCGAGTGTCACGTTCTCGAGCTTGATGCCGAGATCCTCGGACACAACCTGGCCGTTGGTCAGGATCGCGATGTCCTCGAGGATCGCCTTGCGGCGGTCTCCGAAGCCCGGCGCCTTCACGGCCGCGATCTTGAGGCCGCCGCGGAGCTTGTTCACGACGAGGGTGGCGAGCGCCTCGCCCTCGACATCCTCGGCGATGATCAGCAGGGGGCGGCTCGATTGAACGACCGCCTCGAGCACCGGTAGCAGTGCCTGGAGCGAGGACAGCTTCTTCTCGTGGATGAGGATGTAGGGATCCTCGAGTTCGGCGATCAGCTTCTCGGTGTTGGTCACGAAGTACGGGGAGAGGTAACCGCGGTCGAATTGCAATCCCTCGACGACGTCGAGCTCGGTCTCCGCGGTCTTGGCCTCCTCGACGGTGATCACCCCCTCGTTGCCGACCTTCTCCACGGCCTGCGCGATCAGCCGGCCGATCTCGGCATCGCCATTGGCCGAGATCGTGCCGACCTGGGCGATGGCGTCGGAGTTCTTGACCTTGCGGGCGCGGGCCGTGATGTCCTTGACGGCGGCGGCCGTGGCGAGGTCGATGCCGCGCTTCAGGTCGAGCGGGTTGAAGTTCGCCGCGACAGCCTTGGCGCCCTCGCGGACGATGGCCTGAGCGAGCACCGTGGCAGTCGTCGTGCCGTCTCCGGCGAGATCGTTAGTCTTCGAGGCGACCTCCCGAAGGAGTTGAGCACCGAGATTCTCGAAGCGGTCCTCGAGTTCGATCTCCTTGGCGACGGTAACGCCGTCCTTGGTAATACGAGGTGCGCCGAAGCTCTTTTCGATCACGACGTTGCGGCCTTTCGGCCCCAGCGTAACTTTCACCGCATCCGCCAGGATGTCGACACCGCGCAGCAGGCGCTCACGCGCATCGGCTGAGAATTTTACGTCCTTGGCAGCCATTCTTGTTCTCCGCTTGTTGATGCTTATAAGTCGCTCAGGCGGCGATCACGCCGAGGATGTCAGATTCTTTCAGAATCAGTAGATCCTGACCGTCGACCTTGATCTCGGTGCCGGACCACTTGCCGAACAGCACCCGGTCGCCCGCCCTCACGTCGAGAGCGTTGATACGGCCGGCCTCATCGCGGGCGCCGGGGCCGACAGCGACGACCTCGCCCTCCTGTGGCTTCTCCTTGGCGGTGTCAGGGATAATGATGCCGCCTTTGGTTTTTTCTTCGCCTTCGAGGCGTCGCAGCAGCACACGATCGTGCAAAGGTCGAAAGGCCATCGGACTTGAAGCTCCGTCTGAAAGGTCGGTGGACTGTCCCGGCGGGCGTAATAGGCGACGGCCGGGCTATGAAAGAGTGCAGAGCGCTGTGCCTACAGTCAACAAGATTGTTCTTTTTATAGAACGCAGTCGTGGGGGCTAAATTGACGGCGAAACCGGCGCTGTCCGGAAGATTACGCTAGAGGCCAAAACGCATACGATTGTTTCGCGGCAGCGGGCCCTAGCCCGTGTGATCCGATTGTTGAACAGAATTCACCCTGAGATCGGATCTCAATGAGGGCATGACGAATGGAAGGAATGCGTACGCCCCGAACGCATCGCCGTTAATTGCCGAGCCGTCCCAGCGGCACCCGAGCCTTGGAAATAAATCCTGGGTTTATGCGAATTTGCGGCGGCATTTCCGCTTTCAGCCGTTCTTTAAAAAGAACATTCCCGTTGCCATGAGGGGTGGCTCCGAGACACTATTTGCGTTGCCGCTTTGCATTCACCTGACTCACAACGCAGTCGTTACCGAGGTGGAAGCCCACACGGTACCGATCTCCTGCTCGGACGTGACCTGCCGACGAGCGGCCAAGCGGACATGCTTGGTCAGGGCTTCCGCCGCCTTCCACGGCGGACCAGATATTACCTCTTCTTCGCCCCTTAGGACTGCGATGAACCTGCCATTCTCCGGTCATGAGACTCTTCAATCTGTCTCCGGCAGACTAGCTACAGACCGAAAGTTCACATTCCACCGCCATAACACTTGTGGTTTTATATCTTAGTAAATTTGGAGGCTCCTCTACGTATGGGGGATACGAATTCTTTTAAATAGCCCATAAATAGCAGATCTATCTCGCACCTTAGATGAAATTAATTGCTCGCTTCATGCCGGCAGGTGACCATACCTGCTTCACCATCGGAGCCCCAAGCAACACCTCCTGCCGGTCGAACCCGCCAGAGTCGTTCATGCGAGGGGCTGCGAGCCGTATGCTTCCGAGCATTCGCAGACCCGAGTTCGTTAGCAAAACTGGATCAACGATGCGCATAATCGGAAAAAGTGCTGCCGTACTTTTCATCAGTCTCGGCTTCGCGGCTTCATCACATGCGCAGGCGGGCGAGCTCGTCAAAGCCCGTCTTGCGCAGAACCTGTCGCCCATATCTGGCCTGACCATTGTCGCGAAGGCGAAAGGGCTTTTTGAGAAGAATGGTCTTGACATATCGATCAGCAACTTCACCAGCGGCAAGCAATGTCTCGACACGGTGATCGGAGGCGGCGCCGATATTGCGACGACAGCCGAAGCGCCCGTGACAGCTGCGGCTATGGCCCAGCAAAGCATCGCGTTCGTTGCTGGCATGGAGTATTCGGACGACAAGACCTTGACGCTTCGATCGTCGGGCATCCAGACAGTAGCCTCGTTGAAAGGAAAGATCATCGCCTACACCGCCGGCACGGGCAGCGAAGTCTATACGACGGAACTTCTCAAAAAGGCCGGCCTTACGAGCAAAGACGTAACGCTTGTCAATTTGAAGCCGCAGGAGATGCTTCCAGCTTTAGCATCTGGCAGCATCGATGCATTTAACAGTTGGGAGCCGCATATCGCTAACGGCCGACGGGCCCTGGGCGACAAGGTCGTCCCGCTCGACACGAAAGGCGTCTATGCTGAGACCTTCAACATCGTCGTCACGCAGGATTACCTCACGACGCATCCTCAGGTCGTTGATCGCTTCCTGGCCGCTCTGATCGAATCTGAGACTTGGTTAAAGCAGAACCCGGACGAGGCGATTAGCATCATTGCAAAGGCCGTCGGTATGAAAGCCGAGGATCTGACGGAGATCTGGAGCGACTACGTGTTTCACGTCGCGATTGGTGAGAAGCAGATCGACGCATTAAAGACTCACGCCCAATGGCGACTTGATACCAAGAACCATCCACCAGGCGTCACAGCGGTCCCGGACTTTTCCAAGTTCGTAATCCCCGCCCCCCTGCGGAGCCTCGATCCGTCTCGCGTCACCTATACGGGGGGCTGAGACGTGACGGGTATTGCTGCATTTCCTGTCTCACGTTCTCAAGCTCCCTCACCCACGGCGATGTCAACGGGTCATTCGCTCGAGGCATCTCCCGTCGGTAGGAGCGCAGTAACCCGTCGCATCGGTTCGCTCCTTAATGCTGCCGTGGGATACCTGTCGCTCCCGCTGTTCCTCCTGATCTGGGAAGCCGTGTCGCGGGCGGGCATCGTCAACACCGTGCTCTTCCCGCCGCCGACTGTCGTGGCGCAGGCGCTGCACGAATGGCTGATCTCTGGTGAACTGCCGTCGGACCTAGCCGCGAGCCTTGCGCGGGTTGCTGTGGGCTTCCTGCTGGGATCCACCTGCGGCGTCGGGGTCGGCATTCTGACCGGACGCATCTCATTTGTTGCTCGGCTCCTCGGCCCGGTCTTCCAAATTCTGCGTCCCATCCCGCCGATCGCCTTCGTGCCCATCGTCATCCTGTGGTTCGGACTTGCGGAGTCGGGCAAAATCTTTCTCATCTTCTGGGGCGTGTTCTTCACCGTTTGGCTGTCGACCCATCTTGGGGTTCAGAAAGTGGATCGAGGCCTAATCAGAGCAGCGCAGATGCTTGGCACGCCGCGCCTGCGCCTGCACTGGGAGATCATTTTCCTCGGTGCTTTGCCCTACATCGTCGTCGGCCTTCGCACAGCCGTCGGCATCTCGTTCTATACCCTGGTGGCCGCCGAACTCGCGGGGGCCTTTTCGGGCGTCTTCTACCGGATCGCCCTTGCCCAGCAGAACATGCAGACCGGCCTGGTGCTCGGCGGCCTCGTCGTACTCGGGCTCGTCTCCTTCCTGGCCGATCGCGCATTTGCTGCAGCCGCCGCGCGCCTGGTCTGGTGGCGATGATGCCGTCACAGTACGGCCAAGCCGCCCTGGGATCGGCGGAGCCTGCCATCGAGATTGAGGGGGCCTCGATCGTTTTTGAGTGGGGAGGCAAATCCACAATCGCGGTAGACGCTGTCTCGCTTCGGATCGCCCGCGGCGCATTCGTCTGCTTGCTGGGGCCTTCCGGCTGCGGAAAGTCGACACTCCTCAACGCCATCGCGGGCTTCGAACCGCTCCGGTCCGGGACGATACGGGTTTCCGGGTCGGAGGTCGTTGGTCCGGGTCCAGATCGTGCCGTGGTGTTCCAGCAGCCGAACTTGTTCCCCTGGAAGTCCACCCGGGACAACATCGCCCACGGTCCCCGGATGGCCGGGCATTCGAAGGCCGAGGCCCTGAGGCAGGCCGACGCGCTGATCGACATGGTCGGCCTTGGCCGGTTCGCGGGCGCGTATCCCCATGAACTGTCGGGCGGCATGCAGCAGCGCGTGGCGATCGCGCGGGCGCTCGCCACGCGGCCGGGCATCCTCCTCATGGACGAACCCTTCGGGGCCCTCGACGCGCAGACGCGCTCCATCATGCAGGACAACCTCCTGAGGCTGTGGCCGCGGATCAGCGCGACGATCGTCTTCGTCACGCATGACATCGACGAAGCGATCCTCCTGGCCGACAGGATCCTGGTCATGAGCGCCGGGCCGGGCCGGATCCTGAGGGAGATCGCCGTCGATTTTCCCCGCCCCCGTTCTGTCGACTTCGCCGTGGATCCCAGCTTCCTGGCGCTCAAGAAGGAGTGCCTGGATCTGATCAGGCAGGAGAGCCGGCATGTGTTCGAGGCTGACGAAGCCCGGCCAGGCCGTTGAGGTGAACCCAACGGGACAGCGATGAGCGATTTCCATTCCCTCGCAATGACTTTCACTTCGGTGCGTGCGGCTTTGTCAGAGGGGGCTGATCCCGTGGCGATCGTCGCGGAAAGCTGCCGGCGGGTCTTACTCTATGGGACTGGCTGCTTCACCGCCCTCGTCCCGGCGGGGGTCGCCGTCGACCGGGTCCGGACCGCTGCCGCCCAGGCTCGTGCGGGCGCGGACCTGCCGCTTCTCGGCCTGACCTTCAGCGTGAAAGACAACATCCATGTCGCGGAGATGCGGACGACGGCGAACTGTCCCGGCCTCTCCCTCGAACCGGAGGCCAGCGCCGCCGCCGTCCTCGCCCTGGAGGCGGCGGGTGCCGTGCTGGTCGGCAAGAACACCATGGACCAGTTCGCTACGGGCCTGAACGGCACGCGCAGTCCCGAGCCGCTGTGCCGGAACGCCATCGATCCCTCTTACATTCCCGGCGGGTCGAGTTCGGGTTCGGCGGTCGCCGTCGCCCGCGACCTCGTCGCCTTCTCTCTTGGGAGCGACACGGGGGGCTCTGGCCGGGTGCCGGCGGCCTGCAACGGTATCGTCGGCGTGAAGCCGAGCATCGGTCTCGTGAGCGGCCGGGGCCTCCTGTACAACAGCCGCTTCCTCGACTGCATTCCGGTCTTCGCCCGCACCTGCGCCGACGCGAACGAGATCCTCCGGACCATCGCGGGGTTCGACTCCCTCGACCCCGCCAGCCGACGGGATCTCCCTCCACCGGTGGCCGCGCCTCTGGGCGACCTCCCGCGGGAGATCGCCGTTCCGCGGCTCGACCAGCTCGATTTCGAGACGGATCGCGCTGCCGAGGCGGCGCATCGTGCCAATCTCGAAACCCTCGAAGCTCTCGGTTTTACGCTCGTCGAGATTGATTTCGATCCGTTCGCTGAAGCTGGGCGACTCGTCTTCCAATCCGCCCTCGTGGCCGAGCGGCTGGTGGATTACTGGGACGTCGTCACCGGGCGGCCAGAGACCATCCATCCCGTCGTCCGGGCCGCCATCGAGCCGGGGCTGCGCTACTCGGCAAAGGACGCCTTCGACGCGATCCGCCAACTCACGGAGGCTCGGCGATGGGCACGCGCGGCGCTGGCCCCCTTTGCCGCCTTCGTGGTGCCGACGGTACCGACCCTCTATACGATCGCTGACATGCTGGCCGAGCCCGTGGCGCGAAACGCCGTAATGGGCCGCTACACCTATTTCGTGAATCCCATGGACCTGTGCGCGGTCGCGGTTCCTGGATCGGTCCGCACCGACGGCTTGCCCTCATCCCTATCCTTCATCGGCCTCGCGGGACGCGACGGGACCGTCGCCGACCTTGCGGCACGGTTCGAAGCCGCGATGGATGCCCCCCGGGGCGGGGCGGCGTGACGCCGGTCCCGGACGACGCGAGCGACCTCGACCTCCTGTCGGCGATAGAGTTGCGCGGGCTCCTCGCCGCCAGGCAGGTCTCGCCGGTCGAACTGACCGAACGCGCCCTTCGCCGGGCGGAAGCCACGCAATCCACGATCAACGCCTTCTCCTGCCTGATGCCGGTCTCCGCGCGCCAAGCCGCAAGGCGGGCGGAAGCGGCCATCCTGCGGGGTGACCCGACGGGTCCGCTTCACGGCCTGCCGGTCTCGGTCAAGGATCTGATTGCGGTGGCCGGGGAGCCCTGGGAAATGGGCTCCCGGTCGAGGGCCGGGATCACCGCGACGGTGGACGCGCCCGTCGTCGAACGAGTGCGGGCTCAGGGCGCCATTCTCATCGGGAAGACGACGACGAGCGAGTTCGGGTGCAAGGCGGTCGGGGACTCGCCTGCGACCGGCATCACGCGAAATCCCCGGGACCTCAGTAAGACCCCTGGAGGATCGAGCGCAGGCGCCGCAGCCTCCGTCGCGGCTGGCATCACCTCCCTCGCCGTCGGGACGGACGGCGGCGGATCGCTTCGGATTCCCGCCGCCCTAACGGGCCTCGTCGGGTTCAAGGCGCAGTTCGGCCGCGTGCCGGTCTGGCCGCCGACCGCCACGCCGACCCTGGCCCATGTCGGCGCTCTGGCCCGTACGGTCGGGGATGCGGCGTTGCTGACGTCGGTTCTGGCCGGGTACGACCCGCGCGACCCGTTCTCCATCGCCGGTCCGCCGCCCGATCTCCTCGCCGCCCTGCGGTCCTCCGTGGAAGGGGTGCGCATCGCCTGGAGCGCGACCCTCGGATACGCCCGAGCCGATCCGGACATCGTGCGGATCGGCCGGAGCCGCGTCCTGGCCTTGGCCGACGAGGGGGCTCTCGTCGAGGAGCTGGAGGACATCCTCGGCGCAGATCCGGAGCCGATCTGGTCATCCGAATTCTACGGCGGTGTCGGTACCCACCTTCGCGCCACTCTCCTGAACGAGCGGAAGCTCGTCGATCCCGCCGTCGCCGAGCGGCTCGACTGGGCTCTGCGACAGAATTGTGAGGGAAACCGCACCCGTGCCGCCGAACGCCTCGCGCTCCGCGACCGCATGGAGCGTGGGTTCGCGCGCTTCGATGTCCTGATCACCCCCACGCTTCCGGTCTCAAGCCTCGGCGTCGGATGGAATGCCCCCGCCCATCTGGCCGGGCGAGGACCGATCTCGTGGTCCATGTACACCTATCCCTTCAACCTGACGGGACAACCCGCGCTCTCCCTGTGCGCTGGCACCGCCGCCGACGGATCGCCCATCGGTCTTCAGGTCGTTGGGCCGGCCCTGGGGGAAGCGCTCGTGATCCGCGTGGCGGCGGCCATCGAGCGGGCGACGGCGCAGGACCGGGCTCACCGCTTCGACGGGGCGCCGATCCCATAGGCGGGGCACGACGATGCCGCGCGGCGAAGATCCACCGTGGGAAAAAGGGCGCCCCTCGATGCAGGGGCGTCAATTAATTGCTTCGGTTTCTCGTGCGTCTATCTGAAGGTCGAACCGGTGGCTTTATCTGCGGCGTCCACAGCAATCCAGGCTATGACGTCCCGCCGTTCGGGGGGATTTGTCTCGGGACAACTGTGAAGGCACCAAGAATCGGTCTGGGAATAGGGTGACGGCATCGGTGATGGAGCTGGTTTCGATGGAGCGGGACGATCTCTCCGACACAGAGCGACGGGTTCTCGAGAAAATCGACGAGCCTGCGTGGCTCGATCTTGCCTGCGCCCTGATCCCTGCCGGCCAGCCCGAAGCCGAGAACCCCCTCGATCCAGACGAGCCGTCCGCCCGGGAGGAGGCGGCGGCCCTGTTCATCGCCGGTCTTCTCGAGGACATGGGCCTGTCCGTCGACCTTGTCGCCAAGCGCCCGGGACGGCCCAACGTCATCGCCGTCCTGCCGGGCTCGGACCCGCAAGGCCCCTCTCTCATTCTGAACGATCATCTCGACACCTACCCGGCGGGCGACTGGTCGGCCTGGACCATGACGAACGGCCACCCGTTCAAGCCGACGCGCCATGGCGGGCGCCTTTACGCGCGGGGAACATCGGACACCCGTGGCAACCTCGCCTGCACCCTCCTGGCGGTCCGCGCGATCCGGGAGGCCGGTATCCGCCTCAAGGGGACGCTGAGCTGCGTCTACACCGTCGACGAGGAGAAGAATGGTCCGGACGGCTCGATCTTCCTCCTCGACGAGCATGGCCTGCGCGCGGACTACACCATCGTCTGCGAGCCGACGGGCTGGACGAAGCCGGATGGCCCCCAGGGGGCAGGTCGTTCCTGGGGCATGGGCATCGCGGTCGCCAATGGCGGCCACGTCCTCGTTGAAGTCGAGACGCGGGGCGTGAAGACCCATCTCTGGCGGCCCGACACGGGCGTGAACGCCGTCGCCAAGATGGCCCGCCTGCTCCCGGCCCTCGAGACGATGACCTTCGCGCACGAGCCCGCTCGTCTCGCCGGCGGTACGCCGCCCCGCACGACGATCCTGCGGGTCTCGGGGGGACTCCCGCGGGAGATGCAGTTCACCCCCGATCTCTGCCGCGCCGTGATGGCCGTCGTCGGCATCCTTCCCGGCATGAGCGTCGAGACGGTGATGGCCGACATCGACGCGGTGATCGCATCGGCGGCGGCGGCGGACCCCGAATTACGGGCCAGCGCCCGTCCCTATCCGGGTGCGCTCTTCGTCGACGGAACGGCGGAGCAGGATGAAGCGGCCCAGCCCACCGCGGCCATCGCCCGGTCCTATGAGCGCCTGCTCGGCGAAGCGCCGCAGATCTATCGGAAGAACGCTTTCAACGACACGATCCGGTTCGCGGAGCGCGGCCACGCCGCCGTAACGTTCGGCCCCGGCGAGGACGGTTGGCCGCCGGTGAACGAGTACATCGACATCGCCAAGGCCGTGGCCGCCACCCGTATCCTGGCACTCACGGTTCTCGACCTACTCGGTAGCGAATGAAACCCCTCGACCGTCTCTCGGAGATTCCGTCCATGACCCGCCTTGCATTCTTGCTCGCCCTGCTCGGCTCGTTGTTCCTCGGAACCACGGGGGGGCGAGCGGAGGAGACGCTGCCCCTCCGGATCGGCTTTCAGACCGGTGAGGTGAACGTCCTGCTCTCTCACGCACTCAAGGCCGGTCTGTTCGAGGCCAACGGGCTCGCTGTCACCCTGGCTCAGTTCCCGGCTGGCCCGGCGATGCTGCCGGCCCTAGCGGCCGGCGAGGTCGATCTCGCCTGGATGGGCGAGTTTCCGGCGGTGACCGGCTACGCGAACGGGCTCCCCATCGCGATTCTGTTCATGGAACGGATCGATGCGACGAATGTCCGGCTGGTGGTCAACCCGGGCGCGGGCATCGAGACTCCGTCGGACCTGAGGGGCAAGAGGGTCGGCGTCGCCATCGGCTCGACTAGCCACTACCACCTGCTGCGGGCCCTCGCTCAGGCGGAATTGAAGGCCGACGACGTGCGCCTCGTGAATCTCAGCCCGGCCAACATGCCCCCGGCCTACGCGGCCGGCCAGATCGATGCCGCCTTCGTCTGGGAGCCCAACGTCGGTGCCATGGAGCGTCAGGGTGCGAAGCCCATCGCTTCGACCCGGAGCCTCGGCATGATAACGGGAGGCGTCTGGGTCGGGCGCAAGCCCTTCGTGACGGGCAACCCCGAAACGGTCCAGCGCTTCCTCAGGGCCTGGGACCAAGCGCAGACGGCCTACGGCAGCGACCCGGCCGCCGTTCGGGCCGCCGAGGCGAAGCGGATCGGCATGGACGGCCCGGACTTCGACCGCCTCGTCGCCGGTCAGAACGTAGCGCATCCGACCTTTCGGCAGACCTTGACCGCGGACTTTCTCGGGGCGCCGGGACAGGAGATCGACTCGCGTCTCATGAAGCACCTCCAGGGCATCGGTGCCTTCCTCGTCGCCGAGAAGCGCATCCAGGCCCTGCCTGCCGACTGGACGGCGTTGTTCGACACCCGGCCGATCCAGACCGCATTGTCCGGTGCGTCCAAGTGATCGGGCGCGTCCAAGTGATCGGTGACGCCAGGTGATCGGTACTACGTCGAAATCCGTCGGCACGACCGAGCCGGAAGCGGCGACGGAGCGGCTGGTCCTGACGTTCGACCGGGTTGGCTTCGCGTACGGCGATCGAACGGTGATGCGCGACGTCTCCTTCGGGATCGGCTCCGGCGAGATCGTCTCGCTCCTGGGAACGTCGGGCTGCGGCAAGACGACGATCCTCAACCTCATCGCCGGCTTTCTCCGCCCGACTGAAGGCAGGGCTCTCGTCGACGGGGCCGAAATCTCCGGCCCCGGCCCCGATCGAGGCGTCGTGTTCCAGGCCGCGGCCCTGTTCGACTGGATGACGGTGGCGGAGAACATCGCGTTCAGCCTGCGCTGCGCCGGGCGCTCTAAGCGCGAGCGGAGACGGGTGGCCGAAGAAACTGCCGCCCTCGTCGGCCTCGCGGGCCGGGAGGATGCGTATCCGTACGAGTTGTCCGGCGGCATGCGCCAACGCGTCGGCCTCGCCCGCGTGCTCGCCGCCCGCCCGCGCGTGATGCTCATGGACGAACCGTTCTCGGCGCTCGACGTGCAGACGCGGGAGGACCTGCAGGAGCAGGTCCTGCGGCTGCGCGACCGCACCGGGTGCACGATCGTCTTCGTGACGCACAGTATCGACGAGGCGGTGTTTCTGGGAGACCGTGTCTTCCTCATCGACAACCTCCGTCAGGGCCAGTTCGAGACGTTCGCGGTGGAACTGAACGCCCCTCGCGCGTCGTCCGAGAACCGCCTTGCTCCCGCCTTCCTCCGCCTGCGCGAAGCGATCTACCGGACCATGCGGCATTCCCATTGAACACCCGCGCCGCGAGGCTCCCTTGAACAGAAACACGGTTCCGTGGCGCTACCGGATTCTGGCCGCGCTCTCACCGCTGGCCCTCTTGGCTCTCTGGGCCGTCGTGACGATGCAGGAGCTGGTGACGCCGATCCTGCTGCCGCCTCCGCTGGCCGTGCTCGCTGCCCTGAAGGACATGGTCGTCGAAGGCTATTCTGGCGTCGATCTCGGCACGCATGTGGTCTCAAGCCTGCGTCGCGTCGGCATCGCGTTCGTCGCCGGCGCCGTCTGCGGCACCGTGGTCGGCCTGTTGCGGGGCCGTGTGATCGAGATCGATGCCCTGTTCCTGGTGCCCTCCGAAATTGTCCGGCCGATCCCGCCGCTGGGCCTCATACCCCTGTTCATTCTCTGGTTCGGAATCGGCGAGACCTCGAAGATCCTCCTGATGTTCCTCTCGATTTTCCTGATCACGATGGTGAACGCCCAAGCCGGCGCACGGGCGTGTGGGCTCGACACGCTTCGGGCCGCTCAATCCATGGGAGCGTCCGGTTGGCAGACGTTCCGCTTCGTGGTGTTTCCCACCGCGCTGCCTCAGATCATGACGGGGTTGCGTGTCGCGATGGGCACCGGCCTGACTATTCTCGTCGCGGCCGAGTTGCTCGGCGGGGATCGCGGTCTCGGCTTCCTGATCCTTGATGCTTCGAGCTTTTTTCGAACGACCTACGTGTTCGCCGGTATCATTCTCATCGGACTGATCGGCTTTGTAAGCGACCTGGTCCTCGTCGCCCTTAGGGGGCGAATTATCCACTGGGAAGGAAAGCGCTGAAGCGCAGATGAGCCCTTAAAATTGGAGGATTGATTCACGTGACATGTGGCCAGAACCCGACGTGGCGCGCCTGATTTCATGGCAGCCCTACCAATGCGGATGCCTCAGGCCCTGCAAAAGTCCCGTCCCTTCTGGGTTCGGGGACGCGCCAGTCACTTTCGCAGTCCTGCCTGACGCATCAGTGGAAGGACGCGTGTTCCAAAGAATTCGAGATCGGGTTTGAAGTCGAAGAACGATATTTGCAAGCCGTCGCAACCGGCGCGCTTTAGGTTACAGAGTTGCTCCGTGACGTATTCCGGGCCACCGACGATATGAACATTGCCGCCGAGAATTCGATCCTGCGGAAGGTGGTTCTTCCATGCTTTGCTGTCAGCGAGGGCATGATGTCGGGCATAGCCCTCGACCGCCCCGTGATCCGCGTTCGTGACGATGCGATCGTAATAAGCCCATGCTTCCGCATCGGTTTCCCGGCAGACGATCATGGGGTTGATGATCGTTCGAAGATTGCGCCCGTATTTCCCCGCGGCCGCTTTGATCGCTGCTATGTGCTGTGGCAACGCAGGTAACGCGTTCACTAACTTGGCACCGGCAGGGCTTGTGATGAAAGCGATGTCGGAGTGCCGGCCCGCATAGTCAAAGCCGGCCGGGGAGCCTGTAGCGCTGACGAGGATGGGTCGACCGAAGCGCGGTTTTGGCCGCGCGAAGGCAGCATCGAGATGCCAATAATCTCCCGAGATTGTGACATCCTCGCTCGAACGCCAAAGCTGTTTCAGGATGGTTGCAAACTCATCGGCCATTTTATAGCGCAGGTCGTGCTCGATCTTCTTCATGCCGAACATAGAGGGCTCGCGCGGAGCGTAGCCGGTGACGATGTTGACGCCCCAACGGCCGGCCGCAATGTGGTCGAGTGTGGCCCCAAACTTAGCGAGGTGTAGCGGATGCCACGGGCCGTAGAGGATATGGATCGTCGAGATGAGAATGATCCGTTTTGTCAGCGCGGCCAAAGCCGTCGCAGTGATGAACGGATCGAGCGACTCTTCTCGAAACCTGGATACGCCGCCGTAACCGCCGTGACGGACCCACTCTGCCAGACCGAAGACGAGGTCGAATCCCAGCGCCTCAGCTCGCAACGTGAGCTCGGCGTTATAGTCGAAGGTCCATGACGTCGAGCGGGGTTCGAGAGACGGGGACCACGCACCGCTCTGAATTGGAAGAAACAATCCCAACATCAGAGGCTGCGCTAGGGCATGGGACAGCGGGCTTTCAGCGAAGCTTGCCGGCTCCGGAGGTTCCGGAAGGTCGAGCCGTAGATCCATTGCGCTTGCCTCAGGAGGTGATGGTAATACGGCTGAGATCGACGTGATCGCCTGCAGCGATCTCCCGCTGGGCGCGCTCCAGGGGGGCCATGTCGTAGAAGGGTGCGGCTTCAATTCGATTAGTCAGGAGCTTTTGGTCATGCAGGAAGTCAAGAACACCTTGGGTGTCTTGAACCTCCTGCGCGGAAATCAAGAAATCAAGCGTCTTAATCTCGGCCACTGGCGACCGTAGATAGCGGTCCGCTTTGTCTGCCGCAGTCAGAATTTTAGGGTCGAGGCGTGACGTCTTGCTGAACCAAGCGTCTGCTTGGTCAATGTTTCGTGAGGTCCACCAAGTGGCGGCGATCCAGGCCTTGAGGAATTTCACCGCTCCGTCCTGGCCGTAGCGCTGCAGCCACGGGCCCGAGAACCCCTGTATGCCAGACCCAGCCCCGAGGGGGGCCTGCCAGACGACACGGCCAAGCTTCTGCCGGATCAGGTTCTCGAAGGTGGGATCCCAGCTTGTCACCGCATCGACCGCTCCGGCTCGCATCGCGTCGGCCTGCTCAGCCACATCTTGGTTTACGATACGAATTTCCTTGAACGGCTCCCTCACGCCCGCGGCGATGATGGCCTGAATGCATCGCGGAAACACTGTCGTTGCGAATGGGCCGGAGAGGCGCTTGCCACGTAGGTCGGCGAGGTCACCTATGAAATCAGGCCGTGCGATCACGGCGAAACGCTGATCATGCGTGCGCTGAAGGACCTTCGATCCTGGAATCCTCGCCATTGCCCGCAGCGTCGGGGCATCCGCCGCGAAAATGTTGTCGATTGCGCCGGCCACGGCAGCTTCCGCCAAGGGACCGCCATAGGTAAACGTCTTGAAGCTCGCGTCGACGCCGTGCAGTTCAAGGATATTGGTGTGCTTGAGCGTCTCGAAGACGCTGCCACCTCCTGCCCAAAGTGACTGGTAGCCGAGTGTAACCTTGATGCGCTCCTGGCTGCGGGACCGGATTGGTGCAAGGCCTGAGAAAGCCCCGACCGCGAGGCTCGAGCCGACGAGAAATTGCCTACGCTGCATTGACCTTGATCCGCTTTAGAGTTGGCATGGAGTGTGGGACGTCACCGGCGACGAATGAGGAAATTTTCGAGTCCGAGCATGATGCCATTCATGCAGAGACCGACCAGCCCGATGACGACCATGCCGGCCAGAACCTTCTCCGTTTCGATCGTCGTGCGCGCGAGCTGGATCAGGTAACCAAGCCCCGAAGTCGACGAAATAAGTTCGGCAGCGATCACGCACATCCATCCCACTCCCAACCCGACGCGCAGACCCGTCAGGATGTACGGAAGGGCAGATGGCAGAAGCACTTTCCGCAGCGTGAGCCATCGACCGGCACCGAAACACCGTGCCACGCGCAGGTGGATTTCGGCGACGGAAAGCGCTCCCTGATAAGCATTGCTGAAGATCGGGAAGAAGGCGCCGAGGGCGATGATGAACCAAGCCGGCTGGTCGCCGAGGCCGAACCACAGGATTGCAAGCGGGATCCAGGCAATCACCGAGATCGGACGGACGAGGTCGATGAGGGGCAGGATATAGAAGGCCAGCCATCGGATACGCCCGAGAAGCAGTCCAGACGCAATTCCAACAGCCGCGGCGATACCGAAGCCGATCGTGACGCGCTGAATGCTCGCACGGGTATCCTCCCACAGCATCCCGCTCGAGGCGAGGTCGCGAAGTGCGCTCAGCACAGCCGACGGCGGGGGAACTAGGTTTCCGTTCAGCCATCCGGTGCGCACCCCCATCTCCCAGCTGGCCAGGAGTACTGGTATAAGGATGAAGCGTTTGACCGCGTGGGCGCTGCTCGTGATCAAATGCCCCGCAGTGTGTAGCGATGCTTTTACGCGCGGAGATATGGGTGAGGCGCGGTTGGCCGTCGCTAATGCTTCCGGCATGGTTCAAGCCCTCTCGCCATTCTGTGCTAGGACGCCTATGCGCAAACGGCGCGAAATCTCCTCCTTTAGGGCAACAAAGCGCGCATCGACGCGGACGGCGTTCGTCCGTGGCCGGGGGAGATCGACGTCGATCACAGTGTCGACGCGCCCGGGCCGGCCGCTCATGACGAGCACCCGATCGGCGAGGAAGACGGCCTCCTCGATGTTGTGGGTGATGAGGACGAACGTCTGATGGGAGACTGCCCAGATGCGAAGCAATTCCTCCTGCAATGCATCTCGCGTGATCGAGTCGAGTGCCGCAAATGGTTCGTCCATCAGAACGACACTTGGATCAGGCGCCAAGGCACGAGCCAAACTAACGCGCTGGCGCATCCCGCCTGACAGTTCGTCAGGGAAACGGTCCTCAAATCCACTCAAGCGCACGAATTCGACGAGACGAGCGATGGTCTGACGTCGCTCCAATTTTGCAACCGATTTCGCGCTCAAGCCGAAGCCTATGTTCTCGGCCACGGTCATCCAGGGATACAGACCATAGTCTTGGAAAATGACAGTTCTATCGGGACCGGGCTTCTCTATTGGCGCCCCTCTAAAGTGTGCATCGCCGCTTGATGGCCGGTCGAAGCCGGCCATGATATTAAGTAAAGTTGATTTTCCACAACCCGATGGACCAATCAAGCATAGAAACTCACCGTCCCGCACTTCGAAAGTTATATCTGAAATCGCCAAATTGCCGATAAGCGCTCTGCGTTCCGGATAGCTTTTACTAACGTTCACAAAATTGAACACAAAGCGCTTTCGATCTGCTTTTTGTCGGAACGCACCATAATTATTCACAGCCGACGCCGTATTGATTTTAAGAGAGGGAGGCGTCAGCCAGTGCCAGTAAGTACTGTGTATAAAATGATCGGTCATGGTAGTCAAAAGCAATATTTAGTTTTTATTCTCCGGCGCGAAGGATGCTTGTTCCTATAAAATTGCAATATGAATAAAATTTATCTTTGGATGGCGTGCAGACTTTGCCCTGGCTTTGTACACACATCGGCATGCGTTGGCCGGATTGTATGGGTCGATGGTGTCGCGACATTGTGTTGCCGCTGCTTCTGCCTTTCTCTCCCTTGCACCACATTCGGATAGGCTGATCGACGTCAGCCAACCGCAAACCTCCATGTGCGTCCTGTTCCGCGAGCAAGCGCATCGAGGAATGGAGGTGCCACTACAACGAAGATCGACCCCACACGGCCCTGGGCGGCTTGACGCCCCGAGCCTTCGCCAACCAAGCTGTCACAGCCCGAGAACTTGCATAGGCCGTGGACCACAAACGGGGTCAACCTCAGACCGACGATGCACTAACTTCGATCCTGGGCCACCGAATGGGGTCAGGTCACGAAGAGGCCCGAACTTCGAGGTCACAGTCAGCTCCGTTCAGCCTGCAAGGTCAGCAGGCTGAACGAAAACCTCCTCTTGCCGAGGTTCTGACCTCGATCGTGCCGTAAGCCCGCGCCGGTAGCGAGTTGGGGACAGATCGCTGGGTTCAGGCCGTAACTCGAACCTCCGGGCTATCCGCGAAACGGCTCGGCGGCCGGGCGAGACCGAGATGGTCCCGCAGAGTGGTTCCCGAATAGGCGGTGCGGAACAGGCCGCGCTTCTGGAGGATCGGCACAACGGCGTCTACGAAGGTCTCCAGACCGTCGGGCAGCACGTCGGGCATCAGGTTGAAGCCGTCCGCCGCTCCGGCCCGGAACCACGCCTCAATGTCGTCGGCCACGGCTTCCGGCGTGCCTACGATGATGCGGTGGCCGACACCGCCTCCGAGGGCCCGCAGCAATTCACGCACCGTGAGGTTGTCGCGACGGGCGAGCGCCACGGTTCCGAGGAACATGGTGTGGTTGGCATTGGCGGGCAGTGGCAGCGCGTCCGGCAGCGGCTTGTCGAGGGCGAGGCGATCAGGTGCGATTTGGAGCGTGCCGGCGAGACGCGCCAAGCTGTATTCGAGGGGAACCAGATCCCATAACTCGTCCTGGCGGCGGCGCGCCTCCGCCTCGGTACTGCCCAGGATGGTGGTGAGCCCCGGCAGGATGACGAGGGAATCCGCCGGGCGCCCGAAGCTGGCGGCCCGGGCGCGCAGATCTTGCGCATAGGACACTCCATCCGGGATGGTCTGCGACAGGGTGAAAACCGCCTCGGCGGTGGCCGCCGCCAGATCACGTCCATCCTGCGAGCCGCCGGCCTGAACCGTCACCGGGCGGCCCTGGGGTGAGCGCGGCACGTTGAGGGGCCCGTCGACGGAGAAGTGAGTGCCCCGGTGGCGGATGGCATGCACCTTCCCCGGGTCGACGAAGCGGCCGCTGGCTTTGTCGCCGATGAGGGCATCGTCCTCCCAGCTGTCCCACAGGGCGTGAGCGACCTCGACGAATTCCCGGGCGCGCGCGTAGCGCGTCCCGTGCTCGACGGCGGCGGTCAGCCCGAAGTTCCGGCTCGCGGCGGCATCGGCCGTGGTGACCACGTTCCAACCGACCCGTCCGCCGCTCGCGTGGTCCAGTGATGCGAAGCGGCGGGCGAGGTTGTAGGGCTCGTTATAGCTGGTCGAGGCCGTCGCGATCAGCCCGATCCGCGCCGTGGCCGCGGCGATGCTGGCCAGCACGATGGTGGGCTCCAGGGCATTGAACGGGCGGTAATCGAGGCGGTCCGAGATCGAGGGGGTGTCGGCGAGGAAGATCGCGTCGAACAAGCCCCGCTCGGCGACCTGGGCGACCCGTACGTAATGGGCGATGTCGACGAAGGCGTCGGGCTGACTGTCGGGCAAGCGCCAGGCCGACGGGTACACGCCCGAATGCAGCAGGTTCACGTTGAGATGCAGCTGGCGTGGAGACATCGGGAAGGTGATCCGTCGATCGCGGGGTGGGACGTGTCGGGGCGAGCGTGGCGCGGTGCGGTCATGTCCGGGAGACGATCCGGTTCTTCGCGCCGATGCGAGTCGAAGTTTTCGTCTCCGAAACGCCGGCTCGGCGCTGGTGAGTTTCCAAATAGCGCGATGCTGTCAGTTGCTTGGTATTTCCCAGTTGATTTTGGCTTCTGCGTCGCACTAGATCACGCCAGCTACAACTAGACCGGTCAAGATCAGAGATGAAGTCAAAAAATTCCCTCAGCATCAATTAGGGAATATTTTGCTCGCGTTGAGTCTGGTCGTAGACAAAGCATATCCCGAGCTGAGATTGATGAAAAAATTCGTTTCCTTGCTTACGCTGGCCACGATCTCCGCGACCGGGCTCGCTCCTCTGTCACCCGTCGATGCTGCGGAACCGCAGCCTCGGCCCGGCGGCTCCCTCACCTGGGGCGTGACGACGGAGCCGTCCTGCTTCGATCCGCATCGCTCGTCGCAGCAGGCCGCCTTCTTCGTGGCGCGCAACTACATCGACTCGCTGGTCGGCAAGAGGGCGGACGGGACCTTCGCGCCCTGGCTCGCCACGGAATGGACGATATCGCCGGACGGAAAGGTCTATACCTTCACCTTGCGCGAGGACGTCATCTTCCACGACGGTGAGGTGTTCGATGCGGCGGCGGTGAAAGCGAATTTCGACTTCGTGAAAAACCCCGCCAACGCAGCGAACGCCGTCGCGCTGCTCGAATATTTGAGCTCGGCCGAGGTGATCTCACCGCACGTGGTCAGGCTCACGCTCTCGAAGCCGGATTCGACGTTTCTTGAATCGGTTTCCAACGTCAAACTCGGCCTGATCTCGCCCAAGTCCCTGGCCAAGGGCGATCTCTGCGGCGGCGGTCCGTCCCTGGCCGGCACCGGCCCGTTCGTCTTCGAGCGTTACGTGCGCGGCCAGTCGGCGAGCTTCGTGCGTAATCCGCGCTACGCCTGGCCCCCCGGCTACGCGGCCCATCAGGGACCGGCCCATCTCGACGGGTTCAGCTTCCGGTTCCTGCCCGAATACGCCGTGCGCACCGGCGCCCTCACGTCGGGGCAGGTAGACGTCATCGAGGGCGTTCAGGCCACCGACGTGTCCCTGTTCGCGGACGATCCGCAGTACCGGCTCCTCATCGGCCCGTCGGGTGCCAGCACGTCCTTCACCCTCAACATCAACTACACCCGGGCGCCGGCCGACGACATCCGGGTTCGACGCGCCCTGCGCGACGGGTTCGATCCCGAGCCGATCGTGCGTCAGGTCTATCTCAGTCACGTGCCGCGGGCCTGGTCGATCATCGGGCCGGCAAACCCGGCCTACAACAAGGCTCTGGTGGGGGCCTGGGGCAACGACATCGCGGGCGCGAATCGGCTGCTCGACGAGGCCGGGTGGACGCAGCGCGACGCGCAGGGGTTCCGCACCCGGGAGGGCCGGCGCCTCACCCTCGATGTCGGGTATCCGCAACCCTACGTGCGCGACAACCGGGAGATCCTCATCCAGGGCATCCAGGCAGCCTTGCGCAAGAACATCGGGTTGGACCTCAACCTGCGCATCGTCACGGCGGGCGAGTACGCCAAGGGCAACGCCACCGGCACTTGGTCGATCTATCCCAACACCGACAACCCCGCCGACCCGGCCCGCGAATTATGGGACATGCTCGGCTCGAAGGGCTTCCTCTACACGAAGGTGTCCAATCCCGACCCGGAGATCACCGGCCTGATCGATCAGGCCCTCCAGGCGACGGACCCGGTCGCCAAGCGCGCGCTCACGGACCGCATTCAGGTCCTGGGCGTCGAGAAGGCGTTCATCGTCCCCCTGTTCGCGCCGAGCTGGTTCCTGGCTGCGAAGACGGCCGTGCGCGGGCTGGGCTTCGAGGCGGGGCTCGACTCGCCGTCGAACGCCTACGACGTCTGGCTCGCAAAGGAGTAGCCCCCATGGGTTCGCGCGCCCTCTGGTCCCGCGTCGTCGCACGCCTGGGCACGAGCATCATCGTCGCCTGGGCCAGCGTCACGGCGGCCTTCCTCGCCCTCCATGCGCTCCCGGGCCGGATCGAGGACATCCTGGCGGGCGACATCGATACCCCGGGGCTGCGCGAGGCCATCGCCGCCGAATGGGGGCTCGATCAGAGCCTGCTCGCGCAATATTGGGCCTTCCTATCCCGCATCGCCGGCGGCGACCTCGGCACCTCCTACGTCCTGCGCCAGCCCGTACGCGAGATCGTCGGCTCGCAACTCTGGCCCACGGTTCAGCTCGCATTGACGGCAGGCGTGCTGGCGGTGGCGCTCGCCGTGGCGGTGGCGCTTCTCACCGCCGGGCGGGGCCGGCTGTCCCGGAAGGTCGCCTCCGCCATTGAACTCGTCCTGGCCTCCACCCCGGTCTTCTGGATCGGCATCCTGCTGCTGATGCTGTTCTCCTTCACCTTGCGGTGGTTTCCGGTCTCGGGAGCGAATGGCTGGCAATCCCTGGTCCTACCCGCGATCGCCCTGGCGCTGCCCACCGCCGGCCTTCTGGCGCAGGTGCTCCGGGAGGCCATCGAGAAGGCCCTGGACCAGCCCTTCGTCACCACGATCCGCGCCCGTGGGGTCGGCGAACTCACGATCCGGACCCGCCACCTCCTGCGTCACGCCTCACTGCCGGCCGTCACCCTCGGCGGCTGGCTGATCGGTGGGCTGCTGGGTGGCGCGGTCATCACCGAAAAGGTGTTCGGCCGGCCGGGACTCGGCAGCGTCACCCTTGGCGCGGTGCTGACCCATGACATTCCAGTGGTGCTCGCGGTCGTGCTCCTCGCCGCCTTCATTCACGTTGCGGCCTCGACGCTCCTCGACATCCTGTACCTACTGATCGACCCGAGATTGAGGACCGCATGACTGCTTCCGCTCGCATCGCTCCTCCCTCTGGCTTGCTCCACGAGCCCGGCGCGCCCGCGCGGGCCGGACATGATCCCGCCAGCGTCGCGTTGAACCGGCACCGCGCCTATCCGCTTCCCGTCCTGGGCTCTGCCCTGTTCCTCGCCGCCCTTTTCGCTGTAGCGGCGGCGCCCGGCCTCTTCACGGCCCACGACCCGCTGGTTGGCGATGTCCTGGAGGGCCTGAAGGCGCCGGACTGGGCCCATCCCTTCGGCACCGACCGGCTCGGCCGGGATGTCCTCGCCCGCACCTTGTACGGGGCCCGCTACTCCCTGCTGATCGGCCTCGGCGGCATGACGGTCTCGGTGCTGGCGGGCGTCTTCCTCGGGATCCTGGCCGGCCAGCGCAACCGCTTTCTGGATGAGGTGACCTCGCGCCTCTTCGACGTGCTCTCGTCGTTTCCCGGCGTTCTCCTGGCCATGTTGGTCGTCACCTTCCTCGGCCAGGCCATGCTCAACATCGCCCTCGCGGTGGGCATCGCGGGCATTCCGAAGTTCGGCCGCATCGTGCGCGCCCAGACCCAACTGGTCCGCGATGCCGATTACGTGACGCAGGCCGCCATCTACGGACTCGGCCGGCGCCAGATCTTCCTCCGACACGTGCTGCCGAACGTTCTGGTGGCGGTCCCGGTGATCGCCACCGTGTATATCGGCAGTACCATCCTGACCGTGTCGGGCCTTAGCTTCCTCGGCCTCGGCCCACAGCCGCCGACCCCCGAATGGGGCGTCATGCTGGCCGAGAGCCGCGATGTTCTGCGCGTCGCCTGGTGGCCGGCGGTGTTTCCGGGCGCCGCCATCACCCTGACGGTCATCGCCTTCAGCACCGTCGGGGTCTTCCTACAAAAGCGCTTTGAGGGACGCATCGCATGAGGGGCGCGGCCGAGGCCTCAGCCACCGGCGCGCTTCCGCCGCTGGTCGACATCCGCAACCTGTCCATTGGCTTCGGTGGGCCGCCCATCGTCCAGGGGGTCGATCTCGTCGTCCGGGCCGGAGAGTGTGTCGCGCTCGTCGGCGAGTCCGGGTCCGGCAAGAGCTTGACGGCGCGCAGCCTCCTGAACCTCGCTGGCGCGGGCGCGACGGTGGAGGCCCACCGCTTCCACCTTCAGGATCGCGATGCGAAAACCTTCGGGGCCGCCGACTGGCGCCGCCTGCGCGGCACAGTGACGGGCCTCGTGATGCAGGACGCCCTGGTCTCGCTCGATCCGCTGCGCACCATCGGGCAGGAGGTGGCGGAGGTCCTGTCCGAGCATCGCCTCCTGGCGGGACGGAAAGCCATCGGGGCGCGCGTGCTCGACGTCCTGGCCCGGGTGGGAATTCCGGACCCGGAGCACCGCGCCAGCCAATATGCTCACCAGCTCTCCGGGGGCCTGCGCCAGCGCGCCCTCATCGCCTCGGCCATCGCGGGCGAACCCGACCTGATCATCGCCGACGAGCCGACCACCTCTCTCGACGTGACGGTACAGGCGCAGGTTCTGCAGGTGCTCGCGGAGCGGGTGCGGGCGGGTGCGGGGCTCCTGCTCATCAGCCACGATCTCGCGGTGGTTGCCGGGATCGCGGACTGGGTACTGGTCATGCGGCACGGCCGGGTGGTCGATAGCGGGCCGACGGCGGAGGTCCTGACGCGGCCGCGCCACCCCTATACCAAGGGTCTGATCGCGGCGATTCCTTCCTCCGCCTCGCGGGGTCGCCGGCTCACCGGGGCGGCTCAGGCAATTCACTGGGATGGTGGTGATCCGAGACCTGCTCCCCGCCAGGAGGTCGTCCTGGAGGTGCGCGGGATCGCAAAACATTACGCGGGGGCCGCGGGCTATGGCCGCCCGGCCTTCGCCACGAAGGCCCTTGATGATGTGAGCTTCGTGGTGAAGGCCGGCGAGGTCGTGGGCCTCGTGGGTGAATCCGGCTCGGGAAAGTCGACCTGCGCCAAAATCGTCCTCGGTTTGCTGGCCCCGGATCGTGGCAGCGTCCGCCTCCTCGGGCAGCCTTGGAGCGGCATCCCGGAAACGCAGCGGCGCGGGCTTCGCCCGCGCCTGCAATACGTCCCGCAGGACGCTCTGAGCAGCTTCGACCCGCGATACCGCGTTTCCGACATCATCGGGGAGAACCTCGCAAGTCATGCACACGCGGACAGGGCCGCGCGCGTGGTCGAACTTCTCGAGCAGGTCGGCCTGGCCGCCGACATTGCAGCGCGCAACCCGTCCTCCTTATCGGGAGGTCAACGCCAGCGCGTCTCGATAGCCCGGGCGCTGGCAGCCGAGCCGGCCCTCATCGTCTGCGACGAGCCGGTCTCAGCCCTCGACATCGGCATCCAGGCCCAGGTACTCGATCTACTCGCGGATCTGCGGGCGCGCCTCGGAACGGCGCTCCTGTTCATCTCCCACGATCTGGGGGTCATCCAGCATCTGGCGGACCGTGTCCTCGTTTTCTACCGCGGGAGGCTGGTGGAACAGGGTCCGGTAGAAGAGATCCTGGCACATCCGACCGATGCCTACACGAAGGCGCTTCTAGCCTCGCAGCCACGCCTTGAACTAAACCATGCTTTCGCCAGTACTGGAGTTCCATAAACCGGCTCCTGACAGTAGGGCCGCTGCGCGGGCTCATGGTTTCTACGAACGACCGCATCTATGAGTTGTGTAGGATTGCTCGTACGGCGTAGTTGAGTCGAGAACCGCCGGGCCGTTCAAAGGCTGGGTCGGGTGGTGAGCGGACCGGCCGTTCTCCGCAACGATCGAGGATGGAGTTGCCGTTCCGGTTGGATCACCGAGTTACGTTCGATACGTCCGGACCGCGCGCAAAGTGAACACCCACACGAGCATTGCAGCGGCGCTGAAACTCGCGCCAAGTACTGAGACACCGGGCCAGCCAGCCCGGGCATAGATGGACGTCGCAGCAACGGCGCCGAGGGCGCTGCCCACGGAGTAGAACACCATGTAGCCGCCGATGAGCCGGCTGCTGGCTTCGGGACGAAGGGAGACGATGAGGCTCTGGTTCGTCACATGAACGGCCTGCACGGCGAGATCGAGCAGGACGACGCCAAATATCAGGGCCGGAATTGATACCGGTAGAAGCGCAATCGGCGCCCAAGATACGAGCAGGAGCATGAGAGATACGCCTGTCGTCCACCGACCGTGGCCTCGGTCCGCGAGCCGCCCGGCCCCCGTCGCGGCCATCGCTCCCGCCAGGCCCACGAGGCCGAACAGGCCGATCCAGGTATGGGAGTAGGAGAAGGGCGGCGCACTGAGCGGCAGCACCAGCGCGGTCCAGAATGTGCTGAACGACGCGAAGACCAGAAGCGCGAGAACACCGCGAACCAGCAAGACCGGCTCGCTGAGGAAAAGGATGGGGACGGAGCGGAGGGCGGCGACATAGCTCCCGGTGCCGGACGGGATCCGATGCCGTGGCAGGACGCGCACGAGCAGGCCGACGAGGGCGAGCGACAGGCCGGCGGAGACTAGATAGACCGCTCGCCAGCCACCGAGATCGGCCAGTATCCCGGCCGCGAAGCGCGCCGCCAGGATGCCGATCACGATGCCGCTCGTGACTGTACCGACCACCCGGCCTCGTTCGGTCGGTGTCGCGAGCGTCGCGGCGAATGCGACCAGGATCTGAACCACGACGGCGAGCAACCCAACCGCCGCCATGCCGGCGAACAGGATCGCTCCGGTCTTGGCCGTGGCCACTGCCGCCAGCGCGAGCACCGACAGAAGCCCCTGGCCGAGGATGAGGCGACGGCGGTCGATGAGATCGCCGAGCGGCACGATGAAGATCAAGCCCAGCCCGTAGCCGACCTGGGTCAGGGTCGCCACGAGCCCGATCACGGCAGGCGAAATGTCGAACTCTCGCGCCATCGCATCGAGCAGGGGCTGGGCGTAGTAGATGTTCGCGACGCTCAAGCCGGCGGCGACCGCGAAAATCAGGATCGTCGTCTTGGGCAGTTGCCCCTTCGGCTCGGGAGCGATCCGTCCATCTTTTCCGTGTGGCATGGCGGTCCCGTCGATGAAATCCAATCTGGTTTTACTTTGAGACCACTTGTGATCCGCTCATTCCAGTTCTAAATTGAGACCAGCTTGGAACGGGAGTGTACCTTCGTGGCAAAGCGCGTCAGCCTCTGGAACGCCGGGTGCCCGGTTGCGCGCGCGCTCGATGTCATTGGCGACTGGTGGTCGCTCCTCATCATCCGCGATGCTTTCGACGGAGTGCGGCGCTTCAGTGAGTTCCAGAATGGTCTCGGCATCGCCAAGGGTATGCTGGCGACCCGCCTTCGCGACCTGACCGAACGGGGAATTCTGGAGACGGCGCCCGCCTCGGACGGGACCGCCTACCGGGAATACGTACTGACGGAGAAGGGGCGCGGCCTTTTCCTCGTCATCGTCGCGCTTCGCCAGTGGGGGGAGGCTCATCTCTATGAGCCGAACGATCGCCGGTCTCGCTTGGTCGATCGTGAAGTCGGGGCTCCGGTCGCTCAACTCGCCTTGCGATCCGCCGATGACCGTCGTCTGGGTTGGTATGACACGCGGGTGCTGAAGTCGGACGTCACCTGACACTCGAACACTGCAGCACGACCAGGAACGCGTCAGCGAACCACCTCAATGGCGAGCGCCAAATCCTTCCGTAGCATCGCCATCCCCTGGACCGTTTTCCTCCTGTTCCAACATGGAATAATCAACCAGTAAACGCTGAAAGGGAGCGAAGTCGGTCGCTTCAGGGTAAGTGTTATCACGTTTGATGGCCGCACGATATTTGGCGATTACTGGTCCGCCTCCCGGTCGAAACCCGCCGTCTGCGCAGAGCTTAATGTCTACGGCGATCCTAATCCCATTCGATCAGCAATTTCTGCGCGGATCTCGTCACGCTTGGCCACCTGCTTGTTCACGATACTCTTCCCCACGCGCCATAACAGGCTTCTTCCCAGGTAACCGCACGACGCCAAATATGGCTCCCCGCGGGGCGCCATCTTTATGCGGGAATGCGGTTCCTTAGACAGCTTAAATGAATGCACTTCCTTCCATAGCTAAACTCACGCTGCATCCAAAGCGTATGATAAAAGCTCAGACTTTCTTCAAATTCAGGCGTTGCAGTATTCGGCCTTGAAGGCTGAAATTGGGTCAGTATCCTTTGTCGAGAAGAACCCATGCGTTGGTTGGCTTGCGGCCGTCAGTGTGACCCCGTCGAATCACTTCCGGCAAATGTTCTGTATTGCAAGGTAGGTCTGAGTAAGTTCGGGACTTGCTGGTCTTCTCTACTGCCGGAGCGGGTAGTTTGCGGGCATGCAGCTTTCAGAAAGGAAAGTGCCGGAATCTGCGGCCTGCAGCCCTGTTCGACCGAGCGTTCAGTCCCTACCGCTCCTGGCGAAGGCCCCAAGCGAGACGCGCGCCACCTCTCGCAGGGCCTCGCGATTGGCCCCCGACGACGCGATGACGCCCATGCCAGAGGCCACCGTCGACAGGAATCGCGCCAGCGCCGCAGGATCCGCGTCCTCCGGCAGATCGCCGTCGGCCTTTGCCTGAATGAAACGCCCGAGGAGTTCCGTCTCCGACTCGGCCCGGCGCGAGGCCAGCTCGAACGGGATGTTCTCCGAGCCGGCGCCGCAGGCGAGTCCGCCCTGGACGAGAAGGCAGCCGGGTGGATTGGCCGGGTCGGTATGGCTCTCGGCAATGCTGCTTAGGAAGCGCTCGGCCACGTCGCGCGCCGTGGCGCCGGCGAGTACGTAGCGCATGTGCTCCGACCGCCGCAGCGCGTAGCGATCGAGGGCGGCCTTGAGGAGGCCCTCTTTGCTACCGAAGGCTGCGTAGAGGCTCGGCGCCTTGATGCCCATCGCCTTCGTCAGCATGGCGAGGCTGGCGCCATCGTAGCCGTGACGCCAGAACACCTCCATCGCCTCGTCGAGGGCTTTGTCCCTATCGAAGGACCTGGGTCGCCCCATCACCATTGTCAGCTGGCTCCAACTTTTATAACGAGTGGTAGATAAGTCTCTTGACGCCCGCCGTCCACGCCGACATGTGTAGCGAACTCTACAGATGTCGGAGTCGGCCGTGAACCCTTCGCCTCACGCTTCCCCTACCCGTTCCGGTTTTCGGCGCAGCCTCGCGGCCGGTGTTGCCTTCGCTCTTCTGGCGGGCGCCTTCGTTCAAACCCTCCCCAGCCTGACGGCGCACGGAACGGAGGCGGTCGCCGCACCGTCGCCGGCCGAGCCCGCGACGCCGGTGCCCGTCGCCACCGTCGCGCCTCGCCCGGTCGTGCTGTGGGACGAGTTCTCCGGCCGACTCGAAGCGGTTGACCGGGTCGACGTCCGGGCACGTGTTGGCGGAGCGATCCAGGCGACGCACTTCACCGAGGGCGAACTCGTCAGGCCCGGCGACCTGCTGGTGACTATCGACCCCGCACCCTACGCCACCGAAGTCCATCGCCTGGAGGCACAGGCCGCCGGCGCCGAGGCGCGTCTCGCCCTCACCGCAAGCGACTTCGAGCGTGGACAGCGGCTTTCCGACCAACGCATCGTCACGGCCCGCGATCTCGATGTCCGCGCCAACGCGTTCAAGGAAGCCAAGGCGAGCCTTGACGCTGCCAAGGCGACGCTGGAGGCCGCCCGGCTCAACCTCAGCTACACGGAGGTGAGGGCCGCAGTCGGCGGACGCGTTGGACGCCGTGAGATCACGCCGGGGAACCTCGTCGCCACTGGCGCGGGCGCTGCTGTGCTGACCACCCTCGTCTCCGTCGATCCCGTCTATGCCAGCTTCGACGCGGACGAGACCGTCGTCCTCAAAGCCCTGGCCTCACTGGCTGACCCCTCGGGCAAGCGCGGCAGCCTCGACCGCATCCCGGTCGAGATGCTCACCGCCGACGGGGCGCGGGCGCGTGGGCACCTCCAGTTCATCGACAACAAGGTCGATGCGCGAAGCGGCACCATCCGGGTCCGCGCAAGCTTCGGTAACAGCGACGGACATCTCATCCCGGGTCAGTTCGCTCGCATGCGCCTCGGCCAGGCCGCACCCGAAACACTGCTGCTCGTGGACGAGCGGGCGGTCGGCACGGATCAGGACAAGAAGTTCGTGCTCGTTGTGGGGGCCGACGACCGCGCAGAGTTCCGTGCCGTCACCCTCGGCCGGTCCGTTGACGGACTGCGCGTCGTGAACTCCGGCCTGTCAGGCGGCGAGCGCATCGTCGTCAACGGCCTTCAGCGGCTCCGGCCCGGCATGCTCCTCCGGCCCGAGCCGGTCGCCATGGGCGCGCGGCCGCAGGACTCCGCAACGGCTCCGCGCCGAGTCGCGCAGAACTGACGGGCGGCGCAGGCCGCTCTCCCCGATCGGACTTCTACCCGGCGGCCGCCATGCGACCGCTCTCTCTCCCCGTGCGCCCAGGAGGGCGGCATGAACCTCTCGAAATTCTTCATCGACCGGCCGATCTTCGCAGGCGTGCTCTCGGTGCTCATGTTCATCATGGGCCTGATCTCGCTCTTCGCGATGCCGATCTCCGAGTATCCGGACGTGGTGCCACCCTCGGTCGTCGTGCGCGCGACGTTCCCAGGCGCTAACCCCAAGGTCATCGTCGAGACGGTGGCGACGCCGATCGAGGAGCAGATCAACGGCGTCGAGGGCATGCTTTACATGTCGAGCCAGGCCACGACCGACGGCATCATGACGCTCACCGTCACGTTCCGTCTCGGCACTGACCCCGACAAGGCCCAGCAGCTCGTACAGAACCGCGTCTCGCAGGCCGAGCCGCGCCTGCCGGCCATCGTGCGCCAGCTCGGCATCGTCACGGTGAAGTCCTCGCCGGACCTGACCATGGTGGTGCACCTCGTCTCGCCCAACGGGCGCTACGACATGACCTACCTGCGCAACTACGCGGTGCTGAACATCAAGGACCGGCTCGCCCGCCTCGACGGCGTCGGGCAGGTGCAGCTTTTCGGCTCTGGCGACTATTCGATGCGCATCTGGCTCGACCCGCAGAAGGTTGCCGAGCACGGGCTGTCGGCCGGCGACGTCGTGCGCGAGATCCAGGCGCAGAACGTGGAGGCGGCGGCCGGTGTCATTGGCGCCTCGCCGGCAATCCCGGGACTCGACGTCCAGCTTTCCCTCAACGCCGAGGGGCGGCTTACCACTGAGGAGCAATTCGGCGACATCGTCGTAAAGACCGGGGAGAGCGGTGAGATCACCCGCCTGCGCGACGTCGCCCGGATCGAGCTCGGAGCTTCCGACTACGCCCTTCGCTCGCTTCTCGACAACAAGTCCGCCGTGGCGCTGCCGATCTCCCAGTCGCCCGGCTCGAACGCGATTCAGATCTCCGACGAGGTCCGCCGGACCATGGCGGAGATCAAGCAGAACATGCCCGAGGGCGTCGACTACGAGATCGTCTACGATCCGACGCAGTTCGTGCGCGCCTCCATCGAGGCTGTGATCCACACCCTGCTGGAGGCCATCGCCCTCGTCGTCCTCGTGGTAATCCTGTTCCTGCAGACATGGCGGGCCTCGATCATCCCGCTGCTGGCGGTGCCGGTCTCCATTGTCGGGACTTTCGCGGTGATGCACGCCTTCGGCTTCTCCATCAACGCGCTCAGCCTGTTCGGCCTCGTGCTCGCCATTGGCATCGTGGTCGACGACGCCATCGTGGTCGTCGAGAACGTCGAGCGGAACATTGAGAGCGGCCTGTCGCCCCGCGATGCCAGCTACCAGGCCATGCGCGAGGTCTCCGGCCCGATCATCGCCATCGCGCTTGTGCTCGTGGCGGTGTTCGTGCCGCTCGCCTTCATCAGCGGCCTGACGGGCCAGTTCTACAAGCAGTTCGCCCTCACCATCGCCATCTCGACCGTCATCTCGGCGGTCAATTCGCTGACCCTGTCGCCGGCTCTCTCGGCGCTGCTGCTGAAAGACCACCACGCCCCCAAGGACCGCCTGACTCGCATCCTGGACGGGATGCTCGGCTGGTTTTTCCGGCGCTTCAACCGCGTCTTCGGCCGGGCCTCGGATGGGTACGGGCGAGGCGTCAGTTTCGTCGTCTCCCGCAAGGCGACAATGATGGTGCTCTACCTCGTCCTTGTCGGTCTGACCGTGGTGCTGTTCCGCCAGATCCCCGGCGGCTTCGTGCCGGGCCAAGACAAGCAGTACCTCGTTGGCTTCGCGCAGCTGCCGGACGGCGCGACCCTCGACCGGACCGAGGAGGTGATCCGCCGCATGAGCGAGATCGCCCTGAAGGAGCCCGGCGTCGAAAGCGCTGTCGCCTTCCCAGGCCTCTCCATCAACGGCTTCACCAACAGTTCGAACTCAGGGATTGTGTTCTCCACCCTGAAGCCATTCCAGGAGCGCCGCTCGCCTGCCCTGAACGGCGGCGCCATCGCCCAGTCGCTCAACAAGAAGTTCGCGGCGATCCCCGAGGCCTTCATCGCGATGTTCCCGCCCCCGCCTGTGAACGGGCTCGGCACCATCGGCGGCTTCAAGATGCAGATCGAGGACCGGGCCGGCCTCGGCTACGAGGCCTTGAACGAGGCGACCAAGGCGTTCCTGGCCAAGGCCGCCCAGGCGCCGGAGCTCGCGGGCCTCTTCTCGAGCTTCCAGATGAATGTGCCGCAGCTCTTCGCCGACATCGACCGGACGAAGGCGCGCCAGCTCCGGATTCCTGTCACCGACGTCTTCGACACGCTGCAGATCTATCTCGGCTCGCTCTACGTCAACGACTTCAACCGGTTCGGCCGGACCTACTCGGTCCGGGTCCAGGCCGACGCGCCCTTCCGCGCCCGCTTGGATGACATCGGAGCGCTGAAGGTGCGGGCGGGTTCCGGTGAGATGGTGCCGCTCGCGGCCCTTCTCCGCGTCCGGCAGACGGCCGGCCCGGAGCGCGCCATGCGCTACAACGGCTTCCTCTCGGCCGACATCAACGCCGGTGCGGCACCGGGCTACTCGTCGGGCCAAGCCCAGGCGGCGGCCGCCCGCATCGCGGCCGAGACGCTGCCGCGCGGCTTCGCCTTCGAGTGGACGGACCTGACCTACCAGGAGTTCATTGCGGGCAATTCCGGGATGTGGGTGTTCCCGCTGGCCCTGCTCCTCGTCTTCCTCGTGCTTGCCGCCCAGTACGAAAGCCTGGCCCTGCCCCTCGCCATCCTGCTGATCGTGCCGATGGGCCTGCTCGCGGCGATGTTCGGGGTCTGGCTCTCGGCGGGCGACAACAACGTCTTCACGCAGATCGGCCTGATCGTCCTCGTCGGCCTCTCGGCCAAGAACGCCATCCTGATCGTGGAATTCGCCCGCGAACTTGAATTCGTCGGCCGCACGCCGCTACAGGCCGCCATCGAGGCGAGCCGCCTGCGGCTGCGCCCGATCCTGATGACCTCAATGGCCTTCATCATGGGCGTGCTGCCCCTGGTGACGGCCACTGGTGCCGGCTCGGAAATGCGCAGCGCCATGGGCGTCGCCGTGTTCTCCGGCATGATTGGTGTCACTGCCTTCGGCCTCTTCCTGACGCCGGTCTTCTACGTCCTCCTGCGCCGCCTCAGTGGCAACCGGCCGCTCAAGCAGCATGGTGACAGCGCACCGATTGTTCATCAGGAGCGGATCACGGAGGCAGCATAGTGGTTCCGCACCGACGGGCTGGTCTGCCTGATCCGGCGTGGACCCGCTGCACCTCGAAAGCGCCACCCAACGACTGCTTTCGGAAGAGGTTGGATCCGAGATTTACTGGGACATTGGGTCAGAGACGGAACATCCGCTTGCGAACGTCGCGCTATCTTCCGCTCAAGGATCAGACCAAGCGTGAGCCGCCGTCGATGTGCAAGGTCTCTCCGTTCATGAAACCGTTGGCCATGAGGAAGACGACAGCCGCGCCGGCCTCATTGGCCGTACCGAGGCGCCGCTGCGGAAGCTTCTCGGAAAGGGCAGCGACGTAGGCGTCGCGGTTCGCGCCGAGCGTGCGGGCTAGGAGCGGCGTGTCGGTCGTGCCGGGCGAGAGGGTGTTGAAGCGCACCGGCGCCATCTCCAGCACGAGGCCCCGGGCAAGCGCTTCCATCGCAGCCGACGCCGATGCCAGCACGGCGGTGCCCTGGGCGCTCGGACGATCCGCCAGCGCGCCGGAGATGAACGTGACCGACCCGTTCCTGGAAAGCCGGTCGCCGAGGGCGCGAAGAGTATGAATTGCCGCCCAGATCCGTTCGTCGAAAGCGCGCTTCAGGTACTCGACTTCGGCCTTCAGGACCTTGCCGGCGACGAAGCTGCCGGCAAGCAGGACGAGATGGTCGACATGCGGGATGTCGGCAAGCGCTTGTGCAATGGTCTCGTCCCTGGTCACGTCGGCTGCGCGCCAGCCATCGAGGCCGTTCTCGGTGGCGACCCGCTCGGCGCCCTCCGGGTTGAACCCGACGACGATGACCTTCGCTCCGGCGGCCTTGGCCTGGATCGCGGCGGCGAGGCCGATGCCGGAGGTGCCGCCGAAGATGACGACGGTACGGTCCCGCAGAGTGGAAGGTGTGGGCATGGTATGGGCGGGCTGGCTCATGATCGGAGTCCCTCAACCGGCACCGATGCGGCGCCGATGACCCGAAGGTAGACCTGCGTCCTTGGCTTGATAATTCGCCCCTTTGGCGTTTCACTCGTGCCATGACGGAACAGATCGGCATCGACAGGCTCACGGGCATCATTGCTTTCGCCCGGGCGGGTTCACTCGGGAGCTATACTGCGGCCGCTCGTGCGCTCGGGATCTCGCCATCGGCGGTGAGCAAGAGCATCCAGCGCCTGGAGCAACGGCTCGGGTTGCGCCTTTTCCACCGTACCACGCGCTCCCTGACGCTGACTCCGGAAGGTCGAGACCTCCACGAGCGAGCCCTCGGATTGCTTCGGGCCGCCGAGGAGATCGAGCAGATGGCCGCGGCGGCTCGCTCGGAACCGGCCGGTACCCTGAAGGTCACTGCACCGCTGCCGATCGGACTCCACATCCTGGCGCCGGCCCTGTCGCGATTCCGCGAACGCTATCCGAGGCTGATGGTGGATCTGCGTCTCGGAGACGGGTTCGCCGATCTGATCGAGGAGGGCATCGACGTGGCCATCCGCGTCGGCGACCTCGGCGACAGCCGCCTGATCTCACGCCACCTGGCGCCGCATCGCGTCTGCGCCTTCGCCGCGCCGACCTATCTGGCGCGGCATGGCATCCCGCGGCATCCGGACGAGCTCGTCGGCCACGCTTGCGTGAACTTTAGGTTCCAGAGCTCGGGTCAGGTGCTGCGCTGGCCCTTCCGGATCGGGGACCGTGTCGTGGACATCGTGCCGAACGCCGGGATTGTCACCGACGTCAGCGACGCCGTCGCGGCCATCCTGGTCACCGGCGGCGGGATCGGCATCTCGCCCACCTACCTGGCGGCGACCCATGTCGAGCGAGGCGACCTCATCCCGGTTCTGCATGACTACGCCGTCGACCGGCACGCGATCACCGCCTTGTGGCCGGAGAGCCGCCGGGGAAACCCGAACGTGAAGGCGTTCCTGACCTTCCTCGGAGAGATCTTCCAGACGCCGGCGCCTTGGGACGTGACCGTGGCCAATCGGGCTGCGGGGATCTCCTCAGGGACCTCAGGGGCCGGTGCCGAACCGCACGGGGGCGAAGGTCCACCGCCTCCGGTCGATCAGTTTGGCGTCGAAGGCCCGGTAAACCCATTGCCCTGATTGGGATAAGCGGCCTAGCTGGCTGCCATGAGCACCAGCATGCACGACGTCAGCGTTCCGATCTTCGTCAACGGACTGCGCAACATGAGCGCCTGGCTCGACAAGGCGGCGTCCGAAAAGCCGGAGGCCGAGCTTCTCGCCGGACGTCTCGCACCCGACATGCGGGCCTTGCCGGCCCAATACCAGATGGCATCCGACAGTGCGAAGAACGCGGTGGCTCGTCTCGCCGGCATCGAAGCGCCTTCGATGCCGGACACCGAGGCCAGCTTCACCCAACTCAAGGAGCGTTGCGCACTGACGATCAGTTTCGTCGAAAGCGTCGATCTGACCGCGCTGGCATCGAGCGCCGAGCGCGAGGTGGTGCTCAACTTTCCCAACGGCACGGGCTATCGCTTTACGGGACAAGCCTACCTGACAGGCTTCGCGTTGCCGAACTTCTTCTTCCACGTCACGACCGCCTACGCGATCCTTCGCGCATCCGGCGTGACCCTCGGCAAGCCGGATTTCCTCCGCCACCTCGGGCCGCCCACCTTCGGACCCGACCAGTAGGCTACAAATGGGGGACAGTCGAAATGACCGCCCCCTGGGAAATGTCGCCGATTAGAGGACGGGCATCCTGCCCGCCACGGTGACCAGGGAACCTGGGGTATAGCTGCTCTTGTCCGACGCCAGCATCACGTAGGCCGAGGCGAGATCGGCCGGCTGGCCCTGGCGGCCGAACGGCACCTTCGAACCGAACTGGCCTACCCCCATTCGGTGGCGCGGGTTCGAAGTTAGTGCATCGTCGGTTGTGTGACGATGGCAGGTCAAGGTCATGCGACACTATCGTGGAGGGTCGGATTTTTCCAAGCGACCTCGATTATCCACTGCGCCCAGACGCAAAAACCTAAGCCATTGAAAAACAACGCACACGGACCTCGAGAGCCCTGTGATGGTGTTTTTAGACCCCCATTCGACGCTGGAATGGCGCATTTATGGTGTCAATGACGGGGCTTAGTGGCGGAGAGGGGGGGATTCGAACCCCCGATGGGCTTGCACCCATGCCGCATTTCGAGTGCGGTACAATCAACCGCTCTGCCACCTCTCCGCGGGGCGCCTCGATGAGACGGAGGCTCGTTAACACGAGTTCGATCAGAATCACAAGTCGGGAGCGCACAAAGAATGCGCTCCCGTCGAACGTTGCGGGCTCAGGCGCCCGAGGCCAGGGCCGCGGCGACCTTGCGGGCGAAGCCGACCGGATCGCGGGGAGTGTCGCCGTCCTGGATGCGGGCGAGGTCGACGAGGGTGCCGGCGGCCTCTGTCACGTCCTCCCCGGCCTCGGCCCTCGCTCCGAGGGAGGCGATCAGCGGATGGCGCGGGTTGATCTCGAGGATCGGCAATCCGCCCGATCCGCGCCCGGCCCGGCGCAGGAGGCGCTGCATCTGCAGGTCGGGCCCGCTGCCCGAAGCCGAGAGCACCACGGCGCTCTCCACCAGCCGGTCGGTGGCGCGGACATCGGCCACATCCTTGGCCAGCGCCGCCTTGAGGGCGGCGATGAGGGCATCGACCGGGGCCGGCGCCTCGGCGGCCTCATCCTCCGCGGCAGCGATCTTCGAGAGGTCGAGGCCGCCCTGTGTCACCGAACGCAGCGGCTTCTCGTCGAAGCGGCCGAGTTGCTCGGGCCAGAACGCGTCCACATGGTCGGAGAGCAGCAGCACTTCGATGCCGCGCGCGCGAAACCCTTCGAGTTGGGGCGAGGCCGCGAGCGCGTCGGCATCGTCGGCTACGAGGTAATAGATCGCCTCCTGGCCGTCCTTCATGCGTGAGACGTAATCAGGCAGCGAGGTCCAGCCCTCCACCGCCGAGGAGCGGAAGCGCAGGAGCGGGGCGATCTCGCCGCGGCGTTCGTAATCCTCGTAGATGCCCTCCTTGAGGATGGGCCCGAAATTCTCCCAGAAGGACTGATAGCCCTCCGTATCCTTGGCGCGGGTGCCGAGTTCGGAGAGGACGCGGCCGGTGACCGCGCGGCGGATCTTGGTGAGGACCGGCGTCGCCTGCAGCATCTCGCGGGAGACGTTGAGGGGCAGGTCCTCCGTGTCGACGACGCCCTGGACGAAGCGCAGCCAGGTCGGCAGCAACTCGGCCTCGTCGGTGATGAACATGCGCCGGACATGGAGCCGGACCTTGCTCGCGCGTTCGCCTTCCACCGCCTGGAACGGCTTCATGCCGGGGATGAACAGCAGCGCCGAGAATTCGAGCGCGCCCTCCGCCCGCCAATGCAGGGTCGCCCAAGGCTCGTCGAAGTTCATGCCGACATGGCGGTAGAACTCGGTGTACTGCTCCGGGGTGACCTCGGATTTCGACTTGCGCCACAGGGCCGTGCCCTGGTTCGCGGTCTCGGTCTTGCCCTCTGAGACGATGGCCACCGGCACGGTGATGTGATCGGCCCATTTGCGCACGACGTGATCGAGGCGGTAGCTCTCCAGATACTCGTCGGCATCCTCCTTGAGATGGAGGACGATGTCGGTGCCGGGCTCGTCGCGTGTCACCTGTTCCAGGGTGTAGCTGCCGTGGCCGTCCGAGGCCCAGGTCCAGGCTTCGTCGGAACCGGCGCGCCGCGAAGTGACGGTGACGCGGTCGGCCACCATGAAGGCGGAGTAGAAGCCCACGCCGAACTGGCCGATCAGGCTGGGCTTGTCCTCGGCCTTCGCGTCTCCGAGCGACTGGCTGAAGGCGCGGGTGCCCGAGCGGGCGATGGTGCCGAGGTTCTGCGCCAGTTCGGATTTTGTCATGCCGATGCCGGGATCGGAGATCGTCAGCGTGCGCACGGCCTTATCGGGGGTGATCGTCACCTTCGCGTCGGCCGGAGGGGCCGAGACCGACTGCGTCAACGCCTCGAAGCGGCGCCGGTCCAGGGCATCGGCGGCGTTGGCCACCAGCTCGCGCAGGAAGATTTCGCGATCGGAGTAGAGGGCGTGGACCACGAGGTCCAGCAGCCGGCCGACCTCGGCACCGAATTCGTGCCGTTCCAGGGTATCGCTCAAGGGTTTGCCTCCGGGGATCGAACGGTGCGCGATATGACCCCTGCGGCGGGGAAATTCAATGTCGGCAAGTAGACGTCGCCTCCCGGCGCGCAGCCGACAGGGGCTGACGCCTGGTCCGTGCAACCTTGTCCGCTCTCGGGCGTAGCCGTGTCTGACTCACCACGCTCGGAGACGACGACGATGGAACCGATGAAGCCCATGGCACCCATGAAGCCCATGGAACCGATGAAACCCATGTCCGGCGGCGAGGCCTGGTGGCCGCAGGAGCTGGGCCAGCCCTCCACCAGCGGTGGCCAGAACGGGATGCGCTACGCGTTCTTCCCCGATGCGCGCCGTCTCGTCATCGACACCGACGGCAAGCGCACGACCTACGATACCGGCGATCATCAGATCAGCGGCGTCTCTCAGAGCAACGGCTCGGCGCCGACCTTCTCGTCCCGCCAGGGCGACGTCTCGGTGCAAGACCTCAAGACGGTGAATTGAGCCCATAAGGCGGCGCTCGCAAGCGCCGCCATTGCGCCCGGCCTGACGCACCGACATACTTCTCCGACATGACGTCAAGGCGTAAAGCCGACGCATGATGCCGGGGGGTGTGGAGCGGTGAAGGGGGACACGCGGATGCGTGGGCATCTGTGCGGGATCAGGACCGCCTGGACGGTTGCCGCGACGGCGGCCGAGGCGGTGGCAGATGTCGCCGCCGGCATCGGTTCATCCCGCCTCTCGCATCTGCTCGCCTTCTTCTCTCCCGATTACCTCGTCGACGACCTGAACACCGCCCTCGCGGGCGCCTTCCCCGGCACACCCATCACCGGATGCACCATGTCGGGCGGCATCTGCCCGGCGGGAGGACTGGAGCGCGGTCTCGTGGTGGTGGCGTTCCCCGAAAAGGGCTTTCGTGTCGTCTCGGCGATCCTCGCTGCCATCGACCATCTCGACGTGGCGCGCACGGCCTCGTCCGTCCGCGCCCTGCGGCGGATCCTGGAGACGGAATCCCCGGATTCCGCACCGAGCCGGCGCTTCGCCCTGTGCTTCATCGATGGCCTCGCCAATGCGGAGGAGACGGTGGTTTCGGCCATCGCCTGGGCGCTGGACGGCATCCCCCTGGTCGGCGGGTCGGCCGGCGACGATTTGAGCTTTCGCGAGACGGTGCTGCTCCACGAAGGCGCGATCCATCGCCGGGCGGCAGTGGTGGTGCTGGTGGAGACGGATTATCCGTTCCAGATCTTCAAGAGCGATCATTTCGAGCCGACGGCCACAAAGTTCGTGGTCACGGCCTCCGACGACGAACAGCGCATCGTCCACGAGTTGAATGCCGAGCCCGCCGCCCGCGAATACGCCATGGCGGTAGGGCTCGACCCGGAAGCGCTGACGCCGATGAGCTTTGCCGCCTATCCTCTCGCGGTGAAGGTCGGGGGCGAGTATTTCTGCCGCTCGATCCGGCGGATGAACGCCGATGGCTCCCTGAGCTTCTTCTGCGCCATCGACGAGGGCGTCGTGCTTACCCTGGCCCGGCCGCGCGACATCGTGGAGACCACCCGCAGCGAACTCAGTCGCGTCGAAGCGGCACTCGGGGGGATCGATCTCATCATCGGCTTCGACTGCATCCTGCGCCGCCTCGATGCGGAGAGCCGGCAGGTCCGCCAGGGCATCTGCGATCTTTATCGCCGCTATGACGTGGTCGGGTTCGAGACCTATGGCGAGCAGTACCGGGCGATGCACCTCAACCAGACCTTCACCGGCATCGCCATCGGCCGGCCGCCCGATTCATGACGGCCGGCTCTCCCAGCGTCGGCGACGAAGAGGCCCGCCGCCGCATCGCCAAACTGGAGCGTATCAACGCGGCACTCATGGCGCATGTGGAGCGCACTATGGACCAACAGGGGGGCGCCTATTCGCTGTTTCAGACCGCGATCATGCTCGAGGGCCGGGTTCGCTCCCGCACCGAGGAACTGACCGGCCTGATGCACAGCCTGGAGCGCTCCAACGCCGCGTTGGTCGCGGCCAAGGAGGAGGCCGAGACCGCCAACCGCTCGAAGACCCGTTTCCTCGCCGCCGCCGGGCACGACCTGCTGCAGCCGCTCAATGCCGCACGCCTCTCGGCCTCCGCCCTGTCGGACATGCCGCTCGGCCCGGAAGCTCTGGCGATGTCGGGGCAGGTGGAACGGGGCCTGCAGACCATCGAAGACCTGATCAAGACCCTGCTCGACATCTCCAAGCTCGATGCCGGCATCGTCCGCCCGGTCATCCGGCCGGTGACTCTTGGCGATCTGCTCGACGGGATCGCGGCCAGCTTCATGCCGATGGCCGAGCGCAAGGGCCTGCGCCTCGCGGTCCGCTGCCCGGAGATCCGGGTGGACAGCGACCCGATCCTGCTTCGGCGCATCCTGCAGAACCTCGTCTCCAACGCGATCCGCTATACCGACCGGGGCGGCGTGCTGATCGCCGCGCGCCGGCGCGGTCGGCTGTGCCGCATCGAGGTGATCGATACCGGCTGCGGCATCGCGGAGAGCGAGCGCCATCTCGTCTTCGAGGAATTCTACCGGGGCGGCGCGGGGGGTGACGAGGGCGAGCCGGGACTCGGCCTCGGCCTTTCCATCGTCCAGCGCATGGCCACGGCCCTCGACCATGCCCTCGTCCTCACTTCGCGGCTCGACCATGGTACGCGGGTCAGCCTGTCCGTGCCCATCGGCGCCTCCGGGACTGAAACCATGGCCGGCCCCGAGCCCATCGCGACGCGGTTGACCGGGGCCCGCGTCCTCATCGTCGAGAATGACCCGGCCACCGCCGATGCCCTGAAGCGTCTGCTGCAGAATTGGGATGCGGAGGTCAGCGCCCATCGCGACCTTGCGGGCGTGGTCGAGCGCGTCGCCGCCGGGCAGCCCCCGCCGGACGTCCTGATCCTGGACTACCACCTCGATCACGGCGCCCGCGGCCTCGATGTCGCGAGCTACCTGCGCGGCGTGACCCGCTCGGCCCTGCCGGTCATCGTGACCACCGCCGACCATTCGCCCGGGATCGAGGCCGAAGTGGCGATGATCGGCGCCGAATTGATGCACAAACCGATCAAGCCGGCGCAGCTGCGTGCCCTCCTCACTCACATGCTTGGCTGATCATACGACCGGGCGGGGACGCCGTATCAGGCCGGGTCGGCGTCGATGCGCATCCTGAGGATGGCGTAGGGAGGCTGCCGCATGTCGCGGCCGTTGTTGTAGTCCGGGCTCCGATTGACCTGCGCGGCGGTGATGTAGAGCCAACGGTCAGGGGTGATCCAGAACGTGTCGGCCCAGATCAGCCGGGGATCGGTGGCGAGGATGGTGACGGTGCCGTCGGTCTCGCGCCGGCCGACCGCGTTATGCTCCTGCAGGGCGAGATACACGCGGTCCTTCGAATCCGCGATGAGGCCGCCAGTCATACCCTTCTCGCCGAGATCCTCCACGGCGGCGGCGACCTCGGCATCGGACACCGCCGGGTCGAGGAGCAGAGCGGTCTCCACCGCATAGAGCCGCCGGCCCATGAGGGGCGCGTAGTAGAGGCGTCGGCCGTCGGGGCTGAGGGCAATGCCGTTGGCGCCACCCTGCACCGGGCGCGGCGGCCCTTCGGCCTTTCGCTGGAGGATCTGGCGGTTCTCGACGATCTTGACGATGCCTTTTTGGGATTCGGTGCTGGCATGCTCGGCGAGGCGCCGGACGACGCGGCCGCTGGCGAGGTCCACCGCCAGGATCGCGCCGTGCCCGTCCTGGCCCTGGTCGGTGATGAAGGCCACCGCCCGGCCGTCGCGGATATCGACTCGCAGGTCGTTGAGCGAGGAGGTCGCGGTGACGGCGGCCTCCAGCGGAACGACGCGGACGATGCGGTTGCTGGTGAGATCGATCTGGACGAGCTTGGCACCACCCGGCATGGGCGGGCCCGCGCCGTCCGGCAGTCCGGCATCAAGAACCCAGAGCTTGTCGTCCCGGTCCATCACCCCATTGGGGACATGCAGCAGACGGGTCTGGGCGTGCTTCGCATCGGGCTGGTTGGTGGTCTCGTCGGGATAGGGCGCCACGCTCCCATCCGGCATGACTTCGCCGAGGGTGAAGGGCACCTTGGCGTTGAAGCGCGGCATCATCACGAAGATGCGGCCGCTCCGCGACACGGTGAGGCCAGTGGGGTTCGAGGGCGCATCCGCCGCCATGGCGAGTTCAAGTCCCGGCACCCCTGGATCGCTGGCAACCGTCTTGCCGGATGCCGTAGGGGGGGAGCCTCCCTCAGCCGCGGAGGCTTGGCTGCTCAGGGAGGCAAATCCGGCGAGGCCGGCCGCCAGCATGTCACGTCGAGCGAGGGTCATGTATGCTGCAATCCTGGAGAAAATGAAATCGGTCAGCCGGCTTTTGCCGCGCCCCGGACCTTGAGATCGATGGCGGCCACCACGGAGCCGGCCGAGATGAAGAGGCGATGCCCGTCCGCCCCACCGAACTCGACGTTGGAGGCCGGCGTCGCCGTGGCGATCCGGCCGAGCAGCGTCCCGTCGGGCAGGTAGATGCGCACGCCGTCGGCACAGGCGGCGTAGATCCGCCCGGCCTCATCAATGGCGAGACCGTCCGGAGCACCGGCATCGAGCGAGGCGACGACCCGTGGCTCGCCGAGGCGCCGGTCCTTCACAGGGAAGGCGAGGATGGCGCGCGCGCCTTCCGCATTGTCCAGGGCGGCACTGGTCTCCGTGACGTAGAGCGTGTGGCCGTCGGGCGCGAAGGCGATGCCGTTGGGCTGGCCGACGGCATCGGTCATGCCCTGGACCTCGCCGGCCGGATCGATCCGATAGACCCGCCTCGCAGATTGGACCGGCACCGCCTGAATACCTTCATCCGGTACCGTGATGCCGAAGACGGGATCGGTGAACCAGATCGCTCCGTCCAGCGCGAGCGCCGCGTCGTTGGGCGAGTTCAGGGGCTTGCCGCCATAAGAATCTGCCAGCACCGTCATCGTCCCGTCAGGCTCGCGGCGGACGACGCGACGGGTCCGGTGCTCGCAGGTGACGAGACGTCCTTCGGCATCGAGGATGTTGCCGTTCGCATTGTTGGACGGATCGCGGAACGGCGTCACTCGGCCGTTCTCCCCAATCACCAGCATGCGGTTCGACCGCACGTCGCTGACGATGAGGCCCCCGAGATGCGGCGCCCAGCACAGGCCTTCGCACCACCGACCCTCGTGATAGAGGGTCACCGGCCGGGCGGACGGATCGACCAGTTCGGCGAACCGGGGATCGTCCGAACGAAGGATCGGAGCCGCTGAGGCGTGGCCGCTCCAGAGACCGGATGCGGCAAGGCCGTAGAGGATGTCGCGTCGGCGCATGGAAAAGCTCGTGACGGAGGGCGGCGGCAATGCCCGGCCGGTCTCGCCGACAGGCCGGGCCTTCGGTCTCAGCGGGCGGATGGGCTCATCGAGCCGGTGGCATCGCTCGCCGAGGGCTTGATGCTCCACAGGTCGGTGGGCAGGGCCGCAGGGGCGTCGGGTTTGTAGAAGGCCGAATCCTGGATGCGTGAGGTCGTCACGTAGAGGGTTCCGTCCGGTCCCTCGGCAAAGGTGTCGGGCCAGCGCAGGCGCTTGTCCTGCACCAGTGTCGTGAGGGCGGAGCCCTTGGCGGACAAATCGCGGACCTTGATCGAATCGTCCTGGGGCGAGGTGACGTACATCCGCCCATCCTTGCGCGAGATGATGAGGCCATCCGCCGGGCCGTTCTCGCCCACCGTCTCCACCTTGCCCGAGAGGCTCCTGTCGCTGAGTGCCTCCGGCACGAGCGACGACGTCAGCCAGCCGGTGAGCGCGGAGGTCGGCAGGCTGTAGAGGGTCCGCCCCTTGATCGCTTGCCAGTAGAGGGTGCCGCCATCGGGCGAGAGGGCGATGCCGTCGGCAGCGAATTCCACGCCGCGCCCATCGGGACGCTTCAGGGGCTTGCCCTCGTAGGTCACGGTCACCGTCTTGTCGGGCTGGGTCGTCGGATCGCCGTCGAGGAGGCGGCGGGCCTTGCCGCTGGCGAGATCGACCACGACGAGGGCACCACTCGCGCCCGAGTCGGTGATGTAGGCCGTCTTTCCATCCGGTGAGAAGCGGACGTCGTTGAGGTAAGAGCCTTGCGGGGCCACCGCCTCGTCGAAGGCGATGGTGCGGGCGGGCCTGTTGGTCTTGAGGTCGATCTCCACGAGCTTCGGCCCGTTCTTCACCACCGCCGCCATGGCGGGCGCGGCCGGATCGAGCACCCAGAGATTGCCGTCCGGGCTGGCCACCACGCTCTGGACGCAGATCCAATGGTCACCGGCTGAGACCTCGTCCTTGCGCGCATTGCGCCACGCGTTCCACTCCGCATCGGGGAAAGGTGTGATCCGGCCGTCCTTCACCTCGGCGACCGAGACGGCGCTGTCCTCGGTCCAGCGCGGGAAATTGACGAAGACGCGGCCGTCCTTGGAGACGGTGACGCCGGTGACCTGATGCTCGAAGCTCGCCACTTTGGTGAGTGTGCCGGCGGCGGGACCCGCCTGGGCTTCAGCCCCAACGGCCCCAGTGACGATCGTGCCGGAAAGGAGCACCGCCGTCAGGGCGGCGCGGGTCGTCGTCGATGACATCATGGGGCACTCGTCGCGAGGAAAGGAGGAAACACTCCCTTCAGCAACGCAAGGACCCGCGGCCAAGCTTCATAGAAATTTTGCGGCCGTGCGGCCGGTTCAGGCGGCGAGCGCGCGTTTCACCGTCGAGCGCAGGTCCGCCAGCGAGAAAGGCTTCGTCAGCACGTCGGTGACGATGGCGTCGAGGCCACGGGCCCGCTCGCGCTGGTCGGCGAACCCCGTCATCAGGAGGATGGTCAAGTCGGGAAAATCGCGCTTGGCTGCGAGAGCGAGAGCGATGCCGTCCATCAGCGGCATGCGGATATCGGTGAGCATCAGATCGAATGCGCCATCCGCCTCCGTCAGTCGATCGAGCCCGTCGCTCCCGTCCGACGCCGTCACGACGGAATGCCCGTCGATTTCCAGGCCCCGCTTCAGGAAGCCGCGCACGGGCTCTTCATCGTCAACGAGGAGGATTCGTGCCATCAACTCTTTATCTCTTCTGGATCGCCCAGACTGCGCTTTGACCTCGCCTCGATGTCAAGCGCTGTTTTGCATCAAATAATACGCAAATGTTCCGCGATACCCGGTCGCACGCAATTGTCGCCCTAAAGTCACGGGTGTGTCTGATCGTCTGCTTCGCTTGCCTGGAGTCCGGGCTCAGGTGCCGCCGAACAGATCCGGCTCGCTGCTCACGTGGTCGACCAGGCCGACGAAGGGGAGCTGCCTGTATTCGTGGGCGACATCCATGCCATAGCCCACCACGAACACATCGGGGCAGGTGAATCCGACGAAATCGGCATCGATGGTCACAGCCCGTTTGCCCGGCTTCTCCAGCAGGACGGCGGTCAAAACCCGCTTGGCGCCGCGCGCCATGAGCAGGTCCTTGGCGAAGACGACGGTGCGTCCGGATTCCAGGATGTCGTCCACGAGGAGGACGTCGCGGCCGCGAACCTCGCTCTCCACGTCGCGCAGGATCTCCACCTGCCCCGAGGACACCGTGCCGCTGCGATAGCTCGACAGGTGGATGAACTCGACCTGCGGCGACAGGCCGGAGCGGTGCAGCGCCCTCAGCAGGTCGGCCGCGAACATGAAGCTTCCCTTGAGAACCGCCACGACGAGGAGATTCTCGGGCTTGGCCGCGACGATGGCCGCGGCCAGCTCCTCGTTGCGGTTCGCGATAGCGGTTTCGTCGAAGAGGACGCGCACGCGTCGGGTCGGACTAGTCATGCGATCTCCCTATCACGAGCGGACGCGGCTGGCATCGGATTTCGCTCGAAGGGACGCTCGATGGCGCACATTTAGCGTGTCGCATCCGCCTCGGGCATCCCGCGTTCCGGCGCGAATCCGACCTTGATCGTGCGCCCCTGCGCCGGAGGAGCCGACAAACTCGCCCGGAACCGGGCCGTCTCGCGATCCTCAAGACTGGAGCGAGGCGGCGCCACGGTCCAGCGGTAGATGGTCTGGTCCCGCCCGTCCCGCACCTCCACCTCGATCGGTGGCACCGGTACTGTGCCGCCCGCTACGCCGACGATGTCACCCTCGACGATGAGTTGGGAGGCAGCACCCTCGCCCTGGGTCTGGAATGCCGCAAGATCGCGGATCTCGATGCCGCGCAGGTTCACCGGCATGCCGATCCGGGCATAGAGCGCGGCGCTCTGGGGCATGGCTCGCACCACGGTGCTGCGCGCGAGAAGCGCCAGGGGAATGCCCGCCAGCAGGGCGAGCCCGAAGGCGGCGGCCGGCGACGGGGCGCCCCATCGCTTCTTCGGCGGAATCCGCCCGCGGGCCTTGCGGACCGGGTTATCCTCAGGCTCCGGATCCACCGCTGCGGACTGAGCCTCCTCGGCCAGTGCCGCTTCCCATGCATCGAGATCGGCCTGCGCCTCGCCGCGCCCTTCCACCGAGCCCATCGCCGCTTGAATTTCGGCCATCTCCTCGGCCAGCGCCGCGGCGACCTCGTCGGGTGAGATGAACCAGGTTTCGCGACAGGCGGCGCAGCGCACCGAGCGGCCTTCGACGCCGACCCTGTCGGTGGCGATGTCGTATTCGCTTGCGCAGGACGGACAGACGATCAGCATGGCGACATGGCGCCTCGAATTCGCGATCGGCAGTTGCCGGTTCGGTGAAAAAGACTCACACCGTCATCGCCGAGAGCGGTTAATCCTTCATGAAGCAGCAGAATGGGAGCACACGCTTGTCAGCAGAATTGGGCATCGACGGATCTGGGCATCTCGCGTGACGGGTGACAGCCTCCTTTCGGGCGTCGAAGAGCCCGTTGTCCAGTTCGAGAATGTGGGCATGCGCTACGGCCTCGGGCCGGAAGTGCTGAGCGACGTGAGCTTCCAGATCGCCCCGCGCTCGTTCCAGTTTCTCACCGGTCCCTCCGGCGCGGGGAAGACCACTTTGCTGCGCTTGATCCTGCTCTCGGTGCGGCCGACGCGGGGGCTGGTCTCGGTGTTCGGACAGGAAGTCAGCGACATCTCCAACGAGGCGCTTACCGGCCTGCGCAGGCGGATGGGCATCGTATTCCAGGATTTCCGCCTGCTCGACCACCTGACCACCTACGAGAACGTCGCCCTGCCGCTGCGCGTCCAGGGCCGGTCGGAGACGAGCTACCGCGCCGAGGTGGTGGAACTCCTACGCTGGGTCGGTCTCGGCGAGCGCATGCACGTCCTACCGCCGCTTCTCTCGGGCGGCGAGAAGCAGCGCGCGGCGATCGCCCGCGCGCTCATCGCCCGGCCTGACCTTCTCCTCGCCGACGAACCCACCGGCAACGTCGATCCAGGCCTCGGCCGGCGGCTGCTGCGGCTTTTCATCGAACTCAACCGGCTCGGAACCTCGGTCCTGATCGCCACCCACGATTTCGCCCTGATGGACCTCGTCGACGCCCCCCGGCTCGTCCTGGGTCAGGGCCGGCTGCAGATCGAACGCTGATGGGCCAGGCAAGCCCACCCCCGCATCCCTCGCTACCTGTCGCACCCGATCAGGAGGCGCTTCCAGCGACCCTGCGACGCAACGCCCCCCTCGTCCCCACCGACTCGGCGGCGAGCCGGGCGCTCGCGGCCGTTATCGCGATCCTGACCTTCCTGGCGGCTCTCTGTGCCGGGGCAGCGGAGATCGTCGCCTCCAGCGCCGACCAGTGGCAGGGGAGCGTCGCGCAGGAGGTGACGATCCAGGTGAGGCCAAGCGCCGGCCGCGATATCGATGCCGACGTGGCCAAGGCCGACGCGCTGGCGAAAGCGACCCCCGGAATCGCTACGACGCGGATCTTCTCGAAGGCGGAGGCCGAACGCCTGCTCGAGCCCTGGCTCGGCAGCGGCCTCGACCTCTCCGACCTGCCGGTTCCGCGGCTCGTGACCCTGAAACTCGCGGATTCCCCCGCCCCCGACCTGAAGGGGCTGCGAAGTGCGCTCGGCGAAGCCATGCCGGGGGTGGCGAGCCTCGACGACCATGCCCTATGGCTTCAGCGGCTCTCGACCATGGCCAACACTTTCGTCGGCGTCGGCATCGGCATCGTCGCCCTCGTGCTGATCGCCACCGGCCTCGCCGTCGTGTTTGCCACGCGCGGCGCCATGGCGGGCAACCGGGAGGTGGTGGAGGTGCTGCACTTCGTCGGCGCGAACGACGATTTCATCGCTCGCGCCTTCCAGCGCCGCTTCTTCCGCCTCGGCCTGCGCGGGGGCGTCATTGGCTCGTGCCTGGCACTGGCGGTCTTCGCGCTAGCGGGACTGCTCGCCCAGCTCTGGCGGTCGGGGCCGGCCGGAGACGAGATCGAGGCCCTGTTCGGCGCCTTCCATATCGGCTGGCGTGGCTACGCCGCCGTCCTCCTCATCGGCGTCATCGCGTCAGTGGTCACCGGCATCGTATCGCGGCTGACGGTCCGGCGCTTCTTGCGCTGAACCTCGCTTTCGGCTGCGGGACACGTCCTCTCCCGTCCTTCAGCCTGACATCTCACGGATTTCGAACGTCGCCTCCGAATCGGGTTAACCATTCGTAAACCCTTGGAGGCGGAAGTATCGCCTCGCGGATGCCGCATTCGGCACTACCTTCGGAGAATGGCCACGCGGATGTCAGGACTTGGCACCACTCGCCCGCTGGAGGCGTTCGGTTGGGTCTGGCCACGCGGTTGGATGGAATCGTCGGTGCCCCCCGCACGGATCGCAAGGGTGATGTCTCCAAGACTGAAGCGCCTCGGCTATCTCGCCCTCGGCCTCGGTACCGTCGCCACCCTGGCGCTGGTCGCTGGGTTCCTGATCTTCGCCGAGTCAATTGCCCGCGACGAGCGCACGCTCGACGGCCGGGCGGACGGGATCGTGGTCCTCACGGGTGGCGCACAGCGTATCGGCGACGCCATCGACCTGCTTGCCGGCGGTTATGGCCGGCGCCTGCTGATCACCGGCGTCAACGAGCGCACGAGCCGCGACGAGATCGCCCGGCTCAACCCGAGCCAGCGCCACTGGATCGAGTGCTGCGTCGATCTCGATTACCGGGCACGCAACACGATCGGCAACGCCATCGAGACCCGGCGCTGGATGCGCCAGCACCGGTTCAACACCGTCGCGGTGGTCACCTCGAACTACCACATGCCCCGAACTCTGGTGGAGCTGGACCACGCGCTGATGGGCAAAGATCGCGTCCTTCCCCACCCCGTGATCGCGGAAGGCTTCGACGCCGATCGCTGGTGGCGTCACCCCGGAACGGCAAGGCTCATCGGCTCGGAATACCTGAAGTTCCTCGTCTCATGGGTGCGCACTCGGTTCGAGTCCGATCCGGAGCAATCCCGCGCGGCGATCATGATGGGACGCGGAAAGCCCATCAAGCTTGTCTCCGAGACGATCATGCGCGCGCAGTACTGACATCGCCCCTCAGCGTGAGGCGTGTCGCCCGATACGTAACGTAACGATCATCGCTCCGGCCCGCATCTGCGGAGCGATGGATATCGCGGCAGGATTTCGCCCTTTCCGGGACAGTATCCTGGGGCCGGCGTGACGAGCCAGATGCATCGCGCCGGGCGACGTATCAATCAGGTAGATGGTGGGTGTTCCGACGGGCGCGGGACGAATGCCGGTAGCGGTGGGAATGCCATATGTTCCATAGCCCCAGGCACTCGGAACCAACTCTGTGGGTCGGGGCAAGAGGGGGCGCGACGCAGTATGAGAGGCTGCGATGACATAGGGCCCTGCATAGCTTTCATCGAATCGCAGGCGCGACGTGTCGGGATGGCCGTATCCCGAGGCGACGACATCCTGCGCAGAGGCAACTGGCACCACCATAAGGGCAAGTGCCAGATTGCATGCCAGCATCGACCATTTTAGAGTCGGCGACATGCCAACCTCGCTGCGTGAATCCGGTTCGAGATGGGACGGCACGATCGGGCCATGGGCCAGTCGAAAAATAACGGCGAAGAGTACGAAGAGACGATTTCGCTCGACCTGCAGGATGCAGAACCCGATGTCCGTACGCCGTACGTCAAAAAATTGAGGCCGTCGTTTCAGCGGCAGGTGGTGACGCGGCGGACAATCCAGCCCTCGCCATCGACGAACAAGCGCTTGCGCGATTTGGTGCAGGCCAGAGTGTCGTCTTCGGCCTCGACCGTCAGAGCAACCTTGCCGAGTTCCGCATCCCGGTGAGGCGTGGTGGTCGAGGATCCCTCGGTCCCCGGCATCGCTTCAGCGGAAAAGGAGGACATACCGACGAAGAGCGCAACACCCATCGCAGTGAAAAGGCCAAATCGTTTCGTCATCGCAACCCTGCCCGCGCTCCGTTTTTCGAAGCACCATTCAGACCCAAGCCATTGCGCTTACCGCAGCGCTTGATCTGTAAAGTCGCGTGGGAGCAAAACAGTTGCAGCGCGATGACGCGCCGCACCTAGATAGTTGGGATGCGTTGCTGCTTGTGTGACACCGCACCGTGACGATCGCGATCTCTTCTCGCGTGCCGGCTCCGATGCCACCGACATCGCGGGAGGAATCCCGTGATCGATTTCAACGTTCAGCGGTGACGCTGAGCAGCGGCAGGGTCACGGCAAGCTCCGGGGCGCCGAGCATGCGGGGGGCCAGAGAGGGAAGGGCAAAGGCTGCGATACCCAAGACGAGGGTCAGCCCGAGAAGTGACGTTTCGAGACCGCGGTAGATCACGTCCATTCCCACCTCCACCCTGTTGGGTCGGACGGATCATGAACGGGAACGGGTTAACCAATCCCTCATGCGGAGCGTCGAGGGAAGGAACCGGACGTGGGGCCCCAGGCCACGGCTCATCGAGAACCACGGGTCAATCAGGCCGTCACGGCCTACCTCACGCTCGTCCGAGCATTGCCATGAAAGCGAGATCAGCTTCCGGCGGCTTGAGCAGGGCCGCCGCCAGATTGGCTTCGAGCACGATGAGATCGCTATCGGGATCGGGCTCCCACCCGCAATTGCAGCCGCCTGGGCCGTCATGGGCCTCGGCGATCTGTCGATACAGCGTCCCGATCGTGCGGGCTGCCACCGTCAGGGCCTGGAGCGCCGGAAGAGGTTGACGGTGCAGACTGGTCCAGAAGGCGCGGCGCAGTGCTTCGTCCAGCTCGCTTCCCTCCTTGGCCGGCTCGATACAGGGCCGGGACGAACGGACGGCGCTCACGCGATCTCTCCTTTTGTGATCGGGATTGATTGGGGCATCAACCGCGGCTCCTTCGCGGCGGCGAGGAAATCCACCAAGTCGGCGATGCGGTGCAGACGCATGTCGACGGCGCACCCGTCCCACCATGCCAGCCGTGCATAGCCGCGGATCAGTTCCAGCATCCGTTCCATCTCGGCCGACCTCCACATCCCGCAATGCCCCGATAGCGGGTATAAAGAAGCAAGACGCGCGATCAATCAAGCGTATTTGAGAATATTGGAAAGAGTATAAATCTTACATAACTCGCCAGATCATCAGATTTGATTTATATCTATTCCAGACTATCAGTCTGCGATACCTGCATTCTTGACGTCTCCGGGCAGCCGAAGGCATCGTAGACCGACGTTTTGAGCGACGCCGCCCCTACGCCCGTCCCCGTCAGGAATCGGCAGTTTCGGCAGATCGGCCTTTCCCTTATGCCGTTCTCCGGTAACGGCCTCGACTCTGACTGTCTCCGAGACGATAAGCTCTGTCGAATTGCGCTGACGACCAAGTTTGGAGAGATCGAGTGTCGGACCAGGAAGAGCTCGAAGGTCAGGAGAATCAGGCCGAGAAGGCGGCGGCGAAAGCGTTCCACGCCCATCTCCGGAAAGGCAACAGGGACGCGTACATCAAGCTGGAGAACGAACTCCTCGCTGAGTCAGAGCAGAAATGGGGTGCCTTCGTCACGGCGTTCCGCACCCTGCGCACGTTCGACGAGTTGGCGGCCGAAGCCGGCCTCGACGAGAAGTACCGCCCCAAAGTGTGGTGGATGCGCAGCCCCTATCCCGGCAATTTCGGCGACATCCTCACCCCGTACATCCTTTGGCACGCCTTCGGTGTGATGCCGCGCTGGGTGGCCTCCAGCAAGGCGGAAGGTCTTTGCATCGGCAGCATCGCCAAGTTCGCCCGCCCCGGCACCCACGTGTGGGGAACCGGCATGCCACGCGGCAGCGACCCACTCTGCCCGACCGCGATCTACAGCGCCGTGCGCGGTCCGCTCTCGCGTTCGGCGATCCTCGCCAGCGGTGGAGAATGCCCGGAGATCTACGGTGATGCCGCCGTCCTACTGCCAGAGGTGTATGCACCGGATGTGCCCAAAACCCACAAGATCGGCATCATTCCACACGTGCTGCAGGAAGGGATGTTCCGGGCCGCCATCGAGAAGCTGGGTGCGGACCACATCAAAGTCATTTCGCTGCGATCGGTGACGTTTGACGAAATCGAACGTGTAATCCGAGACATCATGAGCTGCGAGGAGATCGTCTCCACCTCGCTCCACGGCCTCATCGTTTCCCATGCCTACGGTATTCCCTGTCAGTCGCTCCGCGTGACGAGCGACCTGGAAAACGCGGGGGATTCGTTCAAGATGCGGGATTACAAGCTCTCGGTCGGTCTCGATGATCCCGCGCTCGGCGTCCCGCCGCGATTCACCGACCTGAAGTGGCTCGAAGCGCGCAAGTGCGTCCTGCCGCCGTCGCCAATCGATACGAAGGCCCTCCGGGCGGCGTTCCCCTTCCCCGTCCGGCTGAACACCTGAACGGCGGGGCAGGGTTTCGGACCCAAGGATCGCCCGTCTTAAAAAGTCTCACAAAACTCCCGGTCACGGTCGGTTCTCCTCGGAGCACGACGGCGCAGCGGGAGTTTTGTGAGAGACACCTAGGGCCGTGGAGCTCTTGTCTTGCACGCCCTTTCAATGGCGTTTCGATGCGCAATCCCAAGGCGTTGGTCGTCTCCCTCTATCGCTCGTTGACGTAAGCCCAATGCGCTCTCGCCCGACTCGAAAACAGTCACGCGAGAGCAGGCTTTGCGCAGAATCCAGTCTTCCAAGCTGTGTGCGTGGCCGCACATCGATGTCGAAACGGGCTGACTACCTGATGGTCAACCCCACTTCGATCCTGGCAACCTGCTTGTGACCGTTCTTGCGACGAACGGACCGCATCGGTGCGCCGAAAGGCACCGGATCTCAGGCAGATCGGGCAATCGGTAGTCGAACGATGACGATGACGAACACTTTGGCTGAGGACGGCCTCTCGCTACGCTTCTGGGGCGTCCGGGGTTCCACGCCCGTCAGCGGACCGGATTATGCCGAGTTCGGCGGCAATACTCCCTGCATGGAGATCCGCTGCGGCACGCGCTTGTTCATGGTCGATGCTGGTTCCGGCCTGAACGCCTGCGGCCTGCATCATCGGGAGGCGCTACCCAAAGAGATCGATCTCCTGTTCAGCCATCTCCATCTCGATCACACCGCCGGTCTGCCGTTCTTCAAACCCGTGATCTTCAATCCGGAGCGGACCATCAACACCTATTGCGGCAACCTCGATGGGGACAGCGCCGAGGCGACTCTGGACCGGCTGTTCTCGCCGCCGTTGTTTCCCGTGACGCTCGACGTCCTCCCGTGCACATTCGCCCATCACGGCTTCAAGGCGGGCGAATCGCTGAATTTCGCCGATGGCGCGCGCGTCGACACCATCCTGCTCAACCATCCGCAAGGATCTGTGGGCTACCGCTTCGATCATGCGGGCAAGCGTCTCTGCATCATCAGCGACATCGAGCATTCCGATCCCTGGCCTGACGAAGCCCTGCGCCGCTTCGTGGAGGGCGCCGACCTCCTCGTCTACGACGGCATGTTCACGGAGACCGAGTATCCCCGCTGCTGCGGTTGGGGACATTCCACCTGGGAAAAGGGCGTCGAGCTGGCGCAGGCGGCCGGGGCGAAGGCTTTGGCGATCATTCATCTGCATCCGTCCCATGGCGATGCGCAGTTGCGCAGCGTGGAGACGGAGATGCAGGCCGTCATGCCGACCGCCTTCATCGCGCGCGAACGGCAGATGGTCGCCGTGGGCGAGATGACGGAACCGGCCCGTGACGGCCGGCACCTGTCCCTGATCAAGACGGCCTGACGGCCTCTTCGCGGCCGAGGCGGCTGTTGCGCCGGCTCCAGGCGAAGTAGATGACAAGTCCTACCGCGAGCCAGGCAAGCAGTCGCAGCCAGGTCTGGCCGTCGAGGGACACCATCATGGCGAGGCAGCTGACGATGCCGAGGATCGGCACCAGCGGCACCAGCGGCGTCCGGTAGTCCCGGCGCGCATCGGGCTGGGTCCGGCGCAGGATGACGACCCCCGCACAGACCAGGATGAAAGCGAGCAAAGTGCCGATGCTGGTCATGTGGCCGAGCTGGCTGATCGGCAGGAAGCCGCCGAGCGCGCTGGTGAACACCATGAAGAACAGGTTCGAGCGGTAGGGCGTCTTCCAGGTCGGATGGATCTTCGAGAAGAAGCCTGGCAGCAGCCGGTCCTGGCTCATGGAATAGAACACCCGGCTCTGGCCCAGCAGCAGGACCAGGATCACGGTGGAGAAGCCGGCGATGACGCCGAGGGTCACGAGGCTCTTCAGCCAGGGGAACGGCGTCTGGGCGATGGCCGTGTTCACCGGCGCGGCATCGCCCTTCATGGCGTCGTAATGGACGAGGCCGGTGAGCACGCCGGCGAAGGCGATGTAGATCACCGTGCAGATGGCCAGCGACCCGAGGATGCCGATCATCATGTTGCGCTGGGGGTTCTTAGCCTCCTGCGCCGCCGTCGAGACCGCGTCGAACCCGATATAGGCGAAGAACACGACACCGGCGCCGCGCATGATGCCGCTCCAGCCGTACTCGCCGAACGTGCCGGTATTCTCGGGGATGAACGGCACATAGTTCTGCGCCTTGATGTAGAACAGGCCGACGCCCACCACGACCGCCACCACCGCGAGCTTGATCGCCACGACGACGGCGTTGACGCGGGCGGATTCGCGGATGCCGATCATCAGCAGGGCCGAGACGGCGACGATGATGAGGATGGCCGGCAGGTTGACGATGCCATGCGCCGTCACCCCGTCGACCGTGTAGGTCTCGAAGGGTGAATTCACGAGGCTGGGCGGCAAGTTGATGCCGAGGGTGTCCCGCAGGAACCGGGTGACGTAGCTCGACCAGCTCACCGAAACGGTGGCCGCGCCGACAGCGTATTCGAGGACGAGATCCCAGCCGATGATCCAAGCCACGAACTCGCCCATGGTGGCATAGGCGTAGGTATAAGCCGAACCCGCCACGGGGATCATGCCGGCGAGCTCGCTGTAGCACATCCCGGCGAAGGCGCAGGCGATCGACGCGATGGCGAAGGAGATCACCACGGCGGGGCCGGCATGCTCGGCCGCCGCGATGCCGGTGAGGGAGAACAGGCCGGCGCCGATCACCGCGCCGATCCCGAGGGCGACGAGGCTCCAGGGGCCGAGGGTGCGTTCGAGCTTGTGCTCACCCCCTTCGGCATCGGCATTCAGTCGCTCGAGGGTTTTCGTCCGGGTGAGATCGCCTGCGAGGCCTGATGCCATGGATCGATGCCCTTCATCGTTGGAGCGCGGATGTCCGGTGTCCAGCGCATTGCGACCATGCAGCTTTCCCGCCATTGGCTAAACCTTGGCCATTCAACGAGGTTCCGGCAAAATGACGCGCCGTCGCGCCAGGGGCAGTCGCGCGAAGGAGCTGCCGCGCGGAGAGCTGGAGACCACCTGCCTCCGGCAGCCCCGAGCGCCCCAGCCCTCACCGCGGCGTGGGCCCTGCCGCGGCCGCGAGCGACCCATCCGCCAGGTCCTTGAGGATCGCTCCGGCGCGGGCGGCGATGTCCGGGCCGGCCGTCTCGGGCGTACCGGCGGAGAAGGGCGGTTCCGGCGCATACTCGGCCACGAGCTGGCTCGTCCTGGCATACTCGTCGCCACGCAGGCGCGCCGCCAGGACGAGGGCGAAGTCGAGGCCGGCGGAGATGCCTGCCGCCGTGATCCGGTTGCGGTCCACCACCACGCGCCGGTTCACCGGGATGGCGCCGAGGCGGGGCAGGACGGTCTCGCGCACGCACCAATGCGAGGTGGCGCGATAGCCATCGAGCAACCCCGCCGCACCGAGGATGAGCGAGCCGGTGCAGACGCTGGTGATCCAGGACGCCCCGGCCGCCCTGTCGCGCAGGAAGGCCAGAGTCGCCTCATGGCGCATCTGGGCGGGGGTCGCGTCGCCGCCGGGCACGAAGAGCACATCGACGTCGCGAGGGCAGGTCTCGAAGGAGGTGTCCGCCAAGAGAGTCAGCCCTGTATCGCTGGGGACCGGTCCGGCTTGGTGGGCGACGAGATGGAGCCGATCGCCCGCCAACCCGGCCAGGATCGCCTGCGGGCCCACGAGGTCGAGTGCCGTCATGCCGGGAAACATCAGCATGGCGATCCGCACGGGCGGCTGGTCCGGCACCGCCGCGCGCGCGGCCTCGCCTGGACCGGACAGGACAGCCGCCGTCAGGCTCGCGGTGAAGGCGCGACGATCCATGGACGATCCTTTCCGATGGCAATGACCGGATCATATAGGCCACCGAAGACGCCAGCAGAGGCCGCAGGGCTCGGGGATGTGACCAAGATGTCGACGTCTCCGACGCCATCCGCCGCATGTGGACGCGAACGGCGTACATCGCCATATGCTCAGCTTGGCGGGATGCGTGACCGGGTGGGATGCGCTACAACCCCGGGACATGCTACGGGCTCGCCATCGACGTCAGGCGGACCTATCCGATACGGCCGGTCCGAACCGGGCGATTTCCTGCCAAACGATCAGAATACGACGAGCCATGACACGCGACGTCCTTGACACCAGCCCCGACCGCTTGAGCGACACGAACGGCGACGGGCGGCCGAGCCTGACAGCGACCATTCGCTCCCATCTCGGAGACCAGCTCCGCACGGTCTACGATCGCCTCGGCACGGACGAGCCGTCCACTCGGTTCGCCGAGCTCATCGAGAAGCTGGAAGCCGCCCTGAAGGCGCGCGGCGAGCAGGTGGAGCCCGAGTTCCGCAACGGTCTGCTCGCGGCGGTGCCGTCGCTGCGGGCCTTCGCGCTCTCGCTCACCAGCAATCCGGCCCGCTCGGACGATCTGGTGCAGGACACCCTGCTCAAGGGCTGGCAGCACCGCGCGCGGTTCCAGCCGGGCACGAACCTGAACGCCTGGCTCTTCACCATCCTGCGCAACATCTTCTACTCGGACCACCGCAAGCGCGTGCGCGAAGTGGAGGACCAGGACGGCTCCTACGCGGCACGTCTCGCGACGGCGCCGCACCAAGGCGACCGCCTCGATGTAGAGGATCTGCAGACGGCTCTCGCCAAATTGCCGCCCGACCAGCGCGAGGCCCTCGTCCTCGTGGGCGCCGAGGGCGTGTCCTACGAGGAGGCGGCCACGATCATGGGCTGCAAGGTCGGCACGGTGAAAAGCCGCGTGAGCCGTGCCCGTGGGCGCCTCGCCGAACTGCTCGGCTACGACGAGGAAGACCTCAGCTCGGACCGCCTGATCCAATCGGCCATGCCGAAGGACGCCTGACACCATCCGGCACCCAGTCGGGATCGGCACCCCTCGGCGTTTACCAGGCGACGTTGTTTCGCGACGCCGGGCGCATGAGGAACGTCGTCCCCCGATCGGGGGCAGGGTTGGGACAATCCGGCAAAATCGACTTTCGAGGCATCCCTTTCCGGAGATCGGGCGTTACTGCCCCGAACCCCGCTGAGCGTCACCGTTCGCGGGATATCGGATACGGAGATCTCGATCATGAACATCAAGACCCTTCTCGCCGCTTCGGCGATTGCCCTGTCCCTCCCCCTCGCCGCCCAGGCCCAGGGCCTCGTGCGCGGCGCCGAGCGTGGCGCGCAGGATGGTGCGGATGCGGCCGGCCCGTTGGGCGCCATCGTCGGCGGTGCCGTCGGTGCGGCGACCGGAACCGTCGGTGGCATCCTCGGCGTCGACGATCGTCCCCGCTTCCGCCAGTACGTCACCCGCGAGCGTCACAGCTCCTACGCCTATGACGGCGATGTCCGCGTCGGCGCGACCCTGCCGGGCACCGGCGTGACCTATTACGACGTCCCCTCCGAGTACAACGCCCGCGGCGCACGCTACACCATCGTCAACGACCGCCCGGTGCTGGTCGACCGCAGCCGCCGCATCGTCGAGGTCATCGACTGATCGTCGACCTCGACCGTCGCTGATCATTCGATAAAGGCCCTCGGTGCTACGGCACCGGGGGCTTTTTCGTGGATCGGAGAGTCGTCAGGACTCGCATGAGACATGGACAAACTACCGTCGTCGCGCCGACCGCCGTCAACATTTGTATGTCGGCACGCGCAACACTCTCCGCCCGGGCTGGTTATTGCTCTTGACTGACGGAGACACCCGACATGGCAAACGATCCAATCGTCCGCGTTGATCATCCGCCCCCCGGTCAGGCCGGCGGCGTGGATGTCGATCCGGCTCTGCCCGAGCCGGTGCGGGATCATCTCGGCCAGCAGTTGCGCTCGGTCTTCACCACGCAGGACGAAGCGCCTCGATTCCTTGGGGATCCCGCCGTGCCGGAAGAGTTCGCGCCTCAGCTGCGTCGCCTGGAAACCCGGCTGAAGACCCATGAGGAGGGCACCGTCGCCGTCGAACAGGCCCTGGACGGGCTGCTCGACGACCTGAAGGAGGGCCACTCCCTTCCGGCCAGTTCGACGACCTGATCGACCGGCGCTCGAGGTCACGGCGTCGGCCCACGCGATGACGGTCAGGCAACGAGCTTATCGGCGCCGAACGCTGCCTCGTCGAGACCGTCCCGTTTCTCGGCCTTCCGCACCGGGCTGTTTCGGCAGACCTGGTTTCTCCCCTGGGCCTTGGCCGCATAGAGGGCCGCATCGGCCCTTAGTGTCGCGGGTCCGATATCGGTCTCGCCCGGTTCCATCATGGCGACACCGATGCTCGCCGTGACCCTCACGGTCTGACCGGCGAGCGGAAGGGCGCAGGATGCGGTCGCGAGACGCAGGCGTTCGGCGATGGCCAAGGTCTGCTCCAGCTCAGCGCCGGGCAGGACGGCCAGGAACTCCTCGCCGCCCCAGCGCACGGCGATGTCGTCCCGGCGGATGGTGTTGGCGACGAGGCCGGCGAACGCGATCAGGACCTCGTCACCGCTGAGATGCCCGAAGCGATCGTTGATCGATTTGAAATGATCGATGTCGGCCATCAGGATTCCGACCGGCTGCCCTTCCCATTTCGACCACCACGTTCGGCGCAGGGTCTCAATCAACCCCCGACGATTGGCGAGGCTGGTCAACGGATCGGTCTGGGCGAGACGGCCGAGGCGAAGGCTGGCGCGTTCGCCCGACATGGCGAGATACGCGAAATGGACCAGGATGCCGGACACCTGATCGACCGCGAGGGACATGCGGGCGGCCTCCTCGGTCTGCATCGGCAGGTCCGTAGCGACGAGAACGGCCAGTGAAGCCGCGAAGCTCAGGGCATAGAAGCTCATCGCAGCCACGATGATATATTGCGACCAGAGATGGTCACCCGCGCGTGTCCGAACACATTCATGGATTGCCAGAACCGTCGTCAGCAGGCAGGGCGCGAACACGAGTGCCAAGGCAATCCGTGGCGACAGACCGACCAGCAATGCTCCGGTATGCAGGATGCCCGGCAGGCAAGCCAGAACCATGAGATGAGACGGTGCGACCGAGCGGCCGTAGAAGAGCCGCAATCCGCTCCAGGTCAAGGCCAAGCTCGTCCCGAAGCCGCAATAGGTCACCAGCCCTTGCGACAGCGTCATCCATCCGCCGAGGGGGCCGCTCATCATGAACATGGTCGTGAGGATCGACACGATGACCGAGGCGATCCAATGCCAGAGATAGATCTCGTTGCGTTGCCTGAGCACCACGACGATGAACACGGCGAGATAGGCCCCGCGCGACGTCAGCGTCGCGAACTGAAGCGTATCGACGTCAAGGGACACGGTTCCGACCTTTCACTAGACGCCGATGACGGGGCGACGGACGGCGCTTCCGCCGCCGAGGGGCATCCGATACGCGATGGGCGTACCGACGCGGCGATGCGGATCACACTTCCTGAAGTGCCGTTGTGTTGGAGAATTTAACGACATGAAATAATGTTTCATACTTGGTCGAAGTCCACCCTTGGCTGAGCGTGCGGCGACTTTATTAATGCACAGAGAACAAACACGCCAATTTTTTCACTATCTCAAACACGCCTGCGGGCTTACATGCCAGGAAATCAGATTTCCACACGAAAGAATAGCAAAGCTGTCACAAGCAGACATTCTTTCAGGGGCCGGTAAGGAACGGTTATTGTCTAGTTCATAGGCTGATCTGATGACAAGGACCGGTTCCCCACGCGCTACAACCATCGGTGCACGGGACCGATCGATCTTTGCGGTGCCATGGAGGCCGCGTCTTCGTCTCAAGGCTCGTGAAGGGGCGGCGTGGGGCGTGGCTGTCCGGCATCTGGGTCTGGCAGGACTTGCCGTGTCGATGGGCTCCTCCGTCTGCCTGGGTGCGGACGAAACCCTTCCCGTCGGCGCGCCGCTTCCGGCGAGGGCAGGCTTTGCAGCGGGCGATGTCTTGGTGCGGGCCCGCGTCATCGGCATGTTCGCGGTCGACGAACGGTCCCGGATCGATCTGATCGGCGGTACGGTCAGGATGCCCGCGATGATTCTGCCGGATGCCGACGTCACGTATTTCCTCACCGGCAATCTGGCCGTCGCGGGACAGGCCGGCATCATCCGGACGAAGCCCGTGATCAAGGGATCGCTGGTGGGAGACATCCCCATCGGAGCGATCCAGAGCTTCGGCGGCTTCGCGGCGATCCAGTATCACGCCTTCTCCGACGGACCCTTCAAGCCCTATGTCGGTTTGGGCCTCAGCCTGTCCGTACCGCTCCAGACGGAGCCCGCCGGGGGCTTCGTGACCGCCTTCAGCGTCGATCCCATCGCCGGCCTGCTGCTTCAGGCCGGGTTCGACTATCATCTCGGCGGCAACTGGTACGCCAATGCCGAGGTCAAGAAGATCTGGCTTCCCGGCTACACGCTGGGACATGCCGCCATCGGCGCCAAGGTCGAGATGAACACGGTGATCGTCGGCGGCGGAATCGGCTACCGCTTCTGACGCGCCACTGGGCCGAAGATCGGAGCGCGGGTCGGCAACGCTCGCTTCGGGGCGCGACGCTCGAACCCCTGAGCGAGCTTCGAGCGCGGGGACGTCATAGGGTCGGCTTCGCCGCCAGGATGTCGCGAATCTCGCCGAGCAGCTTCACGTCGGCCGGCGTTTCAGGAGCGGGCTTTGCCTCCTCCTGGGTCTGAAGTTTGTTCATGGCCCGGATCACGAGGAACAGCACGAAGGCGACGATCATGAAATTGAGCGCCACGGTGATGAACTGGCCGTAGCCGATCACCGCGCCCTGCTTCTTGGCGTCGACATAGGCCGCGCCCTTCTGCACGCTCGACGACAGGGCGATGTAGTAGTTCGAGAAGTCGAGGCCGCCGGTCACCGCGCCGATGATCGGCATGAACACGTCCTGGACGGCCGAGGTGACGATGGCACCGAAGGCGGCACCGATGATCACGCCCACGGCCAGATCGACGACGTTGCCGCGCAGTGCGAATTTCTTGAATTCTTCCAGCATCGTCGCCTCCCAAGCCCAAGCCCAGTGGGTTTCCTGCCGGGAGGTTAGGCGAGGCGATCAGGTTTCGACAGGCGCCGGTTCGATCTGTCCACGACCGGTTGCGTCGAGACGCTCCTCGAGTTTCGCCCGGCGCCGATACTGCGCCGCCCCGATCGGCAGGGTGACGAGGTAGCCGCCCGCCATCACCACCATGGCCTCGAACGGATAGCTGATGAACAGGCCGAAGGCCGCGACCACGACGAGGAAGATCGGCAGCACCCATTCGCGCGGCACGCGCTTGCCCATGGTCTTGCCGGAGAAGGTCGGCACCGTGGAGACCACGAGGAGGGCGATGCAGAGGGTGTAGCCGAGCACCACCGGCGCGGCCCAGCGCTCGAACGGCAGGCCGAGGAAGTGGAGATAGAGCGGCAGCAACGCGGTCAGCGCTCCGGCCGGCGCCGGCATGCCGACGAAGAAGTCCTTCTTCCAGGCGGGCCGGTTGGGATCGTCGAGCATCGCGTTGAAGCGGGCGAGACGCAGGGCCATGGCGATGGCGAAGATCAGGGCGACGATCCAGCCCAGCGAGCGCAGCTCCTTCAGGGCAAAGCCGTAGAGGATGAGCGCCGGAGCGCAGCCGAAATTGACGAAATCGGCGAGGGAATCGAGCTCGGCCCCGAAACGCGACGTCCCCTTGAGCATGCGGGCGACGCGCCCGTCGATCCCGTCGAGGAAGGCGGCCGCGACGATGGCGATCACCGCCGGCTCGAACTTGCCCTCGAAGGCCAGACGGATCGCGGTCAGCCCGAGGCAGACCGCCATCAGGGTGATCATGTTGGGCGCGATCATCCGGAATGGCACCGCCTTGAAGCGGCGCGGCTTCGGCTCGTTGGCATCCGGCTCGAAGGGCGGAAAGAGATCGTCCATGACGCGCCTTTTCAGAAAGACGGGCGAACGGGCCTGTGGGACACCGTCCGCGAAGGATCGCGACCCCGCCGGGCGGGGCCGTGCGGGATCAGATGCGGCGGAAGCTGCGCTCGGGGCCGCCGCCGAGATCGGCGAGCACGGTCTCGCCCGCCACCGCCTTCTGGCCGAGGCCGACCAGCACGCGCGTGCCCACCGGCAGGTAGACGTCCACGCGCGAGCCGAAGCGGATCAGGCCGAAGCGCTCGCCCACGTTCAGGGTATCGTTCGCCTGGACCCAGCCGACGATGCGGCGGGCCACCAATCCGGCGATCTGCACGACGCCGACGCGCAGGGGGCTGCCGCGATGGGTGGTCTCGATGACGAGGCCGTTGCGCTCGTTGTCGTCGCTGGCCTTGTCGAGCTCCGCATTGAGGAACAGGCCGGGCGTGTAAACGATCTGGCCGATCTTGCCGGTGACGGGGACGCGGTTCACGTGGCAATCGAACACGTTCATGAAGACCGAGATCCGCGTCATCGGCTCCTGCGGCAGGTCGAGCTCGGGCGGCGGCAGCACGGTGGAGATCAGGTTCACCCGGCCGTCGGCCGGCGAGACCACGAGGCCGTCCGCCACCGGGGTGACGCGCTCGGGATCGCGGAAGAAGTAGCAGACCCACAGGGTGAGGATCAGGAAGATCCAGCCGGCGAACTGGGCGAAATAGCCGAACAGCACGGTCAGCACGATGCCGATCAGGATGAAGGGGTAGCCCTCCTTGTGGATCGGCACGAGGGTTCGGCGGATCGTCTCAAGCAGATCGGACATGAAGATTCGGTACTCCTGCGGACCGAGGGATCGGCCGCGCCCGCAATGCGGCCGGGTTGGCAGTCCCAACGGCCGGCGTCAACTCTCACAGCGGATCGGTACTCCCCGCACGGCCCCCCCGGTGCCGGACCGGCCTCTACGCATCCGGCTTGATGATGCCTTAAGCACCGCGCCGCTAGACCAGGAGGGGATCGGGCGGAGAGCGGGGATCGGATGCTGGGTAGGGCGCTGATGCATGTGCGGGCGGCGATCGCCCTGCGGGACTGTGCCGCGAGCGCTCCTTCGGATGTCGTACGCCACCTCCTGATGAAGGTGGCCGCGATCCACGTGGCCCGGGCCCGCAAGGTGCTCCGCGCGAGCCAGGGCCGTCGTCGCTGAAGCGAGCCCGGCGCCGGGGCTCCCGTCACCGGGGTGGCACGGCGCCAGCCCGTCGGACGAAGGTTCGGGGTGCGAAGCGCCAGAGCCGCTCGGCGCCCGGAAAACGCGCGATCTCGGGGGAATCGAGGACCAATTCGGCCCGGCCGGTCATCTGCAGCAGGTCGCCGGTGATGAAATCGATGACGAGGAGTCCGGCGCGGGGATTGGCGCGGATGTTTCCCAACGTGTTGAAGAACCGGTTGCCGGAATAATCCGGGACCGTGAGCACGTCGTCCGCGCCGATCCGCACGAAGCCTTGCGCGCCGCCGCGATGCGAGACGTCGACCTGCCGGTCCCCCTCCTCCCCGTCCGCATAGGTGGCGACGAAGACCGTATCGGCCTCGGCGATGAGCGCACGGGCGCGCTCGTCGAGGCCATGGCCGGTCTCCGGGGCCGCCGCGATGGAATTCAGCAAACGCTCCGTACCCTGCCGGACACGGATGTATTGCGGGCAATTGCCGAAGCTCTGCTGCACCCGGACCTCGAAACCGTCGCCCTCCCTGCGCTGCACGATCCCGTTCAGGCGGTTCCGCCGCCGCGTCGCGAGATCGATCCCGAGCAGACCCACCGCCGCTCCCTCCGTCAGGCCCGCCTCCGCGGGATCGCCGGGGTCGGCGGCAGCCCGTACCCGGAGACGGACGGGATCCGGCGCTTCGAGGAACCCCGGCTCGCCGGCCCGGATCGTCGCCCAGACGTCGCCCTCCGAGTCGACGGCCCCGAGCACCACGAAGGGTAGTTGCCGGAAGAAGTCGCGATGCTGCTCGATCATCCGGTCGCGGATGACGCGGGGGCCGAGCTCGGCCATGCGCGCGGCGACGCCGGCATGGTTCTGGATCGCGATCTCGCCCCGGTGCCAGGGCGAGGCGGAGTGATGGTCGGATGACGACATGGGGGGATCTCCCGTGAGAGGGTCTCGACTCAGGCCGCGCGCAGGCCGACCACTGTCGTCGGAAGGGCCACGAAGCCGGGCAGCGCCTCGATACGGCCGAGCCAGGCCCGGATCTCGGCATAGGGCGCAAGGTCGACATTCCCCTCGGGTGCTGCGGCGATGTAGCTGTAGAGGGCCACATCCGCGATGGTCGGGTGATCGGCGGCGATCCAAGAGCGGCCGCCGAGCTCGGCCTCGATGCGGCCGAGGATCTGATGGGCCCGAGCGATCACCTCCGCGGCGTCGAAATTCGCGCCGAACAGGGTGATCAGGCGGGCGGCGGCGGGCCCGAAGGCGATGGGCCCGGCCGCCACCGAGAGCCAGCGCTGGACCCGCGCCGCCGCCAGGGCATCCTCGGGCAGCCAATCCGTGCGCCCGAGCTTTTTCGCCACGTAGACCAGGATGGCGTTCGAATCCGGAACGATCACGTCGCCGTCCACGAGCACCGGCACCTGGCCGAAGGGGTTCAGGGCGAGGAAGTCCGGCGTCCTGTGCGCGCCGGCGGCAAGATCGAGCTCCACGATCTCGCAATCCGCGCCCACCAGGGACAGGAACAGGCGGGCCCGGTGCGCATGCCCGGACAGGGCCATGTGGAACAGCTTCATGACATGTCTCCGCGACGGCCGGACGAGGGCGCCGGCCACGGGCACATGAGAGACCCTTGCCTGGAACGCGTGAACCGGCATTCTCCGCAATCGACTATTCCGCTGGATGGAATAATCTGCGGGTACGGAGGAGGCCGGCATGGATCGGTGGCAGGCGATGCGGGTCTTCGTGCGGGTGGCGGAGAGCGGGGGGTTCGCCGCTGCGGCACGCCAGCTGAACATGAGCCCGCCCGCCGTGACCCGTGCGGTGGCCGCCCTGGAGAACCGGATCGGAACCCGCCTGCTGACCCGGACCACGCGCTCGCTGATGCTCACCGAGGTGGGCGGACGCTATCTGGAGGATTGCCGCCGCATCCTCGCGGACACAGAAGAGGCCGAAACACTCGCGGCCGGCGCCTATGCGACACCTTCCGGAATCTTGACGATTACCGCTCCGGTGCAATTCGGTCGGCTTTATGTATTGCCCGCCGTCACGGAGTTTCTTGCGCGCTACCCGGCCGTCAGCGTGCGCGCGCTGTTCCTCGACCGGGTGGTCAACCTGATCGAGGAGGGCGCAGATGTAGGAATCCGCATCGGCCATCTCGCCGATTCCGGGCTCGTCGCGGTCCGGGTCGGCACGGTCCGCAGGGTTCTCTGCGCCGCGCCGGACTATCTCGACCGGCACGGGACACCGCAATCGATGGGGGATTTGCACCGCCACGCGACCATCGGTTTGATGGGAACGCGATTGCCCTTCGAGCGCCATTCCCCGGCCGAAGGGCCGACGCGTGGCGCCACGCAATCACGGTTGATCTGCAACACCATCGACGCGGTCCTGGCGGCCGCCCTCGCCGGCCAGGGGATCGCACCCCTGCTGTCCTATCAGGTGGCGCCCTCGGTGGCCGAGGGCCGGCTCAGGCTGGTCCTCGACGATCCGGACGCGGTGCCGGTCCCGGTCCATATCGTGAGCCTGGAGGGAAGGCGCGCGCCGGCGAAGGTGCGCGCCTTCATCGATCTGGCCGCGGCGCGGCTACAGGCCGACCCGATGGTCAATCCCGGTCGGCCCTAAGATCTTGTTTGAGTTGGTTTTCCAAGGGCTTACCTCATCCTGAGGTGCCGCGTAGCGGCCTCGAAGGAGGACTCCAGATATCGCAGTGGGCTCTGGAAACCTCCTTCGAGGCCCTTCGCCGAGGCGAAGGGCGCCTCAGGATGAGGTGGTCTGGTGGGAGGAGCGGCTTTGGCATGAGCATCCGCCGAGACATCCGATCAGACAGGTTCGTAGAGCCACACGAAGCGCGCCCCGCCCTGGGTGCTCGAGACGTGGAGCTTCACGAGACTAGGGGAAGGCGCATCTGCTTGCGGTCGCTCTTGTCGAACTGCTTGGCCGGCACGAAACGGCGCAGGAGGCTGGCCTGCCGCGCCATCGAAGCGGCAGAGACCGGCGTCGCCCCGCCTGCTCAGCGCGGAACCACCGAGGCGGCGACGCGCTCGGCCCGTGCGAGGGCGTCCGGCTGGTCCGCGCCGGCGAGGCCGATGACGCGCAGATAGCTCTTCCCATCGAAGCGGATCGTCTGGCTCACCCCGACCTTTCGGCCGGACCGCACGTCCTTGCCGGTGGCGCGCAGGCGGATGAGGACCGCGCCGCCCTCGCTGGTGCGGGTCTCGTCGGTGACCGCGATGTTCTGAACCTCGCGGAGGGTGCCCAGCGCCTTGCGGGCGAAAGCGCTCTGCTGCCCGGGCGCGACCGGAGCCTTCCCCAGGGAGGGCGCTACGATGACGAGGGTCTGCGTGCCTTCGGGATCGACGTCCTTGGGGCCATCGGTGAGCAGGAGGGTATTTCCCATCAGCGTGCGGACCGGGCGGAACCCCGCCAGATCCCCCACCGTGTAGGGCAAGGCCGCGATCTGGTCGGCGACATTGCCGGGGGAGCGGAACGCGATGGTGCCGAGGGCAGCCTCCACCGCCTGGTTCGGCACCTGCCCACGGGCCGCTTCCGGAACCTGCACGGTGACGAGGCCGGTGCCGTCCCCGCCGCGCACCACCGCGACCCACTTGGTGTAGGTGATCCCCCTGGCCGACTGGCTGCCGCGCAGGACACGGCCCTCGCCGCCAGCGACCGGCAGCGCCTCGGCCGCTCCGACGGCGGCAAAGCCCGTCGCGCGCAGGGATTCGGGGGTGAACTTTTCGGCGAGCTGCCCATAGGCCTCGGCCGGCATCGCGACGATGACGATGGAGGCGCCGGAGGGATGCTCGAAACCGGCGAAGCTCCTGGCGGGCGTCATGCCGGCGGGCGGCACGAGACCGATCGCGCCGGCGGGCGGGAAGACCGCCTCGGCGGCGCGGGCCGGCAAGAGCGAGATGGAGAGGAGCGGGGCGGAGAGGAGGGGGCCAACGACGAGGCCAAGGAGGGCGAACAGCCGGCCGGTGGCGCGGCGGAAGCGTGGAAGAACCATCGTGGAAGCGTCTCTCGCGCGTGGGACGTCAGCGTCGGTGGGGCTTGCCCGGTGTCCGGTTCGCGGCCTGTGCAACGTCCCGGGCGGCGGCACCCTGGCTGGCGGGGGCTCGCGGCGTCAACCCGCTGCAGCGCCTTCCGGGACCGGTCAGGGTCGTGCCGGTATCTCCAACAGCACCGGCACGACCGCCGGCTCTGTGAGTCTCGGCCCTGCGCAGATCGGGTAATCGGGCCGTCGCCAGCCTTCCCCGCGTCGCGGATCGTGGCAAGCTGCTCGGTGGTTCAATCCGGTCTGCCGGCGCGACGCCCGCGACCGATCATCCGGGAGCAGGGTCATGCGCTACTACGCCGGTCTGGATGTCTCGTTGGCGGAGACGTCGGTGTGCGTCGTCGATGAGGAGGGCAAAATCCTCCGCGAGGCCAAGGTCGCCAGCGAACCGGAAGCGCTGGCGACCTGGCTTGGCGCTCTCGGCCTACCGCTGACCCGTGTCGGCCTGGAGACCGGGGCGCTGGCAGGCTGGCTATGCGAGAAGATGACCGAACTTGGCGTGCCCAACGTTGTCTGCATGGACGCGCGGCACGCCCGCGCCGCGATGGTCGCGATGACCCACAAGACCGACCGCAACGACGCGCGCGGCCTTGCTCAGATGCTGCGCACCGGCTGGTTCCGGCAGGTCCACGTGAAGGCACGCCGGACGATGGAGCTGCGCACGTTGCTGACCAGCCGCAAAACGTTGGTGCTGAAGATCAGCGACGTGGAGAATCAAATTCGCGGGTCGCTCTGCCTGTTCGGGATCAAGCTTGGCACCGCCAAGCGCCGGACCTTCTCGGAACGGGTGCGGGAGCTGACGGCCGACCTGCCACGCGTGGCGGCCATCCTCGACGTGCTGTTGCAGGCGCATGCGGCGATGCTGCTCTCGCTCGACCGGCTCAACCGCGTGGTGTTGGAGATCGCCCGCGAGCACGCCGTCTGCCGTAGGCTGATGACGGTGCCAGGCGTCGGGGCCGTGGTCGGCCTGACCTTCATCGCCGCCATCGAGGATCCGGCCCGGTTCGCCAAGTCGCGTTCGGTCGGGGCGATCCTCGGCCTGGTGCCGCGCAAGCATCAGTCCGGGGAGGTGGACCGGAACGGGCGGATCACCAAAACCGGCGATACCGAGGCGCGGGCGGCGCTGTTCGAAGCGGCGCACGTGATGCTGCACCGGGTCAAGAAGTGGTCCGGGCTAAGGGCGTGGGCGACGAAGGTAGCCCAGCGCCAGGGCAACAAGCGCGCGACGGTGGCGCTGGCGCGCAAGATGGCGGTGGTGATGCACCGGATGTGGGTGGACGGCACGACCTTCCGCTTCAGCGCAGTCGAGGCTCCGGCCGCCGCGTAGGCATCTCACGGTTTGCAGGGATCGAGGCCGGGCGCGCCTGGACTCGAAAGGTCGTCCTCACGGGGACGGGCGGGAGATGAAGCCGGAATGACGGGTGTGCTGGCCTCTGGGCCAAGTCCGCTGTCGCATATAGGCTCGCCTCTCATCGGAACGCGATCATGTGGCGGCCCGCGTGCCGACCACGGACAGAAGCCAAGAGTCCCGTGGGTGGCGAGATCGACGTGTGAGATAACATGACCGCCGAGCGCGCGCCCAGCGCGACCGGAGGATGCGAACTTTCGACCCGTCGCAGACATTCCACCGTAGTATGATGGATGATCAGATCGCGGTGAGGAAAGGTTCGAGGGACTGCTGATGAGGGCGTTTTGGAAAGGCTGCGGTATTGAGGTCACCTCTGATCAGGCCAGGGAGGTTGATCTCGGGGAGGCCGGCTTGATCTGGTCCGACGAGGTCCGCGGCGTCGAGGGAAATTTTTTCGGCCTGATCGACGCCCGGAACAGGGCGGTCCAATTCTACTTCGAGGCAAGCATTCCTAACGACGTCGAGGATGCCAGTCATCTTCGGATTATCTTGATGGACTTTCCGCAACCGGAGCGGAACGGGTCCTACGGGAAGCTGGTGACTGTCGGCGAGGTTTACGGGCTGATCGCGATGGCCTTCAGGATTGGGGCAGACCATCGCGCCTTCGGCGAACTGACGTTCACAGCCTGGTAGCGGCTCGGCCGCATCCCGGCTTTCTCCCCGGATGCCAACCGACGTCTCTGCGGGCGAAAGGTCCACCGTCCACCCTGTGCGGACCTTCGGCAGGCGCGGCAGCACGGCACCCCTTGACGGCAGAGGCCCGATTACAGAACCCGTCACTCATTCACCATTCGGAAGGCATCCGATTCATCTCACCGCCGTGAGCCAAAGTTGTAACGGCGTCTCAAACAATCGGATGCTAGCCAGATCGAACGGAACGTCAGCAATCGCAACGCTTTTTGTCTCTCGCCTGATCGAGTTTTTGCAATGTCGAGCACATTCATGACCGCGTCATCTCTCAGCGTAATGATGACAGTCTTCCTGACATTCCCGACAATCGGCCGAGCAGAAACGCCGAAACACTGCGACACGGCCACGGACGCCGTCGACAGGGCCATCTGTACGAACCCTGCTGCAAAATCAGCCGATGACGGAATGGTGAAAGCTTACACCAACCTCCATCATAGCTTCGATAGCGTGAGCGGCAAGGCTTTGCTTGAGGGACAGAGGAAATGGCTGCAGACCCGCAGCCAAAGCTGTTCCGACAAAGGAAAAGACCTCGTCGCCTGCATCATCACGTCCAGCAAAGACAGGATGGATGCGCTCAGGAGCATGAGCGCCGCCATACCGGAAGACGGTCCCGGCCTATTGGGCGCTTTGGTACCCTACGACGTCGGGGCCGACGGCAAGGACGGCGAATGGAACAGATCCGCATCCCTCTTCCGTTTCAACAAGCCCTCGACCGACGCGGAGAGAGCCTTCAATCTGCTGATCGACAAAGCCGTCTCGGATCTGCCGGTGAAGATGGACGGTGCGGGAGGGGGGGAGACCGGCACGTGGAGTGTGGACGGCACCCTCGTCTATGCGTCACCAAGCTTCATTTCGATCTGCGTCGACGCCGACGAATACGCTCAAGGCGCGGCGCATGGCCTGTCCTGGACCCAGAACATCAATTTCGACCTCCGGTCAGGCAAGGCCGTGACAATTACCGACTGGTTCGATGAAAAGGCGAGACATCTCATCGACAAGACCTGCTTCAGCCAGATCCGTAAGCAGTGGAAACGACAAGACGGCGATCAGGTTTCAAAAGCACAGCAAACGGAAGATGATCGCAACATCGAAACACTTGAATTGGCCGATGCCAGGAAACAGGCGTCCGCAATCAATGAAGAGGCGGCCCATTGGACGTTCGACTCGACATCGGCGACGATCACATATGATCAGCGTGCGATATCGGAGTATCCAGGGGGCAAGAGCGAATGCACGCTACCGCTTCATGTCGTCAAGAAGCTGTCCTCGGTCCCGATTCCGATCGAGTGAAAAGGCGCGATATGCGGCAGCTTTTTATGAGACGTTGAATTCCCGACGCACGGATGCTGCCTCTATCCGTGCGCTTGACCATGACGGCCGCCTCACGCGTGGTCGCACCTTGTGCCTGATCCCGGGATGGGTGCCGCGGTCTTCACGCTAAAGGGAGGCGACGCGACGGTCGAAGCCGGGATGTCGAACCCGGAAGCTCCACCGTAATGACGCGTCTGCGACCCGGTTGGGCTCGTCAGCCGAAAAACGAAACTTGACCTAGAGAGATCCCGTCTTCGCGCGGGCAGCGTGCCATCTCATGGCGAGGATCGAAACCCGTTCGGGTGGGTCGGTCTGATCCTACATGTTCAACGGAGCAACGACCTAAGGTCGCTTGGTGCCCAGGAAAGGACTCGAACCTTCACCTCTTGCAAGACTGGTACCTGAAACCAGCGCGTCTACCAATTCCGCCACCTGGGCCGGTCGGCAGATGTTTGCCGACGCGGAGGTTCGTTTAAGCGGACGGGCCGGCCGCGTCAATCGCGATTCCGGCCCGTCTCGCCGATTCCGCCCAAGCTCGGGGCTCAGGCCTCGCCGCGCCACTCGCGGATGTCGACGAAGCGGCCGGCCACGGCGGCGGCGGCGGCCATGGCCGGGGAGACGAGGTGGGTGCGCCCGCGATGGCCCTGGCGGCCCTCGAAGTTGCGGTTCGAGGTGGAGGCGCAGCGCTCGTTGGGGCTGAGGCGGTCGGCATTCATGCCGAGGCACATGGAACAGCCCGGCTCGCGCCAGTCGAACCCGGCCTCCTTGAGGATGCGGTCGATGCCTTCCGCTTCCGCCTGGGCCTTCACCACGCCGGAGCCCGGCACCACCATCGCCGAGACCGACGGATGGACCTTGCGGCCCTCCACCATCTTGGCCACGGCGCGCAGATCCTCGATGCGGCCGTTGGTGCAGGAACCGATGAAGACCCGGTCGAGGGTGATGTCGGTGATCTTCGTGCCCGGCGTGAGGCCCATATAGTCGAGGGCTTTCGCCTTCGACTGGCGCTTGTTCTCGTCGGCGATGGCGGCCGGATCGGGCACGAGGCCGGAGATCGAGACCACATCCTCGGGGCTGGTGCCCCAGCTCACCAGGGGCGGCAGGCTGGCGGCATCAAGGCGGACCTCACGGTCGAAGAAGGCGCCCTCGTCGGTGGCGAGGCTGTCCCAATAGGCGCGGGCCCGCTCGAACACCTCGCCCTTGGGGGATTTGGGGCGGTCCTTGACGTAGGCGTAGGTGATGGCGTCGGGCGCCACCATGCCGGCGCGGGCGCCGCCCTCGATCGACATGTTGCAGATCGTCATGCGCCCCTCCATCGAGAGGGCGCGGATCGCCTCGCCGGCATATTCGATGACGTAGCCGGTGCCGCCGGCGGTGCCGATCTCGCCGATGATGGCGAGGATGATGTCCTTGGCGGTGACGCCCGGCGGCAGGATGCCGTCCACGGTGACGCGCATGTTCTTGGCCTTGCGCTGCAGCAGCGTCTGAGTGGCGAGCACGTGCTCCACCTCAGAGGTGCCGATGCCATGCGCCAGCGCCCCGAAGGCGCCGTGGGTCGAGGTGTGGCTGTCGCCGCAAACGATGGTCTGGCCCGGCAGGGTGAAGCCCTGTTCGGGCCCGATGACGTGGACGATGCCCTGGCGCCGGTCGAGGGCGTCGTAGAACTCGATGCCGAAGTCGCGCACGTTCTCGGCCAGCGTCTCCAGCTGGAGGCGGCTCTCCGGATCCTCGATGCCGAAGCGGCGGTCCGAGGTCTGGACGTTGTGATCCACCACCGCCAGGGTCTTCTCCGGGTGGCGCACGCGCCGTCCGGCCACGCGCAGCCCCTCGAAGGCCTGTGGGCTCGTCACCTCGTGGACGAGGTGGCGGTCGATGTAGAGGAGGCTGGTGCCGTCCGGCTCGACATCGACCACGTGGTCGTCCCAAATCTTGTCGTAGAGGGTGCGCGGGGCAGTCATGGCGTGGCTGTTTCGGTTTTCGTCGTTGATGGGATCACGGGCAGGCATGTGACGCTCGCCCTCTTTAGTAGTGTTCGAAAGGCCCGCATGGAAGTAGGCCGGCGCACACGGTGCATCCGAGGCATGATGGCCACTCGCGCGCCGCATGGCGAGCCTGGCCGGCCCAGGGCCATTCGCGAGGCTGGACCCTGCCCGGACGGCGGATTACAGCCGTATGCCCTCATGGCCATTCCTCTTCATGGCCGGTTCCGGGGGACGGATGACGAGCGCGACATGCAGCCTGCCGACCTGTTGCTCCTGAAGCCGATGCAGCCGAGCGTCATGGACGCGCTGGCCGCCGCCTTCACACTCCACCGCGCCGACACCGCCCCGGATCGCGACGCGTTCTATCGCGAGATCGGACCGCGCATCCGCGCCATGGCCACCGGGGCGCAGGCACCCGTCGACCGCGCCCTGATCGAGCGGCTGCCCCACCTTGAGATCGTGGCGAGTTTCGGCGTCGGCTACGACACGATCGATGTCGGGGCCGCGGCGGAGCGGGGCATCGTCGTCACCAACACGCCCGACGTGCTCTCCGACGAGGTGGCCGATCTCGCCCTCGGGCTGCTGCTCGCGACACTCCGCGAAATCCCGCAGGCGGACCGCTACCTGCGCGCCGGGCATTGGCCGACGCGGACCTACCCCCTCACCGCGACCCTGCGCGGCCGGCATGTGGGCATCCTCGGCCTCGGCCGGATCGGACGGGCCATCGCGCATCGCCTCGAAGGCTTCGGCGTCACCCTCTCCTATCACGGCCGCCGCCGGCAGGAGGACGTGACCTACGCCTTCCACCCGACCCTGCTGGAGATGGCGCGGGCGGTGGACGTCCTGATGATCGTGGCGCCCGGCGGCCCGGAGACGAACGGGATCGTCAATGCCGAGATTCTCGACGCCCTCGGCCCCGACGCGATCGTCGTCAACGTCGCCCGCGGCAGCCTCGTCGACGAGCCGGCGCTGATCGAAGCCCTGCGATCCGGCAGGATCCACGGGGCCGGCCTCGATGTCTTCGCCACCGAGCCCCATGTGCCGGAGGCGTTTCTCGGCCTGGAACGGGTCGTCCTGCTGCCGCATGTGGGCTCCGGCTCCGTCCATACCCGCGAGGTCATGGGCCGGCTCGTGGTCGACAACCTGCTGTCCTGGTTCTCCGGCAAGGGGCCGCTGACGCCGGTGCCGGAAACGCTGGCGAACGGGCGCGGCACCGGAGCGGGCCGATGATCCGCCTCGTGCGTTCCCGCGCCGGCCTTCTCGCCGGCCTGTTGACGGTAGCCGTCATGGCCGGTCCGGCGCAGGCCCAGGGAGTGAGCCAGGACAGGACGCAAGGGATGGCTCAGGACGCTCCCCAGGCGACGCCCGCCCCGGC
>NZ_VMOA01000109.1 GCF_020662345.1 Methylobacterium sp. W2 | reverse complement strand
TTCCACATGTTCCAAACTGCAAGTAAGGATAAAATTAATCCTATCAAGATTGAAGTTACATGCAGTTCACCTCCACCAATAAAATCAGGAATATAACCAGAACTCAATTTAGTGAAAAATGTCGGAAAAGGTGCAAGTGTGGTTCCTCCAAGGATAACTTGCGTTAGTCCTCTAAAGGATAGTAATCCTGCAAGTGTAACAATAAAGGCTGGAATTCCAATATAAGAGACCCAAAATCCGTTCCAAGCTCCTATTAATCCACCAACTAATAAAGAAACTGAAATAGCCATCATCGGATGCCATTGCCATTGAACCATCATAACAGCAGAGGCGGCTCCAACAAACGCTACTACTGATCCTACTGATAAATCTACGTCTCCTAATAAAATAACTAGTAACATTCCTATAGCTAAAACTAATACATGGCTATTTTGCAATAT
>NZ_VMOA01000108.1 GCF_020662345.1 Methylobacterium sp. W2 | reverse complement strand
GTCGAGGGGGCCGCCGCCGCTTCGCTGGCGCGGCCTGTCTTTGATGTAGTCGTCGACTCTTTCGCTGCGGTGGATGTTGAGTGGAAAGCGGCACCAAACTTGTCGCTGAAGTCGTGCCAGCCGGTCACGACCGTCACGAGGGCACTAAACGCGACGAAGGCAGCAACAGGCCACCAGGCAAGGAACGCGCCGACGGCCCTTGCTACCAGGCTTGGCCGAGTCGTCATCGCCTTCTCCGCCGATTGGTAACGGTCTCGGCGCCGCAGCATTCCGATGCGCCAACGATCCCACCGCGAACCACCGTCGAGCACACTGGATACGCGCCAGTATCGGAACGCGTCGGCCACGGCTGCGTCGATGACGCTTTGTGTGACATCGTTCGGGCCCACGAACACTCGCCAAACGATGAGCTTTTCGGGCTGCCGCATGAATTCAGACTCGTACGGAT
>NZ_VMOA01000107.1 GCF_020662345.1 Methylobacterium sp. W2 | reverse complement strand
GCACTTCGATGATCTGCTGACCGAGGCCCATGTCGACGGGATGGTGGGTGGTCATCTCCTCGACGTGGTATACGGCGACGGAGGGGAGGTTCTGGTGGGAGAAGAGTTCGTCCTGGTCGTCGCCGACGACGACGACCGCGTCCAGTTCGAGCGAGAAGAGGTCCTCGGCGAGCCGCTTGATGTAGGCCTGCGCCTGGGTGAACTTCCGGTCCCAGACCTCGGGCTTGAGTTCTGCCAGATAGCGGTCGCCGGCGCGTTCGGCGATTTCGGTGTACGGACGGATGACCCCGTCGGTGTCGTACAACTCGGTGTTGGCCTTGTCGTGTTCGCCCCGCAGGCTCCACATCTTCTCGGGCTCCATGCCGAGCATGGGGCTGTGCGAGGTGCCTGCCACGGCGACGATGCTTCCCATGGTGTTGTCTTCCCTTCAGCTGTTCAGCCGTGTGTAGACC
>NZ_VMOA01000106.1 GCF_020662345.1 Methylobacterium sp. W2 | reverse complement strand
GCCATTGGCGCAGCACCTGTGGTGGTCGGCCAGACACTCGTCGTCCAAACCCGCGGCGGCGGTGTCTACGGCTATCTGCCGAAGTAACATTCGCGGCCGCGGCCGGGTGGTTTGCGGCGGCACACACATCACATCGGGGCGGCTGAGCCGCCTCGAACTTGCGCCCGCGTACTCCGCGGGCGTCTTGCATCTGTGTCACCAGGCATTCAGCCGTGCAGATGCCAACCGCAGTTGCAACAATCAGAACTTGCCATGGCGCTATTCGCGTGCGGCACACAAGCATGAAACCAGTCATTGCCCTTGTAGGGCGGCCGAATGTCGGCAAATCGACCCTCTTCAACCGTCTGACGCGCTCGCGTGACGCGTTGGTTGCGGATATTCCGGGCCTGACGCGCGATCGCCACTACGGCGAAGGCCGAGTCGGCGACCGTCCGTTCATCGCCATCGATACC
>NZ_VMOA01000105.1 GCF_020662345.1 Methylobacterium sp. W2 | reverse complement strand
GTGCAGGGCGCGCTGGGCGCCGTTCTCGTCGTAGGTGGCGACCAGGCCGCCGTCGAGGAAGGCGGAGGCGGCGGTGACGGCCTCGGTGACCAGTCCGCCGGAGTTGCCGCGCAGGTCGAGGACGATCCCGGAGTCGGCGGGCGCCCGGTCGAGGGCGGTGCGTACGCGGTCGCCCGAGCCCCTGGTGAAGGCGGCGACCTTGATGACGGTGGCCCCGCCGGTGAGCCTGCGGACGGTCACCGGGTCCGTGGTGAGGCGGGCCCGGCGCAGGGTCTCGCTCCACGCGCGCGTGCCGCGCTGCAGGCCCAGGGAGACCGTCGTACCGGCGGAGGCGTCCTCGGCGTCGCCGCGCAGTAACGAGACGACCTCGGTGACGGGCCGGCCGTCGACACCCTTGCCGTCGACGCTGCGCAGCCGGTCGCCCTGGCGAATGCCGGCGTCGGCGGCGGGTGAGCCGTCCCG
>NZ_VMOA01000104.1 GCF_020662345.1 Methylobacterium sp. W2 | reverse complement strand
ACCCAGGAGGGAGTCGAATCATGAAATTTGTCAACCATATTGAGCCCGTCGCGCCCCGCCGAGCCGGCGGCGCGGTCGCCGAGGTCTATGCCGAGGCCCGCCGCGAGTTCGGCCGGCTGCCCGAGCCGCTCGCCATGCTGTCCCCGGACGAGGGACTGCTCACCGCCGGCTGGGCGACGTTGCGCGAGACACTGCTGGTGGGCCAGGTGCCGCGTGGCCGCAAGGAAGCCGTCGCCGCCGCCGTCGCGGCCAGCCTGCGCTGCCCCTGGTGCGTCGACGCACACACCACCATGCTGTACGCGGCAGGCCAAACCGACACCGCCGCGGCGATCTTGGCCGGCACAGCACCTGCCGCCGGTGACCCGAACGCGCCGTATGTGGCGTGGGCGGCAGGAACCGGGACACCGGCGGGACCGCCGGCACCGTTCGGCCCGGATGTCGCCGCCGAATACCTGGGCACCGC
>NZ_VMOA01000103.1 GCF_020662345.1 Methylobacterium sp. W2 | reverse complement strand
ATCTATGTTGATGTGATTAGCCCGCTTGGCCCGCGCATTCAGGTCACCGGTTCCCCTGCTGTACTGCAAAGCCCACAAGTGCAGGCGAAAGTTCGCGCAACCCTGCTGGCAGGCATTCGCGCCGCCGTGCTCTGGCACCAGGTCGGCGGCGGACGTCTGCAACTGATGTTTTCTCGTAATCGCCTGACCACTCAGGCAAAACAAATTCTTGCTCATTTAACCCCGGAGTTGTGATCTATGGAATTATCCTCACTGACCGCCGTTTCCCCTGTCGATGGACGCTACGGCGATAAAGTCAGCGCGCTGCGCGGGATTTTCAGCGAATATGGTTTGCTGAAATTCCGTGTACAAGTTGAAGTACGTTGGCTGCAAAAACTGGCCGCGCACGCAGCGATCAAGGAAGTTCCTGCTTTTGCTGCCGACGCAATCGGTTACCTTGATGCAATCGTCGCCAGTTTCAGCG
>NZ_VMOA01000102.1 GCF_020662345.1 Methylobacterium sp. W2 | reverse complement strand
GCGCAAGATGAGCTCCAATTCGCGCACCGTTCTCTTGCCTTCGATAACTGCCGTCAGATGACGATCAGCGCCTTCCTCCCCGACACGGTCGAAGATCAACTTGAGGCAGTAGGCCGCCTGCAACCCCACACGATCAGCACTTTCTGCCATGCGCTCTAGAATGGCTCTCGGCAGTGCGTTCAGCGAAAGAACCTTGCTGACGTATGCCTTGTCTTTGGTGACCTTCTCAGCCAGCGAATTTTGATCCGCGACCACCTGTTGCTCGATCAATTGCTGCCACGCAATCGCGTCATCGAAGATTGACTGCCGCTCGTGGTCGTTGTTCGCTCGGTAAGCCGTGGTGTAGAGGTCGATGGGCAGTACGTCATGACGTTCTTCGGCATCGATGTGCGTCTCGCCCAGCGATCTCTTCGCACGCAGCCGACGCTCGCCGTCGATGATCACATACTTGCCAGGGAACTGAGG
>NZ_VMOA01000101.1 GCF_020662345.1 Methylobacterium sp. W2 | reverse complement strand
CTTGAGCCCCTCACGACGCCAGATCCGCTGAACCCGGTCTTTCCCCACCTGCCAGCCCGCTGCCTGCAGCAATGCGGTGACGCGGCGGTAGCCGTAGCGTCCGTACTCGGACGCCAAGGCGATGATGGCGCGGGTCAGCGCATCCTCGTCAGCCGGTACCGTGGGCACGTAGCGTTGCGTGCCTCGGTGCTGGCCGACGATCCGGCAGGCGTGACGCTCCGAGAGGCCGTACTTCTCCTGGATGGCGTCGACTGCCTGCCGGCGTCGCTCCGGGGCTATAAGTTTCCCGAGGCGACATCCGCCAGCACCTGCTTCTCCAGGGACAAGTCAGCCACGAGCCGGCGCAATCGAGCGTTCTCGCGCTCCAAATCCTTCATCCGACGGGCCTGGTCGATTTGCAGGCCGCCGTACTCCTTGCGCCAGCGATAGTAACTTTGCTCGGAGATCCCCGCCTCCCGGCACGCTATCGCCAAACTCTTACCCTGGGCCGTCTGCACCTCAATCTGGCGCAGCTTCAGCACCACCTGCTCCGCACCCGTCTTCTGACCTCGCTTCATGTCCAGCTCCTT
>NZ_VMOA01000100.1 GCF_020662345.1 Methylobacterium sp. W2 | reverse complement strand
TTGATGGGGGGGAATACATAAAACGGATCGTCCAAATTTTCTTGGTAGTCCGCGTCAGGCGTGATTTGAATGCTTGGCACAGGTTGCTCCGAAGCTAGGCGGCTTGCTCAGCGTTATGAGCGGCAAGCCTATCAAGGATTTATGGACGTTTTGTAGGTCATTGCCGAACATGGTACTAAAATGTACCAAATGGGGCTAGAACGGCGTCCCCTCGACCGTGAACCGTACCACTGTCTCATCGCGCGTCAGCGGCCATAGGTACTGATGGACGAGGTTGCAGGCGTAGACAGGGACGGCGCGGTAGCTGGCGTCACCTGCCTCGAAGTAGCTTGGCACGTCCTCGACGAAGGTGATGACGTGCTCGCCCAGGCCGCGCGGCGGACGCTCGTAATCGACGTCGGACAGCCATTTCCGGTGCGTGTGAGCGTCGTAGAGGACGCGGTCGACGTGGCCTCGACGGTCCCGCAGGTATCTCACCGTCTGCCGGATGATGAGCTTGCCACCTGGCTTCACGACGGGCGTCAGCACCTCCGTGCGACTCACCTCAACCGGGATGTGCCGGTCTTGCGCGTAGTAGGCGAACGCAGCGGCGATCGTTAGAATGGCCCCTGAGATGATCCCGAGACAGGCATAGCCGAAATAGCGCCAGATCATCGTGGCATGCCCCTTACGAACGAGAACAGATCCCACCCCATCTTGGCGGCAGCGATGG